>SVTV01000026.1 GCA_015063605.1 Oscillospiraceae bacterium
CTTTTTAATCGCATTGACTTTTGAATTTTGAAAAAACGAGAAAAACGGAGAAAAACGAAGAAAACTCGAGGAAACCTCGAGTTTTCTTGGCGGCATCTTTTTAGGAACCGCTTCTTGGTTGCGGGGATGGGATTTGAACCACATGACCTCCGGGTTATGAGCCCGACGAGCTACCGAACTGCTCTACCCCGCGATATTGATTTTTTAAAATGGTGCCGGAAACCGGGCTCGAACCGGTACGGGATTTAAGTCCCACGGGATTTTAAGTCCCGGGCGTCTGCCAATTCCGCCACTCCGGCACATATCGTTCCGAGCCTTCAAAAACATGACCATTCCGGAACTACCTTTAGATTATAGCATACAAAAGTCAGATTGTCAATACCAAATTTGAAATTTCTTTTATTTTTCACATTTAATATTTTCTTCCGGACCCGATCCTTTTAAAATCGGATCCGGAAGTTCTATCATTATTCTGTCCACAGGCATTTTTCCATGTCTGCTTTTTCGCCGTCAAACAAGACTCCTTCCGCTTGAAGAAGCTCCTTTTGTATACCGGGACCGCCGAAGGCAAAGCCGGGAGAAAGACTGCCGTCCTTCATCACGACTCTGTGACACGGGATGATACCCGGAGAAGGATTCACATGGAGAGCATATCCCACCACACGTGACCAGCGGGGATTCCCCGCCTTTGCGGCAATCATGCCGTAAGTGGCGACCTTCCCCCTCGGGATGCGCTTTACCTGCTCATAGATTTTTTCAAAGGTATTCATTACTCCACTATAAAGTTAATGTTGTCCTTACCTCTGTTTTCGAATACGATCTTGACGTTTTCGGGAACGCTTATCTTATAATCGATTCCCTCTTCGGTTCTGACAAAGGATGCCTTTACTCTTCCTCCCGGAACGGGCATATCTATCGCCATATCGTTAAGAGACTTCGGAATTGCGGGAGCGCATTTTACCGTCTTCCATCCGTCGCCCATCGGCTTGACGCCCAATATTTCATAAGCGTAGAAGTATATGGGAGAGCTGCTCCAGGGATGACACCAGCTCGTATTCCACTTATGGCTCGGATCCCATACCTCCATGCAGGTGGTAGCACCGCACTTAAGCATATTGTACCATGAATACTGATCCTTACCGCTCAGAAGGTCATACGCAAGCTCATATTCACCGTTGGAATAAAGTCCCTTTATTATAAAGTACGCAAAGTAAACACCGCAGTGAAGTCTTCTTTCCCTTATAACATTGACTATAGGCTCATAGCCCTTGGGAGCATTTATACCGTAGAAGAGTGCAAGAGCGTTTCCGTGGAGACCGCAATGATCGGAATCGGGGCAATCTTTATAAAGACCTCTTTTCTCATCGTAAAGAAGCTTTATCATAGCCTTTTCCATGGCAAGATACTTTTCCGTGTACTCGTCAGCCTTTTCGCTGTCTCCTGCTATATTATACAGCTTTGCTGCTGTTTTTATACATCCGCAGGTAAACATATTTGCGGGAGTGCAGATGCCGTTATCCGCTTTTTCAAAATCGTATCCGTCACGAAGCTCCGGAGGCCAATCCACGAGAACAGCGGGATTCTTCGTTTCTCCCTTTATGGGCTGTACGATCTTTTCAAGGAGACCGCTGCTGTTTTCAAAGGAGGAAAGGTAATAATCTATTATACCGTCCAATACGGGAAGCATTCCCTTTATAAATTCAATATCGCCCGTGTAATTGTAATAATCCTCAAGGAAAAGCGGGAAGAGCATGGAATAATCCACGAGAGTGGATATTACATTTGTGGGAACGTGAGCCACTATTCCCGCATAGCATCTTGCGGAATTAGCACAATCGATGATGAACTTTTTATACACTCTCGTATCGCCCGTTGCAATAAGGTGTGTCAGACCCGTGATAAGCGCATCGCCCAAGAATCCGCCCTTCTCTCTTGTGGGGCAATCGAAATATGTGTCTTGAGTTCCAACCTTTACGCCCTGAACGCATATCTTCCATACATCCTCAAGAAGCTTTTCGGAGGAGGTAAATACAGCAGGCTCATCCGGGAAAGGATAGTGGCGGTTGAATGTCCATACATCCTTTTCCGAAAGATCATCCGTAACATTGAGTATCTCCGCATATCTGTAGCCCTTGTATTCGTAAAAATCAACAGTATCCTCTTCGCCCGTCAGAGTTACGAATTCCTGATACTTGCAGTTTGCACGAATGGCAAAACGCACTCTGCCGTTTTCATCAAGCTCTTCGCCGCAACGCACCTCGATCACATCACCTTTATTCTGCTTTAAGAATATTCCCAATGTACCCGTGATCTCTTTTCCGAAGTCGATAAAGTATCCGCCATCGATCTTTTCGATTTTTTCGGGATATACCTTTTCGTGCTTGACTGTGGGTGTTATCTGAGGAACGAGTGTATAATACTCGGGGTAAGGAGTGGAGGGTACCCAAACCTTTTCCCAATCGGAGATATCGTAAGAAAGATCATACCAGCCCTTTTCCCACTTGTTCAGATCTATATCCTCGGAAAACTGTGTCTGATATCCGAAAACATAACGGAAGCTTCTTGCCTCGGAGTTTTTGCATCTCCATGATCTGTCACTCTTTACAAGCTCTTTCGAGCCGTCCTCATATGTGACCTCTATCTGAGCGATCATGCCGTGAAGGTTGTCGGCACTCACGAGATATATATTGTAAAGTCCCTGATAATATACGTGAACACCGATGGCGTTCTCTTCGTTC
Source organism: Oscillospiraceae bacterium (assembly GCA_015063605.1). Lineage (GTDB taxonomy): Bacteria > Bacillota > Clostridia > Oscillospirales > SIG627 > SIG704. The sequence continues at coordinate 2,739 of SVTV01000026.1, forward strand.
ACCTTTATAAGATCGGTAACGTCAAAGCAATTGTAATTATATGCAAAGGGATATGACTGTGAAGGACCTTCGCCGACAAATTCGGAATTGATATACACCTTGTATATATCGTCGCCCGTTATATATAAAAGCGCCTTCGCTATCTTCTTCGTTCCCTTAAGGGTAAAGTTTTTACGGAACAATGTATGTACATTCTGCGTTTCCGTTGCGAATTTGGGCATACGGTTATAGCCGTGAAGGGGACGGTAACCGAGCCAGCGGAAATGCTCCGTTGTCAACCAATATGCCTTCCAATCTATAGGCTCGCATACAACGCTTCTGTACCTGTAATTATCAAACGGTGTATTCTTCATGATATTTCTCCTTTAATTTTCCAACCTGAAAGATTTGATAAAAAACAAATTCCGTGTACATTATAGCACATATTTTTTGTCTCTTCAATATTTTTTCACTTTAATCTTTACTTTCCTCGCAAAATATTGTATAATCATCTCAGAGAAATATACCTTGTGCCGTTCACTTATGCGTAAAATATTCTTGAATATAATAACATATTGGCATATATAATATAAAGGAAGGAAAAAATTGCCGTGAAAAGATCATCAATCAATATGACCGACAAGCTTTACAGATTCACTATGGTAGTCTGCGCCGCACTCTTACTGCATCCCGCCGCATATATCATATTGAATCAGATATCGGAAGCTCTTTCGTTCCTTTCTTTTCCCATTGCCTTCGTTTCCATCGGAACGGGATTTGTTTTTCAGGCTGTGTTTTCCTTTATCACGGGAAACCGTCCCGCCCTTTACGAATCGAGAAAAAGCCTGCAATACGATCATACGGGCTTTTCCGTGGGAAAAGCGCTTATCCCCATAGCTCTGAGCATTTCCGCCGCCACGGTAATATATATGATCTTGTCCGATATTCTTGAAAAAATGTACGAAGCTGGCGAATTGGAAATGTACCGCGGATATGCGGCTTACCCTTCATACGCCGCTGCGTTCTTCTTCGGATTTGCACTTGCGGGAATCTTCCTGTGGTTCGTTTCCTTCGAGGATGCCACGGAGCAAAATATGATCTCCGCTTATTTCATTATATTCTTCCTGCAGTACACAGTCTCCTTTTTCATTGAAAAGATACCCGAGGAGATAATGGGTATATCGGCGCTGATCTTCTTCTCCGCATTTCTCTTCCTTTCGAATAAGAATCTCCTTGATAAACGAAATCAGACAAAGGGCGTTTCGGTAATATCGAAGAATGCTCATACGGTAAACCGTTCTCTTACAGTCCTCTGCATCGGCGCCGTGATCTCCATGATCGCTCTTATGAAAACACTTCTCAATATTTTGAAGGGCTTCATAGTTATCTTTTTCGGCAAGCTTGCGGACATGCTTTTCAGAGAATCGGATGCACCGAACACTCTCGATTTTTCCACCGCACCGGGAAGCGGAAAGGGCTATCTTCCCATCGTATTTTCCGACCGTTCCCTCGATATCATAGCTCCCATAATCACGCTCCTTCTCGTTATCCTCGGAGCAGTTCTTATTATCCTTTACAGAAAGAAGCTTCTTGAGCCTCTTATCATGAAGCTTTCGGAAATATTAAAAGCATTCTTAGCATTTCTTAAAAATCCGTACAAAAAGAAAACGGCGGTAATGCCCGCAGAGCTTAAAAGCTTCCGCGACGAGATGACGTTTCTCGGCTCGGACGGTGAAAACGGCTTTGTGATGCCCAATGAGTTCAATTCCTTCATGCGTAAGCTCTCCTCTCTTTCAACGTACGATGAGAAGCTCAGGTTTTCTTATGCGGTATTCATACGCCTTCTGCGGAAAAAGGATGACCGTATAACAATTTCGGACACCCCGAGAAGAATAGCCGCAATGGCTCACAATAAAAGCTTCACGGAATTAAAGGAATTGTGCGAAATATTTGAGCTTGAGGAATATGCGCTCATACCACAGAATGAGACACGAAGAGAAAAAGCTCTCGAGTCTCTCGTGAAGCTCGTAAAGCTTTATATATAAAAAATATGAAAAGATCCTGACAATTTATCATAATAACAGATAAAAAGCTTATAAAGATATAAAAACAATGCGAAACGATATTGACTTTTTTATAAAAGCATTGTATAATTGTATACGATATTAAAATGTGTCCCGCAGGTACGTGCGGGGGAAAGGATCCCGTGTTTACACGGTATAGAAATTACAATGGCTGAAATGAACAAAAAAGAAGATCTTGCAATGAACGGTGCCGGAATCGAAGAGATCGGTTTTCCCATGTGGCCCCAGTTCGCTCCCGAGACGGTTGAAGACGTAACAGAGCCCATCAAGAACGGTAAGGTAAATTACTGGACAGGTAAGAAGGGTATGGAATTCGAAGAAAAGTGGGCTGAATGGATAGGCGCTAAGATGGCTATCTCCTGCACCAACGGTACAGCAGCGCTCCACATCGCTATCTCCTCCCTCGGCATAGGCCCCGGCGACGAAGTTATCGTTCCCTCCTATTCCTTCATAGCTTCCTCCTTTGCAATAGTACAGGCAGGTGCTATTCCTGTATTCTGTGACGTAACAGAAGATCACACCATTGATCCCGCTTGCATCGAAAAGCTCATCACAAAGAGAACAAAGGGTATCGTTGTTGTTCACCTTTACGGTACAGTTGCCGATATGGGTCCCATCCTTGATATCGCAAAGAAGAATAACCTCTACGTTATCGAAGACTGTGCACAGTGCTTCGGCGGCGAATACAACGGAATCAAGACAGGTATGATAGGCGATGTAGGATGCTTCTCCTTCTGTCAGTCCAAGCACTTCACCACAGGCGGCGAAGGCGGTATGGTAGTTACAAACAACGAAGACCTCGGTTGGGAATGCCGCAGCTTCCGTGACCACGGCTACGATGTAAAGACAAGAATGAACATGCTCGCTCTCGAAGAAAAGCTTCCTTACATTCATACAAGAGTAGGCTTCAACTATCGTATGACCGAGATTCAGTCCATAATCGGTATCAACGAATTGAAGCGTTTCGACTCCTGGAACCTTGCACGCCGTTATAAGTACGCCGCAATGTACGATGAAGCGTTCACAGGTCTTGCGGGAATCAAGAAGCTCCCCGTTAACACAGCAGAGCGCAAGAACTCCTACTGGTGGTATCCCATCCTTATTGATGTTGACAAGCTCGATTGCAAAGCTGATGTTATATTGAAGGATCTTCTCGCTATGAAGATACCCTGCTATGGTATCCAGTGGCCCGAAGCATACGAAGAAAAGGCATATAAGGAAAAGGTCGGCTTCGGTTCAGCAAACTTCCCCTTCAACTCCAAGGAATACACAGATGTTGAGAACCTTGATTACTCCAAGGTAAAGTGCCCCGTTGCACATAAGCTCCGCTTCGAAACAGTATGTCTCTTCCTCCACCCCTCTTGGGAAGTTGAACACATTGAGCGCTGCATCTACGGCTTGAAGACAGTTCTTGCAAAGCATCTTAAGTAATAATAAGATATAATTCTTACAGAATCAATACTGAGGAAATCGGAGAGCCCCGCTCTCCGGCTTCCCATATATGAAAGGAAACTTTGAAATGAAAAAAGTAAAGTGGGGCGTCCTCGGCGCCGGCGGTATCGCTGACAGAAGAACTCTTCCCGGAATGATGCTTGCTGAAAATGCAGAGCTCGTTGCCGTTATGGAAGTTAACATGGAGCTTGCAGAAAAGCTCAGAGCTAAATACAATGCAAAGAGAGCATATGACAATACAGAGGCTCTCGTAAACGATCCCGAGGTCGAAGCAGTTTATATCGCTTCCCCCGTTCTCTACCACAAGGATCAGGTCATCGCTTGTGCAAAGGCTAAGAAGCACATCCTCGTTGAAAAGCCCATCGCCATGACTCTTGAAGATTGTGCAGAGCTCGTGAAGATCTGCGAGGACGCAGGCGTTCTTACAGCTACAGGTCTTATGATGCGTTACGGTGCATACAACATGGCTATGAAGAAGCTCATCGCTGAAGGCGCTATCGGTCAGGTAGTTTCCTGCCGTGCTCAGCTCACATGCTGGTATCCCGAAATTCCCGGCGCATGGAGACAGGATAAGAAGCTCTCCGGCGGCGGCGCTCTCATGGACATGGGCGTTCACTGCATCGACCTTATCGAGCACATCACAGGCTCCAAGACAGAAGCTGTTTTCGGTATCAATGAAACAAAGTCCTTCTCCTACAATGTTGATGACTCCTCCAACATACTCCTCAAGCTCTCCAACGGTGCTACAGCTTATGTTGATTCCAACTTCAACATTCCCGATGCGGCTGCAGAATGCCGTCTCGAATTCTACGGCACAAGAGGATCCATCCTTGCTTCCGGAACTATCGGTCAGGTAGACGGCGGAAACGTTAAGGTAGTTATCGCTAAGGAAGGCGGCTATGACGCAAGCCAGGCGAGAAACGAAGTTGCTCCTCTCGAGCTCAACGTTGAACTCGGAAACATGTACACAAGAGAGATCGAATCCTTCTCCGACTCCATCCTCAACGGTTCTCCCGTTCAGGTTCCCATGACAGACGCTGTTTGGGTACAGAAGGTAATCAACGCCGCATACGAATCCGGCGAAAAGGGTATCCTTGTTAAGGTTGACTAAGGAACCGTAATACAGTCGAATAAGGCGCACTTCCAAAGGGGTGCGCTTAAGAATACTACGCATCGATATAGCTCCCCGACGGGATCTTCGATATGTTGCTAACGCAGCTCGATATGCTGTGCTCGATATGTTTGCTTCGCAAACGATGGAGCTGTATCATATCGAGACCGAACTCAAGAGCGGTCATATCGAATTTGCCGTAAGGCAAATATATCGAGCCTAGCACGACAGAGCGAGGCATATCGACAAATTGTCAAAAAGAGGACATAGAACGCAAAACCGCTCTATGTCCTTTTCCTTTTGACATTTCATCGCCCTCTCAGTCACGCTGTAAGCGCGACAGCTCTCCCATAGGGAGAGCCTCAAGGTTGTGTTTGTTAAAATTGTTCATGTATCAGGCAAGTTTCCTATTGACATTTCCCGATATTGATAGTATAATATAAATGGAAACAAGGCAACCGTAGACGGTGAGCCCTAAATTTTGGTTAAAGAATAACCGCTACCTTTGGGCGAGGGCGGTTATTTCTTTTTTGTTATGGTAATAACAAGCCTCTCCACGTGGGAGAGGTGGTCAATCATGACGGAGAGGGTCATGCTAACAAGGTCGGGGACGCCTCCTGCCGTTTTTGCCCTCTCAGTCACGCTGTAAGCGCGACAGCTCTCCCGCAGGGAGAGCCTCAAGGTTGTTTTATGCTCAAAAGAACTTAAAGCCTCTCCCCGCGGGAGAGGTGTCATGAGGGCATTTCGTCGCAGACGTTTGCGGGAACTCCGGCACAAATCCACCGAAAGAGTTTGCAAATTCACATTTTATTCATATTTACAGTTTAAAACAACGTCCCTCACGGAAAATATTTTTTAACGGAAGTCAAAATTCGAAAATTACGTCATTTTATAATGCAATATGCACAAATAAATCGCATCCGATTTGTGCAAAATGCATATTGAAAAAAGTTTACAAAAATGTTACAATTATTCCACTAAAACTTACAGGAGGAATATTATGAAAAAGTTTTTAGCAACTCTTCTCGTAGCTATGATGCTCGTTTCTCTTTGCGCTTTTCAGGTAAGTGCTGACAGCAAAGTTGTATACGTAGGCGCAGGCGACACATGGGAAGAAAAGGGTACAGGTACAAAAGCTGATCCGTACTCCAAAATCTCTATGGCTTTTAAGGCCCTTGCTGCTACAGGCGGCGAAATCATCATCGTTGAAGACATCAACTTGGTATACGAGTACACAAACGACGTAAGTGAAGGCGAACCCAATATCCCCGATATCGGTTCTTCCGCTGAAATGGCATTCCATTTCCTTAACCCTCACCATGCGTACCCCATCACAGTCAGATCCGAAAGTGCTGATGACATAAAGAAGATCACCTTCGCAGGTCACAGAAACAACACTTCTTGGTCTATGAATGGTCCCACAACTTTCAAGAACATCACTCTTGATTTCTCCAACGGTACTTACAGAAGATTCTACTCCAACGGATACGATCTCGTTTTCGATGAAGGCTCTTCTTCCCCCGGAACATACCTTTACCCCGGTATATCCAACTATGCTACAGCAGAAGATAAGATCGCAAGAAAAGTTACCAACTCTTCTATCGTTTTGAAGGACGGTTCCTACGGTTATCTCTTCGGCACACAGGTTAATAACGTTGGCGACGAGCTCGTTACAAACTACTATGTTATCGGTAAGGCAACTGTTACAGGTTACGCTTCCCCCGGTCCCATGAACAATCTTACATTCAAAGAAGCTAACCTCTATATCGACACAACCGGTTCCGTTACAAATGTTTACTATGGTCACGGATTGAAGAACGGTACTGTAAACGTATATCAGAAGAGCGGTGCTGTTACTAACTATCAGCTTCAGCCGTCTACTACAAAAGAGCCCGATGCAGTAGACATCAAGGCAAACATCAATGTTTACGGCGGTACAGTAGGCAATGTTAACGCTCCTTTTGCATCTGCTCTTGAATTCACTACGATCAATGTTGCTTCCGGTGTAACAGTTCCTGCGGTTTCCGGTCTCACATTCGGCACAGCTTCTGCAGCTCCCGATTTCACACCCAAGTCATATGTAGGCTTCGCTCCCAATGCTGATGCTAAGGCTACTCTTAAGACAACAGCTGAAATCAAGCCCAACACAGACGTAGTATTCACAGTTGAAGGCGCTAAAGAAGGCGGTATAGCAATATTCAAGAAGGGTTATGACCTCTCCTTCACAGATACTAAGATCGACGTTGAAAACGGCGACGAAACAACTGACTATGACCCCGCATTCAAGTATCCTAAGCTTGACGAAGAAGGCAACATCAAGGTTAACGACAAGGGTGAAGAACAGTATCAGCAGTACGTATACGGCTCTCCTCTTATGAAGGGCTTCGTAGTAGACGGTAAGGCTACTCTCAACAAGGACTCCGAAGGCGTTATCAAGTCCATCAACGACGGCGAATATGCTGCTCTCGAAGGTCTCGCAGTTGGCGAATACGTAGCATACTTCTATGCTCCCGGCGCTTCCGCTGCTACAGCTTCCGTAGAATTCCTCGTAACAGAGAATCCCAAGGTTGTAGAGCCCTCCAAGCCCTCTGTTGACACAGGCGACGAAATCGTTTGGATCGTTCTCGCTACTCTCGTTTCTGCAATGGCAGCAGCTGTTGTATACAACAAGAAGAGAATATAAGTTCAACCACTTGATGTGATCTATTGATCATATTCGGGCGCTGCTCCGCACGGGGCGGCGCCCTTTTTCGAAATGAGACAATATGGACAAGCAAAGCTTTCTCACCGCGGCGAAAAGGATGAGCCGCTACAAATCATTCATAGACAATTCCATTCTCAATGCAGATCTCTTCTGGTGCCGTATTTACACAATAAACGATGTCAGGAAGAATGCGGGAGCTCACACTCACAAGTATTACGAGCTTCATTACGTTCTCAACGGAGAAATGGGAATACAATTCAACAACGATCAACCCATTTCCGTAAGCAGCGGTCAATTCATTCTTGTACCCCCCTCTCTCTCCCACGATTCCATTGCCATCGGAGATGATTTTCTTAAGATGGTCTGCCGTTTCTCTGTTCAGCACGCATCGGATTTTACTGCCGCAGCTATCGAATCTACCTCCGACACGGTCATAGTATTCGAATCTGCGGATTCCATGAGACCCCTTGTGGATCTGATGCTGGAATGCGCACTTTGCGCAAGACCCGATGTATACACCATGATATCCAATTACCTTGAATGCTTCCTTATGGATTCTTTGTACAAGATAGCATCGGACAAAGAGCTTGCCGCCTCCGAAAAGATCAGCGGTGCCGCTTCAAAGCAACGTGTGATCGAAATAGAAGAGTTTATAAAAAGCAATATCGGTTCTCTCATCACCTGCGAAGACGTTGCCGATTATTTCAATATGACTCTCCGCCATCTTAACAGATTGACAAACGAACACCTTGGTGTCCCCGTTTCTAAGCTTGTTGCAAAGCATAAGATCAATTTCATCAAAGAGCTTCTCGGCACAACAGAACTGACACCCCGCGACATATCGGAGATGACGGGATTTAAATCCGAATATGCTTTAAGCCGCTTTTTTAAGCAAAACGAAGGCGTATCATTAAGCATATATAAAAAGAATATAGATAAATAAAAGAAAGACATCCGGACTTAAGCCAATCGGTATTTACAGCTGCAGGATGTCTTTCTTGTTAGATATCAAATTTGCATTTTAGAATTAATATGGTTGACATTACGTAATTATTACTGTATAATTTAATCGGATCAAAGTTGTCCGTATCCTGTTTATATATTAATGAGGTCTATATGGAGAAGCAATACTTTCATACTGCTGCTAAAAGGATGAGCCGATACAAGTCTTCTATTGACAATCCTCTTTTAAAAGCAGATCTTTACTGGTGCCGTATCCGCACCGCCAACGTTGTTGACAAGATTATAGGAGTTCATACACATTCAAGCTTCGAGCTCCATTATGTACTCGACGGCGAGATGGTAATAATCTTTGAAAACGGCGACAGACATACCTTGGAAAAAGGACAATTCGCACTTATCCCTCCATTCAAGGCTCACGATACGATAGCATACGGCGATGACTTTTCCAAGATCGAATTCAGATTCACAGTTGACCACGCCATTGATTTTATTCATTCCGCGATCGAATCCATCACAAGCGGCGCAGCAGTATTCAATGGTACCGAATTTATGAGCACCATGGTGCAAATGATGCTGGAAAGTGCTTTTTATGCAAGGCCCGATGTTTCCACGATGATGTCTAACTATTTTGAATGTTTCATAATGGATACAATGTACAAAGTAGCTTCCGAAAGAAAAAACTTGAAGTATTCAGGAAAAGCAACCGGAATGTATGATAATCGCCGTATTCTCGATATCAAAGAATTCATCAGGAGCAATATAGGCTCCATGCTGACATGCGAGGACGTCGCAAACTACTCAAACATGACTTTGAGACATCTTAACAGACTCACGAACAAATGCCTCGGTATTCCCGTTTCGAAGCTTATTGCACAATACAAAATAGATCTGATAAAAGAGCTGCTGGAAACCACAGATCTCTCGCTTCATGATATTTCCGAAATGGCAGGCTTTCAGTCCGAATATGCTTTAAGCCGTTTCTTCAAGCAAAATGAAGGGATCCCCATAAGCATCTACAAAAAGAATCTATTCAAATAGCCTTACGTACAGCATCGCCGTTTCAAAAGCATTCGGCGATGTCCTTTTTTGTTTTTTAATTTCTATTTCAGTAGTCAGCATTCCGTAATCAGCAAAAATCGCTTTTTATTGATTGCGTTTTATTTCGCTTATTATCATTTTATAATGGTACAATTAAATTACAGAAATTCATATGTACCCGTTTTATATGTCCGTTTTGGTTCGAACGGCTTGTCTGATATCGGTATTGTGTTTTCAAACAAAATAAGTTAGAATAAAATCAAACGGAATACATCCGAGGTAAATCCAACAAAAACAGACAAATCGGAATGAATTCTTCCGTAATGTCACAAAGTAATGTCACAAAAACGAAAGGAACGGACTAATTATGAAAAGATTCATCATCGCAACACTCATTGTTAGTATACTTATTGCATCAATGTCTTTAAGTATAGCTGCAGATAAGCCTTACACGGAATTTTTCCCTGCAAAAGATCTTAAGATCTCCGGCGGAGCGATCTCACAGGTAGAAGCCGAAGGCGCTATTCACGACAAGGTACTTACACCTACTGTAAGACTTGAAGAAGCGGACAAAACAAAAGGTTTCGCTCTTACATTCACAGTTCCCGCTGACGGCAAGTACGTAGTTTGGGGACGTATATTCTACCCCACATATCAGAACAACTCAATGGTATACTCCGTTGACGGCGGCAAGTCCTTCATTTGGGATTTCCCGGATGAAGATCCCGAAGTTCCCTGCAATGCAAACTGGCATTATTTCTTCCTCACAGACCGTGTTAAGGGCGAATATTCCGATACTAAAAAATACGGCCCCTGGACAATAGAAAACGGTGATTTCCGTCACTACCCCAACGTTCTTGAGCTTAAGAAGGGTGAACATACAATATACTTCTCCGGACGTGAACAAGGTTGGTACGTAGATGAATTCGTTGTAACTTCTCTCGGAATCGATGAATACGATCCCAACGCTTGCGAAGGCAACGACAAGATATTCGACTGCAAATTCTGCGGAACAGAACATGAGCATTATTATCAGGACTCTTATGCTACAAAGAAGATAACAGCAGAAGAATACTACAATACGGTCCTCTACCCTGAAAAGGAAGAGATCGAAAACAAAGAAGATACCGCTCCCACTACCGGTGATGTATCCGGTCTCATAGCTCTTGCAGCTCTCGTATCTGCTGCAGGTGCGGCTTTGATGTTCAACAAGAAGAGAGTTTAAGCGAAAGTTTTTTCATATCCTGAGTTTAGGTAAAACAAAGTAAGGTCGGACAGAGATTCGCGGGATGTATTTCCTGATGTTTTTTAGCCGGCCTTGCTTTGTTTTTGTTGACAAAAAACGATCGTCTATTGTATAATATATTCAGTTAAGAACAAACAAGCAGCTTATCCCCTCATAATATATAATTTTTACAGACAAATAAAGGAGGCAATCTTTCATGAAAAGAGGCTTTGAAGGTTCAGACCTTTCCGAAAACATTATTGAAGCGCGTCCCGGTGAATTTTTCTGTGCATGCTGTAAAAACGGCGGTGCTGAATGTACAGCGGAAGACCCCGAAAAAGTAGATGCACTTCTAAAAAGAATAAAAGAAGATCAGAATGTACACGTAGTATTCAAAACAGCCTTTGACGATGCAGGGGCACGTACTGAGCTTTACGAAAAAACCACGGTAGCGCAAAGAAAAAGAGATCTCGATATTTTAAGAGATATGGGTACGATCCCCGAATCCGTGCGCACAGCAAAAATATGGGCACAGCTTATGGAAGAATTTATCCCCAACTGCTCGAAAATATGCGCTCCTTTCAAGGAAGAGCATCCCGGTTATAAAAACTGCTCCAATGCAGATAAGGACTTTTACGCAGAGGGCTTGAAATCACTTTGCCCCGAAAGAGACAAATGTGAAAAAGCATGTGTCAAGGAAAGCTCCTGCAAGGCTTTAGCCGATGCCAAGGAATTTTCTATACGTGCGCATCATCTTATGTGCATTTTGTGCCACCGAGGAGGAAGCGCTCCCGATTCTCCCCTTATAGAAGACAATCTCTACGAAGCATGGCTTAAGATAGTTGAGAACCACGATATTCCCGTTACGGTTATCGAGGGTCCCGGCAATTGTGTCATCTGTCCTCCATGCTACGCCTTCAATAAGAATACGGGACTTTGCTTTGTATCCTGCTCTCTCCGCGACAGAAAGAGAGATACCGATGTATTCTCCATCCTCGGCATACAGCCCGGAGATACATTGCCCGCAAGAGAAATATACAGAAGAATATGCAAGCATATCAAGAATGTAAAAGGCATATGCCACTTTGAAGAACGCCGCGGCTTTGAATGGAAGAACTGCGGTCAGATAACGGATACTCGTTACATCCGCGGCAGAGAAGATGCTATAAAGACATTCGGATTCACCGAAGAAGAGATAGGAGACTGAATCTACTTCGTGTCAATCATGACGGAGAGGGTCAGACTAACAAGGTCGGGGACGCCGTCTGCCGTTTCCGCCCTCTCAGTCACGTCGAAACGTGACCAAGGTTGTGTTTGTTAAAATTGTTCATGTATCAGGCAAGTTTCCTATTGACATTTCCGCAGATAGATAGTATAATATAAATGAAAACAAGGCAACCGTAGACGGTGAGCCCTTTAGAAGTTAATAAGAAATTAACCGCTTTGTTGGACGCTGGCGGTTATTTCTTTTTTGTTATGTTAATAACAAGATTTATGACCGATATGATCATTGTTATCATTAAAAACAATTGCTCATATGTAACCATAATATCCCCTCCTTTCCGGAGGGAAAAGTGTTTACCCTCCTTTTTTCAGAAAGAAGGGCTACCGCCTACCGTTTTTGTTTGCCTTGTTCGTATGGTATTATAATATATTTGTAGGATTTTGTCAATATGGGTTTGTGGTGTTGCCCTCTCAGTCACGTTGAAACGTAACAGTTCTCCCATAGTGAGAGCCTCAAGGTTGTTTTACGCTCAAAAGAACTTAAAGCCTCTCCCCGCGGGAGAGGTGGTCAATCATGACGGAGAGGGTCATACTAACGAAGTCGAGGACGCCGTCTACCGTTTTTGCCCTCTCAGTCACGTCGAAACGTGACCAAGGTTGTGATCGTTAAAATTGTTCTTATATCAGGCAAGTTTCCTATTGACATTTCCGCAGATAGATAGTATAATATAAATGAAAACAAGGCAACCGTAGACGGTGAGCCCTTTAGAAGCTAATAAGAAATTAACCGCTTTGTTGGACGCTGGCGGTTATTTCTTTTTTGTTATGTTAATAACAAGATTTATGACAGATACGATCATTGTTATCATCAGAAACAACTGCTCATATGTAACCATAAAACCCCTCCTTTCCGGAGGGAAAAGTGTTTACCCTCCTTTTTGAGAAAGAAGGGCTACCGCCTACCGTTTTTGTTTGCCTTGTTCGTATGGTATTATAATATATTTGTCAGATTTTGTCAATATGGGTTTGTGGTGTTCCGTCCCGTTTTCGCCCTCTCAGTCACGCTGTAAGCCCGACAGCTCTCCCACAGGGAGAGCCTCAAGGTTGTTTTACGCTCAAAAGAACTTAAAGCCTCTCCACGTGGGAGAGGTGGTCTATCATGACGGAGAGGGTCAGGATAACAAGGTCGGGAATGCCGTCTGCCGTTTTTCTCCACCCTCTCAGTCACGCTGTAAGCGCGACAGCTCTCCCATAGGGAGAGCCTCATAATAGTATTACGCTCAAAAGAACTTAAAGCCTCTCCCCGCGGGAGAGGTGGTCAATCATGACGGAGAGGGTCAGGTTAACAAGGTCGAGGACGCCTCCTACCGTTTTCGCCCTCTCAGTCACGTCGAAACGTGACCAAAGTTGTGATCGTTAAAATTGTTCATGTATCAAGCAAGTTTCCTATATAAACCCAAAAACAACACCACCCGATGTGAAATTTTCTCGTTTTCGCTTCGGGTGGTGCTTTTATGGAGGAAAAAGTAAAAACCTACTTTTGGGGTAAATTTTCCGAAAAGTTTATTCTTCCGCCGTATTCTTTATAACGTCGGGGATATGCCCGCCGTTTTTCTTATATTGCTTCAAGCATTCGGTCAAAAGATATTCTATCTGACCGTTTACGGAGCGGAACTCATTTTCCGCCCAGGCATTCAATCCGTTGTAAAGCTCCGCAGATATCCTCAAGGGTATCTGCTTTTTCTGATTGCTTCCCGCAGTCTTATTATCTGCCATATCAATAGAGAGATCCTGAGTTAACTATCGGCTGCGCATCACGGTTTCCGCAGAGAACCACAAGCAAATTAGATACCATAGCCGCCTTTCTTTCCTCGTCCAATTCAACGGTATTGTTTTCGCTGAGACGGTTGAGAGCCATTTCGACCATTCCGACAGCACCGTCAACTATCATCTTTCTCGCATCGATTATTGCCGATGCCTGCTGACGCTGAAGCATTACTGCCGCAATTTCGGTAGCATATGCAAGATAAGTTATACGAGCCTCGATTATTTCGATTCCCGCTTCGTCAACTCTCTTCTGAATCTCCTCTCTTATTCTTCCCGCAACGATCTCGCTGGAGCCTCTGAGACTTCCGTCATCTGCTACTCCGTCTCCCGTAGTGTCCACATTGGGCGCCACATCGTAAGGATAAACACGGACGATGTTTCTCAATGCGCTGTCGCATTGAAGAGAAAGGAATTCCTTATAGTTATCAACGTTGAAAACTGCCTTTGCAGTATCGACTATTCTCCAAGTTACCGCAATACCGATATCAACGGGATTGCCGAGACAGTCGTTGACCTTCTGTCTGTTATTGTTGAGAGTCATTATTTTGAGAGATATCTTTTTGCTTACCATCTCGATGCTTTCACCGTTTTGTGCAGCTATCTTTTTTGTCGAAACGTCGCCGCTCTGATTGAGCTTAGTTGCCGCGGCGGGATTCACCGCACTGCAGAAGGGATTTACAAAATAGAAGCCGTCGCCCTTGAGTGTGCCGATATACTTACCGAAAAGCGTCAATACGAGAGCCTCCTGAGGCTTCAACACCTTCAAGCCGGGAATGAGTATCCATTCGCTGCAGAGGACAACAAGGCTGATAATAAAGAGCACGGGACTTTTTCCTTCATCAAGCATGATTCCGCCGAAAACAACTCCCACGACAGAAGCTATCGCCAATGCTATTATGAGAAGGAGCATTACAAGTCCGTTTTTTTTGCCCTTCAATATTTTTTCCGTCATTGAAACATACACCTGCTTTCACATTTCTTTTTGATATTATTATGATATCATATTAATATTATTTTGTCAAGAGAGTTTTAAAAAAATCGGCAGAGAAAACAATATCTCTGCCGATATTTGTATAGCGGCGGGAGCAAGCCCACGCCCTATGGGATAATAATTTCCTTATCAGAACCAATCTAATCGGAAAATCTTATCAGAAAATGTATTTAAAACGCGTGGCCGAATATTCTTCCCCATGAGCAATGTGCATTGAAATGGTCGTAGCAAAGCTCCATTTCCATTTCGTATTTACCGAATTCCTTTATGAAGCTGATATATTCGTTTCTTGCTTCGTCAACAAGTCCGCTTGCTTCGAGAATGAACGCTTTTACGATGGAACGGCAATAATCAAGGTATCTGATAAGCATTCTGTAGGAAACAGTCTGCGCACGATAAGGCATATTCTTATGCTCTTTTATCATTGCTTCGTTTTCGTCGATAATGGAAATTATCTTCTTCAAGGAAGGAACAAGCTCGGGATTATAGAATATACCCTTTGATCTGTCCGAAGAGAGCTTACCGTGGAAATATCTGTAATCAACGGTCTTTGAAATACTTTCAAACATTTCAAGAACCTTTTCCCAAGCACTTCCGTACGCATGAGCAAAGTAATCCTTCTTCATCTCTTCAAAGTCAGCATTGTTATCAAAGAGAGTATTTCCGTATACATAGTAGCTGAAGCCGTTGGGGAAAAAGCTTCTCTGAGATCCGTCTTCGACAAGACCGTCGCACTCATGAGCCTTGTAGCCTCTTATATCATCATACAAAAGCTTTACGGAATCCATGAGACCGAGATCTCTGTACTGAGGCCACCAATAATGGTATTCGTAAACGAATGTCTTTACTCCGCAATGCTTCATCCAGCGGTCGGCGTGAGCAACGTATTCATTCACCGTTCCGGGGAACTGACTCTTATTAAGATCAAACTTGGGAAGCTCAACCTTGCTTACATCGAGATCGGGGTCAACGGGATCGGTATAAGAACGTGTAATAGCCGCAAGCAGGAGTGAGAATCTGTCGGGATTCTTAAGCTGTACCTTTTCGGGTGCCCATGTTGTATCGGTGTAGCAAATAAATACTATTCTTGTATTAAGGTTTCTTGCGGTAAGCTCATCATCTATTTCATTCATGAGCATCATGTACCAATCGGAGGGTATCATCTTGCGGCATTCATCACATTCGCAATGGTTGTGAGAGCCGTCGGAAAGCCATATATGGAGGAAATCAACGTTTGTGGCAAGCTCTGCATAATCAGCTATGTACTTGACCATCTTTGCACGAACCTCGGGATTGGACATGCAAACCTCTGTATTAAGGGGAACACCGCCCCAAAGCTCTCTCTTGCCGTTTACCATGGCAAGATACTGCTTTGTTTCCTCGGGAAGCTCGACGCCGCTCTTTGTCCAGCCCGCATCGCTGCTTATTCCGAGAGGCTCTGCTGTCCAGCCATGTCCCATATCGTGGAACTGCAAGCCGCGCTTTGCTATTTCAACCTCGCAAAGTCTCTTCCATTGGAGAATGGTTTCCGCAGAAACGGGTTCGGGATCTCTTGCATATTGGTTGTATCTGTGCTCGTAATAGGAATCGTAATAGTATCTCGGATTTTCAAATTCTATCATGAAGATATTCATACCTATCTTGGGTGTGAAATCTATGGCTTCCATCATAAGATGCTGAGCTTCCGCACCCTCGTTACACTGACCGCGGAAACGGCAGTCTGCCATTTTATGATACTTTGTCGCTTCTATATTCTTTACGGGTATAAATTCACCGTCGATACCCGGGAAAAGCCAACGGCATCCGTTTATCGTAAGGTATCTGTAAACCGCAAGAAGAACACTTCTCGGATTACTTCCGGCGATAACACCGCCGTTTTCATCGGTGTCTATGTGAAGGATATCATCAAGCTCGGTATTCTCAGCCTCAGAGGTATCAAGACCAAAGTCACTCATCAGACCGAGGCGGAATCCGTCCTTTGCTTCGGGAGCGTACTTTATTGCTATTTCGCCGCATTTCGGCATCATCATACGCAGATACTTTTTTAATTCTTCTGCCGCAAAATCCACAACGGGACTTGATGTGATCTTATTGATGTAATACATGTTATTTCCTTTCATTTACCTATTTATTTTATTATAAATTTTAATTTCGCAAAAATATATCGAACGCAAGATAACTTGTGTGATAAGTATATCATAATCACACGGAAATATCAATACCATTTTCATCGAAAAATTCAATAAAGCGACTTTACAAAACGCCAAAAAAGGTGTAAAATATAATATAGTTAACTTTTAACCGAGAAGCGTGAAACGCTTCTTGTCGCTTTCTATTATTCCCTCTGCCCGAAGCTTACTGATTTCAGCCGACAGACCGCTTCTGTCCACCTCAAGATAATCAGCAAGCTCCTGACGGTCAAATGGTATATCGAAGCTTGCTTTATCTGATTTCTTCGCTTCCATGGCAAGATAAGCCATCAGCTTTTCCCGTGTTGTCCTTTTGGAGGTTATCTCTATCCTCTGATGGAAAGCGATATTCTTTCCCGCAAGAGACTTCATAAGATTGAATATAAGCTTCTGATGGAAGCTGCAGACATTCTTGCAGGTATGCAGAACATGGGAGCAATCAATAAGCATTACTACGCTGGGCTCATTGGCAATTGCCGTTATGGGAAGCGAGCTTGTTTCGGCACAGGCAAACGCCTCGGCAAACATCTCCGATTCTCCCGCAACGGAAATAATGCTTCTGTTTCCGTAAAAATCAACTCTCATCATCTGAACCGAACCCGATAATACTATTCCGATATACCGAGCACGGCTTCCTTCCGCGAAGACAGTATATTTTTTATCAAATTCCACTACCTTTGCATCGAGACATCCCAGCATTATCATAATGTCATTATCGCTTATATCGAAAAAAAGGGGACATTTTTTTAAAATTTCCAAATATTTTTTCATAAAAACCTCGTTTTGTTGAAAATTCAACATACTATTTAATTCTATTATACTATAATAATGCCATCAAATCAAGAGGTGGATGAACTTCCCCGAAAAAAGGATGGAAATGATAATGATAAGAAAGATAATTAAGATAGATGAAGATAAATGTAACGGATGCGGAGCGTGTGCCGCATCATGCCACGAGGGCGCCATTGAAATGGTAAACGGAAAAGCAAAGCTCACAAGAGAAGATTACTGTGACGGCTTGGGCGACTGCCTTCCCGCTTGCCCTGCCAATGCAATAACATTCGAAGAACGTGAAGCCCCGGCATACGATGAGCTTGCGGTGCTCAGAGCAAAGATGAAAAAGGCAGGTGCAAAACAGACCTGTACGGGCTCGGGAGGATGTCCCGGAAGCAGAACAAAAATGCTGAAGCCCGAAAGCGAATCTTCCCCCTCGCTCAAATCCTGCTCGGTGTCCGGTCAGCTTATGCAATGGCCCTGTCAGATAAAGCTCGTTCCCGTAAACGCACCTTATTTTGAAAATGCCAATCTGCTCATAGCGGCAGACTGCACGGCTTATGCATACGGAAGCTTTCACAACGATTTCATGAGAAATCACATCACACTTATCGGCTGCCCCAAGCTTGACGAGGGCGATTATGCCGAAAAGCTTACACATATAATAGCAAATAATAATATAAAAAGCGTAAAAGTCGTCCGAATGGAGGTTCCCTGCTGCGGCGGGATAGAAAATGCAGTAAAGCGAGCCCTTCAGGCAAGCGGAAAATTCATTCCATGGCAGGTAATAACCATTTCCACAGACGGAAAGATTTTGGACTGACGAACACAAGAAAGGCACGGTCAAAATTATGTACATTACCGATGATATCAAATACATTGGAGTAAACGATCACAAAACAGACCTTTTCGAGGGTCAGTACCGTATACCCAACGGAATCTCTTACAATTCATACGCTATAATAGATGAAAAGATTGCGATAATGGATACGGTGGATGCTTCCTTCACCCATGAATGGATGGACAAGATGCAGAGCACTCTCGGCACCGGAACTCCCGATTATCTCATAGTTCAACACATGGAGCCGGACCACTCAGCAAATATAACCACCTTCGTAAATAGCTACCCCGATGCGAAGATAGTGTCATCCTCCAAGGCATTCGCCATGATGAAGAATTTCTTCGGTACGGATTTTCCCGAAAAGCAGATAGTTGTGGGAGAGGGCGACACACTTTCTCTCGGCAAGCACACACTTGCTTTCGTTGCGGCTCCCATGGTACATTGGCCGGAGGTAATAGTCACATATGACACCACCGACAAGGTGCTTTTCTCTGCAGACGGCTTCGGTAAGTTCGGTGCGCTCGATGCAGACGAGCCCTGGGCAAACGAAGCAAGAAGATATTATATAGGTATCGTTGGAAAATACGGTGCTCAAGTACAGAATCTTCTCAAAAAGGCTTCTTCCCTTGATATCGAAAAGATATGTCCTCTCCACGGTCCCGTGCTCAGCGAAAACCTCGGATATTATCTCAACCTTTACAATACATGGTCAAGCTACCAGCCCGAGGAGGAGGGTATCGTTATAGCCTACACCTCTGTATACGGCAATACAAAAAAGGCGGTATTTGCCCTTGAAGAGCTTCTTAAAGCAAACGGATGCCCCAAGGTAATAGTATACGATCTTGCAAGGTGCGATATGGCTCAGGCTGTGGGCGACGCCTTCAGATACAGTAAGCTCGTTCTTGCCACCACCACATATAATGCGGATATATTCCCCTTCATGCGTGAATTCATAGATCATCTCACAGAGAGAAACTTCTCCAACCGCACGGTAGCGCTTATCGAAAACGGAAGCTGGGCTCCTCTTGCCGCAAAGGTAATGAAGGAAATGCTTTCCAAGTGCAAGAATATCACCTATACGGATAACAGCGTAAAGATACTTTCTTCTCTTAATGATGAAAGCACCGAAAAGCTCAATTCTCTTGCAGCAGAGCTATGCCGTGAGTATCTGGCAATGGGAGAAGCTACCGCAAATAAGAACGATATGACAGCTCTCTTCAATATCGGATACGGTCTCTATGTAGTCACCTCCAATGACGGCAAGAAGGACAACGGTCTTATCGTAAACACGGTAACTCAGGTCACAAATACACCCAACAGAATAGCGGTAACGATAAACAAGCAGAATTATTCCCACCACATAATAAAGCAGACCGGCTTAATGAACATCAACTGCCTTACGGTGGAAGCTCCCTTCAAGGTATTTGAAGCGTTCGGCTTCAGAAGCGGCAGAAACGTAAATAAGTTCGAAAACTGCGAGCCTCTCCGCTCAGACAACGGTCTTGTATTCCTTCCCAGATATATAAATTCCTTCATGTCCCTTAAGGTAGAGCAGTATATCGACCTTGACACCCACGGAATGTTTATCTGCTCCGTAACGGAAGCAAGAGTTATTTCCGATAAGGAAAGTGTAACCTACACATACTATCAGAACCACATCAAGCCCAAGCCCGAAACGGAGGGCAAGAAGGGATTCGTATGCAAGGTATGCGGATATATACATGAGGGCGACACCCTTCCCGATGATATAGTCTGCCCCCTCTGCAAGCACGGTGCGGCTGATTTCGAGCCCATAGGTTAATACAATAATATAAAAATTCATATATACAAGGAGAAAAAGAAATGGTAAACGCAAAAGTTCACGAATTATTGAATCAACAGATCAACAAGGAATTTTATTCCGCTTATCTCTACCTCGACATATCCAATTACTTCAAGGCAAGAAGCCTCGACGGATTTGCAAATTGGTATATGGTTCAGGCGCAAGAGGAGAGAGACCACGCTATGCTCTTCTACACATATCTCCAGAACGAAAATATGCCTGTTACTCTCGAGGCTATAGCAAAGCCCGAGGTAACCATCAATTGCGATATGGACGCACTCGTTGCTTCCTTGAATCATGAACAGTATGTCACATCTCTTATCAACGATATATACGGTGCGGCTTACGATGTAAAGGACTTCCGTACGATGCA
Organism: Oscillospiraceae bacterium; assembly: GCA_015063605.1. Lineage (GTDB taxonomy): Bacteria > Bacillota > Clostridia > Oscillospirales > SIG627 > SIG704. The sequence continues at coordinate 23,336 of SVTV01000026.1, forward strand.
GTTCCTCGACTGGTTCGTAAAGGAGCAGGGCGAAGAAGAAACAAACGCTCACGATATGATATCCAAGATGGAGCTTTTCGGCTCCGACCCCAAGAGCCTTTACATGCTCAATCAGGAGCTTGCGGCAAGAGTTTACGCCGCTCCCTCTCTTGTTCTTTAAAAAGTTAAAAACAAAATAAAAATAATAAAACAATTAAAGGAGACAAAAAAATGAAAAAGTACGTATGTGATGTATGCGGATGGGAATATGATGAAGAAAAGGGCGATCCCGAAAACGGTATAGCTCCCGGCACAAAGTTTGAGGATCTTCCCGACAACTTCGAATGCCCTCTCTGCGGCGTTCCCAAGAGCGATTTTTCCGAAAAGGAATAATTCTGTTATAACAATATAATGATCCGGGCACTTATCACACCTTGATCGAAAGGATCGGGCGGGGTAAGTGCACGCTTTGTATAAACGACTGCAATCAAGATAAGCTGCGGTCATGGAGGTCTTATGGAGCTTGTATTATTAACAGCCTTAGGTGTGGGCGGTGCCACCATCGCAGGTTCACTTATAGGATTTATTTTCAAAAACATATCCCATAAATTTTCCGATATAGTTCTTTCCTTTGCCGCAGGTGTCATGCTTTCGGCAGCTGTATTGGGACTTATCCTTCCCTCTCTTGAACACGGCGGAAGCTTTTCCCTCGTAATAACGATAGCGGGAATATTTGCGGGAGCCTTATGTCTTAACGTCATTGATAAGATAGTTCCCCACCTTCATAAGCTTATGGGTGCGGAATCGGAGGATCACAAAAACGCAAATTTAAGCAAGGTACTGCTTTTTGTAACGGCGATCGCCATACATAATCTTCCCGAGGGCATTGCGGCAGGTGTGGGCTTCGGCTCGGGAAACACCTCTCAGGCTCTCATGATAGCCGGCGGTATCGCTCTTCAGAATATTCCCGAGGGAATGGTCATAATCGGTCCGATGCTCGCCGCAGGCGTTTCTCCCAAAAAGACATTCATATGCGCAATGATAACGGGACTCGTTGAGGTTGCGGGAACGCTTATCGGATATCTTGCGGTAAGTGTTGCTTCCGCTATCCTTCCCTTTGCCCTTGCATTTGCGGGCGGAACCATGCTTTATGTCATCAGCGATGAGATGATACCCGAAACTCATGCTCACGGAAGCCAGCGGGGTGCCACATATGCCCTCCTTGTGGGCTTCTGCGTGATGCTTGTTACGGATGTGCTTTTGGGATAAAAGTAAATAAAAAGAAAACCGCTGTCGCAGCGTACGAGATACGCTTGACAGCGGTTTGTGTTTTGTTTATAAATTCCTCAAATATTGACCTGTCGTTATTGCCAACTTGTTTCGAATGTGCTATAATAGTAAAGTAAAATCGGATAAATACAAAATTAATATAAAGAACAAAAGGATACTCTTGCGCTATGAAAGTTGTATTACAGAATCTTACAAAAAAATTTCCCAACAGAAATAAAAAGATAAAGGAAGATGTAGTTGCGGTAAACGATTTTTCCTTCGAGATACCGGACGGTAAGCTCATCGGATTGCTCGGTCCTTCGGGATGCGGAAAAAGCACCACTCTCAATCTTATAAGCGGGCTTCAGAAGCCCACAAGCGGAAGGATATTTTTCGGTGACGATGACGTTACCGATCTGCCTGCGGAAAACAGAGGTGTAGGTCTCGTATTTCAGAACTATGCTCTTTATCCTCATCTTACTGTGAGAGAAAATATCACATTCCCTCTCGGAAATCTTAAGGGCAAGGACAAGCTTACAAAGGAGCAGATGAACGAAAAGGCTCTTGAAGCCGCAAAGCTTGTACAGATAGACGGCCTTATGGACAGAAAGCCCAATGAGCTTTCCGGCGGCCAGCAGCAGAGAGTTGCCATCGCCCGTGCTCTCGTTAAAATGCCGCGCGTTCTTCTCCTTGACGAGCCTCTTTCAAATCTTGATGCAAGACTCAGACTTCAGACACGTGAGGAGCTTAAAAGAATACAGACCGAAACAAAAATAACCACCGTATTCGTAACCCACGATCAGGAGGAAGCGATGAGTATTTCCGACATGATCGTTGTCATGAAGGACGGCGTTATACAGCAGATAGGTGCTCCTCAGGACGTTTATGACGATCCGGTAAATCTTTTCGTTGCAAAGTTTTTGGGTACACCTCCCATAACCGTTTTTGACGGTAAGGTTGAAAAGGGCGCTCTTTATATAGGCAGTGACAAGATCTTCGACACGGACGCTCCCGACGGAGAGGTGTATGCTGCAGTCCGTCCCGAGGGCTTTATCCTCGACGATAACGGCACACTTTCCTGCGATCTCAAGAGAGTTGAGGTAATGGGCAGAGATGTCACCATCGTATCCGCAAACACTTATTCCCATAATCCTTCCATCCGTTCCATAGTCAGTGCGGAAAACAAGATAGACATAGCGTCAGCCTCTGTGCGCTTCTCCCTGAAGCCTTACAAAACTCATCTTTTCTCCAAAGCCGACGAAAGCAGAATTTATTACAACGTCAGATAATGACGTGTAAAGCGTTTGCGAAAGGAATGATTATAATATGGATAATAAAAATAATAAAGCATGGCTGTACCTTTTGCCCGCCATACTCTTTCTGACGGCATTTCTGGTATATCCTCTCATAGACGTTTTCGTGTATTCCTTTGAGGAAGGCTACAATTCCGCTTCTCAGACCTTCTTCGGCGTGGGAACGTACAATTACTCCTACGTGCTTCACGATCCCTATTTTCTCCGGGCTGTGCAGAACACCCTGATCCTGGTATTCATTACTGTTCCCCTTTCCACGGGAATCGCCCTTCTCATATCCGTGGGACTCAATTCCATAACGAAATTGAAGGAGCTTTTTCAGACCGTTTATTTTCTCCCCTATGTGACCAACACATTGGCGGTAGGACTTGTTTTCATGATACTTTTTAAGAAAACACCTTATACCGACGGTCTTGTCAATCTTATAATCAATTTCTTCGGAGGCTCCTCCGTTGACTTTATAGACGGACCATATTGGGCGAAAATGTTCGTTCTCTGCTTCTATACCATCTGGGTCGTAATGCCCTTCAAGATACTTATATTCACAAGCGCATTGGCTTCCGTAAACAAGGATTATTACAATGCGGCAAAGGTTGACGGCACAAGCAGATTCAGAACCTTCATGAAGATAACTCTTCCCATGATATCTCCCACGGTATTTTATCTTGTTATCACGGGATTCATAGGCGCTTTCAAGGCGTACAGCGATGCGGTAGCTCTTTTCGGCACGAACCTCAATGCCGCCGAAATGAATACCATTGTAGGATACGTTTACGATATGCTTTACGGAGACAGCGGCGGATATCCCTCCTACGCTTCTGCGGCGGCGATCATACTCTTTGTTATCGTCCTTACAATAACATGTATAAACCTTCTCGTAAGCAAGAAGCATGTTCATTATTGATGAAAGGAGGAAGGCATTTTGGTAAACGATTACGAAAAAATTGAACGCTCTGCCGCCCTGCGGTCAAGAGTGATAAAGGTCATTGTATATTCACTTCTCATTTTTTGGGGCTTGATGGTGCTTTTCCCCTTTTATTGGATGATACTCACCTCAATAAAAAGCTACGCTTCCTATAACTCGGAATACATTCCTCAATTTCTTACTCTTTCTCCCACGCTTCAGAACTATGCCGATGCTTTTACGGCGGTGCCTCTGGCAAAGTATTTTCTGAACACACTTATTTTCACCGTTATAACGACGGCTGTTATGATGATAGTCATCATTCCTGCTGCGTTCGCCTTTGCAAGACTTGAATTTGCGGGAAAGAATCTTCTTTTCACGCTTTTCCTTTCTCTTATGATGATACCCAACGAGCTTGTCGTCATAACAAATTACGTTACCATTACGAATCTCGATCTGAGAAACACGTTCACGGGTCTTATCCTTCCCTCCGTCACATCTGTATTCTACATCTACCTTCTCAAGGAGAATTTTTCACAGATACCCAACGAGCTTTATTTTGCCGCCAAGGTAGACGGAACGAGCGATATGAAGTATCTTCTCAGGGTAATGATGCCCATATGCAGACCTACTCTGGTAACTATTGCCATATTGAAGATAATCGAGTGCTGGAACTCATACATCTGGCCCCGTCTTATCACAGACAACGAGGCTTACTATCTTGTTTCCAACGGTATCCAGGAGATAAGAGAAAACGGCTTCGGACGTGAGAACATTCCCGCCATGATGGCGGCTGTCGTCGTTATTTCCGTGCCCCTTGTAATTCTCTTTCTGATATTCAGAAAGAAGATAATGGCGGGCGTTGCAAGAGGAGGTACAAAGGGATGATTAATTACACAAAGCGCTTTTTATGCCTTATCCTCACTGTTATTATGCTCGTTCCCTGTCTTTACGGATGCCACGGCTCAAAGGGTCTTGAAAAGTTCGTTATACCCGAAAGCTTTGACGAAACAAAGACATATGAGATAACATTCTGGGCGAAAAACGATACAAATAAGGCTCAGACAAAGATATATCAGAAGGCGATAACAGATTTTGAGGCTCTTTATCCCAACGTAAAGGTAAATCTTCGCCTTTATACCGATTACGGCAGGATCTATAACGATGTTATAACCAATATCGCCACGCAAACAACACCCAATGTGTGCATAACGTATCCCGATCATATAGCCACATATCTTACGGGTACAAATATCGTCGTTCCCCTGGACGAGCTTTTCGATAACGAAAAATACGGACTCGGCGGAAGCGAAGTGAGATTCGATTCCCCTCTCCGTGAGGAGATAACGGAACGATTCCTTAACGAATGCCGATTCGACGATCATTACTATGCTCTGCCCTTTATGCGCTCTACGGAAGCCTGCTATATAAACAAGACATACGTCGAGGCTCTCGGATACGAGATACCCGACGAGCTTACATGGGATTTTGTATGGGAAGTATCCGAGGCGGCTGCTGAAAAAGATGAAAACGGTGTGTTCAAGGTAAACGGACAGAAGGTACTGCGCCCGTTCATTTACAAATCCACCGATAATATGATGATATCCATGTTAAAGCAGCTTGATGCGGGCTACTCCACTCCCGAGGGCGAGATACTTATATTCAACGATACCACGGAGGAGCTTTTGTTCGATATATCCGATCACGTTAAGAAGGAAGCCTTCTCCACCTTCAAGATAGACGGATATCCCGCAAACTTCCTCAACGCAGGTCAGTGCATCTTCGCCATTGACTCCACGGCGGGAGCCACATGGATGGGCTCCAATGCGCCCCTTATGGACATAGACGAGGATAATATCGTTAAGTTTGAAACGGTTGTAAGAACTATCCCCCAATTCGATCCCGATAATAAGAAGATGATATCCCAGGGTCCTTCTGTCTGCGTTTTCAATAAGGCAGACCCGGACGAGGTTCTTGCTTCCTGGCTCTTCACTCAATTTCTTTTGACAAACGATGTTCAGATACCTTATTCACAAACGGAAGGATACATTCCCGTTACGGAAAAGGCGAGAAACAGCGATGTTTACAAGGAATACCTTTCCCGTGCGGGAGAGGACGACGACACCTATTATCAGGTAAAGATGGATGCGGTAAACCTTTTCCTCGATAATCTTGACAATACCTTTGTAACTCCCGTTTTCAACGGCTCCGCTTCCTTGAGAGATGCGGCAGGTCAGCTTATCGAGCATGTTACAAAGTCCATCAGACGAAAGGAGACGGTTGACGAAGAATACATGACTGCTCTTTACGAAAAGATCAATTCTCTGTACAGACTCGATCAAAAGGGCAACTCCACATCCTCCGAAAGAGTGGATCTCGGTCCCCTTCCTCCCACGGCTGTATTTCTTCTTTCCGCAATAGGTTTTGTATGGCTCGGTATTTTATTGTATATCGGTTTGAATATGATAAAAAAATCAAAAAAATGAACACCCGCTATTGACTTATTGAAAATTTGATGTATAATAGATAATGTAAAATAATATTACCACCATAGGTGGCACATTACAAAAGGAGATTAAAAATGAAAAAGTTTTTAGCTTTGTTCCTTGCTCTCATGCTTACAATGGTATTCGTAAGCTGCGGCGAAAAGGAAGACATCAACGCTAAGTCCGAAGGCTCCATGACATATGCTGAATATGTTGCAGCCGAAGTAGACAGCGCGGTAGTAGTTGAAGGTTACGTTCAGGCGAAGAGATCCTGGTGGCAGGATGAGGTTACATTCTTCATTCAGGACGGCGACGGCGCATACTTCATTTACAATGCGGCTTGCTCCGAAGAAGACTACAACTCTAAGCTCACAGTAGGCACAAAGGTTAAGGTTACCGGCGTTAAGACTGCTTGGGAAGGCGAAGTTGAAGTTATCGAAGGAACTATCGAGTACCTCGACGGCAAGTACACAGCAGAAGCAGAAGATGTAACAGCTCTCCTCGCTGATACAGATAACCTCATCAAGAAGCAGAACAAGTTCGTATCCTTCAAGGGTATGACAGTTGAAGCTTCCAAGGATGCTGACGGCAACGAAGCTGCTTTCCTTTACAGCTGGGACGGCTCCGGAACAGAAGGCGATGACATTTATTTCAACGTTTCCGTAAACGGCGCTACATACACATTCACTCTCGAATCTTACCTCACAGATAAGACTACAGAAGTTTACAAGGCAGCTCAGGCTCTCAAGGTTGGCGACAAGATCGACCTCGAAGGCTTCCTTTACTGGTATCAGGGACCTCAGCCCCACATCACATCCATCGCAGCTGCTAAATAATTTACGTTTTACAATGTAATTATTTCAAGGGCTTGCCTCGCACAGCGTGGCAAGTCCGTTTTTTATGGTACTATCCGAAAAAACGAACGGATCCGTGCATTTTTACGGATCCGTTTATCGAATCAATTCAATATGTCCAAGAGCTGCGAAAGGTATGAATACGGAACGAATTCTCCGTTATCAAAAAGTTCCTTTATCTTATCAATGCTTGCGTACATCTTGTCGCAGGTCTCGCCCTCTTGAAGAATCACATCATCTAAATTGAAATCTTGCCGAAACAGCCAGACATCGACAAAATTATCATCGCGTCTGAAGCTGATAACGCATTCTCCCAAGGCAGGATCTGCAGTCAGTCCCGTTTCTTCTTTAACTTCCCGCAATGCTGCTGTAATACTATCGTCTCCTGCAAGGGCAGAGCCGCCGGTGGACTCCCACATATTCGGAAAGCCTTTGTTCGGAGAACGCTTTGTCAGCAGAAATTCGCCGCTGCTGTTCAGCAGCCACACATGAACTGCCAAGTGATATTCTCCGTCCTTCAGGAAGTCACCTCTGCGGTGAAGCTTTCCTGTAAGGTTGCGATGCTCGTCATACACATCCCACATTTCATCGGCATTGCTCTGAATATTAAGCCATCCCTGGATGTTCACAAATAGCTTTTTATACAACTCAGGATATGTAAGATCTTTCGGTAAATAGTCGAAGAACATGATCTCCGCCATTTCACTCTCAGATGGGATATTTTCAAACTGCTTGATCTCTGCAAAATAAATCATTCCGCAATACTTATCGTCACGGCAAGCAAAAATCGGCTGTATATTAAATTCCAAAGCACCCGTTTCTTCCCACAACTCACGATTTGCGGCTTCATCAATGCTTTCTCCTTGTTCTCTGTGACCTCCCGGCATTTCCCAAGTATCCCGCTGCTTATGACGGCAAAACACCCATTTATCTTTATAGCGAGAAGCAATTATAACAACTTCAAGATAGGCGTCCGCTATTTCATTCGGTTTGTAAATAAAAAGGTTATCCATATTTTTCAATTTATTCTCCTGTCTTCAACTATTTCTTATTATATATACAGCAGCCGGAAAATTGGGCGCGCAGACGCACAATTTTGTTAAGCGCATGTTTTTGTTCGCACAAAAGCTGTTTGCGCTTATTATATCATAAAATGTATTTTTGAACAATGGAGATCAACAAAAAGACGCACCACTTTTTGTTAAAGCAAAACCGATAAACCGTATGGTCGTTTCGTTCCTGCGAAGCGGCCCTTTTTATATTCTCCCCAATGTTTATTTTTTCAAAAAAAGGAAATGATATATAAAAACCTTAATGAAACGAAAGGACAGATGCAAACATGATGCAAGATGCATTGAAGGAATATATCATTGAAAAAAAGAGGCTTTGGGAAACGGAAGGAAAAAGGCTCTCTTATTCTGTATCGGAATACAAAAAATGTCTTTTCGAGCTGAAAAGGAAGGTGGGAAGCGACAGAAAAAACGATCCCGAAAACATATCACCCGACACAAAAAGAGAGCTTGACCAAAAATTATATATTTTTGAGGAATCATTCGCCTCTGTAAGATCACAAGGTACATTTCCGGATAAAAAAACGCTTTATATATGCGGAAGCATCCTGAGGGATCATATCTCCTTTTTTCTCGATGAAGCATCATTGAAGGAAGCTGTGCGCCTTATATACGAGATATGCTTTTCCGACGGCTTTTTCGGAGACGAAAACGGAAGGGATATTCCTTTCGCCTTTTACCTTGAAGCCATTCGTCTGGCTTCCCTCTCAATAAGCGGGGATCACGGCTCCAAGAAACACATTTCGATAGGGCAATTATCCGATGCGGTAAGGCTCATATCGGAGTTTGACTTTTCACCCTTTATCACGGCTTTCTCTCCGATAGAACGTCTGTGGCGTAACATGAATTGGAAGGGAGAGGATATATACAAAATATCCGACCCGAAAACGAAAGCACTGATGCGCAGCAAGGTGAGAAAGGAAGCTCTGCGAAGGAAAAAAAGCGAGGAAGAATTTTTAAAAGAGATATCTCTTTCGGAGGATCCCGACGAAGCGGTAAGGAAGCTTTGTATGAAAAGCTCCTCGGGTATCCCCTATTTTTCATGTATTGCAATTCTTTTTCTTTTGTTTTCCGCTTCCTTGCTTTGCATTTTGACATACAGCGGAATAAAAACCGTTTTTTCCCTTCTCTTTGTTCTCATTACCGCTGTCCCTCTTTATTCGTCGGCAAAATTCTTGACCGATAATATTTTTTCAAGACTTATCCCCGCAGAGGTAATACCCAAGCTTTCGGAAAGCGCCTTTTTGCAGGTAAGAGAAAAATATCCCACTCTTGTGGTGATAACCTCTCTATTCGCAAGTGAAAAGGATGTAATAAGCACATTCCGCTCCCTTGAAAAAAGATACCTTTCATCCGAAGCCGTGGAGGAAAGCCACACCGATAGGACTCTCTTTTTCTCCGTTCTTGCGGACTTACCCGAAAAAAGCGGAGATAAGGAAGAAAACAAAAGCTTTACGGCAGAGGAAATATCGCTTCTTGAAAAAGCGGAAAGGGAGCTATCCGCACTGAATAAGAAATACGGAAATAATTTCTTCCTTTTCACGAGAGAAAGAAGCCTCTCCCCCGATGGAGTTTACAGAGGATGGGAAAGAAAGAGAGGTGCTCTTCTCAGCCTTTCCTCTTTTTTATTGAAAAAGAAAAGCGAGATTATTTGTTCGGGAAGCACGCTGCTTCCCCGTGAGCTTGAAGGCATAAAATACGTTCTCACCCTTGACAGCGACACGGAAAACACCTTCTGCGGGATCTATCCTCTCATTGCCGCAATGGTTCATCCCTTCAATACGCCGAAGGTGTCAAAAACGGGTGTAAAGCACGTATACGAAGGCTGCGCCATCCTTCAGCCCGCCATGAGGACGCTTCTCTCCTCCTCCCGAAAAACGCCCTTTTCCCTTATAAGCTCCGGATCGGGTCTCGATGTGTATAACGGTCCGTTTTACGACACGTATCAGACTGTATTTAAAAAAGGTATCTTCTGCGGAAAAGGTATCTTCGAACTTCACGCCTTCAATGAGGTATTGGAGGACGCCTTTCCCGAAAATATAGTATTGAGCCACGATCTCCTTGAGGGTGCACGACTTTCAGCAAGCTTCATAAGCGAGGTGTCACTGTTCGACGGCACTCCCGCATCGGCTGTATCGTATATGAAAAGAGCCTCACGATGGATAAGAGGAGATATTCAGGCGCTCAGGTTTGCAGGGAAATACGTTCCCACTCCATCCGGCGAAAAGAAAAGGAATCCCATACGCGGAATATACCGCTTCGCACTTTTTGACAACGGATTACGTGCCGTTCTCCCCGTATCGGTCTTATCCGCTCTGCTTTTGTCGTCATTCATTCCCTCGCCGCAAGCTTCGGCGGTTCTTTCTCTTTTTGCGCTCTCCTTCTATATTCTCCCGCCCCTTGTGTCATTTTTCACACTTCTCCTTTCGAAAAACAGAAATCCCCTTCTCAGGCGTTTTCTCGTTAATACCTTAAGCTCAGTTTACAGAAGCTTTCTTGTATGCGCTTACAGGATATCATCATTGGCGGAAAACGCATATATATCCGCAGATGCCGTCATCCGCTCTCTTTACAGAATGAATATTTCAAAGAAGCGCCTTCTCGATTGGCAGACCTTTGCCCACACGGAGTCGGGAGGAAAAAATAAGGGTGTACTGTCATATTGTAAAACACATCCTTTCTCCTTGATTGCGGGCTTATCTCTAATTCTTCTTTCAAATAACCCTGTAACTTTATTATCGGGGCTTTTTATGATACTTTTTCCCGTTGTATCATACGCTTCCTCGATCCCATATTCGGACAAACGGTCAAAAAAGCTTACCGATAAACAAAGAAAGACGATATTGGAATATGCAAGGGATTCATGGAGGTATTTCGAAGAAAACGTAACGAAAAAAACGAACTTTCTCCCTCCCGACAATGTAGCCGTCTCTCCCCGTGAAGTCACCGCCATGCGTACCTCTCCCACAAATATAGGTCTCTTTCTCACCTCTGCCGTCGCCGCCTTCGACATGGGCTTTACCGATCCGGAAAAGCTGTTCTTAATGCTTCACAGGACTCTTTCGTCCATAGAGGACATGAAAAAATATAAGGGACACCTTTATAATTGGTATGATATTTCGTCCCTTTCGCCTCTCGGTGATTTTGTTTCAAGCGTTGACAGCGGTAATTACTGCGCCTGTCTCATAATCCTTGAACGGTTTTTGAAGGAATATAAGTCAGATATTCCCTTCGACCTTATCAAAAGAACGGAAGCTCTCAGAAATATGTGCGACTTCACCGTTTTTTACGATAAAAAGAGAGGCTTTCTTTCAATAGGAATAAACGCTTCAACGGACGAACGGGATAAGATCTGCTATGACAGATATATGAGCGAATCGAGAATAACGTCATATATCGCATGTGCAGAGCGTCATACTCCCGTGTCAATGTGGTTTTCATTGGGAAGAACGCTTCTGGAAAGCTCCTTCTTCTTGGGATGTGCATCATGGAGCGGAACCTGCTTTGAATATTTCATGCCATGTCTTTTCTTACCCACTCCATCGGAAAGCTTCAATGAGGAATCATTGAAATACGCTTTCTCTCATCAGAAAAGGTATTCCTTCCCCTTTCCCGACAGCAAGGGAAAAAATGTATACGGTATAAGCGAAAGCTGTTATTATTCCTTTGACGGGGATATGAATTACAGATACAAGGCATTCGGTATCCCCGATCTTGCGCTTGATGAGGAAGCAGTAAGGGAAAAGCATCATATCATTTCGCCGTATTCGTCATTTCTCATGATGAGAATGGCGCCCGATCAGATCCTGAACAATCTTTCCATATTGAAGGATGGAGGAATGTACGGAAAATACGGATTTTACGAAGCCGCCGATATAGGCTCTGTCCGCTCCCGTATCGTAAAATGCTTCATGGCGCACCACATCGGAATGTCACTTATGGCTTGCGATGATATACTCAATGAGGATATATTTCCGAAAAGATTCATGAGTGACGAAAAAATGGCGGGAGCGGAAAGCATTCTCGGGGAAAGTGTGCCTGCGGACGCTCCCGTTCACACATGGTCGAAGATGTTGAGAGATGATTCTCCGTATTCAAAGAGAAATTACCCCTCACGAAGATCGGATCATATGTCAAGAGTAATATACGGTAATGAAAAGCTTGTCACCTTAAGCGGTCACAATATAAACGCCGTTGTGTCCGATAACGGTACTTTCTTCCTTTCCACCCGTTCAAGGGAATTGACGGATATCACAAAGCGTCCTTTATCTCCGAATTCCCACGGAGGCATCGTTCTTTACGGTAAATGTAAAAATGAGGTCATATCCTCCTTCATGACGGAAAACAGCAGACGGACATTTTCTCATACGGAAAATTCCTGCACGCTCATCTGCTCCTTGGGAAGCGACAAGCATTCCTCGGTCACCTTCGAAAGTATCCTTTCAAGGGAAACCCGCACCTCACTGTTTTCCGTATCCTCCACCGCTTCCCTCGGCTTACAAAAGGCGGGGATATATATAGATGTTTGTGCGGACACATATGAAGCCTTCCGCTCTCATCCCGCATTTTCATCCATGTTCGTTTTCTGCGAAAAATTCTCCGACAAAGGGATATACCTTTTTGAGAGACGTCAAAGAGAGCGTGAAAGATCTCCGTTTTTCATGGCTGTGGGAGCGGTGATCCCCGATCTGAACGGGAAAAGAGCAGAGATCGGATACGAAAGCTTTTTGCGAAACGATCTTGCAACTCTTTCCTCTTATCCCGATACCTCATCAAGACTCATTATGTCGGAGAAGGAAAAAGAAAACCGTAAGGAGAAGCAAGGATCGTTTCCCATGCTCTCACCGGAATTTCTTCTTACAGCCTCGGTGAAAAACGATAAATTCAAGGAGTGTGATCCCGTAAAGAAGATCGTATTCATCATCTCCTGCGGAAGCACAGCAAGTGAAGCCGTAAGCGCGTTTGAAAAGACTGCGGAAAGGATAAAAACGCCCTTTGTGACAGATATCACCATTCATCCGTCGGAGATGTCTGCGGAGGATCTGTCCTTCGGCTCGCTCTTGCTGAAGAATACCTTTTATAAGGTATTCCCGCCCAAAATTTCTGAAGAACGCTCTGTCATATCCCGCGGATTTTCAAAAAACGATCTGTGGTCTCTCGGTATATCGGGAGATGTGCCCATAATAACAATGCGTGTCACCGACAGAACCCCGAAGAAGGATATACTTTCCATTCTCCGTCTTCACTCCGCACACCGAAGTGCGGGCAATATATACGATCTTGTATTTTCCGTAAACGAGCCGGGAGGATATTATACCGCCGCTTCCTCAACTCTTCGGGGAATGATAGAAAGAGAAGGCTTTTCGTATATGATGAATTCGAAGGGCGGAATTTTTATCATAATAAACGAAAACGGCTCGTCGGAGATCCTTTTCAGATGCTGTTCAAGGCTTTTTTTCAACGAGCTTTCAGAAATACCGAAGCTTTTGAGTGCAGATTCTGCCTCTGTGCGAACAATTGCTCCCTGCGGAATTGCCGAAAAGTCTACTTTCTTATGTGATGCCTTTCCCAAGGTGTTGCCCGATACGGGATTCTCCGATTGCGGATACACCTTCGAAAGAGACAAAAAGCCGCCTGTTCCTTACGCATTTCCCATTGCTTCTCCGAAATTCGGATGTATCGTTACGGATTCAAGCCTCGGATTTACCTGGTGGAAAAATTCACAGCAAAGCCGCCTCACCTTCTGGGACGGCGGTATCTATTCTGATTCTCTTTTGTCGGAATCTCTTTTCATTGAGATCAATGATGCAACGGGAGTGAGAAAAACAAGCTGTGATCTTGTAAAGAACTCAAAGCGCATATCGTATTCCATGGGCAGAGCCGATTATTACGGCATGGTCAAGGATACGGGATACAGAATATCCGTTGCCGCACACCCGAAGCTCGCAGTAAAAGCCGTAAGTCTGACCGTCTTTCCTCCCATATCGGAGGAAGCACGCAGTATAAGAGCCGTATACACCCTCACAAAGATACCCGGAAATATTCCCGCAGGAGCTTGTGTTCTGACTGCGGAGCGCAAAGAGCCATCCGCCGTAATCCTGAGAAACGTTCCTTACGAAGAAAATACTCCCGATATTTTCATTAAGGGAAAGGGCGGAAGATTTGATATTATTCCTTGCAAAAACGGAAATACCGCTGTGAGTCTGGAGACAAAGATATCAAAAGAGTCGGAAATGACATTTTTCATCGGCGTTTCCTCCTCTCCCGAGCAGGAAAAATATCTTTCCGCTTATACCTCCCTTTACGGTATCGATAAAATTTGCGGTGAATACAAAAATAAGATATCCAAGCTTCTTCCGCCAATGGAAAAGAACATCAATATGACGGAAGAACGTCATTCCTTTTTCAATTTCTGGCTTCCCTATCAATCCGTGGTTTGCAGAATGCTTGCAAGATCGGGGCTGTACCAATCGGGAGGCGCATACGGCTTCCGAGATCAGCTGCAGGATTGCCTTGTATATCTTGACACCTCGCCCGAATACGCAAAGCGAATGATATTGAAAATGGCTTCTCGTCAGTTTGAGGAGGGAGACGTTCTTCATTGGTTTCATATTTTCACGAAGGACGGAAGAGCGGTGACCTCGGGAATACGTTCGACCTGCTCGGACGATTATCTGTGGCTCATTTTCGTAGTATGTGAGTATGTCGATAAAACAAGAGACAGGGACATTCTCGATATACGTGTCCCCTTTCTTTCGGCTCCCGAGCTTTCAAGGGATGAAAGAGAACGTTATATCAATGATGCACGTAATGGATCAAGCGGTACCGTAAGAGAGCATCTTTTCAGAGCGGTATCTCTGTTTCTCAAGAGAGGTACGGGCAAGCATTCTCTTGCATTGATGCTGGGCGGAGATTGGAATGACGGAATGGGAAAAATAGGCGACAACGGTGGCGAAAGCGTGTGGCTTACAATGTTTGCCATGATATGCTTTTATTCTCTTTCCGTCTGCATCAAGCATGAGGATCCCGATAAAGCTAAAAGGCTCTGCTCCGTCGTTTCCGAAATGGCTGAGGCGGTCAACAAATACGGCAGGGGAGAAAAATGGTTCGGGAGAGCATATTACGGCGACGGCACTCCCGTAGGCTTCGACACCTCGATCAAAAGCGAATGCTCCATTGATGCCATCTCCCAAAGCTTTGCCATGTATATGTATCATAAGATACCGTTTCTGCAAAGCGAGGAATTGCTGAGCTTTATAAAGCTTTCTCTGAACTGTGCCTACAACGAGCTTTTCGATGAGGAAAAGGGGATAATAAAGCTGTTTAATCCTCCCTTCTCCGATACGCACCATATCAAAGATCATGACCCCGGTTATATAAAGTGCTACCCCGAGGGAATGAGAGAAAACGGCGGTCAGTACACCCACGGCGCATTATGGCTTGCGGATGCCTTTCTTCTTTGTGCGGAGCATGATAAGAGTCGGGAAAGACTTATTCTTCTCGAAAGAGGAAGAAAGCTCTTCAATGCTCTTATTCCGTACAAAAAGGCGCAAAGCGATGCGTATATGCGTGAGCCTTATGTGCTCTGTGCCGATATTTACTCCAACAAGGAATACAACGGTCAGGGCGGATGGAGCTGGTACACGGGTTCTGCGGGATGGATGTACAGAATTTATCGCTATCATATTGACAAATTGAAGGATTTTATGTAAAATTGTATACGGGATGTCATGTAATAATACGGGCATCCCGTAATCATATCATTCAACCTGCAGAAAAGCTTGAAAGGATAGTACAATGTTACGTAAAAACACAAGTACCTTGCACCGTATGATCTCACTTGCGGTATCGCTTCTTATGATATTTGCACCCTGCGCCGCAGTATTATCATATCCCGTCAGCGGTGCGGCATCAGATGAGAAGCCCCTTAAAACAAGGGTAACATATTATACGGATGAGGAAAGAGCCATTATCAAAGAAAATGCCGAAGGCTACTATGCGGGCACAAAGACCTCATATATAAATGCCGCAGAAAAATATCTTAACTATACATATGAAGATCTTTGGTCCGTACTGCCTTCTCAGCTTGTACCGAGATCAGCCGCCGTCAATCAGCCCAAGGGCTGTCTCAACTGCGGAAAGGCTATCGACGCATACGGAAACTATCCGTACACCTTCAATACGGATTCCGCTCCGTGGAAATTGACCTGCCCCTCATGTAAGATGCAG
>SVTV01000027.1 GCA_015063605.1 Oscillospiraceae bacterium
GCCCCTTTAGGGGCATGCCTGTGAAAGTCGTGCGGTTGGCAGACTTTTCGACGAGCCTATAGGCTCAGCCTATGACATGCCCTAAGGGGGCTTGTGCAAGCCACCGGCACGGCCGGTGGTCTTGACTGCGGCTTTCGCCGCCGAAAAGGCGTCGATTTTGCTATGCAGACCGGACCCGATTCCGAAAGAAAGGAAGCTTTCGCATGCGAAAGTAATGTTTATAATAAAAAGTAATGGCAAGAGAAGATATATATGTTTCGGGCGCAAGAGCCAATAACCTGAAAAATGTATCATTAAGCATACCCAGAGACAAGCTTGTTATATTTACGGGTCTTTCGGGAAGCGGAAAAAGCTCCCTTGCTTTCGATACCATTTATGCCGAGGGGAACAGAAGATTCGTTGAATCCCTGTCTTCGTATGCGAGAATGTTCCTCGGTCAGCTTGATAAGCCCGATGTAGACAGAATAGACGGATTGTCACCGGCTATTTCCATAGAACAAAAGACAACATCGAGAAATCCCCGTTCCACCGTGGGAACGGTGACGGAAATATATGATTATCTGCGCTTATTATATGCGAGAATAGGTATACCTCACTGTCCCATATGCGGCAGGGAGATAAAGGCGCAAAGCGTAGACCAGATAACAGATAGAATTATGATGCTTCCCCGCGGAACACGCTTTCAGGTGCTTGCTCCCGTGGTCAAGGCGAAGAAGGGAACTCATGAAAAGGTCTTTGCCGATGCATCAAAGGACGGATTTGTCAGATGCCGTGTTGACGGCTTCGTTTATGACCTTGACGATCCGCCAAAGCTTGAAAAGAACAAAAAGCACGATATAGAAATAGTTATAGACAGACTCGTCATGAGCGACGATATCGGCGGAAGATTGGCAGGCTCCATTGAGACCGCCTTCAAAAAAGCTGATGATATCGTCATGATAGAGCTTGTAGACAAAGAAAAGGACTCGCCTGACAGAATAATGACGCTTTCCGGAAAATATGCCTGTCCCGATCATGATTTCAGCATAGATGAGCCTTCTCCCAGAATGTTTTCCTTCAATAATCCCGCTGGCGCCTGCGATGCTTGCTCGGGTATAGGAATAACAAGAGTAATTTCACCGGAAAAGGTCATACCTAACATGGCTCTTTCTCTGTCACAAGGAGCGGTGGTGTGCAACGGCTTCAAAACAGTTGAGGATGATAACTGGACGGGAAAGGCAATAAACCTTGTAGGTGAAAAGTACGGCTTCACTATAGATACACCCCTTTGCGACCTTTCCGAGGAAGCCTTGAATGCACTCCTTTACGGAACGGGCGATGAGCTGTATCGAAGCTCATATACTTTGAACGGTGAGATCATACCTTACAATTATCATTTCAGAGGGATAATCGGAAAGATACAGGAACGCTTCGATCAGACGAACAATGAATATTATGATGCCTTTACGGAGGATGTGGAATGTCCAAAGTGTAAGGGAAAGCGTCTGAAGGACAATGTCCTTTCAGTCACCGTAGGCGGTATCAATATAAGCGAATTTACCGATATGTCAGTAAACGGAGCGTTGGAGTTTCTTTCAAAATTGGTACTCACCGAAAAGGAAAGCGCCATAGCAAAGGAAATATTGAAGGAGATCAACAGCAGACTCAATTTTCTGAAGCAGGTGGGACTTGATTATCTCACTCTTTCAAGACGGTCGGGTACTCTCTCGGGCGGTGAAAGCCAAAGAATACGCCTTGCCACTCAGATAGGATCGTCGCTAATGGGCGTTTTATATATCCTTGATGAGCCCAGCATAGGACTTCATCAGAGAGACAATTCAAAGCTTATCGAAACATTGAAGCGCCTCCGTGATATCGGAAATACAGTCATCGTTGTCGAACACGATATGGAAACGATGGAAAGCTCGGACTTTATTGTAGATATAGGACCGGGCGCAGGCGAGCACGGCGGCAGGATAATAGCGGCGGGAACTCCCGCAGAGGTAATGAACGTACCCGATTCGATCACGGGACAGTTTCTTTCCGGTAAGCGAATTATACCGCTTCCGTCGGAGAGAAGAAGAGGAAACGGTAATTTCCTCGAGGTTATCGATGCTTATGAAAACAATCTTAAGCATGTTGATGTAAAATTCCCCTTGGGATGCTTCACGGCTGTAACGGGAGTATCCGGCTCGGGAAAATCCTCCCTCGTCAACGGTATTCTTTTAAAGGAGCTTGCTTCAAAGCTTAACAGAGCATATGCCAAGCTGGGAAAATGCAAGGAGATACGGGGAACGGAATACCTTGATAAGGTCATTGCCATAGACCAATCTCCCATAGGCAGAACTCCACGTTCAAATCCCGCAACATATATAGGCGTTTTCAATGATATAAGAGCCGTATTCGCAAAGACAAATGATGCGAAGATAAGAGGCTACGGTCAGGACAGATTTTCCTTCAATCTCCGCGGCGGCAGATGCGAGGCATGCTCGGGAGACGGAACATTGAAAATAGAAATGCATTTTCTCCCGGATGTGTATGTTACCTGCGATGTCTGCCACGGAAAGAGATACAACAGAGAAACTCTTGAGGTAAAATATAAGGATAAGACCATTGCCGATGTTCTCGATATGACAGCAGAGGAGGGATACAGATTCTTTGAAAACATCCCATCCATAGCAAGAAAGCTTAAGACACTTTGCGATGTGGGATTAGGCTACATCAAGCTCGGACAACCTTCGACCACTCTTTCGGGCGGTGAGGCACAGCGTGTGAAGCTTGCCTGCGAATTGTCACGAAGAAGCACGGGAAAAACGGTCTATATCTTGGATGAGCCCACAACGGGACTTCACAGCGCCGATGTGGAAATGCTTCTCACAGTCTTGCAAAGACTCGTTGAGGGCGGTAACACCCTTATCGTTATAGAACATAATCTTGATGTTATAAAAACTGCCGATCACGTCATAGACTTGGGACCCGAGGGAGGCGACCGAGGCGGTACAGTCCTTGTTTCCGGAACGCCGGAGGAGGTAAGCAGGTACGAAGGCTCATATACGGGTCAGTATCTGAAAAGAGAGATCGAAAGATGCAGAGCGTTGGAGAAAAAATAGGACTGAAAATAAATTTTGGGAAAGGAATATTCAAATATGGTACCCGAAAGTATAAGAGATCTTTTAAATAATGTCGAAAAGCCGGGGCGATATATCGGCGGTGAATTCGGCGAGATAAAAAAGGATAAAGAAGGGAAGACGAGCGTTGCTTTCTGCTTCCCCGATACATATGAGATAGGCATGTCAAATCTCGGTATGAAGATACTCTACGGAGTGTTGAATGAGCAGGATGATGTAAGATGCGAAAGAGTATTTGCTCCTTGGCCCGATATGGCAGAGCTTATGAAAAAGACAAACACTCCTCTTTATGCTCTTGAAAGCGGGGATGCGGTATCCTCCTTTGATATAGTGGCATTTACGATACAGTATGAGATGTGCTATACAAATATACTCTATATGATGGAGCTTGCGGGAATACCGTTCTTCGCCTCCGACCGTCCCGACGGAAAGCTTGGTGAGACACCCATTCTTCTCTGCGGAGGTCCCTGCACCTTTAATCCCGAGCCCTTTGCGGACTTCTTCGATGTAATGTCCATAGGCGAGGGTGAAGAGGCACTCCCCGAACTTACTGCACTTTATAAAAAGTGCAAGGAAGAGGGTACGACAAAGAGCGAATTTTTAAAGCGTGCCTCCGAGCTTGAGGGCTTTTACGTTCCTTCTCTTTATGAGCCCGTCTACAATGAAGACGGAACCTTGAAGGAAATGAAAAAGCTTTACGAAAAAGCACCGGACAGAATAAAGAAGAGATATATAAAGGATTTCGAAAACTCCTTCTATCCCACAAAGCAGGCGCTTCCCTTTATAGAGACGGTACACGACAGAATAACCCTTGAGGTGTTCAGAGGCTGTATCAGAGGCTGCCGTTTTTGTCAGGCTGGAATGACGAACCGTCCCGTAAGAGAAAAGAGTGCCGAAAAATTAAATGAGCTTGCCCTGGAAACATACAAGAATACCGGCTATACGGAAATATCCGTTTGTTCTCTCAGTATAAGCGACTATACACAGCTTTCCGAAATGTGTGACGGTCTACTTTCATGGTGCCGTGATAAGAGAGTAAATCTTTCTCTCCCTTCCATGAGAATTGACAGCTTTACAAAGGAGATCCTTGAAAAGACGGGAGACCTCAGAAAGAGCTCCATTACCTTTGCTCCCGAAGCGGGAACACAGGCACTCAGAGACAGAATAAACAAAGGCGTAAACGAGGAAGACCTTTTCCGTTCGCTCACATATGCTTTCGGCTCCGGCAGAAATTCGGTGAAGCTTTACTTCATGTCGGGACTTCCCACGGAGACCGATGAAGATATAGTCGGCATTTCCGATCTTGCCCAAAAATGCGTTGATGTATATTATAAGTGCGAGAACAGACCGAAAAACCGTCAGCCATCAATAGGCATTAGTGTATCCTGCTTCGTTCCCAAGCCCTTCACCCCCTTCCAATGGGACGGTCAGGACACATTGGATGAGCTTATCAGAAAGCAGCAGCTTCTGAGAGGTGAGATAATAAAGGGCTCAAAGAAGGTAAGCTACGCATGGCACGAGGCAAAGGTCAGCCGTATAGAGGCTTTCCTTGCAAGAGGCGACAGAAAGCTTTCCGCCGTCCTTGCGGATGTATATAAAAACGGTCAGAAATTTGATGCATGGGACGAATTCTTCAATTATGAGGCGTGGGAAAAAGCCGCTGCCGACAATAATGTGGACATTTCATTCTATGCAAACCGCAGAATAGATATGGACGAGGTCCTTCCTTGGGATATAATCGATGCGGGCGTAACGAAATCTTTCCTTAAAAAGGAAAGAGAAAAGGCTGATGAAGGTATTCTCACGGCGTCCTGCCGCGATAAATGCTCACAGTGCGGACTTGATTGTTATAAGAAAGTAAAATAAGACCTTAGAGGAGAAAAAATAAATGATGACAATAGAAGAATTCAAGATTTTATCGGAGCTTCTTTTCCCCGACGTTGACAAAACACCGGAATACTATATAGAGAAGTATCCTCAAAGAAACCTTCCCGAGGGTGCCAAGGTAACGAGATTTGCTCCCAGCCCCACAGGATTTGTTCATTTCGGCGGAATGTTCCCCTCCACCGTATGCGAGAGACTTGCTCATCTGAGCGGCGGCGTATTTTATCTCAGAGTTGAAGATACCGACTCCAAGAGAGAAGTGGAAGGTGCGGAAGAAAACCTTATCAGAGAATATGACGCTCTGGGAATAAAGTTCGAC
Source organism: Oscillospiraceae bacterium (assembly GCA_015063605.1). Classification (GTDB taxonomy): domain Bacteria; phylum Bacillota; class Clostridia; order Oscillospirales; family SIG627; genus SIG704. Next base: position 5,311 of record SVTV01000027.1, read on the forward strand.
GAAGGCTTTGTAGTCAGCGAAAACGGCGAGATCGTTGAAAAGGGTGACTACGGCCCCTACCGTCAGAGCGACAGAAGAATGATATACAGAACCTTTGCGAAGAGACTTGTGGAAGAGGGAAAGGCATACCCCTGCTTCTGTACTGCGGAAGAGCTTGATGCGGTAAGAGCCGCTCAGGAGGAAGCAAAGGAAGTTCCCGGCTATTACGGAAAAGCCGCAAAGTGCAGAGATCTTTCTCTCGATGAAGTGAAAGCACATCTTGCAAATAACGATACATTTGTTTTGAGACTCCGTTCCAATGGTTCTCCCGATAATAAGATAAAGTTTACCGACCTTGTAAGAGGAAATCTCGAGCTTACGGAAAACTATATAGATCATATACTTTTAAAGAGTGACGGAATGCCCTCATATCACCTTGCGCACGGCGTGGATGACCGCCTTATGGGAACAACTCACGTTGTAAGAGGCGAGGAATGGCTTCCCAGCCTTCCTTATCATTTGCAGATATTCGCTGCTCTCGGATTCAAGGCTCCCAAGTATGTTCACGTTTCTCAGCTTATGAGAATGGACGGAACAGCAAAGAAAAAGCTTTCCAAGAGAGACAACGGAGCATCCCTTTCCTATTACAATGAAGCGGGATACCCCTCCGAAACAGTTCACGAATACGTTATGACACTTCTCAATTCCAATTTCGAGGATTGGCGCCGTCAGAATCAGAATGAAAATTTGAAGGAATTCCCCTTCACGACAAAGAAGATGAGCTCCTCGGGATGTCTTTTCGATTTCGTAAAGCTGAATGACGTATCCAAGAATGTTATCAGCCGTATGTCTGCAGAGGATGTGTACGCAAAGGTTCTTGCGTGGTCCGAAAAATATGACAAAGAGCTTTTTGAAATGCTTTCCTCCGATAAGGATTACGCAGTAAAGATACTCTCCATAGGCAGAGGCGGTGCGAAGCCCAGAAAAGACCTTACCGTTTGGACAGATGTAAAGCCTTATATAGAGCTTTTCTATGACGATCATTTTGAAATAAAGGATGACGTCCCCGATACCTTCGCCAAGGAGGATATAAAGAATATCCTTTCCGATTTTGTTTCCGTATACGATGATAACGACGGACAGGATGTATGGTTTGAGAAGATCAAGGATATCTCCGAAAAGAACGGCTTCTGCAAGGATGTCAAGCAGTTCAAGAAGGATCCGGGCGACTATAAGGGCCATGTAGGAGATGTCAGCATGTTCTTAAGAATCGCCGTAACGGGTAAGATGAATTCCCCCGATATGTATGAGGTAATGAAGCTTCTCGGAGGCGGTAAGGTTATCGCACGTATAAAGAAATATACCGACAGTATATAACTGTTTAACAGTATCAAGAAAGGAATGAATTGAAATGGAAGAAAATGTAAGCTTCTTTTTGCATGATATAATTGAAGACGATCTGAACAACGGCAGAGTTGAAAAGATCCATACCCGTTTTCCGCCGGAGCCCAACGGATATCTCCACATCGGAAGCGCTAAGGCAATATTCATAAACCACTATACAGCTCAGAAATACGGCGGTTCCTTCAACCTCAGATATGACGATACAAACCCCGTAAAGGAAGATGACGAATACGTAAAGAGCATTTACGAAGATCTTACATGGCTGGGTGCGATACCCGACGGCGGCGTTTTCTACGGAAGCGACTATTTCGATAAGTGCTATGAATACGCAATAAAGCTTATCAAGCAGGGTGATGCATACGTATGCGACCTCTCTGCCGATGAGTTGAGAGAGTACCGCGGTACATTGACAGAGCCGGGAAAAGAAAGCCCTTACAGAAACAGAACTGTTGAAGAAAATCTTGAGCTTTTCGAAAGAATGAAGAACGGCGAATTTCCCGACGGCTACTGCACCTTGAGAGCGAAGATAGATATGAAGAGCCCCAACATAAACATGAGAGATCCTGCAATATACAGAATATCTCATACATCTCACCACCGTCAGGGCGATAAGTGGTGTATCTATCCTCTTTATGACTATGCTCATCCCATTCAGGACGCCCTTGAAGGGATCACGCACTCCATGTGCTCTCTCGAATTCGAAAACCACAGACCTCTTTACGATTGGGTAACGGAGCACGTCGGATTTGAAAAGAAGCCTCATCAGTACGAATTTGCACGCCTTAACGTTACATATACCGTAATGAGCAAGCGCTATCTCAGAAGTCTTGTTGAAACAGGTATAGTTGACGGCTGGGATGACCCCAGAATGCCCACACTCTGCGGTCTCAGAAGAAGAGGATATACTCCTTCCTCCATTATTGAGTTCGTTAAGCGCGCAGGTGTTGCAAAGGCTTACAGCATAGTTGATATCAATCTGCTTGAGCATTGCATCCGTGATGAGCTCAATTTCTCAGCGCAGAGAAGAATAGGTATCCTTGACCCCGTTAAGGTAGTTATTGAAAACTATCCCGAAGGACAGACGGAATATTTTGAGAATCAGAATAATCCCAATATGCCCGAGGCGGGAACAAGACAGCTTCCCTTCACGAAGGAGCTCTATATCGAAAGAAGCGACTTCCTTGAAGAAAAGGTTCCCAAGTTCTTCAGACTCTATCCCGGCGGTGAGGTACGCCTTATGAGTGCGTATATCGTAAAGTGCACGGGTTATGAAAAAGACGAAAACGGAAATGTAACTCTTATCAAGTGTACCGCAGATCTTGAAACGAGAAACAATAACCCCGCAGACGGAAGAAAGATCAAAGGTACAATACATTGGCTTTCCGCTGAGCATGCAGTCAGCATGACAGCCATGATGTATGATAAGCTCTTCACCATAGAAAATCTTTCCAATATTCCCGAGGATAAGACATACGGTGATTATCTCAATCCCGATTCCGCAAAGCGTCTTGATAATGTTCTTGTTGAAGAATCGGTAAAGGATGCAAAGCCGGGAGAAAGTTTCCAGTTTGTAAGAAACGGATACTTCTGCATTGATACAAAGCATCCCAATACAATAAACAGTATTGTAAGCTTGAAGGATAGCAAGGGTAAATAATTAAATAAAATTATAAAGGACTTGTCTTTTGTACCGAAAGGTGCGAAATACAAGTCCATTTTTATATGTGATTCATGTTTGTCAAGATATTTTGAATTTTACAAAAGGGGCAGTCCGAATAAGGCGACAGCTCCTTCGTTTTGTCTATCGTTAATCCACACCGACAATTTTGTATTCACCGGTGACGATGTTTACAACGAGGATTTTTTCTTGATCTTTTTCGATATATCCTTGTTTGTTTTTATTTTATAATCATCCCATTGAGACCGTTTTGTATTCGCCTGTTTTTATGTTGACGGAAATGTATTTGTCTCCTGCCGGTTCCATAATTTTCCTGTCTTTTTCATCGGATTCTTTTAGAACTTTATAATCTTTTAATTTTAATATAATATAGTCCCCCGAACCCAGAATATCGCCGAAAGTCGGACTTCCCGGAGGTACAACCGCATTTTCTCCCGATATATCTAACAAAAGTCTCTTGTTTGACCCGTCCGGAGCACAAATATAATATTTACCTCCGCAATACTCATATATAGGTTCAGGATCATCTTTGCCACTTACCTCAATATAACCTATCGGATATCTTTTTTCTGGTATTGTATATATTATATTCCCATTGTAAAAAATAGGCATCGTAGCACTTTTTTCTATTATAACCTTATCTTCACCGTCGGCTCGTTTTATCTCGGTTACAGAAGTGAGAACTCTTCCTTCTTCTCTTCCTGCATTCTGTGTAATAAAGTGATAATCTCCCGTAATATTTCTAGGTGGTGAATTTTTATCGTTTTCTCTGCGATTTTCGTAATTTTCATCGGTAGAATAAAAAATATCATCACCCAAGCAAAAATAAAACCTGTCATTTTCCGAATTAAGTATTGAAATATTAAATGTATCTTCTTTAGCCAATTGTTTTACTTTTCCGGTATCCTTGTCATAACGCATCATATAAAAATTAGACTTTTTATCCGCTCCGCGCGATTCCTTTAAAAAGAAAATATATTTTTCATATGGCCGTATCGAGTGTATACAGCTTCCTTTTTCAACTTCATATAAAATTTCAAGCTTGTCGGTGTAAAAATTGTATCGGCAAATCTGCTTGAAATTTCCGATTTCACTTGTTGAACGCAAAAAATAACCTGTTTCTTTATCTAAATATATAGTTGGATTTATGTCAAAAAAAGTACAAGAAGCAGAATTATGCCTGCACAATGGATCGGGGCAAAGAGGGAGCATCACCGCCTCTTCCAGATATATTTTGTACATATCAACTAATCTATTATTCGTTACTCCCACTATAATAAAGTCAAGTGGTGAACTATCTGTATATAATGTGGAATAAGGAACATTTTCCTTTGACAAAGATATTGTGTCTGCGGGGATTGTGCAAGAAGAAAAAGAAAGAATGATGACTATAATCAGAAGTGTTAGTGTGTGTGTTTTCATAATAGTTCCTTTTATTAAGCAACGGCGTTCACAGTATTTATACAGGAACGCCGCAATTTACATTTTATTTATTCGCACATTGTGCTTCTGCAAATGTGTTAACCTTCATTCCAAATATGTGAATATCCTTTATGAACATCATCAACATAAAAGTCGGCTTGTACATCATAAATGAAATAAGTATCAGGTATAAACATTTCTGCATTTGCCCATGTGGAGCTTAACTGCACATCATCTGCATTAAACGGTACGTATCTACCGTCTATTAGGCTTTCTCCGACTGTAGATAGTTCAACAATAAGGAATGCATCATAGTCGCACTCAAGCCTTCCGGCATATTCCCAACCATCTTGGAGTTCTAAATTCCAAATATATCCTTCGGCATACTGAACACCGTTTGCATCGGTAAAGGACACTCCGCCCATTCCGTAATTCAAAAGAGCGGAAGCGGGGAGAACGAGAACAGAACTCATCATAACAACGAGCATAATAACTGCGAACAGTTTTTTATTTTTAATTACGTAAGACATAATTTGTCTCCTTTCGTTTAATTTTTTTATTTTCCCGAAAGGTGGCATTTTTACTTATACTGCGCCGCAGACGAAATCAAAAGAATATCGGGATTGACCTTATCTGACGGCGCATGCGGTGCTCCCTGTCTTACCCCGTAAGTAAAGTATGTATAACTTTAAGATTCCATACGTCGCTTGACGCCTCCAAGGTTTTGTGTATATAAAATACGCAAAAAGGCGCTATACGGGATAATGGCAAGCCGCTGTACGGTGTATGAACCGTTAACTACGTTAATTTCCATAACTCATATAACCTCCTTTTTGCGTAGTACGACCTGAGCATTAATTTAAACTCTTGAACATTTTTATGTTTATAATACGTTAAACCGAGGGAATGTGTGAAAATATTACATCAAGAATAACCAAAAATGGTTAAAATCATCCTTGTGGTTCTATTTTAACAGATTATATTCAATTTGTCAATGGTTTTTTCAAAAAAATATAACATTTTTTATCTGAATTCTTCATAGAAAAAATCTTAAATTATCACATTATAAAATATGCGTGAAATAGAGACAATTCCTCCGCAGTAAGAGCAAAATGTGGCTTAAAAGGTTGTTTTCGTAAATGACAATTCCTCCGTCTCGCTTACGCGAGCCACCTCCTTTTACACAAAGGAGGCTTTATACTACAGATTTGTTGCTATGTGCGTAAATTCAAGGTTGAAATTCCTTGAAGTAATGTTGAAATGTTTGCACATTAAGGCCCCTTTGGTGTAAACAGTTGCGCATAGCGCAACTATGGGCTCCGCCAGAGGCGGTGGGGGATTGTTCTTCATGTTCATTCACTAACCCCAAAAACAAAAAACCGCAAAAAGGTGCTGTACGAAAAAGGTAAGCTCTTAACCTCGTACAACCTCCTTTTTGCGTAGTATATTTTAATTATTTATATACGTTAAACCGGGGGATATTTTAAAATATTTGATATTTTAATCTCTCTTATTACATATCTCTCTTCAAAGCATCATAAATCATATGCTCTGCTTTTCTTGTTATGGGACCGGGATGGTCATATCCCATGAATGCCTGTCCTCTTTCATAAGAAGCTCTGTCATACAAAGCCTCGGAGGGCATATAACCGAAGTTTCCTCCGCCAAGCTCTATAACGATAGTCTTATCCTCGCCAAGCAGTGCTTTTATGCTCTTACCGATAGCGTGGAAAGTCTCGAAGGGGATGAATACAAGATTAAGGTCGCCGATGCATACTCTGCGTACTGTAGCCTTGTAAAACTCTTCAGCCGTACCGTTTTCGCGGCGCTCTCTTGTTATATTTATCCATTCAAAGAAGCTGGGATAAAAGTCGCGGAGCTCCGGAGTCTTTGCATTCTTTATAAGTGTATGCGTGACCTCAGTAAATTGAGTGAGAAATTCTTCATCGTCTTTTCTTTCGATGGGGAAATCAATATCGTAGGAATATACCTTCAGACCGTCTCCGCTCAGAGGAAGCTCACATTCCTCGCATACCGAGCCTGCGGAAGCTGTTCCGATAGCTCTTCCCGTTCTTTCGGTAGCCGCAAAGCCGCTCATGTCGCCTTCAACGGGATTTGTATCTCCGCAGCATCCGTTGGCAAATATAAAGTTAACATCTTCACCGAAAGATTCCTTTATCGTTCTTTCAACATAGAAAGGATAATCTCTTGAATAGAGATAATTTTCCTCTCTCGTTGTTACGGGATGGCAGGAGAAATTCGTCAATACGGTATTTACCTTTCCATCATCTGTGTTACTGAATACGAGAGTGAGAATATCCTTATCGATCATATCCTTGGAGTTGACAACTCTGTTATAGGATACTCCGTGTATTTCCTTCTTGTAAAGCTTGGGAGATACTTCCTTTGCTTCCTTGGCGTAAGCCTCAAGAATACAATCGGTTATCACCTTTTCGGCAGCGGTGTGCCATTCATCGCTTTCGTTTCCGCATCCTATAAGCTTTATGGAAGCGGGACCCGAGTGGGTGTGAGTGCAGGTAATGATGATCTCATCATTGGAAATATCAAGCTTTTCTGCAACATTACTGCGTATCTTTGCACATCTTTCGGAAGTGTATCCCAAAAGGTCGCAATGGACGAGAACAACATTTTTTTCGGAATCGTTTATTATAAGACACTTGACCATGGGGTTATCGTGAACGCCCTGAGAGGTCTGGAATCTCAATCCGAAGCCCGTAAGAGGTACACCTAAGATAACGGGAAGTTCTTTTTCGTTGAATTTTATAAAGTAAGACATAACGTTCTCCTTTCCGATCACGTAATGAATAAATTGAAATCATGCGGGAAAAATAAAATCGTAAGAAGTTTAATTCCTCTCAGAGAAAGGAAGGGTAAAAGTGAACATCAAAAGAGGAGATATTTATTACGCCGATCTCAGCCCCGTCATCGGTTCCGAGCAGGGAGGTATACGTCCCGTAGTAATATTGCAGAACAATATCGGCAATAAACACAGCCCCACGGTTATTGCCGCCGCCATAACGAGCAAAACTGATAAATCACGGCTTCCCACTCATATAGAGGTAGATGCTGTCAACAACGGTCTTGCAAAGGATTCTGTAATACTTCTTGAGCAATTGAGAACTCTTGACAAGGTGCGGTTGAAAGAAAAAATGGGACACCTTGAGGACGATCTCATGACAAAAGTGAACGAAGCCATAAACATAAGCATGGGACTCATTGATTGACAGCTGTGAGACCTTGTCGAAGCTTAATATACGTACTTTTCACCGTTAACGGTGATCTCAAGCTCATTTGAAGCAGATGTGCTCGCTTCGGTGTGACCGATGACCTTAGCATCTATTCCGAAAGAGGCGGCTGCGGAAATTATACGTGCCGCTTCTTTTTCGTCGCAGTATATTTCCATACGGTGACCCATATTGAATACATTGTAAGCTTCCTTTACGGAAATATCGCTGTTGAGAAGCTCCTTGAAAAGGGGAGGAGCCTCGAAAAGATCGTTTTTAACATACTTGATATAGCTGCCGAAGCCCTTGCACTTTACCTGAGCACCGCCGGTGCAGTGAATTATGCTGTGAATACCTTCACGGCTCTCATTGAGTATTTTGTAAATTACGGGTGCATATGTTCTTGTGGGAGAAAGAACAGCCTTGCCTACCGTAACATCTGTTCCGGGGAGGATATCCGTAAGCTTGTATTTTCCGCAGTATACAACGGATGTGTCAAGGGTGGAAGAATATGTTTCGGGATACTTGTCTGCATATTCATGGGAGAAGAGAAGATGGCGCGCAGCAGTAAGACCGTTGGAGCCCATTCCCGCATTATATTTTGTTTCGTATGTTGCTTTTCCGTAGGAAGCAAGGGCAACTATAACATCACCGGCTTTAACATTTGCGGAATCGATTACATTTGTTTTCTTAAGTCTTGTGAATACCGTGGAATCTACGATAATGGTGGAAACAAGATCTCCCACATCGGCAGTCTCGCCGCCGGAAAGAACAACGGAGATGCCGCTGTCTCTGAGTATCTGAGCAGAAGCTTCATATCCGTTTATAACTCTTGAAATAATGCTTCCGGGGATGCGGTGGGCATTTCTTCCTATTGTATTGCTTACTATGAAAGAATCTCCTTCGCTTGTGCCTGCGCCGACACAGAGCAGGTCATCTATATTCATAATAAGGGAGTCCTGTGCGATATCCTCGAAAACCGTCTCGTCGCCCGTTTCCTTGTAATACATGTAAGCCAGCGAGGATTTTGTTCCCGCACCGTCCGCGTGCATAAGAGCACAGTAATCCTTATCGGAAGGATCTTCTATTATTTTACAAAAAGCGCCGGGAAATATACCCTTGTCGACATTTTTGATAGCATTGTGTACATCTGTTTTAGAAGCGGAAACGCCTCTGCTTTGATATGCGTTTGACATAAACTTAAAGCGTGGGAAACACGCAACCTCCGTATTATCTTAAAAATTATCCTTACTATATATTATATAATAAAAGCTCTCATATGTCAATTGAAATAATCAAACCTTTTGTTTTTTTGAAGAGCGAAAAGCCTATCTTCTTATGAATTTCCAGTTTTTTGCATCGGTTCTGTAAACTCCCGACACACATTTGCAGTTTGTTAATGTCAATTCATCGTCAAGAGCGGAAAGGACAACGCCCTCGGGACAATTCTGCGTTACATCGTTTATCCAAAGGTCCTTTACATGATTTCTGAAGAGAACCGCGGTGTCCGTGGAGTTGGAGACCACCTTATCTATGCGTATTTCCGCAAGATCGCTGTCATCAATATTGATATCTCCGTATCCCTCCATGTAATAAGCACCGACCATATCGATCCTCTTGGGAGTTGTCCATGTGTTGCCGTCATAAACTCCGTGGATGAATATGCGGAAGATCTTATGCCCTTGTCTTGTCAGGAATGCAACCGCCTGGCTGTAGTGATTCGTTGCCGATACGATATTGTTTATAAATATATCATGGATATACCTTTCCTCTATGGGCTCTCCCTGATCCACAAGATAATCCGAAGGGAAGAGAGTATACACATAATTTTTAAACGGATACGTTCTTGTTTCTGATGCAAGCGTATTTATGGCGATGAAATCATCCGAGGTCCTGCCTTTGATATTTTCAATAAATATTCTTTTACTGCCGACACGAAGATTGATTCCGTCTCCGTTTTTGCAGTCCGAATATATTTCAATATCATGGATGTATCCGTCGGTTGAGCGCTCGGTTGTTATTGCCCATGAACGTGTCTTTTGAATGAGAAAACCCGATATTTCAAATCCCGTACAACGGGTGAAGAATATGATAAATCCTCTCCATCCCCAATGGTCTCCAAATGTCTCCATCGTTTGCTTCAGAACGGGATGGTACATTTTGGGATTCTTTTCCGGACCTTCAAGCACAGCGCCGTTTTTACCGATTATCTTAATGTTTTCCGTTTTCTTGATATTGACCGCAAATCCGTAAGGATCGCCGGGAGCGCTCTCAATACTGTCGGGACGGAATATGTTGTCAAGAACACCGTCGATCTGCTTTATCATTACTCCGTCTACTATGACCTTAATATTGGATCTGAGCAGTATCGCTTTGTCGATGAACCAGGTTTTCTTATCTATAAGTATCGTATTGATATGGTTTTCCGCCGAATAGATCATCGCCTTTTCGATGGCGTCACTGTCGCTTTGACCTTCCGCTAAAAAATCCGATGCTCTTACACACCATTCACCGTTATATAAATATGCTTTTGAAAGTTCCATGGTTTGCCCCCTTATGTGTAAATACAGTTTTTTTACATGTTATGAGTTTATCATATAATTCTTTAAAAGTCAATAATATTTTTAATTTCACGGTAATCTATTCCTTGTAAAGCATGTGTTTATGTGTTATAATATCCGGTAGCGGAAAAACCGCCTTGAGAGTATATCCCTATCGGAGGAATACAGTGAAAAACATTAAGATTATTATCGGCAAAGGTAAGAATCCGGATTCCTTTTGCCGTATAATGTATATAATTGAAGCGGCACTTGAATATTTTATTGCTATGATGGTTGCCGACGCATATCTTGCGAAAATATGTAAATCCATCGGAATGACAGACGGTGACATCGGTGTTTTGAGCGCATTCGTTTCTCTCGGATGCGGTATGCAGATAGCTGCAGTGTTTATTGCGGGAAGGATGCCCGTTAAAAAAATGGTCTGCACAGGTACGCTCATAACGAATCTTTGCTTTGTGCTTGTGTATCTTACGCCGTTTTTTTCGGTCAAAAAAGGAGCAAAAAGTGTTATCCTTATAGTTTTGCTTCTTTCTGCCCAGCTTATCAAGAATGTTGTTCACTCTCCGAAAATAGATTGGTTCATGTCCTTTGTAAGTGATTCCGAAAGGGGGATATTTACCGCCAATAAGGAGATAATCTCCTTGATCGGCGGAATGGTGTTCACCTTTGCAATGGGTGTTACAATTGATGCCTTTGAGGCAGCGGGAGACCTTTACGGAGGGTTCCTTGTGTCTGCTATTACAGTCTTCGCTTTGGGTGTTTTACATATCCTTACAATGATCCTGACCAAGGATAAGCCGCAGGAGAGGACAGCCTCCGGATCACGTTTTTCTCTGAAAAGCCTTGTTTCGGATAAGTGCCTTATGAAGATCGTTTTGTTTTCCGTTTTGTGGCATGTCGTGAACTATTCAACAACACCGTTTTACGGAGCTTATAAGGTGGATTCTCTCGGTTTTACTATGACTTTCAATTCCATACTGACGGTCGGATACAGTATAATCCGCTCTGTTGTTTCAAGGCCTATGGGGCGATTTGCAGACAGACGCTCCTTTGCCTCTATGATGACTCTTTGCTTTGTCATATTGTCCGCTTCGCTTTTTGTAAATATCTTTACAGTACCTTCAAACGGTCGCATTATGTTTACCATGTATTACATCCTTTATGCCGTGGCAATGGCGGGTATCAACAGCGGTGTTATCAATCTCCTGTACGACTACGTGCCTCATGAAAAGAGAACAGCGTCATTCGCTTTTCAGAATACCGTGTCCGGTCTTGCGGGCTTCGGGACAACATGGCTCGTAAGCCGTATAGTGGAATACATACAGCAAAGCGGTAACATGCTTTTCGGCATCAATATATATGCTCAGCAAGCGGTCTCGGCGATAGGCTTTCTGTTTTCAATTGCAGGGATCATGTATCTCGTTTTCGTTGTAAAAAGAATACCTCGGAGCTGATTCTGTATTAAAAGGTGATAAATGTTAGAATTATATGAAAATATTTCGTTTTAAAATAAAATATCTTAAAAAAAGACTTGATTTTTCAATCTAAATGTGCTATAATTAAAATGTTGCGGTATAGATAACCGAAGTGGTCCTCTGCCGGACTCAGCACGAACACTTCATTTTCTTTCCAAAATAGTAAATTTTTGAAAGGAGGGCCTGCAGTATGGATTTATTGAAGGCTTTGACAAACGAGCAATTAAAGGAGAACGCTCCCGTATTCGAGATCGGAGACACTATTCGCGTGCACAACAAGATTAAAGAAGGTTCACGTGAAAGAATTCAGCTTTTTGAAGGAACAGTAATAGCTAAGAAGAACGGTGGTATTTCCGAAACATTCACAGTAAGACGTGTATCTTACGGTGTAGGTGTTGAGAAGACATTCCCCCTTCATTCTCCCAACGTAGCTAAGGTAGAAGTTATTCGCCGCGGTAAGGTTCGCCGTGCTAAGCTTTATTATCTCCGCGACCGCGTTGGTAAGGCTGCTAAGGTCAAAGAGCTTATATAAGCCTTTATTGTTTACGGAGTGCTTACATTGCAGCACATCACTTTTTCGGCAGAAGTATTCTGCTTGAACAAATTGTACGTTTAATGTGGCATACCGCGTTCGGAGGGGGAGCATCGCTCCTTCTCCGAGAAAAAGCCTTTATGCGTGTGTAAAAAGTTATAGTTTATTCGTTATATATAAATTATAGTTTATATATTGTATAAGGGCGTTGCTTAGGCAACGCTTTGTTATTTTAGGCATTAGCATAAAGAAGAAAACATTGGAAAGGAATAGTCATGACGATTAATAAAAAAGATAAAGCACTTTCGCGCAAGCTTGTGAGCGAGTATTTCGACTGGGTGGAAACATTTATTCTGGCATTGGCGTTTGTTCTCTTGACATTCACCTTTCTCGTTCGTTTCGTTATAGTGGACGGTTCTTCAATGCTTCAGACTTTGAAGGACGGAGATTCCCTTATAATCTCAAATTTGAATTATGAGCCTAAATCGGGCGATATAATAGTCGTAACGGCACCCCATTACAGAGAAGATTATCCCCTTGTAAAGCGTGTTATTGCTACAGAGGGACAGGTAGTCGATATTGACTTTGAAACATGGGATGTTTACGTTGACGGTGAATTACTTGATGAGGATTACGTCAACTTTGAGCCGGGAAGACCTATGGAGGATTACGGCAATGCAGGTGCTTATCCCATAACTGTGGAAGAGGGATGCGTGTTTGTGATGGGCGACAACAGAAACGGTTCTATTGACAGCCGCTCAAGCAGAATAGGTCAATTAAGTGAGAAAAATATTATGGGAAAGGTAATATTTAAATTCAGAATATTGCCGGAATAAATAGTCAGAAAGATTACAGTATATGCCTTCAAGAGAAATACAATGGTTTCCGGGGCACATGGCAAAGACCAGGCGTCTGATAAAGGAAAATTTGCCTTACGTTGATGTGGTCATCGAATTGCTTGATGCAAGAATACCTTATTCGAGCAAAAACCCGGAAATAGAAAAATTGACAGTGAACAGACCTACCCTGTTTTTACTTAATAAGTCATCTTTGGCTGATGACAGATGTACCGATGCATGGCGCAGCAGGTATACAAGAAACGGCAACATGGCGATCTCCGTGGATTGCATAACGGGACAGGGTATTTCAAGAATAGATGATGCAATAAAGGAGATACTTGCCGAGAAGATTGCCCGTGACAGGCAAAAAGGCATGAGCCGTCCCATCAGAGCCATGATTCTGGGTATCCCCAATGTGGGTAAATCCACACTGATAAACAAGCTTTGCGGCTTCAAGAAAGCGGCGGCTGAGGATAGACCGGGTGTTACTACATCCAAGCAATGGGTGAAGACCGATATAGGATTCGAGCTTCTCGATATGCCCGGAGTGTTATGGCCGAAATTTGAGGATAGAGAAATAGGAGAAAAATTGGCGGCAACGGGTGCCATCAAGGATGCTATTCTCATTCCCGAGGAAATAGCATGCTCGCTTTTGAAACGTCTCGTGAGATTCTACCCCGAACTTTTGAAGGAAAGATATCTTCTCGAGGATGATGCTATCCCCGTTCTTACGGACGCTGAGAATGAAGATTACGACGAGTATACAGAAAATGAGCTTATATACGAATTGTTTTTGAAGATAGGAAAGAAGAGAGGACTTCTCATCCGCGGCGGAGAAGTAAATGAGGAAAGATGCGCCGCAATGCTTCTTGATGAATTCAGAGGCGGCAAGATAGGTAAGATAACTCTCGATATTCCGTAAATAAAAAATCTGATTGTTGAGCAGGTGAAAATGTATGGATTGGCTTTTTCAAAACAGTTTAACTTCCGATAATTATAATATCGTGTGCGGTCTTGATGAAGCGGGACGCGGTCCCCTTGCAGGTCCCGTATATGCGGCGGCTGTCATTTTGCCTCAAGGCATCGTTATAGACGGTCTTGACGATTCAAAAAAGGTGAAGCCCGAAAAGCGCCTTGAGATATTTGAAGCGATCAAGGCTAATGCTGTTGATTGGGCGGTTGCTCACGCCGATTCATATGAGATAGATGAGATCAATATCCTCAACGCTTCCTTGCTTGCAATGCGCAGGGCAGTAGAGCTTCTTAAAGTAAAGCCCGATCTTCTTTTGGTGGATGGCAATATTGCAAGAGGCTTTGATATACCGGCTAAGGCTGTGGTAAAGGGAGACGGAAAGCTTCCCAGTGTTGCGGCGGCATCAATCATTGCAAAGGTAATGCGTGACAATTACTGTGACGAGCTGGACAGAATATATCCCGAATACAAATTCGCTCAGCATAAGGGTTATCCCACAAAGGAGCACAGAGAGCTTATAAAGAAATACGGTCCTTGTCCCGCACACAGAAAATCCTTCCTTAAAAATATAGCGGGTGAGCTTAATGCAGAATTCCAAGAAAGCATTAGGTAACTTCGGAGAAGGTATTGCCGAGGAATTTTTAAAGAAAAAGGGATACACCATAAAAGAGAGAAATTATTTCATACGCGGCGGTGAGATAGATATCATAGCCTATGATGGTAAAACTCTCGTTTTTGCGGAGGTAAAGACACGTACCTTTGACTATGCCCGAAAATACGGACGGGCATATGAAGCCGTTGATAAGCATAAAATGGCTTATCTGACACGTGCGGCTTCCGTTTATTTGAAAAAGAACTTCAGATGGATCGTTGATGATCTGAGATTTGATGTTATAGAGGTCTATATTCCCGACAGCGGAGTTGTGACCGATAAAGATAAGGTTTATATAACGCACATAAAGGATGCTTTTGTGCCTACCAAGTTACCGTACAGGAGGAAATAACGTATGAATTATGTAAGTACACGAGGCGGTACCGAAAAAGTCAGCGGTGCTTATGCCATTAAAAAAGGTTTGTGTGATAACGGCGGACTCTTTATGCCCGAGTACATTCCCACTATATCAAAGGAAGATATCGACACTCTTTGTACGTATACATATGCCCAAAGAGCAGCGTATATAATGGGACTTTACCTTGATGAATATAAGGATATATTGCCCGCTCTTTGCGAGAAGGCTTATTCCGAGGAAAGATTCGGAAAGGATCCCGCTGTTTTATCCAAGATATATGACAATTTCTCCGTAATGGAGCTTTGGCACGGTCCTACATGCGCATTCAAGGATATGGCTCTTCAGATAATGCCTCTTCTCCTTTCTAATGCATTGAAGATAACAGGCGAAAAGAGAGATGCATGCGTATTGGTCGCTACTTCCGGCGATACGGGAAAAGCGGCTCTTGAAGGATATAAGGATGTAGATCAGATAAAGATCTCCGTATTCTATCCCGACGGCGGCGTAAGCAAAACGCAGAAGCTTCAGATGGCAACCCAGGAAGGCGCAAACGTAAATGTTTTTGCTATAAAAGGCAATTTCGATGACGCTCAGAGCGCTGTAAAGAGCATTTTTACCGATGAATCACTCAACGAGGAGATATCATCCAATGCATTCCTTTCAAGTGCAAACTCCATAAACTGGGGAAGACTTGTTCCTCAGATAGTTTATTACGTATCCGCATACTGCGATCTCATAAATAAAGGAAGCATCAAAAACGGCGACTACATAAATGTGACCGTTCCCACAGGTAACTTCGGCAATATCTTTGCAGCTTACCTTGCAAGAGAAATGGGACTTCCCATAAGAAATCTTGTATGCGCATCAAATACAAATAACATACTTACAGACTTTTTCAAGACCGGTATTTACAACCGCAACAGAAGATTCTATCAGACTATAAGTCCTTCCATGGATATACTTATATCAAGCAATCTCGAGCGCTTGCTCTATCTCATCGAAGGTCCCGAGGCAACAAAGCAGTACATGCAGGATCTTTCCGAAAAGAAGATGTACAGAATATCGGGAAGCGCAAAGAAGATCATAGACAATATCTTCTATGCGGGCTGGTGTGATGAAGCCATGACCACAAAGATGATAAATCATGCTTTCCATGATTTCGGTTACCTTTGCGATACTCATACTGCGGTAGCTTTGAGAGCCGCAAGAGATTATATGCGTCAGAGCAATGATGACGCTCATATGGTCGTAGCTTCCACTGCAAGTGCATATAAATTCTCCGGAAGTGTTTACACCGCTATCACAGGTGAGACATGTGAGGACGAATTTGAAGCTATTAAGCGTCTTTCCGAGGTCACAAAGACAGAGATACCCAAGCCTATCCTTGCTTTATTTGATAAAAAGCCGAGATTTGATAAGGTTATCGAAGCCTCCGATATGCGCAGTATCGTAAAAGAAATAGCACTTGGTTGATCAATTTTCGGGCTGTAAGTTTATTTTGCAGCCCGATTTTCAGTAAATATAAGAATAAAGAAGGAGGTGCATGAAAATGGCTTTGTTTGCGATGGCAGACCTTCATTTATCCTTAGGATGTGATAAGCCTATGGATGTATTCGGCGGTCAATGGGTAGATTATGTTAAAAAGCTGGATGAATATTGGAATTATATGGTCGATCCCGACGATACTGTAGTTGTACCGGGTGACATTTCCTGGGCAATGAAGCTTGAAGAGGGTGAACCCGATTTTAAGCATATAAATGAGCTTAACGGCAAAAAGATATTTATAAGAGGCAACCACGATTATTGGTGGAACACTCCGTCAAAGCTGCGCAAATTCTTTTCCGAGAAAAAATTTGACTCCATTTCGGTTCTCCAGAATGAAGCCGTTTTTGCGGAGGGCTTCGTTATTTGCGGTTCAAGAGGATGGCTTTGTGAAAATAAGATGTCGGAAGAGGATATCAAAATATTGAACAGGGAAGCCGAAAGAATGCAGCTTGCTTTAAAGGATGCTAAAAGACTTCGGGATGAAAAGGAAGCCGAAACGGGAATTGCTCCCGAAATATTGGTTTTTATGCATTATCCTTTGACACAGCTTCAGGTGGTGCGTTCCAATCCAATTGTTGAAGTGATAAAAAATTACGATGTCAGCAGAGTCTTTTACGGTCATCTCCATTGTTATCCCGAATCACGTCTTGTTAAAAATGTAAGCGGATTGGAGCATATCCTCATATCATCCGATCATTTGAGGTTTACGCCATATAGAATTTCACAATAATAAGCTAAAACTGTTGACAAATAAAATACAGTCTGCCATAATAAAAACACAAGAATGATTTTACCAATTTTTTGTTATTCTTGATGTAATAATTTCACACATTCCCCCGGTTTAACGTATTAAAAACCAAAAAATGTTCAAGAGTATATATTTAATGCTCAGGTCGTACTACGCAAAAAGGAGGCTATATGAGTTATGGAAATTAAAGCAGTTAACGGTTCGTACACCGTACAGCTACTTGCCATTATCCCGTATAGCGCCTTTTTGCGTATTTTTATATATACAAAACCTTGGAGGCGTGAGGCTGAAAAGGATTTTCAGCCTCATGGAGTTTGTTCAAGAGGTATATTCACATATAGTGCGGCGACCCGCCGCTTTTGTGAAAAAATATTTCAAAAAATGTTAAAAAATATAAAAAACTTCTTGACAAACGAATAAAACTACTGTATAATAAAAAATGTAAATAGGTATTTGAATAACAATATTCAAATTACAACATATAGATAATATCAGTTCACCCTTCGGTCAAATACGTAATAGTAAACTTAAACAAGTCATGCTACGCAAAAAGGAGGTTATATGAGTTATGGAAATTAAGCTTTTCTTAGCATTACTTGCCATTATCCCGTATAGCGCCTTTTTGCGGTTTTTTATATATAATAATCGGAGGCGTAAAGCAAAGTATGGAAATATAAAACTTTTCATTCTTTATTTACGGGGTAAGACAGGGAGCGCCATGTGCGCCGTCAGATAGAATCAATACCCGATACTCTTTTTGATTTCATCTGCGGCGCGGTATAAGTTAAAATGCCACCTTTCGGGAAAGAAAAATATTAAACGAAAGGAGACAAATTATGTCTTACGTAATTAAAAATAAAAAACTGTTCGCAGTTATTATGCTCGTTGTTATGATGAGCTCTGTTCTCGTTCTCCCCGCTTCCGCTGCTTTGAACTACGGAATGGGCGGAGTGTCTTATACCGATGCAAACGGTGTTCAGTATGCCGAGGGATATATTTGGAACAGTTACGATAATCCCTATGAACTCAACGGACGTTTGGAATCTGATACACAACATTCTATGTGCGTAGTATTATTTGCACGGGCAATTGATTTACAGGCATTATCTGTATTCGAAGAAGATGTTCTTTTTAGTATGGATGGTGGCTATAGATATTCAACATGGGCGAATGCTACTCTTACCCTTGACGAACAACGATATCATCCTTATCAAGCTTCCGCTGACTTTATAGTTGATGGAGTATTAAAAACATACGATTATTCCGGAGGATGGAATTGGGGTTAATACATAATCTGTTTATCCTAAAGAAATTCCATGATTGGTAATTTCATAGACTGATTATTAAATCATAAGGTTAACCGGGAATTTGTTATCAAGTTCCCGGTTTCGCAGAAACCATTTTTTCGGAAAGTAGGTAAGTATGAAAAAGTTGATATATGTTTTTTTGATACTATCTGTTATCCTCTCTCTTTTCTCCTGCACAACACCTCTGGAGACAGTTCCAACTTCGGAAGAAATTGAAGAAACGATGGAGCCGGAATACACCGATGAATCACCGTTTGATTTTATTCTGGTTGCAATGGATGGGATATTGTACAGACTTTATCCGGAAGCAGAAATTCTTATTCCTGCTTGTATCGATCCATTATGTAATCATAAATCTCTCTCTTGCCCTTTGTCAAAAATGGGAGAAGTTGATGTTGTTGGAGATGTTTTATACTACTCAAGAAAAAGTTCGGGTGTAAGTACTGATCCTATAGACAAAATATGTACATATAACCTTTTCACAGGAAAATATGATGTTGTCTATGAAACGAAAAAATCTGAGGAAAGCATAACATATTTATATGTTACAGAGCGATATTTATTTTTTAATTTGTTCAACTCTAATATTTCCTCGCACAATGATCGTCGCTTTCATTTGATAAGATATGATTTACAAACAGGAGAGTCTTTGGCTTTGGCAAAAGATGCACTCGATTCGATTCAAGCGCTATCTTCGGAAAACGGGAGAATATATTGGTATGATGGTGTAAATCATTATTCCACGGATTTTGAATATAAGAATAAAAAAGATAATGACAGAGGCTTTCACAAAAACACCAGCACAGGCGGTTACGGGTTCTCATTTACTCCAACAGGTGAAATATTAAAAACACCAAATATCAACGGCAGCGCATGTCCGGAATACCGAATAACCCGAACGAACTTGAAAACAAGGGAAGAAAGCGTACTTATAGAATCTACAGGTACTATGGTTGTACCATATAACGGAAAATTAATCTATACTCGTCCGGAACCGGCAGTTGTCATAGGCAAAGGAGCAAATGGTACTAACATCGTAGACCGATATGGAAGTAAGCTGTTTATCTGTAACATAGACGGGAGCGAAGACAGATTTCTTTGTGATATTTCCGGGAATAACTGCGTGCTGTTTTTAATGTCACGGGCAATAGGAGGTAAATACGGTGTCGGAGATTATGTAACATGGCACTTGTGGTATTATGAACCCGTCAAAGGAAAGCCAGATGTTTTACAGCGTGGAGATGATAGAGTTCTCGTTGTAAATATCAATACCGGTGAATACAAAATACTGAGTGTTGATTAAATGTCAGCAAAACTATATTTTATCCGATACGCAAAAAGGAGGTTGTACGAGGTAAAGAGCTTACCTTTTTCGTACAGCACCTTTTTGCGGTTTTTTTGTTTTTGGGTGATATAACAATCCCTCCGTCACGGCTTCGCCGTGCCACCTCCCCTTACACAGAGGAGGCATAAAGGTGCGAACATATCAACATTACAAAACAAAAGGTGCGGTTCGCATAGAACTGCACCTTAAATTTTGGATCATAAAAAATCAATATCCGAATTTTTTATCCCACTTATTATGATTCTTCACACAATTAAAAAGATATACATAGCTTTCGTGGCGGGAACGGGGGATCAAGCCATCGTTTACCGCCTTGATTATTGCACAGCCTTCTTCAACGGTGTGTGTACACTTTGTATATTTGCATGAGCCTATATGCTCATTGAATTCCATAAAAGCATACGGAAGCTCTTCCTTCGATATGAGAAAGAATTTTTCAAAATCGAGAAGAGAGAATCCGGGAGTATCGGCAAGAAATGTCTCGGAATCCTCATCTATATATTCGGAAACCGGGATCTTATATAATACCGAATCCCGTGTGGTATTCTTTCCGCGTCTGAGTCTCAGACTCAATTCGCCCGTCTTTAAAAAATCATTCCCGAAAATGGAATTCATCAAGGTGGTCTTTCCGACACCGCTTAAGCCCGCGAAGGCGCATATTTTCCCCGTTGCTTCGGGTAAGATCACCGATGCAGCCTTTGGATGCTCGTCTATGGAAAAGCTGAATACCTTGTGTCCGCATGAACTGTATGTATCTTTAAGATCCTCAGCCGAGTTTTTATCAAGCTCGGCTTTGTTTATTATCAAGATAGGCTCGATATCATGATGATATGCAATGACGGAAAGCTTGTCAATGGAAAGCTTTGAGGGCTCGGGAGAAGCCGCGGCACAAACGATAAAAAGAATATCGATATTTGCCACGGGAGGGCGGGGCATGAGATTCTTTCTTTCATTTACGCTTATAATAAAGCCTCTGTCTTTTCCCGGAATAAAGCTTACCGTGTCACCTGCAACGGGTACGATATCATTATGTCTGAATGAGCCCTTGGCAGAGCAATTATAAACGACATCACCGGATATGACCGAATAGATACCGCCGACACAGCTTAGTATCCTTCCCGTTAAAGCCTCTTCATGGGATATTTTGTCAATACTTTTCTTTTCTCTATATGCCATGGTTATTCTGCGGGAGAAGGGTTGTTCTCCGTGTTATCCGAGGAACTGTCTTGTCCTTCGGAGGTGTTTTCATTTGTGCTTTCACCGTCGGAAGATCCGCTTTCTTCACCGCTTCCGGGTATGTCTGTCTGACCGTCGCCGCTCTCGTTGTTATCGGTATTCTCCTGCTTCTGTTTTTCCTCTTCCTCTTGTCTGCGTTTTTCTTCCAGATCGGCTAACGCTTCATCGGAATACTTGATACTTACGATGAGATCGACTACCGTATACTTTTCGGCGCATTTCGTTTCGGGCGCAACGCTTTGATATATAACGATATCGGTATCAGCTTCCGAAGGTTCTCTGAAAACGTTACCTAATTTGAAGCCGTTGAGCTCAAGAGCTTTCTTCGCGTCAATGAGTGTTTGCCCTTTAACACTTATCATGGTATTATACTTGATCTCTTGACCGTCACTGACATAAAGAGTAACCGTTTCGCCTGCCGCTGTTTCATCACCGGGTGCTACACTCGTGGAGATAACATATCCCTCAAGAACGGCATCGTCGTATCTCTTCTCGATCTTGACCTCAAGCCCCATGTTCTTAAGCTTTATCTGAGCGCTTCTGTACTCGGTAACAGTAACATCCGGCATGGGGAATTTCTGCTTACCGAGGCTTACTACAAGAGAGATATCACAGAAGAGAGAAGGATTGGCTATCTTTCTGTGAGTTCCGCTTACAGGGTATTGAGATACTATAGTGTTTTCGGGATGATCTGAACTGTAGGTATATTCAACATTCGAGATACGGAAGTTTTCTTCCTTCAATGTATTTGAAAGAGACGAGGAATACACGGTCCCTTCAAGCTGGGGAACAGTCAGAGTCATGGAAAGATCTCTCGACTGAGTTCTCAGAAATGACATAAGGATTATTACCGCACTTACAGCCAAAACAAGGAAAAATGCGGCAGAAACGCCGAATATGATAGGGAACATAGTCCGCTTTGCCTTTTTGATCTTCACGGGTTTCTTCTTCGGCTTTATCGGTTTTTCATCGATAACGGAAGGCTTTTTTACCGCTCTCTTGTGAATGATATCCGGCTTTTTATCGTTATCCTCTTTGTCGTCTTCCTTTGTTATTACTTCGGTGCTTTTACGCTCATCTTCAAAAACAACATTATTATTGGATTTGAATATATTGATGGCACGGATCATTGAGTGTGCGGATTTAAAACGGTCGGAGGGACTCTTGCGCATTGCCTTCAATATGATCTGCTCCAATCCCTTGGGAATTGTAGGATCTATCTTTGAAGGCTCACAAGGCTCATTATTTACCTGCATCATTGCAACAGCCAAGGGTGTCTCACCGTCGAAGGGAAGCTTACCTGTGACCATTTCATAAAGCATGATACCGACCGAATAGATATCCGTTCTGAAATCCGTAGGCTCTCCGCTTGCCTGCTCCGGACTTATATAGAAAACAGTACCCATTGCCTTATCCGTAAGTGTTATTGTATCGGAATTTGGAAGCTTTGCTATACCGAAATCCGTTACAGTCACCCTTTTATCGGAGCGGAGTATTATATTCTGAGGCTTTATATCGCGATGAACAATTTCCAATGAATGAGCATGCTCAAGAGCACTCAATATCTGCTCAATATAAGAAATTGCTTCGTTGAAATCAAGCTTTCCCTTTTCTTTAAGGTAATCCTTCAGGGTTATTCCCTCAAGAAATTCCATTACTATATATTTATGCGTATCGTTGAAAGCAACATCCTGTATATTAACGATGTTGGGGTGGGAAAGCATTGCAACCGCTTTCGATTCGTTTACAAACCTTCTTACCGATCTTTCATCCGAGGAGTTTTCATCGTTTAAAAGCTTTATAGCCACATCTGTGTTTGTCTGTAGGTCTACCGCCTTATAAACGACTGCCATACCGCCTATTCCGCAAAGAGTTGTCAATTTATATCGCTCATCAAGTACAGTACCGATAAGCTCTTCGTATTTTTTACGATCTATCATCTATTTGACCATTCCTTATTTGCTGTATGAACTGTATTTTTACTAAATTTCCACCAATACTGCCGTGATATTATCGCTGCCGCCGTTAAAATTAGCATATTCTATAAGCGTTTCAGCTTTTTCTTCAAGAGTTGTATTCTCATCTCTCAGGATCTGCAGATAGGATCTGTCTTTATCAAAATATCCCGAAAGACCGTCACTGCAAAGCAGTATAAGCCCTTTGGAAAGCTCATGATGAACGATATCTGCTTCTACTGATTCTTCGACTCCTATGGCACGCATGATTATATTCTTTTTCGGGTGCTCTGCCGCGTCATCCTCGGTTATAGTACCGGAATCTATAAGAGACTGCACAAGGGAATGATCCTTTGTAAGCTTTTTCATGAATACATCTCTTATATCATAACATTCGTGAATATCGGGAATAAAATATGTTCTGCTGTCTCCTACATTTACCGTTATGTATTCTTTACCGTCGGTAATAAAGGATGTAAAGGTAGTGCCCATTCCCGTAAGTGAGATATCATGCAAGGATTTGCGATATACCTCATAATTTGCTTTGTATATGGCACGTTCTATTATTTTGTCTATTTTCGAAAGAGCTTCGCGATGGTTTTCACAAATGGATATCAGCTCTGTAAATTCAGCCTCGAAGACTGCCGAAGTCAATGCAGATGCAATGTTTCCGCCGTTAGCTCCTCCCATACCGTCACATACAAGGGCACAGGTAAAGCCTTTCGCATTGAATATTCGAAAGCAATCTTGATTAGATGAGCGTCTTTGTCCAATATCACTTAAGCCGAAATAGTTCATAGGTTTTTCCTTTACAAGATCAGTTAAAAATGAATCTGTATTTTAAAGCTTTTTCGCTCTGAGCTGTCCGCAGGCGGCGTTTATATCCGCTCCCATGGTCCTGCGAACCGTTACGTTGATCTTAGCCTTTTCCAATACGGAAGAGAATGCATAAATATTTCTTCTTTCCGACGGAGCAAAGCTTCTTTCTTTAATGGTGTTTACCGGTATAAGATTTACATGACAAAGCATTCCCGAAAGAAGCTCAGCCAATTTTTCCGCACAGTATCTGCTGTCATTTACTCCCGATATAAGAGAGTATTCGAAGGATATCCTTCTTCCCGTTACAGCAATATACTTTTTGCAGGCTTCTATAAGCTCTTCGACGCAATACTTATTGTTAACCGGCATAAGCTTCGATCTTATGTCGTTCGTGGGGGCGTGAAGAGAAACGGATAGAGTGAGTTGAAGATTCTCCTTTGCAAGCCTTTCGATCTTATCAACAAGGCCGCAGGTGGAAAGAGATATATTTCTCATTCCGATATTGAGTCCCTTGGGATCGTTTACAAGGCGGAGAAACTTCAATGTGTTATCATAATTATCCAAGGGTTCTCCTATTCCCATGAGAACGATGTGGTTTACCGTCAGATTGGGATTTGTTTTGCGAAGCTCCTTGTTTAGTATATGTATTTGTGAGAGCATTTCACCGGGAACGAGATTACGTGAGAATCCCGCCTTTGTGGATGCACAGAATGAGCATCCCATCTTACATCCTGCCTGAGTGGATATGCAGGCGCTTATACCGTGCTCATAGGGAAGAGCAACGCATTCCGCATGCTCGCCGTCACGGAAGCGGCATAATATCTTTACCGTGCCGTCAAGCTTTGATCTGTAGATCTCTGCAGGCTCCGCAGAAGAGATATAACAAGCATCAGCAAGAAGTTCTCTGTGCTTTTTTGAAATATTTGTCATTTCATCAAAGGAATCAGCGCCCTTTGATACCCATTCGAATATTTGTTTTGCTCTGTACTTTTCGATTCCGAGAGAAAGTATAAGCTCTTCTGTTTCTTCTATATTAAGTGATTTTAAATCAATTGCCATATTTTCGTCCTAAATTTTATAAAATATATCGAAATAAAAACCGTCGCATGAGCTTGTGGATTTGGGGAACACGGTAATACCTTTTTCTTTTCCCTCGGCTCTTACGAAATCCTTATGAGTTTCGAGAAATCTTTCCGAGATCTTATCATTTTCATCGGGGTTAAGAGTACATGTGGAGTAGAGAAGACGTCCGCCTTTTTTTACATATCCGCAACTCTTTGATAGTATTTCATATTGGATATCGGGAAGTGTCTTTATTTCCTCCGCTGTCTTGTATCTGATCTCGGGCTTTTTTGAAATGACACCGAAGCCGGAACAGGGAGCGTCGCATATAACGGCATCCGCCTTCCCGAAATATTCTTCAAGAGGTGTCCGCCCGTCACACACTTCGCTTTCGATGATATCAGTTCCGATATGTACAGCACCCTTTTCTATCAAGGAAAGCTTTGAAGCATGTATATCAAGGGAAAGAATTCTTCCTTGATTATTCATCATTACAGCTGCCGCAAAGGATTTTCCGCCGGGACACGCACAGGTGTCAATAACAAACTCACCGGGAGCGGGAGCTAATGCAGATACGGCTCTCAAGGAAGACGTATCCTGAACGAAAAAAAGACCTTCATCGTATCCGGGAAGCTCATACGGAACGGCGTTTTCATTGAACACTATACTGTTTATACCATCCAAAGGAATACCGCATGAATAACCGGCTTCAAGAAATCTCTTGCACAATTCATCTGCGGATATCTTCACCGTGTTGACCGTTACCGAAATATAAGACCGGCGGTTTTGAGCCTCAAGGATCTCAATTGCTTTCTTCTCTCCGTATCCTTTTTTCAGGATATTGTACACGTCGGAAGAACAGGAATATTTTACCGTAGGAGCCGTTATTTCATTTTTCTCAGCTACTTTTTCAAAGGATGTATCATTATATGCTCTGAGGAACGCTCTAAGTACCGCATTAACAAAGGATACTGCGCCTTTACCGCCGCTTCTCACCGAATTGCATGCTTCGTTTACTACGGCATAAGAGGGGATCTTATCTGTAAACATAAGCTGATAGAAGGCAATTCTCAAAGCATTTTGAACGGTAAGAGACAAAGGTCTTCCCGTTTTATTGAAAAGTGATATAACATGATCGAGCGAGACTTTTCTTTCGATAACACCGTAAAACAGCACGGTAAACAACGATCTGTCGGAGCTAGTGAGAGAGTATCTTTTAAGATACGAATCAAGCTCTATATTTGAATAGCTTTTTGACTTGTCACATTTTACGAGCGCATCGAGAACTATCGAACGTACTGAACGGATGGTGTTGTTATTATCCTTCATCTTGAATTCCTTCGTGAAAACATAGCTATAAGCCTGATAAAATTAGCCAATGCTGCGGCAAGAGCGGCAACATACGTCAGCGCCGCGGCTGTCAGGACCTTTTTGGCACCGTTAAGCTCTTCTGTATCAAGTATTCCCGCAGCCTTCAATGCGGTCACTGCTCGTCTGCTTGCATCGAATTCAACGGGAAGCGTCACAAGCTGGAAAAGAACGGATGTGCCGAAAAAGATCAATCCCAATTGAATAAGGAACTCAAATGAGAAAAATAAACCTGCTATTATAAGCGGCATTGCTGCATTTGAACCTATCTGACAGACGGGAATTATTGCCGAGCGAAGCTTGATAAGAGAATAGCTTTTTCCGTATTGTACCGCATGTCCCGCTTCGTGAGCGGCAACTCCTATGGCGGCTATGGAGGAAAAGCCCGATACGCTCTGTGAAAGCCGTATGGTGTTTGCTTTTGGATCGTAATGATCCGTCAATTCTCCGCTTATATACTCTGTTCTTACACCGTATACATTGTTGTACGCCAATACGGCGTTGACAGCCTGCTCAGATGTTATTCGTCTCTTTGCCAAAACCGATGAATACTTTTTGAATGTGCTTTTTACATTGAAGCTTGCCCAAAGGGAAAACAAAAATGCAGGAAGTACAAGATAAAAGTAAGCTTCTGTTCCCGTCATGTTATCTCCTTAAATAAATTTAGTATCAAGTGTGATCTTTCTGCCGTTTATCGCATCGGAGGCAAGCATCCTCTTTCCGCCTGCGGGCTGAAGCTCCTTAACGGTCAGAACTGTGTTATCTCCGCATACGATGCGTATTATCTTTTTTGCCTGAATTACCTTTCCGCATTCGCTGTCGGGTGCTTCAAGCTCTCCGGGTTCTGCGGAATATATCTTGAATTCCGATCCGCCTTCCGTTTTGGCAAGAGCGCAAGGCTCATTTGCAAGACCGCGTATTTTACAATTTATCGTATATGCGCTTTCTGTCCAATCTATGACACGGTCAGCCTCGGATATTTTACGCGCGTATGTGTGAAGGTTGTGATTCTGTTTTTCGTATACTGCACTTCCGCCAAAAATATCGGGAAGTGTATCAACAAGAAGCTGTGCTCCCGCATCCGCAACCTTGTCATGAAGAGTGGAATAATTGTCCCCGGGAAGTATTTCAACGATGACCTTTGATATCATATCACCTGTATCGAGACCATTGTCCATCCTCATTATGGTAACTCCCGTTTCGCTTCGTCCGTCCATAATTACTCTGTTTATGGGAGCCGCACCTCTGTATTCGGGTAAGAGGGAAGCGTGCACATTGATGCATCCGTATTTCGGATAATCTATTACATAAGAGGGAAGAAGCATTCCGAAGGATGCGACAACTATTACATCGGGAGCTGTTTCTTCAAGCGTATCTTTGAAATTTTCGGCTTTCAGATTGACAGGCTGAAAAACGGGAAGCTCATTGGCAACGGCGTATTTCTTTACCTCGGAAAAGGATGTTTTATAACCGCGTCCCTTCATGCTGTCGGGAGATGTGACGACAATGATCGAGTCAAATAAACCGCTCGTTGTAAGCTTATCAAGTATTTTTGCCGAAAAAGCGGGGTTTCCCATAAAAAGTAATTTCATTCGGAAATCTCCTCAAGTTCATCCTCGTCAAGTATTTCAGCATGATCGATAAAGAGAATACCGTCGAGATGGTCAAGCTCGTGACAGAAGCAACGCGCGGTAAGACCGTCACCCGTGTATGTCTTCATCTCACCGTTTCTGTTCATGGCTGAAACGGTAACTACCATGGGCCTCTGAGTTACTCCCCATACATTGGGGCAGGAAAGACATCCCTCGACCTCTTCCTGGTGGCCTTCCTTTGAAACGATAACCGGATTGATAAGCTCAAGCACCTCTTCGCCGTTATCTACAAGGACTACACGCTTCAACACCCCTACCTGAACAGCAGCAAGCCCGACACCGCCGGACTTTTCCAATGTTTCACGCATGTCATCTATGAGTGTAATGAGTCTGTCATCTATTTTTTCGATCGGTCTCGATTTTTTTCTGAGAACGGGATCGCCTTCTTTTAGTATTTGACGTAATGCCATAAATTATTACCGTTCCTTTCGTAATATTCATGAGTTTGTTTTCAGCAGTTTTAAATATTTGTCGGATTGATATCTACCGACAGATATTCTCCTTTGCTTATCTTTGGAAAGGTTATCAACAGCTTGTTTACCATTTCGGCAAACCGCACTGAGAATTTGAATTTGATAACCGTCTTTTTTCTGTATACCTGATTCAGCTTATAAGGATAGGCTTCAAACGGTCCGTATACTATAAGCTTCAGATCGCTGTAATCATTTTTTATAAGCTCCGAAAGACTGTCCATAAGAAGCTTTGAGTATTCATCAAGTTTTCCTTCATCCGTATTCTTTTGCTCGATTACGCAGATATCGCAAAAAGGAGGAAAAAGCAGAGCCTTACGCAGAGCGATCTCGGATCTGTAAAACTTGATATAATCCTGAGTCGATGAAAGCATAAGTGTCTCGTTGAAGGGACTGAAGGTCTGTATGAGAGCCGTGCCCGGAACATCTGCCCTGCCTGCTCTTCCGATGACCTGTGTGAAAAGGGAAAAGCTTTGCTCCTTTGCCCTGAAATCGGAGGAATAAAGAGAGCTGTCTGCCATGATTATACCCACAAGTGAAACCCCGGGAAAATCGTGTCCCTTTGCTACCATCTGTGTCCCTATAAGTATATCCGCTTCCTTGTTTCTGAATGACGATATTATCTTATCGTGAGCATTTTTTCTTGTGACCGTATCCGCATCGAGCCGCAATATCCTCGCCTCGGGAAACTTATCTTTTATCTGTACCTCAAGTTGCTGCGTGCCGAAGCCGAAATTCATCAAATGCTCGCTTTTACAGGAAGGACAAGTCTTCGGAACACTTCTTTTATATCCGCAGTAATGACAGAAAAGAAAGCTTCCGGTATCATCCTTGTGATAAGTCAATGATACACTGCAGTTGGGACACATTACGGGCTCGGAGCATGATCTGCACATTATAAATCGGTTATAGCCCCGCCTGTTAACGAAAAGTATCGCTTGCTCGCCTTTTTTCAGAACGGTGCTTATCGCTTCATGAAGCTTTTTGCCTATAAGATTTCCCGGAGTGTCCCTGAAATCATTTCTTACATCTGCTGTCTCGACAGCAGGCATACCGCCGGATCCGTATCTTTTTGTAAGATTCAAAAGCTTGTATTTTCCGATCTGTGCCTTATAATAGCTTTCGATATCGGGAGTTGCGGAAGCCAGAAGCAACAGGGAATTTGTCATACCGCATAAATACCTTGCTATATCTCTTGCGTGGTATCTTGCATGGGAATCGGATTTGTAGCTGTGATCCTGCTCCTCGTCCATTATTATAAGACCGAGATCCTTACATGGGGCAAAAATAGCGGAACGAGTTCCGAGAACTATCTTTTTTTCTCCCGATGCTATTCTTGACCATTCATCATATCTTTCACCGTCTGATAATGCAGAATGAAGAACCGCTACGTTATCTCCGTATCTCGACAAAAGCTGACGCATTACCTGACCTGTCAAAGCGATCTCGGGCACAAGCATAATTACGCCCTTATTCTGAGCCAATGCTTCATCCACAAGCTTGAGCATCACCTTTGTTTTTCCGCTTCCGGTAACGCCGTATAACAAAGCGCAGGACGGTTTTTCTTCAGACAGCATGATCTTCAGCTCATCAAAAGCACTTTGCTGCTCGTCGGTCAATATCTCCGCAGTTCTTTCACATATGCATTCTCCCTGCTTTATAATACTTGCAAAGGGGTTTCTGTATTCCCGCCTTTCTTCGGTTTCCAATATTCCGGCATCAATGAGCTTTTTTACGGTAGAAGATGAAAGCCCCGTGACCTCCGAAAGCTCGGATAGAGTGGAGCAGGTTCCTTCGATCAATTCTCTGCATTGAAAAGCGGCAATATATTTCTCCTTGCGCACCTTGCTTAGAGAGGAAATAAACTCAGACAGCTTCTCTTCGTCCTTAGTAAGGCGGATATATCTGACAAGCTTTTTTCTGCTGTCCTCTTCTGAGCCGATAAAAGAATTCTTTTCTGCACCCGGAGGTAAAACGAGCCTTGCGGCTTCGTAAAACGTCGTAAAGTATCTGTCGCATATAAAGCTTATCAAAGCCTGCGTTCTCTCCGTAACGACACTTTTGAATATGATCGATCTTACGGGCTTCAGATCCGAGGGGGAACAGGAATAAGGAGAAGATAGAAACTCATCGTAATCCAATACCCTTACAACTATCGCCTTTTGTGTTGTGTTTCCGTTTCCGAAGGGAACCGAGATCATGTCTCCCGTTTCTATATTCATTCCCACGGGTATTATGTAAGAATAAACTCTGTCAAGAGAATAAACCGTAGTGAATATTCTTACGGCACAAATGCTTTTTTTCACGTTTTGTTCTGAATTAATATTTTATTCTTCGTCTGAAGCTTCTTCGGACTCACTTTCCTCGGATGCTTCTTCCTCGGATGCTTCTTCCTCGGAAACTTCTGTTTCCGAAGCTTCTGTTTCCGCAGCTTCTGTTTCCGCAGCTTCTGTTTCCGCAGCTTCTGTTTCCGCAGCTTCTTCCTCGGACACATTCTCTTCAGCTTCCGCAGCTTCTTCCACCTGAGGCTTTTCTTCGGGAAGGACTATAACG
The DNA here is from genome assembly GCA_015063605.1 of Oscillospiraceae bacterium. Lineage (GTDB taxonomy): Bacteria > Bacillota > Clostridia > Oscillospirales > SIG627 > SIG704. The sequence continues at coordinate 36,489 of SVTV01000027.1, forward strand.
TATTTTCCCTCATGAAGCTTATGTATTGCGGAGATTATGGATTTTTCCTCGGGAGGAAGAACTGTCTTTTCGCCGGAGAGGATCTCCTTGCCTACGGTCTCGGAATCCTTGGAATTCTGTGTTATAAGTCTTGCGCACTTGGAGGAAGCAACGCAAAGCACGTATCTGTTATATTTGTTCTGAGAAAGATCGTTTACTGAAGGTTTAATCATGATAATATTTACCTCTTTTGTTTTTCGTTTGTTTTTGATTTACTGTATGTTACGGTTTTTTATAATCCTTTAAAAACTGCATGTAATCATCCGTATCGAAATAATCTTTTAAAAATTCTTCTGCGGATGGCTCGTAAATGGACTTTTCACTGTCGTTAAGGCTGTCCTTGTCAAAGCCCTCGGTACATATTTTCAGAATAAGACGGGCAGCATCCTCCGCACGGTTATTCTGATTTATGATGATATGATCGTAAAGCTCCGCACGGTGCGCCTCGACCTTTGCCGCTTCCAATCGTTCTATAAGCTCATCTTTCGTTTCCGTTTTTCTTCCCGCAAGCCTTTTACAAAGACCGGAGTAGCTGGGAGCGGAAAGGAAAAAGGTTATTCTGTCCTTGGGGTCGATAAGATCCATTACCTTTTTCGCACCCACTGTCTCGATCTTGAGAATGACATTGTATCCTTCCGAGATCTTTTCTATAAGCTTACTTTTGGGAGTTCCGTAATAATCGGAGCTGAATGTAGCGTATTCAAGAAGATCGTTTTCCGCTATTCTCTTTTCAAATTCATCTTTTGAAACGAAATAGTAATGAACCCCGTGTATCTCATAATCTCTCTGACCGCGTGTGGTCATTGAAACGGATACGGTGAAATCATCTGACATTTCCTTTAAAAAATCCAATACGGTGTCCTTACCGCATCCGGAGCTTCCGGAAACTATCACTATTTTTCCCCGCTTTATTTCTTTACTCATTGTCATCTGTCTCCTCATCGTCTGATGTATCATCCGCACCGCAGAGACGGTTTGAAATAGTTTCGGGCTGTATCGCAGAGAGAATGATATGGTCGCTGTCTGTTATTATGACGCATCTCGTTCTGCGTCCGCATGTTACGTCTATCGCTCTTCCCGAATCCTTGGAATCCTGAATCAATCTTTTGATAGGTGCCGAATCGGGGCTTACGAGAGCTATAACACGATTCGATGAAACCATGTTTCCGAATCCGATATTAACAATTTTCATAAAAATTCCTTTCACACACCGAATAACATCAGGTTATTCGATATTCTGTATCTGTTCGCGTATTTTTTCTACTTCGCCCTTTGCTTCTATGACGAGCTTGGAAATGTCAAGCATATTGCACTTCGAACCTATCGTATTGATCTCTCTGTTGATCTCCTGAACGAGAAAATCAAGAGTTTTACCAACGGGCTTTGATTCGTTAAGATTCAATTTGAACTGAGACAGGTGGCTTGCAAGTCTTGTTATTTCTTCATCGGTAGCTAACTTGTCTGCCATAATGGCAACCTCTGTAAGGATCCTGCTTTGATCTATACGTGTCTCATCAAGTATCTCGGTAAGCTTTGCATATAACTTATCATTGTATGCCTTTACGGAAAGAGGAGAGATATCTTTGATCTTTACCCTGATACTTTCAAGATTATCAAGCTTTTCAAGAAGGTCATCTCTGAGCTTTTCGCCCTCCACCGTTCTCATATCTATAAATGCATCGAGAGCATGATCGAACACCTGCGAAACGGTATCTGTGATCACATCCTCATCGGCGGGAGCGGGTGTGAGAGTGAATACATCCGAATACCTCGATATTGTTCCTGCCGAAACATCATCTCTTAAATTATACAGCTCGCAAAGCTTCCGTAATGCGTTTACGTACTGACCTGCAAGTGCCTCATCTATCTTCAATTCGGAGCTTGCGCCGTTTATTCTTTCTACTGTAACGTAGATATCTACCTTTCCTCGCGAAACTCTCTTTGAAAGCTGTTTTTTGATCTTTTCTTCAAGGTAACCGTATATTCTCGGAACTCTTATATTGGTGTCGAGAAATCTGTTGTTGACACTTCTCAGTTCGCACATTACCGAAAAATCACCTATCGTTTCTTCGGCACGTCCGTAGCCTGTCATGCTTTTTATCATTGCCGGATATCCTTTCTCTCCATTGTCTTTTATATTTTAAATTATGTTTATACATGTGTATTCGAATCCAATAATACCATTATAATATTATAGTACATTTTTTTTAATCAGTCAAGAGTTTTACATGATTTTACTGTAAAAGGTAGGAAAAAGGTAGGAAAAAGGTAGGAAAAAACGAAGTTTTTTCCTACAGAAGTTTGCGCTTGCCCGCCGAAAGCGGGGCGGGCATTTTGCATACGCAAAAACGCACAACTTCCGTCAGATCAAATCCGCAGAAAAGCGATTGAGCTTGCCCGCCGAAAGCGGGGCGGGCATTTTGCATACGCAAAAACGCACAACTTCCGTCAGATCAAACCCGCAGAAAAAGATTGCGCTTGCCCGCCGAAAGCGGGGCG
>SVTV01000059.1 GCA_015063605.1 Oscillospiraceae bacterium
CTTTCTATAAGCAACTGCTCCATCAAATGTAATATAATAATCTTCAAATATACAATAACGAGGATAGAAGACACTGTCTATAAAATCCGGTACGGGGAGAGGAACATATTCTTCAACTGTTTCCAATGTCGGAACCGTCTCCAGCGGTGTTGTGCAAGAGTAAAATGCAAAAAATATAGAAAGAATTAATATCAGAGGTATAATCTTTCTCATAAGCGTGCTCCTTTCTCAAAAGTTATTTGCCAAGATAATTATCGTTTAGCTATTTTATCAACTGTTTCCAAGTATGCTCCAATACTTTCTCTTTTCTTGTTTCAAGATCAACAGAAAAATATGTTACACCGTCATGCATATATTTTCCGCTTGTGGGATGCTTCATCAAATAATCTCCGGAAATATATTTTCCGTAAAATTCGCTGCAATACTTTTTTGTGTCTTTTTCGTTATTCTCATATATTATGCCCAAATCTTCGGATGATGCCAAATCGTATGCATGAAGCAAGCTGTTTCTTTCATCGGTCTCATTTGCTATTTCATCAATAGCATAATAAAAAACCTTATCTTCCGAGAAAGTAACAGAGCATACATTTTCCAATACGATTTTCTCCTCTGCATCAGCATTATACCAGTCGGAAAGCTTTCGCCTGTACACATTCAAATTCGAATATTTCTTTCCTTCGATCGTTATACTTCCGGAAGAATTTTCCTTGCCATAGTACAAATTTTCTCCGCAAATATAAGGAAGCCACATGGCTTTTCCTGCCATTTGTTCAAAATCGGTAAGATCAAGATTAAAACGAAATACATCTGTGTACCCGCTCCCGGTAGCTTTCCGGTTACAACAATATATTTTGCCATCATTTACAGACACAAAATCATTAATATATTCAGTATATTGTTTATAATCAATGCTCTTATGATCCGTGCGGTCTTTATTGATCTTATTAACAGTACCTTCTTCCGTTACGAAAAATATCGTGTCTTTATACAAACACATATTTGTGATTCGCGACTCAACATCGGTTATTATATCACGTATCTCATAAGTGTCCATATTAAAATACTGTATTCCGCCACTTGAATGATAATATTGTCCTGTTCTTGACCCACTATTTACGGAGTACGCAATAAGCAGTACCGGAATTCCGTTGTTCTTCTCGGTTTCTTCCATATCAACAAGAAAACAACTTATTACAAACCTATCATCATATCCGTCATTCGAATAATCGTATTCTACTTTTTTACCGAACAAAACCGAATTCGAAAATACAGTCCAACCTTCCGACGTATTAAGCTTACGATAGTTTAAATCTGAACCGCCCTTGAAGTAATAATCTTCAAATATCATTTCTCTGTCTAATCCGCAATCTTCTATAAAATCCGGGATGGTAATCGGAGCAGGTTCGTTTGATTCTGTTGTTTGAGCTGTAGTTTCCGGCGGCTTTGTGCAGGAAAACAGAGATAGAATCAATAATAAAATCAAAAGTAAAAGTATAGTTTTTTTCATATGTGTTCTCCTTTTGTTTTGATGTGTAATTCGTCAACGAATGCGGTACAATGATGGGCATCGCACCCTACAGTCATGCATTCGCATACCGCCTCCCGTAGCAGAGACATTGGGTTGCGATAAATTGTAGGGTCGATTCACGAATCGACCGTGACCCTATCGACTTTTCACCTGCATTGCACCTAAAGGAGCCTTGGGTTTGTGCGTACATAGTGGTATAAATTCGAAGTTAGCAATACCTTAAAATAATGTTGATGTGTTCGCACCTTTATGCCTCCTCTGTGTAAGGGGAGGTGGCACGGCGAAGCCGTGACGGAGGGATTGTTATTTCACCCACCAACAAAAAACCGCAAAAAGGCACTTTATAAAATAATGGCAAGCCATGACACCGACAAAAGTATCATTTCCATAATTTTACACCTCCTTTTTGCGTAGCATGACTTGTTTAAGTTATTATTACGTATTTGACCGAAGGGTGAACCGATATTATCTATGTGTTATGATTTGAATACTATTATTCAAATCCTTATTTACGGTTTTATTATATAATAGTTTTATGCGTTTGTCAATAGGTTTTTAGTCATTTTTAAATAATATAGAAAATAATATGCAGAAATCAAGCAAAACAATCAGAATTTAACGTAATGTATACTTTTCGCCCAAATCATGCAAAAAAATACACCGTTAAAGAAATCCGCATAACTTTTTCTTCAACGGTGTGTCCGATAATAATTATTATTCAGCAAAACTTTGATGCTTCAAAGACCGCGAGGCGGTCGCATCTTTCATTATAGGGATGCTCATTATGGCCTTTTATCCACGTAAAATAGACCATATGCTTCGATGCTGCATCAAGAAGCCGTTTCCACAGATCCACATTGAGTGCGGGAGAGCCGTCGGATTTTTTCCATCCTCGCTTTTTCCACGAGTCCACCCATCCCTTTTCAATGGCATCCACAAGATATTTTGAATCGCTTACTATCTCGACCTCGCAGGATTCCTTCAGGGCTTCAAGTCCCGTAATTGCGGCGAGAAGCTCCATTCTGTTATTGGTGGTCTCTCTTTCGCCGCCTGATAATTCCTTCTCCTTTTCCTTATAGACAAGGATGGCGGCATAGCCTCCGGGACCGGGATTCCCCTTGCAGGCTCCGTCTGTATAAATGGTTACTTTTTTCATTTCCATATTGTTTACTGTATTAACCTTCCGAAGAGATATGATTTTCCGTATGCACACAAAAGCATGAAAAGTGCCGAGAATAGATATATCAGGATATACATGACAAGAAATCTGATATTGACTTTTCTCTTGAAGTAAGCCGAATAAAAGAGGCTGCCTCCGAACATGGAATCATCGCCTATGTGCTGTGAAAAAAGCTTTACGGACACAGAAGAAACAAAAGAGCCGTACAGGGACAGTATGATCCCCGTAAAAATATAATATATACTGTCGGTAATAAAAAACAAAGCAGAATCTATGTATAAAAGCGTTTCGCAATAGAATCTTACGGCGCATCCCAGCTCCGCACCCCGAAGGATGACGCATACACCTCCCGCTATGGGAGCGTATACGGTTATTCCCGCCATCATAATTACAGACAGCATGATAAGAGGCGTCAAGGAATATCCGAAAGCATTTGCAAGATCGTTTTCTCCGAAGGCATAAAAGCTTTGGAGAAAGCCGTCGAAAGCACGGCTTCCCGATTCTGTCATAAGTGAATTTGTTGTTACGACAGCACCCGCAATCACTGCAAGAAAGAAAAGCAGATAATAGACGAATGCAAATCTTTTATATACACCGTAGCGTTTTTCGTATACCGCTCTGTTATAGCTCTTTAAAACTTCCATGAATACACCTCTTGAAAACATTATTGTCTGTTTCCAATATATGTATACGGAAGGCTTTTTATGTATAAAGCTTCTTATTTAGCCAATCTGTTGAGTACTGCCGCATCGGCGATAAAGCTTTCGGGAAGTCCGCCCTTACAGAACTCGGTCATGATGGCTCTTTCGCCGGGAACCTTTTTAATACGCTCGATATAGGCTGTCCAATTCTTTATGCCGTCGCCCGTTTCGAGAAGCTCCTGCTTTCCGTCAACGTAATTGAACACGTGAACGTTTGTAAGATAGGGAGCAACAAGCTCAAAATCCGCAAGATTATCCTCAAGAGATCTATTGAGGATAGACTGCCAATAAAGACGGATGGAAGGCATATCCACATCGCTTGCGAATTTTGCGGCATCGACCGCTGTGGCGGTAATGCTGTGCTGATGGTATTCAAGGGAAACGATAACGCCCTTTTCAGCAGCCATCTTTCCTATCTTTTTTGTTTCTTCAACGAGAGCTTCGTACTGCTCATCGGAAAGCTCATGTCTTTCCTTTTTGCCGCCCCAGATACGGATATACTTTGTACCCATTGCAACTGCTGTATCTATAAAGGGGGCGAAATCACTATTTTCACCGAGATAGAAATAGGAGGCGTAGGAGATCACCTCAAGTCCCTTTTCTCTTGTCTTTTCGGCTATTTCCTTTGCATATTCGGTATTCGTGGGAGGAACGTGAACGTCGGAGCCCCATTCAATTCCGTCAACGCCTGCCTTAGCCGCTACTTCTATTACTTCTTCCGCGGAAAGCTTGCGGAAGCTTACTGATGTCAAACCTGTTTTCATTTTAGTTACCTTTCCTTTTCGTTGATTTATTTAAAAAAATGTATTTTACAATTTTGATTTTGCATTTTCGTATTCCTCGAGGGAAAACAACACTCCCGATGCGGAAATTATATCCGACACATTAAGGTTATCGGGAAGTCCGAGACGCCCAAGCAATGCTTTTCTTTTGGAATCCGATCCGTCGGTGCCAAAAAAACCGTCATCGTAAAGGAGCGTTCTCGTTATTTTTTCTCCCGAAGACTCACCGGTTCCGAGATCCGAAAACGGAAGAAGCAGTCCGCGCAGATCGGATGCGGAAAAGCCCTCCACACCGAGAAAGCCTTCCTTTGATGCTTCATTCTTGCGTTTCTCCTTCCCTTTTATCTTGGGAATATAAAGATTTACGATATTGCCACCGTCCGTAAAGCTTTTTATATGATTTCTGATAATTCTCCCCGCCGAATCGGAATCGGTGAGAATTATGATACCCGCCGTTTCGGCGTATTTTTTTATCAGCTTCTTTTTTTCATTATCCTTGAATATGCCGAAGCCGTCGGTCCTTATGATAACGCCGTCCATAACGGATGAAAGCTTCCCCTTATCATATCTGCCTTCAACTATAACGGCGCGTTTTATCTTAAGCTTTTCGATACTCATTATTTCATTCCCACAAGCTTTGCGGTAAGAGCGGCAAGCAAAGCGCCGGAATCAACAGACTCCGATTTCATCCGCATATCGCAAAGAAGTATCTCCTTGGATGCCTTTTCGAAAAAATCAGCACTTTTAACCGATGCGGCGCTTCTCAGCTTTCTCGCCTGCCATTCGGCAAGTCCCGCAGACCTTTTAAGCTCATCATCATTTTTGGAATAGCGTACGGAAGCAAGACTCCAGACAGCCTTTCCCAGGGAAGCGTTTATGACAATAGGCTCTATTTTTCGGGAACCGAGAAATAGAGCCTATTG
>SVTV01000028.1 GCA_015063605.1 Oscillospiraceae bacterium
TGTATGCTTATATTATACCATAATTCCTGCTATTTGTAAAGATGTTTGTTCAAAATACATGCTTTTTTGCAAAAAAATTACCGCTGACTTTTTACTTTGTCAGCGGTCTGAACTTTTGTCGGTAGACAAAAGTTGTTTTTTCATGGTACGAGTGTTCATAACGAAAGTCAAGAATCGCCTTCGTGCCAATACGGCACGAAGCTTGGAAAAAGCCCCGCACGAGGCGGGGCGAAAGTGTTATCGTCTTAAGTTTTGAATTTCTCTTTTTGCCCAATCTACACACTCACCGTCTTTTATACCGTAGTCATCGGCAAGAGCTTTTATAATATTCTCCCACATTTGAATCGCCTTTTCTTTTATGCCGATGTTAGTATACAAAAACGCCAGTGCATACAGAGGATCCATTTCTTTAGGAGAAGGAGCAACTTCATAGGACTGCTGATATAATTTCAATGCAGTTTCTGTATCATTGATTTTGTTGCATCTTTCTGCAATTTCAAAAAGAAGATGGCTGTCATTATAATTGGCTAATGCAGTGGAAGCCCAAATGCTTTTGGCACTTTCTTTGTTTCCAAATGCAAGCTCTATATCTCCTTTATAAACATCGAAAATAGCTCTTTTTTTCGATGAGCTCATCAAATTAGTCGCATTATCATACTTTCCATATTTAATGTAAGCGGATATTAATGCATCGATTACAGCAATATTTTGGATGTTCTTTGAATATAGAGTTTCAAGAAATTTTATGAGACGATCTGATTCGTTTCGCTTTTCTCTGATACGTGTTAGTTTGCCAATTAGAGCAACATTGGATGGCTCGATAAGCAATCCTTCTTCGCAAAGACGTCCACCTGCGAGCGAATCTCTGTTTTCTCGATGCTCATACAATTCCACAAGTAGAGTGCGTGCAGTATTATTTTGTTTTTCTTCGCTAAGCAATCCCTTCAAATACCTTTCAGCCCATACAAAGTTTTCGGGAGTGATCGAATACTCGTCACGAATCATTTTGCTGATTCTTTCTATATAGTCATCTTGATTCATAGAAAACAATGCGTCCATACTGACGCCGAAAAACAATGCAAGTTGCGGAAGGATGGCAATATCCGGTGTGGTTGTGTTTGTTTCCCACTTGGAAACTGCTTGATAAGAAACACCCATTTTGTTTGCGAGTTCTTCTTGCGTGATTCCTCGCTCAGTGCGAAGCTTTTTTATAATAGTACCCAATTTAAGTTCCATAAGGATACCTCCGTATTTCAAGTATTTTATCAGCTGACACCCATATTATACTCCTTACGCCGGTGTAGGTCAATAACTGCGTATTAGAAACGACTCGCCCCCTAAGCGAATTTTTCTTTGTTATTCAACCATACATATCAATATTTGAGAAAGGAAGTGATCCAATGAACATCGGTTACTCCGAAAGTGGCGGATTTCGTCCGATACTGTAGCAAGCATAGCAAACGTGGCTACGCCCGTTTACCGTCTTTGCACGCAAAGGCACTTTAGGAAAGTCTCCCTAATACCCTCGTTTACAAACAGAGAAATAAAAAATCGAGTGTCCATAACTCAAATTCGTTATGAACACTCGATATGGTGCACCTGACAGGACTTGAACCTGCACTCTTTCGGAACCGGAACCTAAATCCGGCGCGTCTGCCAATTCCGCCACAGGTGCGAATATTCTTTTTTGGGGCTGAGCCGAGGCGGCCCGGCCCCTAAATTATAATATAAGAAGACTTGGTTGTCAAGTGTTTTCGTAATATTTTATATTGACATACTCCAATGATTCAAAGGCGTTTTTGCAAAGGAGATCAATATCGAGCTTTGCTTCCTCTTCGAGAATCTTTTCCATATCGGGATTAGTCTTTGGATGCTTGGGAGTGAAGACGGTGCAGCAATCCTCGTATGGTAAAATGGAGGTATCGAAGGTGCCTATCTTTCTGGAGGTGACAACTATCTCATCCTTGTCCTGACCGATACAGGGACGGAAAACGGGAATGTGGTTTTCTTGAGCTATGGCATCGGTTGAGCAGAGAGCGCCGATGGTCTGGCTTGCCACCTGACCGAGGCTTTCGCCCGTTATGATGGCGGGAAGACTTCTTCTGCGGCACACCTTTGCGGCAAGGCGCATCATGAAACGGCGGAGAATGAGAGTGAAATACTCTTCCTTGCAGTTTTCCTTGATGGCAAGCTGTATTTCCGTAAGGGAAATAATGTTGACTCTCATTTTATCTGTATATCTGCACATGAGACGTGCAAGCTCAAGAACCTTTTCCTTGGCTCTTTCGGAGGTGTAGGGATAGCTTTCGAAATGGAGCGCCTCTATTTCCATTCCGCGGCGTGCCATCATGTATCCCGCAACGGGGCTGTCGATACCGCCCGAAAGGAGAAGAAGACCTCTTCCGCTTGTGCCGACGGGCATTCCGCCCGCACCCTTCAATTTATCGAAATGTATGTATGCATGCGTGTCGCGTATCTCGATGACGACAGTGACATCGGGCTCTCTTACATCAACGGGAACGGCATCGTCGGTAGCTATGCAAAGTGTGTCGCCTGCTTCCAGCATTATTTCAAGAGATGTGAGAGGGAAATCCTTGTCGCTTCTCTTTGCTTCACACTTGAAGCTTTTGTAGGCGTAAAGTTCGGGGGATATCTTTTCCGTAAGGACTTTTTTGATGTCCCCCATATCCTTTTCGCATCGCCATGCGGCACAGAGACCCGCAAGACCGAAAACTGTCTTCAATTCCTCCAATGCATCCTCAACGAGATCTTGATCCGCAGGAGTTACGAATACTGTGGACTGCATGGAATAAAGATCGTAATTCCCTTCTCCGAGAACGTGGTCAAGACGGCGTCTTACTGAGCTTCTCAATCTTTCTTCGAAATATCTTTTGTTCTGTCCCTTTAAAATAAGCTCACCGTATTTGAGCAGTATACAACGCTTGTAATCTGTCATGTGGATTCCTTTCGTACGAGCCTTGTTTGCATGGCTCGTTAACAGTCATTTAATTTACTTTATTTCTAACCTTTTCAAGAGCTTCGCAGAAGAAATGTGCCTCTTCCTCCGTGTTCATGTGGGAAAGGCTTATACGTATGGTCCTGTCTGCTTCAATATCCGTCAAGCCGAATGATCTCAGTACTCCGCTTTTGCCTTTTTTTGATGAGCATGCGGAGCCGGAGGAAACGAAAACATTCATATCGGAAAGCTTGTGAAGAAGAACCTCGCTCTTCTCACCTTCCACCTGAATGCTGAGAATGTTTTCGGAAAATGATTTTTCGGGAATGTTGAAATGCACACCGTCAATTTCGGAAAGAGCCGATATAAGGGCGTTTCTCACATTGCGTATCCTTTCCGAATAGATATCGAAATTGTCAAAGCCGTCCTTTGCCGCCGCCGCAAGCGTCAGAATACCTGTGAGATTTTCCGTTCCGGATCTGAAGCCGCTTTCCTGGCCGCCTCCCGCCATAAAGGGAAGTATGCGCACTCCTTTTTTCTTGTAAAGAACGCCTATACCCTTCAAGGCGTGTACCTTGTGACCGCTTATGCTTATAAGATCGGCGCCGATAACGGAGGGGCGTATGCGTGAATGAAGATACCCTTGAACCGCATCGGTATGAAGGATTGCACGGGGCGAATTCTTTCGTATAACGGAAAATACGCTTTTCAGATCGTATACGGCTCCCGTTTCATTGTTTGTATGCATTATCGTGGCAAGGCAAACATTTTTTGTTGCGGCTTTTGTTACCTCAGCCATGTCGAGAACGCCTTTTTTTGTGGAAAGGCGGATCACTTCAAAGCCCTTGTTTTCAAGTATCCTTACGGGCTCGCTTACTGCGGGATGTTCAGAATCCGTGGTGATTATCCTCGGAGGTACACCTTCCTTTTTCAGCATTGCGGAGAACACCTCCGCACCGCCTAAGATCGCAGTGTTGTCGCTTTCGGTACCGCAGGCTGTGAATATTATCTCCGACTTGTCACAGTAGAGAGTTTTTGCTATTGCTTCCCTTGCACCTTCAAGCTTTTTTTGGGATTCAAAGCCCAATCTGTGAAGGGAAGAGGGATTGGCGTAAATGTCCGCCGATTCATTAAGTGCGGCACGTGCCGCCGAGGATAGCGGCGTGGTCGCACTGTTGTCAAAATATATTTCTTTCATGATATCTCGTTGAATGTATTTGTTCGCACAAATTATGGTGCGCAAAGTCTTTTGATGTTGCTTGGCGAAATATTGTCCCGCTGACAATATTTCATGAAGCGCATAACTTTGTTCGCACTAAATTGCGGTGCGCAAAGTCTTTTGATGTTGCTTGGCGAAATATTGTCTCGCTGACAATATTTCATGAAGCGCATAACTTTGTTCGCACTAAATTGCGGTGCGCAAAGTCTTTTGATCCTGCTTGGCGAAATATTGTCTCGCTGACAATATTTCATGAAGCGCATAACTTTGTTCGCACAAATTATGGTGCGCAAAGTCTTTTGATCTTGCTTGGCGAAATATTGTCTTGCTGATAATATTTCATGAAGCGCGTAACTTTGTTCGCACTAAATTGCGGTGCGCAAAGTCTTTTGATCTTGCTTGGCGAAATATTGTCTCGCTGACAATATTTCATGAAGCGCATAACTTTGTTCGCACAAATTATGGTGCGCTTCTATTATATCATATTTTTTATTTATTCGCAATCGTTTCCGTCTGCGGGTGTGGGATTTTTGTGTTTTTTTATTGAAATTCAATTTCCTTTTGTGTAAGTTGTCATCGTTTTCGGAAAAAATATTCAATTTATATTTGACTAACCGACGGATATATAGTATAATATATAGATGATACCGTAGTTTTGCCGCAGAAAAGGAGCAAGCCATGTCCGGATTTTCATCAAGCCTTTTGGTTTCTCAGATGAAGCTTCTGAAAAAGATCATAATGAACATGAAGGTCGAGGATACGAGACGTTATCAGGATCTTTTGGGAGATCTTGAGATAAAGGCGCTCAAAGGCAAGGTGAGATACGAAAAAGAAAGCTTTTCACGGTTTGAAGCGGTGACGGCATATCCCGTCGATAAAGGATCCTTTGACCGTGTGATGCTTTACCTCCACGGAGGCTCCTATACCTCGGGAAGCCTTAAGTATGCGGAAGGCTTCGGCGGGGCGATGGCGGAATATTTCGGCAATCCCGTTCTTTGTGCGGCTTACAGGCTCGCACCCGAGGATCCGTATCCCGCTGCATTGGAGGATGCTTTTGACGCGTATGTTTATCTTCACGATAAGTACGGCGCCGACAAGATATACCTTGTGGGTGAATCGGCAGGTGGCGGTCTCATGTTTGCTCTTCTCCTGAAATTGAAGAATGAGGGAATGGATATGCCCGCAGGCTGTGTGGCTCTTTCCCCTTGGACCGATCTGACATTTTCAGGTGAGTCATACAAAACGAACGAGAAAAACGATCCGTCTCTGTTTGAAGCAAGTCTGAGAAAAAACGGCGACCTTTACAGAGGAAGAGTGCCTGCGGAGGATCCGTATATATCACCGGCGTTTGCGGATACGAAGGGATTTCCTCCCACCGCCGTGATATGCGGAACGATAGAAATATTGTATGATGATTCCGTAATGATGGCAAAGAAGCTTGCCCACGACGGTGTGGATGTGTTTTTTAAGGCTTATGAGGGAATGTGGCATGTTTTCGTGCTTTTCCCGATCCCCGAAGCCAAGGAGGCTATGGGAGATATAAAAGAGTTTATTGAAAGATGCGAGAGGAAAAGAATTGGCGAACAGTAAAGATAAAGAACCGAAAAAGACAAGAAAATGGATGAAGCTTGACAATGCCGCCAAAATATATCCTTCTTCAAGGACCTCCACGGGATGGATGTCCATATTCCGCCTTTCGGTGGAACTTGACGAAAAGGTCGATCCCGGGATACTGGAGAAGGCTCTCGACAGAACTCTGGTAAGAATACCTACCGTCGCACAGAAGCTGAAAAGAGGTCTGTTCTGGTACTATATGGAGCATATAGAAAAGAAAGCCAAGGTGGTAAGCGATGCGAGAAACCCCTGCGCTCCCATGAATTTCCGAAAGAATGACGGATATATGTTTCGTGTAAGATATTACGAAAAGCGCATAGCCGTGGAGTTTTTTCATGTTCTTGCGGATGGAACGGGCGGTATGATCTTTTTGCTCACTCTTACGGCGGAATATCTTGAATTGAAATACGGTAAGAAAATACCGAGAGGCGGAAATATTCTCGATTGCAACAATGATCCCACAGAGGATGAAATGGGCGACAGCTTCCTGAAATATGCACGAGGTGTTGCGTATACGCCGAAGGAACGCACCTCCTTTTTGGTAAAGGGTGAGAGAGCCAACAATTATTCCAAGATCATAACCGGCTTTCTTGATGCATCCGAGGTATATGCCAAGGCGAAGGCGCACGGCATTACGGTGACCGAGTATCTTCTGACCCATACAGTTATGGCATTGAATGAGATCCAGAAAAAGCAGTATCACGGAAAAAAGCCCAAGCCCATACTTATCTGTGTTCCCATTAATCTGAGAAAGTATTATCCATCTCATACCCTCAGAAATTTCGCTACCATAGCCAATATAGGCATTGACCCCCGATTCGGTGATTATACCTTTGACGAGGCGGCGAAGGAGATCCATCACAATATGGGTATCGTTACGGCGGAAAAGCAGGTAAACGCCCGCATAAGCTCATATGTGGGATCGGAAAAGAATGTGATACTGAGGGGAACACCGCTGTTTTTAAAGGATCTTGCCTTGAAGGCGGCATTCAGATACAACGGTAACAGAACATCCTCCACCACTCTTTCGAACCTCGGAGTGGTGAAGCTTCCGGATGAAATGAGGGAGCACGTAAAGCGCATGGATTTTATGATAGGGCCTCTTCTGAGAAACCCCATAGTCTGTGCCTGTGTAACTTATGAAAATACACTTGCTTTCACCGTGGTACGAACCATAGAGGAAACGGACTTTGAAAGAAACCTTTTCACTGCGCTTGTGAAGGAGGGGCTTCACGTCAAGATAGAAAGCAATACCTACTGAAATACTTTTATAATAATAGAAAGGCACGGCAAAAACAATTGTCTTACTGCGTTAATTGCGGGGTAGAGCTTTGCGATTCCGAAAAAAGCTGTCCCTTATGCGGGGTTGTGGTAAACAATCCGAAAAAACCTTACGATGAATCTGTCGTAAAGCCGTATCCCAACAATATTGAAGCGGATATGCACAGAATAAATATGAAGTTCGGAAGCCGCCTTGCGCTTCTCATCCTTCTTATTCCCTCAGCTATAACCACAATATGCGATGCTCTCATTACAAAATCTCTTTCATGGTCCCTTCTCGTTACGGGCGCCTGCTTCTGCATATATGTGTGGTTTATCCTTCCCCTTGTACTACGCAAGCGTTCGCCGTATCAGTTTATCGTTTTTGACTGTATTGCGACCTTGTTGTATATAATGCTCATAGCTTACCAGACCGGCGGATTTGAATGGTATAACAGATTGGCTGTTCCCATCACCGTGGCATCATATGCTTATATTTTAGCCCTTGCGGCGGTATTCAGACAAAAGAAGATGTCGAGACTTATGAAAACCGCCTTTTGGTTTTTCGCCACGGGTACTCTTACAACGATCATCGATATTATGATAACTTATTTTGTAAGCGGTGCCTTTGGAGCTTCATGGTCGCTGATAGTTCTTTGCGTATGCATAATATTTGCTCTTCTTTTCCTTGTGCTTTACAGAAAAAAGGTGCTTGCCGAGGAATTGATAAAGAGATTGTTTATATAAAAAGCTTTGATCTTCTGACATCAGGAAAGGAAAAAGTCCGAAAACCTTTTTTCGGACAATTAAGAAAATGGCTGTAAAAATGAATTTCACAGATAACTTCAAGGTGCTTTTCCCCGTTGACGGCTCCGTCAGTGTTGAAAAGATATCCGATTCTTACAGGATAACACTTACTCCCTCGGGAGTTCCCGTAAGAGAGGTAAGAGTAAAATGGTTCTTTGATACATCATTCATGAAAAAGATCCTTGCGGATTCATGGGGTGTTGCAAAAGGCGATCTCGGATGGAAGGCTCCCGATTTCAACAAAAAAGCGGAATGGTATTTCTTGGCATTCGACGGCGAAAAAACTACGGGCTACGGTGTCAAAACGGGATGCCGGAGCTTCTGCTCATGGCAGCTTTCAGAGGACGGCGTGACACTCGTATGTGACACGAGAAGCGGCGGCGAGGGCGTTGAGCTTAAAGCTCCTCTTGTATGTGCAGAGGCTGTATTCTATGAAAGCAAGTCCGATGAAACACCTTATGAAGCATCGAAGAGCTTCTGTAAGATAATGTGCGAAAAGCCCAATCTTCCCAAACGTCCCATATACGGCTTTAATACATGGTATTATACATACGGCAATATAACGAGGGAGTCCGTTATGGGCGATGCCCGTCTCTGCGCCCGTCTTGCGGGTATGGTGGATAAGAATGCGCCCCGTCCTCTTATGGTCATAGATGACGGTTGGAACAAAAACGGAATATATACGGGTACAAAATACAACGGCGGTCCTTTTGCTCCCAACGATAATTTCAAGGATATGAAGTCTGTTGCCGAGGATATAAGCGCATTGGGATGTGATCCCGGTATATGGATACGCCCTCTCCTCGTTCTTGACGAGCTTCTCCCCGATATTCCCGGGGAATGTTATTCCGAAAATCAGGATTTCCCCACAAAGGGAAAGGTCCTTGACCCTACTACAGAGGGAGCGAAGGATTATATACGTACACTTGTAAGCGGAATGGCTGATTGCGGATACAAGCTTATCAAGCATGACTTCACCTGTCCCGACCTTATGGGAAATGACTTTATCAAGCCTAATGTTACGAGAGACGGCTGGCATCTCAAGGACAGAACAAAAACAAATGCCGAGGTGCTCATGGATCTTTACACCCTTATTCAGGATGCGGCAAAGGGCGCTCATATAATCGGATGCAACGTATATAACCACCTTGCGGCAGGTATACACGATATAGTCAGAAGCGGATGCGATACAAGCGGTAAGGATTGGAACGTAACGAAAAAGTACGGTATCAATTGTCTCGTTTACAGACTCTGCCAAAATAAGAATTTCCTCATTACCGATGCGGATTGTGCCGCTTTCACGGACAAAGTTCCCACGGAATTGAACCTGCGCTTTGCGGAGCTTATCTCTTTTACCGATTCCGCGTTCTTCATTTCCGCGGCTTCGGGTATACTTACAACGAAGGACGAGGAGCGCCTTATGGAAATGTACCGCAGAGCATCTCTCTTCAACAATGAGATGACACCCGTTGATTGGATGGATACCGAGATCCCCACGGAATTTATCTACGACGGCAAGCTTTACAAGTACGATTGGAACTGATATGCAGCGTATATATATAGAAACCTACGGTTGTCAGCAGAACGAAGCGGACAGCGAGAAGATTTTGGGCATGGCTCTTGAGATGGGATATGAAAAGACGGATAATAAGGAGGATGCAGACCTTATTATCGTCAATACTTGCGCCGTCAGAGAGCATGCGGAGCTGAAGGCATTGTCAAACACGGGTCAGCTCAAGCATATAAAAGAAAAAAATCCCTCTCTCCTTATAGGTGTCTGCGGCTGTATGATACAGCAGGAGCACAGGAAAGAGGATATAAAAATGAAATATCCCTATGTGGATTTTGTATTCGGCACGAATATGCTTGACAGATTTCCTCAGATAATGAAGGAAGTGAAGTCACGTAAAAAGAGAAGCTTTTTCGTGGAATCCTACGATGTGAACAAGGGCGAGATAAAGGAAGGTATTCCCGTAGCCCGTGCGTTCGATCATTCCGCTCTTGTAAGCATTATGTACGGCTGTAACAACTTCTGTACCTACTGTGTCGTGCCATATGTCCGAGGCAGAGAAAGAAGCAGAAAGCCCGAATGTATAATTGAAGAGGTAAGAGATCTTGCCGCAAAGGGATACAAGGAGATAATGCTTCTCGGACAGAATGTAAACTCCTATGGTAAGGATATTGAAAACGGTATCAATTTTGCCGAGCTTTTGAGAAGGCTCTGCAAAGTGGAAGGAGATTTCGTTCTGAAATTCATGACAAGTCATCCCAAGGATGCTACCCATGAGCTTATAGATGTAATGGCGGAAAACAAGAAGGTAGAACGCCACTTCCATCTTCCTTTGCAGTCGGGATCCGATAGGATATTGAAGATCATGAACAGAAGATATACCCGTGACGCCTTTTATTCTCTCACCGAATACATGAAGGAAAAGATACCGGGAATATCCATAACCACCGATATTATCGTCGGCTTCCCCGGAGAGACCGAGGAAGATTTTGCCGATACTCTCGATATGATGAAGCGCATCCGCTTTGACGGAGTATTCTCCTTCGTTTATTCAAAACGAAAGGGTACTCCCGCCGCCGTTATGGAGGATCAGATATCGGATGAGGTGAAAAAGGAGCGCATGGGAAGACTTCTCAGCCTTCAGACCGAGATACAGACGGAAAAGAACCGTGAATATGTGGGTAAGACCATAAGAGCGCTGGTTGAGGGCGAAAGTAAATCGAACCCCAACCGCCTTTCCGCAAGAAGCAAGGAAGGCAAGCTCATACATTTTGACAGATTCAACGGAAGCGATGAGCTTGTAGGAAAATTTGTTGATATAAAAATAACCTCCGCAGAGGCGATAATGCTTCTGGGAGAAGTGATTAAATAATGTTTGAAAGGCATGGTAATTAAAATGGAAAAGAACAACATACTCGACGTTGCAAAGGAATTGGGAAAGCTGGTTTCCGAAAGCGAGATACTCGTAAATTACGTAAACGCAAAGGAAGCTTATGATAACGACAACGAGCTTCATAATATAATAAGAGAATATACCGTTCAGCAGAAGGCTCTCGAAAATCTTGCGGCTGATGAATCGTCCAACGAGACACTTGAAAAGTGCATCCGCGACAGGATCCAGGTGCTTTACGATAAGGCAAATGAAAGCGAGACCATGAAGAAGTTCGACGAAGCGGAAGCAGATCTTAATGATATTCTTGCCTCCATAAACAATATAATAAGAGAATCCATATTCGAGCGTTATCCCGAGCTTCGTCCCGCTCCCTCATCATGCTCCGGAAACTGCGCAAGCTGCGGCGGTTGCCACTGAGAAAAAATAATTTCAATCGGAAAGCTTAATTATTTGATAAGGAATGGTCTGAAACAATGTCACCGATGATGCTTCATTATCTTGAAGTGAAAAAACAATATCCCGATCATATAGTTTTCTACAGACTGGGAGATTTCTACGAGATGTTCTTCGATGATGCGAAGACCGTTTCGAAGGAGCTTGAGCTGACCTTAACGGGCAGAGACTGCGGAGAAGAGGAAAGAGCGCCCATGTGCGGAGTCCCCTTTCATGCCGCCGATACGTATATAGGCAAGCTGGTGGAAAAGGGCTACAGAATAGCCGTCTGCGAGCAGGTGGAGGATCCCTCTCAGGCTGTGGGAATGGTCAAGCGTGAGGTGGTACGCATAGTTACCCCCGGAACCATGACCGATGCGGCTTTTATAGATGCGGACAGATCAAATTACCTTTGTGCCGTATACTTTGGATTCGATATGGCGTCCTGCGCCTTCTGCGATATATCATCGGGAACGATAAATGTCACAAAGCTTGTAAAACAGGACAATGAGCCTCTTTCGAAGCAGATAACGAATGAACTTTCCGTTTTCTCTCCCTCCGAGATAATTATCGGCGGACCCGATGTGGATAAAGCCTTCAAGGATAAGCTTGCCTCAAAGGGCGGTGTCCTTGTTATCGAGGATAAGAACGGTTATTTTTCCGATGATTGCGAAAGATTGACCGAGGAAAGATTCGAAAACAGCGCAAAGGAGCTGTCGTACGAGGAGCATAAAGCCGCGGCGGCTATACTTCTTTATCTCGGTGACACACAAAAGACCTCCGTCAACGGAATCACACGAATAATCTCATATACACAAGATGCTTTTCTTTCCATTGACTCCGATTCGAGAAGAAATCTGGAGCTTTGCGAAACAAACAGAACAAAGGAGAGAAAGGGCTCTCTTCTGTGGGTGTTGGATAAGACGAAAACATCTGCGGGAGCAAGGCTTTTAAGAGAATATATAGAAAAGCCTCTGACGAATTGCCGTGCCATTGCCATGAGGCAGAATGCGGTGGAGGAGCTTTACCTTTCCGATATGCTGAGAGATGACATAAGAGGCGTTTTGTCTCAGTCTCTTGATACTGAAAGAATTCTTTCAAAAGCCATGTACGGCAATATAAATGCAAGGGATCTGAGGGCTTTAGGCGAAAGCCTTAAGATATTTAAGCCCCTTACCTCTCTTCTATCGGCTTGCAAGTGCGATGAATTGAGCCTTCTTGCCGAAAGACTTAAAAAGGGCGTTGAGGAAAAGGCAACTTACTTTTCGGAATATCTTTCCGCAGCCTTCAACGACGAGCCTCCCGTATCCGTAAGAGAGGGCGGTATGATCCGTCCCGGATTCTCAAAGCAGGCGGACGAGCTTATCAAGACGGCAAACGATACGAAAAGCTACCTTGCGGGGATAGAGAATCAGGAAAAGGAGCTTACGGGAATCAAGACCTTGAAGATAGGATACACGAAGGTCTTCGGTTATTATATCGAGGTGCCCAACGGCTCGAGATCTCTTGTGCCCGAAAGATACATGAGAAAGCAGACTCTTGTAAATGCGGAAAGATACATCACTTCCGAATTGAAGGATATGGAATCACGTATCTTGAGCGCCAAGGACAGACTTGTGGCTTTGGAATACGAAATATTCATGAAGATATTGGGTGATGTAAGAGATGCATATGCAGTCCTAAAGGAGGCTGCCGATATTGCCGCCGAGACCGACGTTTACGCATCCCTTGCCGAGGTTGCGGGAAAGAACAATTACGTCCGTCCCGAGGTTGATTACGGTGATATCATATCCATCAAAAACGGAAGACATCCCGTTGTGGAAAAATTCTCCGACGGATTTTTCGTCCCCAACGATACATACATGGACAATTCCCTTAACCGTACGTCGATAATCACGGGCCCCAATATGTCGGGTAAATCCACGTATATGCGTCAGGTCGCCGTTATTACGCTTATGGCTCAGATCGGATCCTTCGTTCCCGCCGAGGAGGCGAGGATCGGTATCGTCGATAAGATATTTACGAGAATAGGTGCGGGAGACGATCTTTCGGGAGGAAATTCAACCTTCATGCTTGAAATGAAGGAGGTGGCGTACATATTGAGACATGCCACCAAAAAGAGCCTTATAATATACGATGAAATAGGCAGAGGAACATCCACCTATGACGGAATGAGCATTGCGAGAGCAGTGCTTGAATATACCACCGGAAAGAAGCTGGGAGCAAAAACGCTCTTCGCAACTCATTACCATGAGCTTTCCGATCTTGAAAATACGGTGGAGGGTGTTAAGAATTACAATATCGCCGCAAAAAAACGGGGCGATGATGTAATATTCCTGAGAAAGATAGTACCCGGAAGCACCGACGACAGCTTCGGTATCGAGGTAGCACGTCTTGCCGGAGTACCCGGCGAGGTGACGAAACGAGCAAAGCAGATACTTGCCGAGCTTGAAGGCGGCACTGCATCCAACGTTTCCTCCGACAGAATTTCAAAGTCAAGGGAGCAGCGTGAGGAGATATCCATATTCGATGCGGCTTCCGATGAGATAAGAGACGAGCTTAAAAGGCTCGATGTAAATACGATGACGCCCATTGAGGCTATGGGCAAGCTTTATGAGCTTGCGAAAAAAGCAAAAGAAAGTTAGTGTTAAAGAATGAGAAGCGGAGAATTTATCAATGAAGGCAATTATGACAATCTGAATATTGCTCTTACCGAAAAGGGCGGCGAGGATGTGATAAATCTCCTGGGTAAAAATCTTGCCAATCAGATAGCGGCGGGAGAAGTGGTAGACCGTCCTGCGGGAGTAATAAGGGAGCTTTGTGAAAACTCCGTTGACGCTCACGCCACATCGGTAACGGTGGAGATAAGGGGCGGAGGTGCAGCTCTTATGCGGGTATCCGATAATGGATGCGGTATGAGTCCCAGAGATGCCCGTGTGTCCGTTCTGCGCCATGCAACAAGTAAATTGGAGACGGTGAAGGATCTGGATTCCATACGTACAATGGGATTCCGCGGAGAGGCTCTTGCGGCTATTTCCTCTGTGTCAAAATTTTCCATTCTCACAAAGAGAAGATGCGATGATATGGGAACGCTTCTCACGGTAGGTGAAAGCGGAGAGCCCGAAATTTCCGAGGCGGGGGCACCCGACGGTACTTCCGTAACCGTAGAGGAGCTTTTCTACAATCAGCCTGCGAGAAAGAAATTCTTAAAAAGGGATTCCACGGAGTTTTCGGCTATCCTTACAACGGTTCAAAGATTGGCGGTAGCCAACAGAGAGGTATCCTTCAAGCTTTATAATGAAGGCGTATTGAAGCTGTCCACAAGAGCGGGCTCAACCTTGAAGGAAACGGTTTATTCCGTGTTCGGCAAGGAATTTGCATCGGGACTTACCGAGGTCAATAAGACCACGGGTGGTATTACCGTAACGGGTCTTATATGTACACCCGAAAATGCAAGAGCAAGCCGTTCCATGCAGATGTTCTACATAAACCGCAGACCCATACGCAATAAAACTCTTTATATTGCCCTGGAAGAGGCGTATAAGGGATATATCAAAAGCGATAAATTCCCGTCCTGCGTGATATTTATCGATATGGATCCCTCGGTGTTCGATGTGAATGTCCATCCAACAAAATCTGAGGTGCGTTTTTCCGATGAAAGAATGGTATACGAGTCCATATATATTGCTGTAAAGGATACGCTTATGGGGCTTATAAATCCCATTGCTGCCTTGAAAAAGGAAAACACGGAGGGTCATACTATAACCATACCGAGAACGTTTTTCGGAAGCGGTAATACACGTACGGATAACACCGCAATACATTCCTTTATTGAGAGCGGAAACAACAATGATGCTCCTTCCGACAAGTCTTCCGCAAATGTGATGTTCAAGAGTGCTGTGGAAAGCAAAGGAGCCGATATAGGTACAAGGATCACCTCATTCCCCAAAATAAAGGACGAGGGACTTACTTTATCACCACCGATCACGGAAAAGAAAGAAGATATCGGGAACAAATATACAACTTCCTCCTCAGAGCCTTTTGTGTTGGAGATGCATAAGGCAGAGCTTTTCAAGAAAGCGGACACAGTAAGCGATATGATTTCAAGCGATGCCGGAAAGGTACTCGGAGAATCTCCCTCGGAGGAAAATGCACTAACGGATAAACAGGAGCAGTCCTTTTATCAGCCGTCGATATTTGAAAAAGATGACGGAGGGGAAGAAAATATCTTTTCCAAAGGAAGGATAAGAGGTGCGGTTTTCGATGCATTCATAATATACGAGTGCGATGACACACTCTACTTTGTGGATAAGCATGCCGCACATGAAAGAATAATATACGAAAGCCTGAAAAACAAAGTCACCCGTGACGGTTCACAGCAGCTTCTTGTACCATATGTGGTTTCCCTGAATGCATCGGAATTGAATGTTATTTCGGAAAATGCAAAGGAGCTTGAGGATATTGGTATATCGGCGGAGATCTTCGGCGAAAGCGAATTGGCGGTACGCTCCGTACCCTCGGAGCTCACGGGAATAAGTGCTGAGGCAATGAATTCCTTGATGCAGGCGATAGCATCCGAGCTTGAAGCGGGAGGAAAGGGTGTAGGAAAGGCAAATATGGTCTTCGACAGGATCCTTTATACCATGGCATGCAAGGCGGCAGTGAAGGCGGGCATTCCCGCAGGCGCCGATGAATCCGAATGGATAATAGAAAAGCTGTCGGAGATACCGAATATAATAGTCTGCCCCCACGGCAGACCCGTAATGTTCTCCGTAACGAGATCACAGCTTGAAAAAATGTTTTTCAGGACATAAAAGATCGTTTAAGCAAGACGAGAAAGGTTACAATATGAGTAAGGTAGTGTGGAAGCCGGCGGCGTTGCTGGCGCCCGTTCCCGCTGTTTTCGTAAGCTGCGGAACTCTCGATAACCCCAATGTACTGACCGTCGCATGGACGGGAATAGTATGCTCAGATCCCACAATGACATATATATCGGTGCGTCCGAAAAGATATTCTTATAATATAATAAAGGAATCGGGAGAATTTGTTATAAACTTAGCTTCAAAGTCCATGTGCAGAGCTCTCGATACCTGCGGAGTGCTGACGGGAGCGAAGGTGGATAAATTTAAGAAATGCTCCCTTACTGCGGAAAAAGCATCCGTTGTTTCGGCTCCTCTTATAAAGGAAGCCCCCTTGTCTTTGGAATGTAAGGTGGACAGAATAATCGAGCTCGGTACTCACGATATGTTCCTCGCTCGTGTGGAGGCGGTGGATGTGGATGAAAGCCTCATCGACGAAAAAGGAAAGCTTTGCCTCTCAAAGGCAGGTCTTGTGGCTTACTCCCACGGTGATTATCTTGAATTGGGCAGAAAGCTGGGTTCTTTCGGATATTCAGTAAGGAAGAAGCACGGCGGAAAATAGATGTAACAGGCGTTGCGCTTCCCGGTGACGTGGTTGCACAGTTGTCTTTAGTCGGCAAAAGATAAAAAAGAGTATACCCCGGACAAGACTTTTTCAGTCCTATGCGGTTGGTGCAAAATACTGCACCAACCTTTTTATCAGGCAATTAAAATGGGCTGTTGCATCAGCAGCAGCCCTGAATTTATGCCACATCAGTGCCGAAAGGCACGTTTTAAATTTTCAGTAAACTTCTTGCGTATAACCCATGCCATAGTTGAATGGAATGTATTTGTCCGAATCACTCTTTAACGATTCTATTTTCTCTTTTTCGGATTCTGTTATATCAACTCTTTCCATTTTGATAAGTACAAAATCCCTGCTTTTCTCTTTGCTTGGGTCGAATACGGATGAGAATAAAGAGCCGAAATATTTGTCAACATCTTCATATGTAGCGCCTTTGTCTTTTGCCAATACAACAACGTTAAGATACCAATTGCGTTCTCCGAGCTCTTTTAATTCATCGGGAGGCGTACCGTAAACGTTGAATACTTTCAAACATGAAAAGCTCTGCTTGCTTTGAATGAATTTATCTTCGTCTTTCTCGTAGGATACAAAATGGTAACCGTCTTTGTCGGAGATTATGTCGTAGTAAGAGGAAAGATCTTTGTTTTCATCGAAGAAAACTGTTCTGTATGAAGAATTTTCATTATTCTTTGCAGCTGCAATGAGGTCATCTGCAAAATCACTTTCGTTTACGAGCTCTTGATTAATATACGTGCGGTAGTTGTTCTGAACAGATGATTCAACCGTGAAGTCTGATGTTAATGTGCTCAGATCTGCGCTTTCGGCGGAAGAGTTTAAGTTAATGAAACCACCGGGGCGAAGATCACTTGATTGATCCGGAGCGGTGCACGCCGAAAACAGAAAAGCTGCGACAGTTATGAGAAGTAAAAAGTTGAATTTGATTTTTTTGTTCATTTTTTAACCTCCATTATAAATCCTATTATAAAAAATGTTTGTTGATTTTCAGACTTACGAAAGAAGGAAAAAGTCAGCTTTATACGTAAGCCTTCTCAATGAACCGGCATAATATTTATCCTCTCTTTCACGAGATTTATGGATTTAAATCTCTGTATTTTAATTATACAGTATAAAAAATGAAAAGTCAACGGAAAGTTAACAAAAAAACGGAAACTTAGGCAAAGTTCAAGTAAACAAATTGTGAATAAAACAAAGGAATCGTTGACATAAAGTCGAACGATTCCTTTTTGCACTAAAAATATAAGTTTTTCCTATGCTTCCTGATGAGCAAAGTGAATAATTTACAATATAGCTCTTTCGGGAGGAATGTGCGCTCGTCTGTTTTTGCCCGAATTTACACGGCTTGAACAGCAGAGAAGTACATTTCTTTTTGTAACCGAGTATCGTTTATGTTTTTCTCTTTTACTGCGCTTCGGCTTCGGTGATGTCTTCAGTATCTCCGAAGCCAATCTTTTTCGGGCTTCCTTGCCGAGTCGGTACATTGAACGCTCGGCATAATTTTTCTTTTCTGCAATGTCTTCTGCGGGAATATCGTAAATATAGTGCAGGATAATGTAATCTCTGAATCTGTCATCACGTATTTCAAATGCGCATCGGGCTATCCTTGCGGTGAAGCGGTCGTAAAGCCGTTTCTTCTTATTAAGCTTTTTTCTGAACGTATCTTCGCTGAATATCATTTTCAGAACATGTTCGTTTTCCTCCGGTGTAAAGCTGTTTTTCTCGGATAATCTCGTATGGAGAAAAGCATTTTTGTTGCGGCGGTACAAATCGAGCATTTCCTGATCGCTGATGATAGAGCGTGTAAGTGTCTTGAAGCAATATAAATAAGCTTCTATCGTCATCTGATCTGTTTCTCCTTTGTCTTCATCTTTCTTCTGGTTCTTATCTTTTCTTCGTGTTCTGTTCTTAGCGGATGATCGGGGCTTTCATCATCTGCCGCATTATTATTTTAACATATATTGGTATGGTTGTCAATAGAAAAATACGAAAATAAATATTAAAATACGAAAAATCGTAAATTACCTGTTTAAATAGTCAGCCGCTATATTGTAAAATTCATACCTGAAATCAGCGGAAACGCTTTTATCGTTTATGACTCCCCGAAGCTCCTCCCTAAGTCTATCGGGATCGTTTTCGTAATTACGAAGTATTACTTCGAAAAGCCCCCTCGGGGAAAGGGGATCGAATGCTGTATCCGATGGCGTTTTGATCTCCCCGTCATCGGGAAGAACGGGCGTATATTTTTCGGTGGGCTGATCGTATTTTGCCTTTTCACGTGCGATCTTCAGATATTCAAGCTCCAATTCGTTTTCGAATTCACGCTGTTTCTTTTCCGCTTCCGCTTTCGCCTTATTCAATTCGTGATCTCTTAAAGCTGCAAGCTCGCTTTCTGTCTGCTTCTGCAACATAAGTTCATATTCCTTTGCAAATTCATTCTTCCTTTGAGTAAATTCCTTTTCACGGTAGGCGTTGTCGGCTTCAAGCTTTGAGCGGTCGAGCTCTGCCTGCTCCTTTGCGGTCTTTTCCTTTAATTCTCTGTCAGCTTCCTTATTGAGCTGATCAAGATATGTGCTCATTATATCGCTTCTGAGCTTTCTTGATTCCTCGCTTTTTGCAATGTCAAGCTCGTTTATGTCTCTTTGCTTTTCGGAATCGAGCAAAGCTTTAGCTGATGCTTCCTCGCCGTCGAGACGGGCGATATCTCCCGTCAAGGCTGCTGAGGAGAAAAGCTTTGCCTGAATGCTTTCTCCCGAACGGCTCAATCCCTTTCTGAGAAGATCGTTTTTCACGTTCAATTCGTTTATCTTGTGTTGTGTATTGGCGTTGTTTCTTTTTTCATCGAAATCCTTTTCTAAGTTTTCGGAGGAAAGGCTGTAATTGTTTACCGTTTCCTTTTTCAATGATGTATACTTTTTTTCGATGTCGTCAAGGCTTGCGGATAATTCCTCAAGAAGCTTTGACGCATAGCTTTTACCATTCATGATATTACCGTCCTTTCTCAGTATATGTATTCAATCGTTACGATGCCGTCGCCGCCCTTTGCGGACTTGCGTGTAAACTTAAAAGTGTCTGCGAGTGAATTATAGAGCCACTGACCGCCTGAGCCTCCCGCACCGAAGGATGCATCGCTTTTATCACCGCTTGAAGTTTCAAAGCCTCCTGCGCCGTAATGGGAAGAGCATCCGCGCATTGCATCCGTTTCTTCCGGAGTGTGATCGGGATAAACGGAATTACCGTAAAAGGCTTCCGTGATCCTTCCTGCCTCTAAAGCGGCTGTACTTGCGGCAAATATACCACGCAGAGCGGGAATGTTATTGTAGCTTCCTCTTGTGCCTCCGGGAGCGGTTATGGAATCTTCACCCTTTGAAAAGGATGAGGCTTCTCCGGGGGAATTATGATGAGTGGGGGAGGAGCGGTAAATGGAAGTGTAATCCGCTGTTGGATATACGGTGTTGAGGGAGAAAAGGGAATTGCCTGCTCCCGCACCTCCGGCACCGACATTCACCGTGTAGATATCGCCCTTTGTCAATTCGCACATTACCTGAGCAAACGCACCCGACGGACCGCCCGTGCATTCATATCTTCCGTCTGCGGAGGGTACATCCGTGTTGAGCGTGCCGCCTCCTCCCGCACCTTGAACGGATATTCTGTAAAATCCCGTTTTGGGAACGGTGAAGGAATGAGTTCCGGGATCGCTGAAGGAGGTACAGCGCAGAAGCATTCCCGAAGCCTCCCTTATCTTTTCCGCCAATTCATTTGTAAGCTTTTCCTCGGATATGCTTCCGTCGGCAATTGCTCCCATAACTATATTTTTTATACTGCTGTCGATCTTTGCGTTGAGGATATCGCATCTTCCTTTAAGCTCGCTTAAAATACCTCTTACGGTGGCAGCTGTGAAATCGTCACCTCCCAAGGGTGTGCATCCGATCCTGTCCGCTCCGCTTTGAGTCAGTACCGTGTTTTCAAGCTCGGGGATCAGAGTGGAGTTTATATATTCCTTTATGATATCTGCCGCCATGTCGAATACGGATTTGAGAACTGCGGCGGAAAAACCGTTTTCAAGTCTCGGCTTATCGGGAAGCGCCGATACAAATTTAAGATCCTCTGTTATTTTTGTAAATGATGCCATGTTGTTTCCTTTCTTTTATTTGCCCGAAATATCTCCCTCAAGAAGTAACTGAAGTAGATGAAGGTCTCCGCCCTTCATGTTGCTTCTGAGTCCTATTCTGAAAAAGGAGAATCGGCGTATTCTTGTTCTTGTTTTCAATTGCTTGGCTACGTAAGATGTGTCGAATGAAAGGTCGTCGAAGGATAATTCATCGAAATCAAAAAGTCTGTAGCCCAATGTAAGAGTTTTCTTTATGTCAAATCCCGTGTGGCTTGCGGTATCCGTTGCCCATGTCAATTCACCGTAGGTCATCACACCCGGATTGACCGTAAGTGTTATGGTGTAAATGTTCTTTTTTATTTCCGGATGTCCGAAATCGAAATATTTTGAGAACCATTCGCATCTTATCGGTCTGCCTCCGTCATCGTCTCCGCCCGCAATGCATATTCTTCCGTCGGAGAGAGCAAAAAACAACTCTCCGTTTTCACTTTCCGCCATGTGGGTGATCTGTATGTCCTCGTATCGGTAAAATACATCAAGCTCATAATTATAAACAAATACCACATCGGGGCACAGAATGAAAAGCTCCTTTGTGCTCTGCCTGTCGAAAAGCTTTGCTTTTGAAAGACGGTAAGGGGTGAGCTCGGGGGAGATCCTTTCGGAAAAGCAGACGGCGTTTCTTTCGTCACGGATACTTGTGGAGGTCCATTTGTAAAGACCTCCGAATGATACTGTGCAGGGATGATTGTCGGTCAATATTCCCGAACCGCTTACGATACAGCCCTTATCCGATGAAAGGGGAAGTACGGGGTAGGAAATGTATTCTCTTCCCAAAGGGTCTGTCTTTTTTTCTCCGTAGGAATAGTAAGCCGCACTTCCCGTGAAAATGAGAAGTCTGTCATAATGGCGTACCATGGAGGTTATCTCCGAACCGTCGCCGATAACGGTGGAATTTTCCTCGGGAAAATAAGCCATGCTTCCCTCACCGTCCACAGCACCGCTGTAAAAACGCATGGAAGGGTAATTCTTGTTTCCCCATAAGAATACCTGTGTATCATTGTCACCGCCGTAGCTTATGGCGTAACGGCAATTATGTATCTTTTCATATCCCTCATTGTTTGTTACCGTAAAACATATTTCAAGGGAATCGGGATATGAATCGGAGGGAGCTTCTGAGAATGTTACAACGGAAGTTGTGCTGTCAAATGAGTAATTTGTGACCTCTTCTCCTTCAAATTTTACCGAGTCTATTGAGATGATATCCTCCATGCAAAGCTTAAATTCCGCAGACTCTCCGTCCGGCGTAAACAACTGCCGCATGGCTCCCGTCATCATATTCGGTGATTCGTACATATCTCCGATACCGCCGGGGGAGGTGGATATCATGACCGTTGGGCGGTACGGCTCGATGTCCTTTACGCTGTCTTTTGTAAGCTCCCTGATCCTCACTCCGTCCGCAATGTAAAGCTTACCTCGGAAGGGAAAGAATGATACGTCGCCGCTTCCGTCAACGTACCCCGCACTTTCAAGAGAATCAAAGCCGGTATCCGATACATAAGCCGTATTGCCTATTACGGCGCCGTAGCGGGGCATATCGGCGTTTTCGGAACTTGAATGCCATATTCCTCTTACACGAAGAGTTCCTTCTCTGAGAACTTTATATCCGTCTCTGCGCTTAAGCTTGTATCCCTTCGTTATTTTGAAGTTGGTCATGGAGGAGGCTTCGCCGTCCTTCAATTCCGTTTGGGCATCCTTGGAAATGTGAAGTCCCGTGAATTTGTCAAGCTTTAACAATGTTTTTTCTGCCATAGCTTATCCTCCCGTGTCAATAGAGCTTCTTTACGGAGGTGATCCTTCCCCGCTTATACGCTTTGTCAAGAGAGTTCAATTCATCGTAGAACAGCTTGTAAAATTTCGCTCCCTTTTCTTCGTTTTCCTCATGTACAAGGAAAAAGCAAAGCCCCAAGGGAATAGCCGCCGAAGCGAGGCGGGGATGAACGTAAAGAGTATCGTTCAATGAGGATATCTGCTGAGGCATATGATCGAAGGAGCCGGAGCGGATACCCTTGATCTTTCGATCCGTTTCATCTGTTATCATGAGAAGGATATTTATAAGCTCCACTGCACTTCTTTTGAATACAGCCGTATCGGGCTGTGTTTCCCCGTCGCCGTTAAGCTCGCCTAACAGAACGAGGCTTTTGTTGTATATATCCAATGCTGTCATATGTTCTTCCTTTCTGAAAAAATTCAGGGCTGCCGCAGTAAGCAACAGCCCTTTGTAAGCTCCGCGGACGATCTCCGCAGGGCTGAATAGTTAAATTTTATTTTTTTGCTTTATCTCAGATGGCAGTTTCAACTGCGGGAGTGAGATCGAGGAATACCATTTCCTTGGGATATACTATCTTTGCACCGTAAAGGTGGAGACCCTTTACCGCATCGCCGTGGCGAAGCTCGGGCTCATACGCCTTTACCTTGCTGAGCTGCTCCGCAAAGGCTATGGCACGTCTCGTTCTTGCTATGCACTTGAACATACCGTTATCGTCTGCGGATATGTTGTTTGTTACATAGACCTTGAAGCCCATGAAGGTGCCGATGTAACCGTTACCCAGCACATCGCTGTTGTCGGTGTCGCGGAGCACCTTTGCAAGAACCAGCTTCTGCTCGATGGCGGGAGAAACTTCAAGGGATATCTCCGCAGAGTTGGAAACGTTGTTTTCCATAAGCTTCATTCTTGCATCTGCTATTGTAGAGGTGATGTTTGCGCTCGTTACCGCATCATTTGTGATGGTGGTAACGGCAGCATCTCTGAGACTGTAGATGTAAGAGTCTGCGGCATCGCTGAGAGCGTCGGATGCGTTCTTCATAGCAAGCTGCATAAGACCCTTTTTGGACTGGGCGAGGTCAACGTCGTCGATGAAGAAGTTGAAGCCCTTCGCCTGATCGATTATAAGTGTTCTTTCGTTATCGGAAAGTATTTCGGGGGAGGGCATATCCGTGTTCTTTGTATAGTTGAATACGGAAACGGGGCCTATACCTGCGATCTTGACTCTGTCGCCTTCGCCCTTGATGTCGCCCTCAAATTCTCTTGTGGAAAGCTTTACTCCCACGTAGTTTTTGGAAAGCTCTCTGTAAAGAGTTTCACTCCATATGGTGGATATAAAATTACTTATTGCCATTTTTCTTTTTTCTCCTTAATGTTTTATTTTTTCCACTTGTCCATTGATGCGAGAATAGCATTGTAATGCTTTCTCACCTGTGCCTCCGTCATTGAACGCACTTCCTCGGGACTGAAAAACGTTTCGTCGCCGCCGTCGTGCTTAATTTTGGGAGGTGCCTTTTTTCTGTTAAGCTCGTTTATGCGCTCGATATCCGCCTTTGCCTTCAACTGCTTTACGAAATGGAGCGCATATGCGCCGGAGAGGCTTTCACCCTTTTCAACGCTCTGCCATACCTCATCGGGAATGTCTTCCTGCTTTATATCGGGAAATACTTCTCTCAAGCGTTTGATGTCTTCCTTTACAAAGGAGGCATCGTTTTCCTTTTCGCCGCCGTTTTCATTTTCTTCGGATACATTTTCGTTTTTTATGTTGTCCTCTGTGTTTTCCACGGCGGGAGCTTCCTTGAGCTCTTCGTTTTCATGCTTTTCTTTTTCCTGCTTTGTCATAGTGCTTCCTTTCCCGACGCTTTTATTTTTTGTGATCCGCCGTCTTCTTTTGCCGACGTTTCGTTATGACGTATTCACGTCTGCGCCGTTTCTTTACCGCTTTGATCGGTTCGAGAGGATTATATCACGGACAGTCACTGACATATAATGACATAAAATAAAAAACACCCCGAAGGGTGTTTTCCATAAATAGGCTTTGCCTGCCGTAAATATTGTAGGGAGCCTTTGGTTTGTTCGCTCTGAAAGTCTGTCTGTTTTTCCTGACAAGCACTGACTTAATTAATGACACCTTGCTTCACGATAATTTACAGCAATTGATTCAATTTGTTTTCAATATCAACAAACCAATCTTTGTTTCTGTATTCATTAAAACAATCCCAAGCCAACTCCTTTTTCAAAAGGCGAACAACCTGTTTGTTATCTGACGGTGCATCATACACGTGCCATCCCATAACAAGCGGATAGTTCAAGTCATGGTCTTTTACCGAAACGGATTTCTCAGCACATTGAAAAGCGCGTATCAGATGATGCTTTATTACTTCTTCATTTTTATTCAAAGCAATCTCATCCTCGGCAATGCTTCTATGCTCTACACACATCCGCTTAAGATCTTCAAATCCCATATCATCATTCGGGAAAACGAGTTCATACATTTGTGTCACAGCTTTGCTTACCGCTTGAACATACGCAGTACCGTCCGGAATGTTTTCACAGCCTGCAATCTTGGCACTCATATAAAACAAATTGTTGAGATACCAATAGTTTGCGAATCGAAATTGCGAAAGCATTTCATCACCATCATCGGTTATTTCCATAAGCAGAAATTCCATTGAATGATTCAATTGATGTGTTTTTAATGCCCATTTCTCCGCCATTTCATGATTGCCACAAGCGGCGTAGGTGCGAGCGATCTGCCATATAGCTTGCCCTTTATAATATGAACCACCGTTGCTATTATATATTTCCGTGCCAAGCTCTACGATTTCCTTTTGATACTTTATTTTGTCAATATCAAAATAAATTGATATAAGCATTTCCTTGACTTCGATGTTATTAGGGAGCTTGTGATATGCCTCCTGCCAAATCGGCAAAGCCTTGGAAATATCACCATTACGATAGATTTCAGCTGCTCTTGCCTCATATTCTTCATAAAGCTTTTTCTCATCGATTTGCTCCGCTTGAAGAAGCTCGTCAACGGTAATTCCGAAGAAGCGCGCAAGTTCGGGTAAAAGTTCAATATCCGGATATGTGCTTGAATTTTCCCATTTACTCACTGCTTGAAACGAAACATTCAGGTATTGCGCCAATTTTTCTTGGGATATATTTTTCTCTTTGCGAAGACTTTTCAGTTTTTCTCCTAAATTGATACTCATACAAATATTCTCCTTTCGAGTTTTATTGTAGCTACGCCTATATTATACAGAATTTTATTTTGAAAAACAATAACTCAATATTTGAGTTTTGGTTGAGTGGTTCAACCAAATTGGGAAGAAAAATAAGTTGGTTTGCATTCTACGGTGTAGCAAGCATAGCAAACGCGGCTACGCACGGTTTGCCGATTCGCAACGTAAGGCTCCCTCCGGGAGAGAGCTGGCAGCGAAGCTGATTGAGGGAGAGTGCGTTACTTTTGTCATTTGTTTTGTTGTCTTTTATTAAGGCATACGAAGCACTGCTTTTGTGTCCACAAAAGCGAAGCCCCGCGCGAGGCGGGGCTATAATTATTGCCATTCAATTAAAAATCGATGGAATACACGGTATTTACTTTTTCAAATCCCAAATCAAATGCATCAAATTCTCCGTGTCTCTTTGCGTATTCACCAAATTGAGCATCTTCAAAAGGAATGTAACCTTTCTCCATAGCTGCATTGGTAGCTGTAAGATAAAGATACTTGATTGCATCTTTAGGAGTATCGGGTAAATTAGGTGTATGAACACAGTTATTCAAGCAAAAGCCGTGTGTGCTCTGTAATCCATCATAGGATATAGAAAGCAGCTTTTTGCCACAAAAAACACCAAACGGTTGCGAAAGAGGTCTTTGTTCAAGTGGCTTTTTCAGCAAGTTTTTAAGCCCGAATCCTCCCGTTTTTTTAAATGTTTCATCGGGGTATCCTGCAATAAATTCGTCAACTGCTTCCAAATCTTGAGTCTGCAACACATGAATATCATATTTTTGTGCTTCTTTAGGCAGAACAAACGGCTCTCCAAAATACATGGTTTCATTTTTTTCTTCGATGTTCTTGATTTTAATACCGTCAAGCGTTGCTTTTACATCATCAAAAGTCACATCCTTATGGAATATACAATCAATATGATCGGGGTTAAAAAGCAAGAGTTTATCAATATAATTCCGAAGATTGCTCAAATCGTCAAGAACAAGTGTTAAATAAGGATCTTCAAAAAAATTATCTATCGTGAGAAATCCATTTTCAAAAGAGCCAATGTCAGAAACAATTTTTGATCCGTTTATCGCGATAGTGACTGCCGTATATCCATAACGCTTTGCGTCTTTTTCCAAAAGCCAATCAATAGCCTCATCAGAATCCATTTCAACAAAATCAGGAAGAACACGGCGAAATTCAGCAACAGCAGTAGCATTCAACTCGTTGTCCGCCCAAACAAGCTGCTTTCCTTTCATGTTTTCCCGGTATTCACTGGGCGTCTTGCCGTATTGTTCTTTGAATGCACGTGTAAATCCTTCGTGGCTTTCATATCCCGAATCCAAGGCAATCGATAAGATATCTCTGTCGTGGGCGGTGCGAAGCATACGTGCGGCACGATTCAATTTACGGAATTTTACGTATTCCATAACGTTAAATCCCGTATAATTCCGAAATATGCGATTGAAATAGTCCGTGGAAAAACCTGCATTTTTTGCTACGTCATCAAGCGTGGTTGTATTAGCCCCTAAGTTATTGATATATTTCACAGCATTTTTTATCAAATCTCGATTTTCCATTTTATTCCTCCTTAAATAGATATTTGTGCGGGTGGCCTCCTGCTTGCGATAGTATTATATCATATCCATTTCTGTTTGTCTTGATGAAAAACGCTGATTTACAAAATAGCGCCCTACTTTATTTTTCTTGACTTTTTTGCTTTCCCATGATAAAATATCGTTATACAAATCAAAGTTAAGGAAAACACACTATGAGTAATCGTGAAAACTTTAAGTCAAGTCTCGGCTTCATTCTTGTAAGCGCGGGATGCGCTATCGGAATCGGAAACGTCTGGAAATTCCCTTATGTTGCGGGAGCAAACGGAGGCGGCGTTTTCGTTTTATTCTATTTCTTGTTCTTATTGATAATGGGAGTCCCCGTTCTCACTATGGAGCTTGCCGTCGGACGTGCAAGCCGTCAGAGTGCTATCGGTGCATATAAGGCGCTTGAGAAGCCGGGTCACAAGTGGCATATACACGGCTGGTTCTGTACTATAGGCTGTTATCTGCTTATGATGTACTACACCACGGTTTCCGGCTGGATGCTCGGATATTTTTTGAAGTTTGCAAGCGGTACCTTTGAGGGAATAGAAACAAAAGCAGCTGTTGACGGTGTGTTCGAGTCGATGCTCGCAAATCCCGTAGAAATGATAATCTATATGGCGATAACTGTAATTGCGGGTTTTCTTGTTTGCAGCTTCAGCCTTCAGAAGGGGCTTGAGAGAATATCTAAAGTAATAATGCTCGGCCTTTTAGGTCTTATCGTTATTCTTGTTGTAAACAGTCTTTTGCTCGACGGTGCTGCGGAGGGCGTAAAATTCTATCTGTTACCCGATTTTAAATCAGCCTCCAAGGTGGGTATCATGAATGTTATGGTAGCCGCAATGAATCAGTCCTTCTTTACGCTCAGCATAGGAATTGCATCTATGGAGATATTCGGAAGCTATATGACTAAGGACAAAACGATCACGGGCGAATCGATACGTATCTGCTCCCTTGACACCTTTGTTGCTGTCATGTCGGGACTTATTATATTCCCTGCTTGTACAGCCTTCGGCGTAGCTCCCGATTCGGGTCCGTCTCTCATCTTCAAAACTCTTCCGAATATTTTCGTGAATATGGCGGGTGGACGAATCTGGGGTTCGCTCTTCTTCGTATTTATGACTTTTGCAAGCTTTTCCACCGTAATTGCCGTATTTCAGAATCTTATCGCGGCTTGTGAGGAAAATTTCGGTTGGTCCAAAAAGACGAACATTATTATAAATGCCGTATTTATGGTCGTTGCAAGCCTTCCTTGTGTTCTCGGATTCAATGTTCTGTCCGGCGTTACGCTTGGCGGTATGAACATACTGGATATTGAGGACTTTATAGTAAGCACGGTGCTTCTCCCCGCGGGAGCCCTTGTGTACCTTCTCTTCTGCGTTACGAAATACGGCTGGGGCTTTGACAAATATCTTGCCGAGTGTAACACGGGAAGCGGAATGAAGATGTCCGAGCGTCTTAAGCCTTACTTCAAGTTTGTTCTTCCGATCCTTATACTTATCATATTCGGAACGGGTATATACAACTTTGTTGCATCTCTTATAAAATTCTACAGTTAAAAATTGATATAAATCCCTAACGGGACTTTCGATAGCAAATATATCGAGCCGAGCCAAGCGAGGCATATCGACAAAAAGCATCTGTGGACGTATAAGCAGTACTGTCAAAAAAAGAGGACATGGAACGTAAAAACGCTCTATGTCCTTTTTCTGTCGGTAGGTATATATCTTAATGAATCTAAAAATGTCCTTTAAAGTACAAATCTATTGATCACTCTTATGTTTTACAGTAAATAACATTCCTTCATCTTCGCAATAACAAGAGACGCTATCTTCTTTCCGCCTGCATCGTTGGGATGGATGTGGTCGGGAGCGTAGGTGTTGAAGGGTGCATTTGCCATAGTGAATTTGTTGAAGCCCGTATTTCCGTGAAGATCAACGAAGGGAAGTCCGTAGTACTGTGCTACCTTGCGGCATGCTTCGGAGATCTCGGAATATGTGATGATGTTGGAATAATCCGCACCGTCGTTATGACCGTATGTTGTTCCGAGGATCATTATCTCAAGGGAAGGCTTCCATGTGAGAAGAGTTTCGATGATGTAGCTGTATGCGCCGTAGAAAGTCATCTTATCCTTCTGATCGATGGGCTTTGCGAACTCATATTCTTTTCCGATAACGGGATTTTGAACGAGATCGTTTGCACCGCCGAAAATGGTAACGATGTCGGGATCGTTTGCCTTTACGGCATCAAGTCTTGCGTCCTGCCAGAAAGCAGTTTCGCCTTTTCCCGAAACGCATGAAGAACCGATTCCGCAGTTGGAATGAATAAGACCGAATTTATCCGCAACATACTTCTGCCAGGATTCTCTTGCGGTGATGCTGTCACCGAAGGATGTCCATTTTTTACCGTAAAGAGTATTTATTGTAGCTGTTAAGCTTGTTTCACTTGCCATGATATTCTCTCCTTATAACAATGTGATATTTTTATTTCCAATATGGTGGAGGGAGCACTCCGCAGAATGCCCCTTAAAAACAAAAGGGCGCATAAAATGCGCCCTCGTATGTGTTAAGTATTATCTCTGAATTAGTGGCAGATGCAAACTTCTGTATCCTTATCGAATATGTGCATTCTGGAAACGTCGAGAGCGATCTTGATGGTGTCGCCTGTCTTAGCCTTGGAGCGAGAGGAAACTCTTGCTGTCATGTTCTGATCTTCAGAGTTGATGTAGAGGTGGATTTCAGCACCCATAAGCTCGGTAACTTCAACGTAAGCTTCGATTACCCAGTCGGAAAGCTGGCTCAAGTACATGGGCTCGTCATGGAGAGACTCGGGACGGAGACCTGCGATAACTTCTTTGCCGATGTATTCCTGAAGCTCGGGCTTGGAAGCCTTTTCAGCAGGAAGCTTGAGAGAGTTCTGACCATACTCGAAGTAAATGTCGTCGCCCTTCTTCTGGAGAGAACCGTTGATGAAGTTCATCTGAGGTGTGCCTATAAAGCCTGCAACGAACATGTTTGTGGGAAGATCGTAGAGGTTTTGAGGAGAATCAACCTGCTGGATGAGACCGTCCTTCATAACAACGATACGGGAAGCCATTGTCATAGCCTCTACCTGGTCGTGTGTAACGTATACGAATGTTGTTCCGAGACGCTTGTGGAGAAGAGTAAGCTCTGTTCTCATGGCAGCACGGAGTTTAGCATCGAGGTTGGAAAGAGGTTCGTCAAGAAGGAATACCTTAGGTTCACGAACGATAGCTCTACCGAGAGCAACACGCTGTCTCTGACCGCCGGAGAGGGCCTTCGGACGTCTGTCAAGAAGGTGAACGATGTCGAGTATTCTTGCAGCTTCTTCAACACGTCTCTTGATCTCTTCCTTGGGAGTCTTGCGGAGCTTAAGACCGAATGCCATGTTTTCGAAAACTGTCATGTGAGGATAAAGAGCGTAGTTCTGGAAAACCATCGCGATATCTCTGTCCTTGGGGGCTACGTCGTTGATAAGTCTGTCGCCGATGAAAAGTTCGCCTTCGGAGATCTCTTCAAGACCTGCGATCATACGAAGTGTTGTGGACTTTCCGCATCCGGAAGGGCCGACCAATATGATAAATTCTTTATCTTTGATTTCGAGACAAAAATCCTTAACAGCTACAACGCCGCCGGGATACTTCTTGTAAAGATGTCTCATGGATAAACTTGCCATTATAAAAATCCTCCTGAAATATATACGAGTGAGTTAAATCAACACCTAAATGTTCTTGCTATATACTATACCATAAAATTAAGATTTTGAAAAGAGTTCTTTTCCCCAAAGTTTTAGCATTTCATTTATTCATTTTGCATAAAAATTATGAAAAACAATAGATAAAAGGGAAAAAGAGACGTGAAACCTGCGTTTTGGACATAATTTGTTCATAACTTTATGAACAAATGTTAAAATCCTTCACATTAAACACCGGAATGGAACTCGTTGAGGAAGCTTTCAAGCTCCTCGGATGAGGGGATGGAATTTGCGGCGCCCGCTCTGGATACCGTTATTCCCGCGGCAAGGGAAGCACGCTTCATTGCCGTGTATACGGACGTCCCTTCGCAGAGATTGGTGAAAAAGTATCCCGTGTATGCATCTCCCGCACCTGTGGTATCAACGGTGTGTGCCACGGAATATGCGATGCAGTCTATTGTCTCGTTTCCGTCATAGCAGCGCGAGCCGTTTTCACCGAGGGTAAGGAGCACCTTTGCCTGAGGATACATCTTAGCCATCTTCTTAAGAGCCTTTGCAGGGTATTTTTCGCCGGTGATGAACTGTATCTCCGTTTCGTTGAGCACTATCCAGTCAACTATTGAAAGAACGGGAGACTCAACAAGCTCCTTGGAGAAGGGGGAGGGAGTCAGTACGGTAATGAGCTGCTTTGCGTGAGCCGCACGGATAAGATATTCCGTTGCGTTTATTTCATTCTGAAGGAAGAGATAATCTCCCGCTTCAAAATTTTCAAGTATTCTGTCTACTTCTTCGTTTGTAACGAGAGCATTTGCACCGGGATAAACGATTATGCAGTTTTCGCCTTCTCTGTTTACCTGTATTACAGCGTGGCCCGTGGGAGCGTTGTCATCGATCATTATATGATCGCAGTTGACGCCGGCTTCCTTGAGTATATCAACGAGAAATGCGCCGTCACGGGAGATCTTTCCCGCCATGTATATTCCGTTTATTCCGGATTTACTGCTTCTCGCTTTTGCAAGTGCTACCGTCTGATTAAGACCTTTTCCGCCTGCGTGGCGTGTGTAACCCGTCGAGGATACCGTCATGCCGGCTTTGACAAAATCGTCTACAGCATAGACATGGTCTATGTTAAGAGAACCGAAGCATATAAATTTCATATTGTTACTGTTCCTTTCTTGATTTATTATCGTAGCCTTTTGAATTGACGGGGCATTTCAATATGAAAAATGCCCCGGTCTTTATTTTATTAACTTTAATTATTTCTTCTTTTTCTTACCGATAACAATTACCGAAGCAACAGCGATGATGATAACGACAGCACCGATGACAACGAATACGATCACATTTGAATTGCCCTTGTCACCTTCAACGGGTGTTTCGGGATCGTTTTCACCTTCTCCGGGATCGGAGGGAACGGTCTGTACGGTAGTATCTGTGTTTTCCTTTGTCTCGGAAAGAGTAAGCTCGGGATAGAGCTGGCTCTTTGACTTGGACTTGGTGAGAACGTCTATCGTCATTGTCGTATAGTATGCTTCCGTTCCGGATACTGCGGATACCTTTATGCTGTATTCGCTCTT
This sequence comes from Oscillospiraceae bacterium, assembly GCA_015063605.1. Taxonomy (GTDB): domain Bacteria; phylum Bacillota; class Clostridia; order Oscillospirales; family SIG627; genus SIG704. Next base: position 32,674 of record SVTV01000028.1, read on the forward strand.
TCCTGAATCGGCATGATCCTTCTTAAGGTATATTCCGTTATCCTTTACCTCAAAATATTCACAGTCGCCGTAGCCTTCCACTACAGAGTATGTATAGTCGGGAAGCTCGTAAAGCTTTGTAACTGCGGAATTTACGGGGAAGAGAGTTCCCACAAGGTCGCCTGCCTTTGCATCCGCACGAAGATCGTGAGAAAGAGAAAGGTGAGTAATAGGTGATTTTGTTGACTTAAAGAGTCTTGATAAAGCTTCTTTGTCCGCTTCACCCGAGGAAAGCTTGACTGTTATGTCGGCGTTTTCCTTGAAGAAGTAGTTGTATCCCTTGGTAGGATCGGTTGATTTGTAAGTGGATACTGTGGTAACGTCACCTACATCGAGAACGTAGTTTTCTCCGTCTTTCTTTACACCGAGTATCTTGTAGGATACGCTTGTCTTACCTACGGATATATATACATATCTTCCGATAAGCTCTTTTTCATCTACACTTCCGTCAAATTTAACGGTGATGGAGTTTTCCGTGGAAAGCTCCTTTGTGAAGGTCACTACCTTACCTGTGTATCTGTCCGTGTATGTCTTCTTGTCTATGAGTACACCGTCGTTTACATATGTGGTGACCTCTCCGTCACGTACACTGTATACTCCGAAGAAGCCTTGGAAATCGAAAAGATCCGCAACGGAAAGTTTTCTCGTTGTGTCGGCGGAATATACGATATAGTCTGTTCTGCCGTTTACGAATGTTACCTTTACGGCACGTGTACCCGTATCGGTAACCTCCTTACCGTTTTCCGTTACCTTTACAACTTCACTCGATACGATATTGGGATTTCCCGTGTAGGGCTCGATAACGGATACGAAGAGAGAATCCGTATTGCTGTTGTTGCCCTCATTGTTTACGAGAAGGTAATCAAGCTGCTTGGGGTTTCCGGGCTTATTCGTGGGAGGAACGCCGTTTGTAAGATATACGCTCGTGTAATCGCCGTGCATCGTAAGCTTGAGATGTACGTCATTTGCGGTAGCTGTGCTTCTTGTATCGACTATCGCCCAATCCATTGAGAAGGTATCTTCGGGTGAATTGTCCTTTCTTACGTTCTTGAGCCACTGATAACCGCTGGAGGATGAGCCTGCTCCGAAGGCTCCGCTCTTGGAGAGGAGCGTTCCGACGTAATTGCCGTTTGAATCTACTTGAGGTACAAATTCAAGTCCTTCCGATACGTATCCCGAGGATTCAGCGGGATGGAATGAATATGTATGCTTCTTTCCGCCCGTTACTCTGAAAAGGTCGATAGCATAGGAGGAAGAATCATCGTATCTGATAAGCGCACTTGTACGGCTGTATACCTTTGCGGCTGAGTATACTGCGGGAGCATCTACAGAGATAAGCTTTACAAATTCCGTGGAATCGAAATGTGTGGGATCGGATATTGTCTGCTGTCCCATCTTTGCGTCGTTTACAAGAACTGTGTTATGGCTTACGGTATTGCTTACCCAATATACCTGGTTGGGAGTACCGTCGCAGTATTCGGGATATCCCAGATCGGGCATAAGGTCCATATTGTATGCGAATATACCCATGTTGAGTGTATCAGAGTGACCGTGTCCGCTGTTTCTTCCGTAATACATGTAAAGTGATGTTTCCTTGTTCACATTCTGCTTTGAGGAAGCGGAGGTGGTGGCAATAAATGTAAAGGATGCAAGATCCATGGGACCTACAGAGCCCTCGGTAGGCTCAAAGGATACAACGTGGTAACCGGGAGTTATGTTGATGGTACGTCTGAAATATACCTTATCCTGCTTTCCTCCCTTGGGGAACTGAACGCCGTCCTGAAGAAGCTTACCGTCTACATATACATTGAATTTACCTGCATTGTCAACGGAGTTTGCCGTGATTATTACATCGTATACTGCATCAGTATTGTTGAAGTAGAAGCCTAAGGACATGGTATCCTTGACTGTGGAGGGAGTAAAGACGATATTATCGGAGGTCCTTGTAACAGTGGAGAGCGCTCCGAGATTGATAACCGATATATCGGAGGCGGGAACGGAGAAGTTCTTTTCGGCAGGATAAGACTTTCCGCTTTCGCCGTTATTGATATTCATCAATGATGTAAAGCCGTAGCCCGTAAGGTTCTGGCTTTCGAATGTCAATTCGCCGTGCTCCTTGACAAGTGCGTCTATTTCTTTACCTATTTCGGTGGGATCCTTTTCGGTAGCACCGAGAACGATGGAGGAGGTATTTCCCTTGTAGAGCCAGTAGAGCATCTGAGCGAATTTAGGCTCTCTGTAAGCAAGATAAGCGCTGAGAGTATATGAAGCGTATGTATAATTTACATGGGAGCCCGTATTATCGGCATCACCGATATTGGGGGTGAAGGATTCGCCCAAAAGGATATTGAGCATGGCGGTGAACATCTTCTTGAACTTTACGTTTTCGTAAAGGTCATAGGAGATATCCGTACCGTTGATCGTGTATCCCTTAAGAAGCTCCGCTATCGTCATATAGCTTCCGAGCCAGAGAATGTTGTAATGGGGAGAAGCTTCATTTCCCATACCGTCACGGTCGATATCGTTTACGAAGGTAGCACCGATATTAAGACCGGTAAGAATGGAATTTGAGGGCTTGAAGGCGAATTCGAGCCATTCCTTGGAAAGCTTGGGATCGTCGATGACAACAGCCGCAAGGCAGAGAACTCTCTGGTGCATACCGTTGTTTCCTCGGATATTTCCTCTCTTTACCTCGGGAAGTATCTGCTTGTATATACCGTTTTCGATGTTTATCATTACATCCTCTACGGTCTTTATCTTACCGTTTGACTTGCTCTTCATGAAATCAAGTGCCTCGGCGCTTAAGTTTTCAAAGCCGTGGAAAAGTATATCGTAAGCTTCGAGGAAAGGCTGTATGGTACCGCATTCCCATATACTTCCAACGATCTTACCGTAGTCTCCGCCGCTGTGACGGAAGCCGTCGCCCCACTTCTGATCCTTGAGGTTGAATTCTGGGTAAAGATCGGCAAATCTGTTTAAGAATACTATCGCACGGTCTGCATATTTCTGCTCGCCCGTGTAAAGGTATGCATACATCAGATTTTTGATGGGAAGCTGGCATGCCTCATACCAATTTGCCCAATGGTTGTAGTATGCTATGAAGAAATATTTTTCTCCGTTTGTGTGAACGTATCCGCGTCCGTTATCAACGCCCCACTTTTCGCCCTTTTCGGGATAAAGCGTATTCTTGAGATACTGAGGATCTGCCTTGGAGGGCTGGAAGCGTCCCGTTTCATCAAGACCGCTTTCGTAATACGATTTGAAGTCGTTGGTGGGGAACTGCATCTTACATGAGGGGCAGGTCAATTTCCACGGAGCGGAATCCGTATTGAAGGTGTACGGATAGTTTCCGTATGCGTCGATAGCCTTTCCGCAGTTGAGACAGCCCTTGGGCTGATTGACAGCGTATGATCTGGGTACGAGCTGAGAAGGTATTACAGACCAGAGCTGTTCGTATGTATAGTTAAGATATTTTTCTGCGGCATTTATATATGCTGTTTTTGTACTTGCATAATAGCCGTTTGCATTTTCTCTGACATTGGCTACTTCTTCGTCTGTGTAGTAAGTAGCTCTCTTTTTGAGCGGTCCGTCATCTGCTGCCGCGGCATCCACGGGCGACGCCATTACAACGGCACAAGCTGCGAATACCATCAGAAGCGAAAGTATCATGGAGACGGCACGGTCAAATGTTCCGATTTTTCCGATTGACATTTTACATTCCTTTCAAAATATAAGTAAAAAAATTCACGGGGTGCCGGCATCCGAGTGTACGACACCCCGTATAACATTTTACTGCAAATCCGCCAATTTGTCAATACGAAGTCGATTATTTCTTTTTCTTACCGATAAGAATTACCGCAGCAACAGCGATGATGATAATGACAGCACCGATGACAACGAATACGATCACATTTGAATCGCCCTTGTCACCTTCAACGGGTGTCTCGGGATCGTTTTCACCTTCTCCGGGATCGGAGGGAACGGTCTGTACGGTAGTATCCGTGTTTTCCTTTGTCTCGGAAAGAGTAAGCTCGGGATAGAGCTGGTTCTTTGACTTGGACTTGGTGAGAACGTCTATCGTCATTGTCGTATAGTATGCTTCCGTTCCGGATACTGCGGATACCTTTATGTTGTATTCGCTCTTTCCTGAATCGGCATGATCCTTCTTAAGGTATATTCCGTTATCCTTTACCTCAAAATATTCACAGTCGCCGTAGCCTTCCACTACAGAGTATGTATAGTCGGGAAGCTCGTAAAG
>SVTV01000029.1 GCA_015063605.1 Oscillospiraceae bacterium
TGTAGGACAATATTCTTACCTCCGTTCAAAAATGTTGTGTGGTAACTACATTTTACACCTTGGTGAGAATATTGTCTATACTTTTTTCGGGTGTTGCACTTATTATTATAATCTGCCCTCCTTTGTGTAAAAGGAGGTGGCATGACGAAGTCATGACGGAGGAATTGTTCCTTTGCGTTAAGTAATTGAGTCTCTCCCTACGGGAGAGGTGGCACGCCTTGCGCGTGACGGAGAGGGCAAATAAGGTGGGACGTTGAACCTTGCTTCAGCCCTCTCATCTCACCCCAAAGGGGGAGATTCGAGTTGTTTTGCGTTAAGAAATTGATCCTCTCACGCCTTTCTCTTCATTACCGCCGTAACGGACACCAACGCCATGCAGATTACCGTTGTGACGGCAACAAGCATCCAATTTATGGATCTTTCCGTATCATTTTCCGTTTCGAGCTGCGGGGGAAGCTCCGTCACGGGAAATTCCGCCGTTTCCTTCGTTTCCGAAAGTGTAAAGCCGAGAGCTCTCTGTGAATCGCTCTGTGATTTACTGAGAGTGGTTATGAGCTTTGTGACGGTCTTCGTTTCACCGCTGTCAATATCCGTTATCTTAAAGGAAACGTTATAATTTCCCTTTCCCGCCTCATATGACGGGGAAAGGTACAGACCTCCATCCTTTATCTCAAACATTGCACTGTCGCCCGCACCGTTATTAAGAGTGATCTCGTATTTGGGAAGCTGATATAGGCTCTTTATATTCTTCCGCACCACAAAAAGACCGCCCACATGATCTCCCGCAGAAGCATCCTTTTTGATATTGCTTGACAATACGATATCGCTGATATATGAGCCTTCATTCTCGGTCAAGGCTTCAATATCTCCCGAGGACTCGGAAAGCCTTATATAAAACCTGCGGTTAACGCCCACATCATAGATCATGCCCTTTGACAGATCGGAGGTGACCTTATATGCTCGTACGGGGCTTATATCTCCGATATCGAGAACGTAATTTTCTCCCGATCTTTCAACACCGAGGATCTTATATGAAGCGTTTATTATACCGTCATTATCAATGTAGATATAATTTCCGATAAGCTTCTCTTCATCAACAGCGGTATCGAATTTAACGGTAATGCTGTTTTTTGTTGTAAGCTCCTTGGTGAAATCCTTTACGATACCCGTATATGATGTCTGCTTTTCCTCAAGGGAAACCACCGCATCATTTGTATACGTCACGATATCATCATCACGAATGCTAACAACGGCGAAAAAGCCCTTAAAATAGAATTTCTTGTCTATCGTATATACGGTAGCGGGCTCTTCGGAGTAAACGATATAATCCGTTCTTCCGTTTCTGAAGGTTACTTTGACAGCCTTTACGGAATCGTCGTAAACCTCGCCCTTATCCGTAGTAACGGGAACGGTATCGGTCGAAAGTATGAAGCTGTCACCGATATAAGGCTCGATTACCGATACAAAGAGAGAAGAAAGCTTATTTTTCGACCGTCTCGATGCCAGCACGTAATCTATACCCTTGGGATTGCCCGCCTTATTTCTTGGAGGAGTACCGTTGGCAAGCACCACATCGTCAAGGTCGTTAAGCATTGTAAGCTTCAAATGTATATCGGCAGCAGTCGTATATCTTGCCTCCGTTATCGACCAGTCAAAGGATATCTTTCCGTCGGGATCGCTGTCCTTCCTTACCTTATCGAGATATTGATATCCCGAGGAGTAACTTCCCGTACCCCAAGGTACATTTGCTCCCGCAAGAGTGCCGATGTAATTGCCGTTTTCATCGGCTTGCTTTAAAAAATCAAGACCTTCCGTCACAACTCCGCTCGATTCGGCAGGGTGGAAGGAATACGTATGAACGCTTCCGCCGTTTACTGCGAAGAAGTCAACCGCATATGAATACTCGTTGTCGTACTTTATAAGCGCCGAGGTACGCATATATTTATCCGTTACGTTATATACTCTTGAAGCATCAACGGACACCATGGAAACAAACTCCGAGGAGTCGAACGCCTTCGGCTGAGACACTATCTGATTACCCATGGTAGTCTCATTTACGATAACAGTATTGTGAGACACCGTATTGGCTACCCAAAAATTCTGATGAGGCGTTCCGTCACAAAATTCGGGGTATCCCATATCGGGAGTCATGTTTATATCGAAGGCATATATCTCAAGATTCAATGTATCCTTATGACCGTGGCCTGTGTTCCTGCCGAAATACATGGTCATCGTTGTTCTCTCATTGTGGAAATCCGCAGAGGAAGCACCTGTAGTCCTGATAAATCTGACGCCGTCAACTGTCATGGGACCGACCTTCTTTTCCGATGATACAAAGGTCGCCACATGGTATCCCGTCATATATTCCGCCGTTCTTCTGAAATATACGGGCATCCGTTCTCCGTCCTTACACGAAAAGTCCACATCCCCCTGAAGAAGCTTTCCGTCTATGTAAACGTCAAAGCTTCCGCCGTTTTTACCGCTGAGAGAGTAAAGGATAAATTCATATACCGCACCCGAATTGTTAAGATCAAAGCCTATCGATATGCTTTCTCCCGGTTTTTCGGGCTCAAAGGTAACGGAGCCGTCTTCATTCCTTGTAAAATTTTGCTGTATTTTTCCGTTTACAACGGAAAGCTCCCGACCGCTTATCTCATATGAGCCTTTGTCGGAAACAGAAGTCACCGCCGCTCCGTTTACATTCATGCAGGCGGCAAGACCGAAGCCTGTCAGCATTTTTGATTCGATATCATATTTTCCGTATTTTTCAACATCTGCCTTTATCTTTTCGGGAAGACTCTCGGGATCCTTGTCGAATATTCCGAGACGAATGTTATCCACATTTCCGTTTGTGAGCATATCTATCATCTGTGCATATACGGGATCGCCGTATACGTAATATGCCTTGGTAAGATATGATGTGCTTGCTACCATACCCGCCGAGCCCGTTGAACCCGAGTCGCCGATATTTGGCGAAAACTTGGGAGTAACCATTATCTCCACACCGGAGGTAAACATTTTCTTGAATTTTACGTTTTCGTAAAGATCGTAGCTCAGATTCGTTCCGCTGATAACATATCCCTTAAGCATATCAGCCATGCCCATGAAATTGGCAAGCCATGAAGAATTGTAGCTCGGTGACGCCTCGTTGCCCCAGCCGTCACGGTCAACATCATTGACAAATGTGGCAGATACATTTCCACCCGAGCCGAATGTATGATCGAGCCACAAGGCACTCAGCTCCTTGTCATCAAGCACCACCGCCGCCGCGGCAAGGGTATATTGATGCATACCGTTGTTTCCGCGGATATTGCCCGCCTTGAAGGTAGGATAAATGGGTTTCAGAAGACCGTCCTCTATGTTTATCATAACATCCTTGTAGGTCTTTATTTTTGTGTTTTTCGACTTAAGAAGGTCGAGAGCCTCTTTTCCTATAGTTGGGAAGCCTCTGAAAAACGCATCGTATGCGAAAACAAAGTTTCGGACAAGCTCCGATTCCTGAATACTTCCGATTATCTTGCCGTGATCCCTGCCTGAATGTCTGTAGCCCTCCGACCAGGGGCAGTCGTCAATATTGAAGGAAGGGTAAAGATCGCCTATGCGGTTTATCATGACGATTCCCGCATCGGCATATTTCTGCTCACCCGTATAAAGATACGCATTCGTAAAGGATATGACAGCATCGGAAATGATTCCCGTATACCACATTGCCCAATGTGCGTAATATGCTATGAAGAAATACTTCTCGCCGTTTGTGTGTACATATGATGTACCGTCGTCAACGCCCCATTTTTCGCCCCTTTCGGGATAAAGTGTGTTCTTCAGAAGGCTCTTATCGGCTTTTGAGGGAACGAAAACGCCTTTTGAATCGAGACCGCTCTCATAATACGCTTCAAAATCATTGGTGGGAAAGCGCATCTTGCAATTGGGGCATGTAAGCTTCCACGGGTCTGCGGTATGGTTATGGATATATGGGTAATTCCCCCACGCATCAATAGCGTTTCCGCAATTGAGACAGCCGTAGGTCTGATTTACACCGTAGGAGCGGAATACCTTCTGTGAGGGTATAAGCTCCCAAAGCTCCTTCAAGGTATAATTTTCGAGGTAATTATCGGCTTTTGCCTTTGCCGATACCACCGCTTCGCCTGCCCAATGGTATTTTTCTGTGTTTTCCTTCATATTGGCAAGCTTTTCATCTGTATAATATGTAGCGCGCTTTTTCAAAGGCTCACCTGATGCAGAATATGCCGTAACGGTAAACGCGCCGATGCATGGAGTCAATACGAGTATTCCGCAAAAAACGAAGATGAAAATGCGCTTCAAAATATTCTTCATTGTTGTGTGCCTTTCTTCTCTAACCGCAACGGGAGGATATGATCCTCCCGCCGCAAAAATTTGTCAATGATCTATGCCTTTTTCTTCTTAAGCAAAACGGTGACGGAGACAACTGCCATGCAGATAACTGCCGTTACGGCAACGAGAACCCATTTTACGGAAGAAGAGGAGGACTTTTCATCACCCGGTATTTCTGCTACGATAAACTCAGCCGTTTCCTTTGTTTCGGTAAGCTCAAAATCGGGATAATACTGAGAATTGGACTGAGACTTGCTGAGAGTGGAAACGCTCTTCATTACGGACTTGACCTCACCTGTTGCGGTATCCGTTATTCTGAAGGAAATGTTATAATCGTTTGCACCTGCAGTATATGCTGAGGAGAGACAGAGCCAGCCGTCCTTCACCTCAAACATTGCGCTTTCTCCAATGTCATTGTTGAGAGTGATCTCGTATTCGGGAAGCTGATAAAGGCTGTTTATTGCCTTTCTTACAACGAAAAGCCTACCTACCTTATCACCGGCAACAGCATCCTTCTTGATGTTGTTTGATATGGTGATATCGCTTATGTAAGAATCTGCATTTTCGGTAAGAGCTTCCACATCGCCCACGGTTTCCGTAAGTCTTATATAGAACTTACGGTTGACGCCGATATCGTAAACGAAGCCCTTGGAGGGATTGCTTGCCGTCTTATAGGAACGTACAGGCGTTACATCGCCTATATCTATAACGTATTCATCGCCCTTCTTTTCAAAGCCGACGATCTTATACGTTGCGTTTCTTACACCGTCATTTTCGATGTAGATATAATTTCCCGCAAGCTTTGATTCATCAACAGCAGTATCGAATTTAACTGTTATGCTGTTTTTTGTTGTAAGCTCCTTGGTGAAATCGGTGACGATACCCGTATATGATGTCTGCTTTTCGACAAGCTCCATCACCGCATCGTTTGTATATGTTACTATATTGTCATCACGGATGCTGCACACACCGAAGAAGCCCTTGAAATAGAATTTCTTATCAATGGTATATGTGGCAGTATTCTCCTCTGCATAAACGATATAGTCCGTTCTGCCGTTCTTGAAGGTTACTTTGATAGCCTTGACGGAATCGTCATAAACCTCACCCGCATCGGTTGTTACGGGAACGATATCGGTGGAAAGTATGTAGCTGTCACCGATATAAGGCTCTATGACCGATACAAAGAGAGAGGAAAGGGTCTTATTTGACTGTCTCGATGCAAGAACGTAATCGAGGCCTGCGGGATTTCCTGCCTTATTTCTGGGAGGAGTACCGTTTGCAAGGACTACGTTGTCAAGCTCACCCATCATTGTAAGCTTCATGTGGATATTGGAGGCAGTGGTATATCTTGCCTCTGTGATAGCCCAATCGAAGGATATCTTATTCTCGGGAGATTCATCCTTCTGAACCTTGTCAAGGTACTGATATCCGGATGCGTAGCCGCCCTCGCCCCACTCAACGTTGGGTCCTGCAAGAGTGCCGATAAAGTTGCCTGCCGCATCTGCCTGCTTTGTGAATTCAAGACCCTCCGTTACAACACCGCTCGACTGTGCGGAGTGGAAGGAATATGTATGCTTCTTACCGCCGCTTACGGAGAAGAAGTCAACGATATACGAATACTCGTTATCGTATTTTATAAGAGCACTTGTACGCATATACTTATCCGCGGAAGCATATACCTTCGATGCGTCGACGGATACGAGAGATACGAGCTCGGAAGAATCAAACGCCTTGGGCTCGGATACTACCTGAGCACCCATGGGAGAATCGTTTATGAGAACGGTATTGTGTGATACCGTATTCGCTACCCAGTATACCTGATGAGGTGTACCGTCGCAGAATTCGGGGTAACCCATTTCGGGAGTCATGTTTATATCGAATGCGAATATTTCAAGATTCAATGTATCCTTATGACCGTGGCCCGTATTTCTGCCGAAATACATGGTCATGGTCGTTCTCTCGTTGTGGAAATCACCGGAGGATGCACCCGCCGTCTTTATAAATCTTACGCCGTCGATTGTCAAGGGTCCTACCTTTGATTCGGAAGCCTTGAAGGTAACTACATGATATCCCGTCATGTATTCGGCAGTTCTTCTGAAGTATACGGGAGTTCTTTCGGAAGTGGATTTTGTGGTAAAGTCCACATCGTTCTGAAGAAGCTTTCCGTCTATATAAACATCGAATTTACCGCCGTTTGCACCTGTAAGAGAATATACGAGGAATTCATATACTGCGCCGGAATTGTTAAGGTTCAAGCCGACGGATATGCTGTCTCCCGCACTCTGAGGTGTGAAGGTGATGGAATCGTTTTCGTTTCTTGTAAAGTTAAGCTGCGTCTTGCCGTTTACCACCGCAAGATCCTTACCGCTTATTTCAAATGACTTTTCGTTGCCTGCTGTCGTTTCCGATGCCTTGTTGATATTCATGCAGGTAGCAAGACCGTAGCCCGTAAGCATTCTTGAATCGAGAACGTATTCGCCGTGCTCTGCCACATCAGCCTTGATCTTTTCGGGAAGACCCTCGGGATCCTTATCGAATATTGTAAGTCTGATACCGCCCACGTTGCCCTTGCTGATGAAGTACATTATCTGTGCAAACAACGGATCCTCGTATACTCTGTACGCTTCCACAAGGTATGAGTTGCTGGGCATCTGACCTGCAGAGCCCGTTGTACCCACGTCACCAATATTGGGAGAAAACTTAGGTGTGGCAAGTATCTGTATACCCGCCGTGAACATCTTTCTGAATTTTACGTTTTCGTAAATATCGTAGCTCAGGTTCGTTCCGTTTATAACGTATCCCTTGAGAAGATTTGCAAGATCTATATAGCAGTCGAGCCAGAGAGAGTTATAACCCGGAGATGCCTCGTTGCCCCAGCCGTCACGGTCGATATCGTCAACGAAAGTAGCGGATACATTTCCGCCCGTACCGATACCGCCTGCACGGAATACGTAATCAAGCCATGTTTTACTCAAGTTCTTATCGTCAAGCACAACAGCGGCAAGAGCGAGGGTATACTGATGCATACCGTTGTTACCGTAGATATCTCCCGCCTGAACCGTGGGATATATCGTCTTTATATAACCGTTTTCGATGTTTACCATAACATCCTTATAGGTCTGTATTTTGGAGTTTTTCGATTTGAGAAGATCGAGAGCCTCCTTGCTCATAGTGGGGAAGCCTCTGAAAAATGCGTCGTACGCATAAGTAAAGTTATCTACAAGTCCCGTTTCCCAGATACTTCCGATTATCTTACCTCTTGTACCGCCGGAGTGTCTGTAGCCTGCGGACCAGGGACATTCGTCTATATTGAAGGAGGGGTAAAGGTCGCCTATACGGTTGAGCATAACGATACCCGCATCGGCATATTTCTGCTCGCCTGTGTAGAGGTAAGCATTGCGGAAGGAATTGAGAGCAGCTGTTATGATACCGTTGGAATACCAAAGCGCCCAATGGCAGTAATAAGCTATGAAGAAATACTTCTGTCCGTTGGTGTGAACGTAGGATGTACCGTCATCAACGCCCCACTTTTCGCCCTTTTCGGGATAAAGAGTGTTCTTGAGAAGGCTCTTGTCCGCCTTGGAGGGCACAAATTCACCCTTGGAATTAAGTCCCGACTCATAATATGCACCGAAGTCGTTGGTGGGGAACTTCATTTTACAGTTGGGACAAGTTACCTTCCACGGCTCAGTAGTATGGTTGTGTGTATACGGATAGTTGCCGTAGGCATCTATCGCATTACCGCAGTTGAGACAGCCATATGTCTGGTTTACACCGTAGGAACGGAATACCTTCTGAGAAGGAATAAGCTCCCACAGCTCTTCGAGAGTATATGTATTGAGATACACATCCGCTGCCGCCTTTGCAGACTGCACAGCTGAGGATGCCCATGCGTATTTCTCGATATTTTCCTTCATATTTGCCATTTTTTCATCGGTATAATATGTAGCTCTCGTTTTGAGAGGCTCAGCCGATGCGGCGTTTACCGTTGTAACGCCCGCAAGCGAAGGCAATATCAACAGCCCTGCAAGAAAGCTTATTAATACGCGCTTCAAGAATTTTTTCATAATCATATCCATGCCTTTCGTACTTGTATTATTGTTAATGAATTTTATCTTTTTCTTTAAATTCAGATCATACAAATATGTTTTCGCTTCCCGTATACCTTGAAGTTTCGGAAAGTCTTATATAGAATCTTCTGCCCTCTTCTATATCGTAAATATATCCTTCCGAGGGCTCGGAAGCCTTTTTAAATGAACGGATGGGAGTTACATCGCCCGTATCGAGGATATAGTCCTCTCCATTCTTCTTTGCGCCTATTATCTTATAAACGGCATTTATTATACCGTCATTTTCTATGTAAATGAAGCGTCCGACGATATCATCGGGGATCACTTTTTCATCGAAGCATACGGTAATGGAATTTTCCTCGGAAAGCTCCTTTGTAAAATCCTTTACGACGCCATGGAGACAAGTGATCTTTTCTTCTCCGCCTATGACCGCATCGTTTGTATATGTAATTATACCGCCGCTGCGTATACTGCACACACCGAAGAAGCCCTTGAACTTAAATTTTCCGTCTATCGTATAAGTCTTGCTTTCTTCCTCGGAATAAACGATATAGTCCGCTCTGCCGTTTTTGAAGGTCACCTTCACAGCCTTTACGGAATCATCCGTTACCGTATCCCCGTTAAATGTAACGGGAACTGTATCTGCCGAAAGAATGAAGCTTTCCTTTATATAAGGCTCTATTACAGATACGAAGAGTGTGGACAGGTCGCCGTTCTCCGACTTAGTCGATGCCAGAACGTAATCGAGCCCCTTGGGATTACCCGCCTTGTTTCTCGGAGGAGTTCCGTTGGCGAGCACCACATTGTCAAGCTTACCAATCATAGTAAGCTTAAGATGAATATCTTCTGCCTCGGTATATCTCTTTTCGTTGATGGACCAATCGAAGGATATCTTTTCCGCGGGAGCATTATCCCTCTGTACCTTGTCAAGATACTGATAACCCGAAGGAAGGTTGCCCGCTCCCCAAACGCCGTCGGGGCTTACGAGAGTTCCCGTGAAATTGCCGTTTTCATCCGTTTGCTTTACGAAATTCAAGCCTGTGGTCACAAGAGAATCGGAGGAAGCGGGATGGAAGGAATATGTGTGCTTTTCGCCGCCCTTGACGGAGAAGAAGTCCACAACGTAGGAGTACTCGTTATCGTATCTTACGAGAGTGCTTGTGCGCTTATACCTTTCAATGCCGTATACCTTCTTAGCATCCACAGATACAACGGAAGCAAGCTCGGAGGATGAGTCATATGCCACGGGATCGGATACTATCTGACGTCCCATGCGTGAATCGTTTACAAGCACCGTATTATGGCTTACCGTATTCGATACCCAATATACCTGATGGGGTGTTCCGTCGCAGAATTCCGGATAACCCATTTCGGGAGTCATATCTATATCGAATGCAAATAATTCGATATTCAATGTATCTCTGTGACCGTGACCTGCATTTCTTCCGAAATACATGGTCATAGTGGTGCGCTCATTGTGGAAGGTATCTCTTGCGGGATCGTCTTCATTGATATTCATGCAGGAAGCAAAGCCGTAACCGGTAAGCATTTCGGGAGCAAGATCGTGTTTTCCGTACTCTCTTACCGCCGCCTTTATCTTTTCGGGAAAGCTTTCGGGGTTCTTATCGAATACGGAAAGATACATATTATCCACATTTCCGTTGGCAAGATAATATATCATCTTGGCGTATTTGGGTTCGCCGTATATTTTAAACGCCGTTACAAGAGGACCGATACCGGGCTTCTGACCTGCCGCACCCGTGGAAGAAACATCTCCGATATTGGGTGTAAACTTCGGCGTTGCCAATATCCTGATGCCCGCATCGAACATCTTCTTGAATTTTACGTTTTCATAAAGATCGTAGCTTAAATCGGTACCCTTTATAACGTATCCCCGGAGAAGATTTGCCATGGCAAGATAACAGTTCAGCCACAGACTGTTATAACCGGGCGATGCCTCGTGACCGAAGCCGTCACGGTCGATATCGTTTACAAATGTAGCGGAAACATTACCGCCCTCACCGATACCGCCTGCACGGAATACGTAATCGAGCCATTCCTTGCTTAATTCTGCATCATCCAATACAACAGCCGCAAGGGCGAGGGAATACTGATGCATACCGTTGTTGCCGTATATATTTCCTTCTTTTACCGTAGGATAGACAGTCTTGATATAGCCGTCCTCGATGTTTACCATAACATCCTTGTACGTATTTATCCTCGGATCCTTTGAATGAAGAAGCTCCAGCGCCTCCTTTCCCATGGTGGGAAAGCCTCTGAAGTAGGCATCGTAAGCATAGGTGAAATTATCTATAAGTCCCGTTTCCCATATGCTTCCGATTATCTTTCCTCTTCTGCCTCCCGAATGTCTGTAGCCTGCCGACCAGGGACAATCGGTAATATTGTAGGAAGGATAAAGGTCTCCTATGCGGTTCAGTATGACGATACCCGCATCGGCATATTTCTGCTCACCCGTATAAAGGTAAGCATACTGAAATGCGCTTAAGGATCTGGGGATGATACCTCCCGACCAGAATGCGAAATGGCAGTAATACGCCACAAAGAAATACTTTTCTCCGTCGGTGTGAACGTAGGAGGTACCGTCGTCAACGCCCCATTTTTCGCCTCTTTCGGGGTAAAGAGTGTTTACAAGGAGAGATCTGTCCGCATTTTCGGGGATAAATTCGCCCTTTTCATTAAGTCCGCTCTTATAAAACGCACCGAAATCGTTGGTGGGGAACTTCATTTTACAATGGGGGCACGTTATTTTCCACGGCTCCTCCATGTGGTTAAGAGTGTAGGGATAATTTCCGAAGGCGTCTATTGCGTTTCCGCAGTTGAGACAGCCCTTAGGCTGATTTACGCCGTAGGATCTGAACACCTTCTGAGAGGGAACAAGCTCCCAAAGCTCCTTTAAGGTGTATTTTTCCAATATGGCGTCGGCTCTTGCCTTTGCCGATTCCTTGGCTTTTCTTGCCCATTCATATTTTTCGACATTTTCCTTTAAATTGGCTATCTTTTCGTCGGTAAAATATGTTCCTCTCGTCTTGAGAGGCTCTTTTGATGAATAATTTGTCATAATGTCGGTAATTTTTTTGCTACGATCGGGGGACTCATGAGGGTTGTTCAGAGTTAAGTAACAATTCCTCCGCAGTTGCGAAGCAACTGATTGCTTGCATCTGATTGCTTGCATCTGATTGCTTCGCCGTGCCACCTCCGCAGAAACGTTCTGCGTTTCTGATTTACACTTAAAGAAGGAAGTTGTTTTGCGTTAAGTAACAATTCCTCAGTCACCTTCGGTGACAGCTCCTTTTACACAAAGGAGCCTTTAAGCTCTAACTTCAAGTGAATATTGATAAATTATGGTTATATCTGACATAAAGTATATGTAATTCAATAGAAATCTGCACAAACCCATGCCTCCTTTGTGCAAAAGGAGGTGGCACGGCAAAGCCGTGACGGAGGAATTGTCATTCGATAACTTATACTTATATCTGACTTAAAATATACGCACTTCAATAGAGATTCGCACAAACCAAAGGCTCCTTTAAGTGTAGAGCTGTCAGCCCGCACTTCGCCGTAGGCGAATGTGCTGTGACATGAGGAATTGTCCTTAACCGTCAACAACCTCAACCTCTTGTCTGTCCGTTGCCCTTTATTACGTATTTTGTGCAGGTCAATTCATTAAGTCCCATGGGGCCTCTTGCGTGAAGCTTTCCCGTGGATATTCCTATTTCCGCTCCGAAGCCGAATTCCTCGCCGTCGGTAAATCTCGTGCTTGCATTTGTATAAACGCAGGCAGCGTCGATCCTTGCCGAAAAGATATCGGAGGCTGCGATGGAGCGTGTTATTATTGCTTCGCTGTGCTTTGTATTATGCTTGTTTATGTGGTCTATAGCCTCTTCGAGGGAGGAAACTACCTTGACCGCTATTATAAGATCGTCATACTCGGTGAAGAAGTCCTCTTCGCTTGCGGGAACGGCACCCTCCATAAGGGGAAGAGCTTTTTCGTCCGCACGGATCTCCACATTCTTCTCAAGAAGCGCCCTTGCCGCTTTGGGAAGAAATTCCGCCGCAACGCTTTCATGCACCACAAGAGTCTCCGCCGCATTGCATACAGAGGGACGCTGAGTCTTTGCATTTATGAGAACATTGAGAGCTGTATCGAGGTCTCCGTCCTCGTGAACGTATACATGGCAGTTGCCCGCACCCGTTTCTATTGCGGGAACGAGAGCATTTTCCGTTACGAAATTTATAAGCCCCGCACTTCCTCTCGGGATAACAAGATCCACAAGTCCCTTTGCTCTCAGAAGAGCAAGAGTGTATCTTCTGTCTGCGCTGTCGATGAGGAATATACATTCATCGGGTATGCCGTTTTCGCGCAACGCTTCCTTTATGGCTCCGATAAGAGCAATATTTGTATTGATAGCTTCCTTACCGCCTCTCAGCACCACACCGTTGCCGGATTTGATGCACAAAGCCGCAGAATCCACCGTTACGTTGGGGCGTGATTCGTATATTATTCCGATAACGCCGAAGGGTACCTTCTTTTTCTCTATCACAAGTCCGTTGGGACGTGTAAAGCCTTCAAAGGTTCCCGTCGGATCGGGAAGTGCTATCACCTTATTTATCGAGCCGATAATACCGTCGATCCTTGCATTCGTAAGAGTGAGACGGTCTATCATGGAATCCTTTATAACGCCCTTGGCGTTTTCCGTATCGATCTTATTTGCAGAGATGATCTTTTCTCTGTTTTTGTCGATCTTTTCCGCAACGGAGGCGAGAAGCTTGTTTTTTTCTTCGCCCGAAAGAAGCGCCAATACGCCCGATGCCTTCTTTACGGCGGAAAGATTCTTTTCAAGAATAATCTTTATCTCTTCATCCGCGGGAGGATCCTGTCTCATTTTGTTATTCATTGTCATGAATTACCCTCCAGAACGATAAGACCGTTTTCAAAATGGCCTACATAGGAGCGTTCTCCCGAGGAGGAATCCGGCGGCCATATGTATGTGCCTTCGCCGTGCATCTTATTATTCAGGAATTCGCCTATATATTTTTCGCCGTTAGCCCATGTGTATGTGCCTTCGCCCGTTCTTCTGTCGTTTACGAAATCACCTACATATATGTCGCCGTTGGCAAAGATATACGTTCCTTCGCCGCTCTTTATATCGTTTACGTAGTCACCCTCATAGCTGCTGCCGTCTGTCCATGTATACTTGCCCTTGCCGTTTTTCTGGTTGGCATTGAAGCCGCCCTCGTATACGCTTCCGTCAGCCCATGTGTATTTTCCGTTTCCGTGGCGCTTTCCGTTGACGATATCGCCCTCGTAAACATCGCCGTTGGCGTATGTGAACTTACCCACACCTGTCTGAACGTCATTCGTATACTGACCCTCGTATACGTCATCCGAGCCTGCGTATGTCATAGTTCCGCTGCCGTCTCTGACAAGATCCTTTATTTCGCCCACATATACGTCGCCGTTTGAATAGATTATCTTGTTTTCACCCTTAAGATATTCTGCGGTGGTTCCGTCGGTATAATAGATCTTACCGGAATAAGGCTCGTTTTCAACGAATTTTCCGACGAATCTTATACCGTTATCAAGCTCCGTATAGCGGTAGCCTACGCTGAAATAGATGTAAAGCCCCGTTACCATTACAGCCGCAATGGCAATAAACAGTATAATGATAAAGGGATTTGTCTTCTTTCTGCGCTTTTTGATCTTTTTTCTCATTCTTGCTGTGTTTTCCATTTGAGTATCCTTTCATCAAAAGGGGATCACTTTTTCCTGTTTGCTTCTTTTTCCTGCTCGAGTCTGTCGGCTTCGATAACATCCGAGAAATCATAATCCTCTGAGCCCGTTATCTTTACAAGCGTATTTTCTCCGCTTTCCATGAATCCGTTCATCATTGTATTTCCGATGTCGGTAACAAGGGGAATGAGGAAGTATGATGCCGCCATGACGAATAAAAACACGATCGCCGTAAGCACAAGGGAAAATACCGTCGTTCCATGGGAAACATACGTTCTCTCCGCTTTTTCAAGAGAGCCTTCTTCAATGAAGAAAACAGACTTGTCAAGCATGGTATCACTGACTCTTCTGCCGTTTACTCTTACGGCTCCGTTTGCCGATGCACCTGCCTCTGCGGGAGCGTATCTCTTTACAACTCTCGAAAGAGAGCTTTCGGGTCTTAATGCAAATCTCACAAGACCGCTTTTATCGTAGCCTAACTCTCTTAAGGAAAGACCGTTTTCCTCGGAATCACAGCCCTCCTCGATAAGCCTTTTTACGAATCCGCCCAATATGCTTTTATTATAAAAAGCGTATGATGCGGCGGCAATTACTCCGATTATGATGCAGATCAAATAGACGGAAAAATCAATTTCGGTCAACATAATTTTACGCCTTTCCGAAGACGAGAATCGTCTTCATTTATTAATTGTTTGTAGGGAATGAAATTGTTACTTAATGCTATAGAACAATTCCTCCGCAGTTGCGAAGCAACTGATTCCTTCGGTGACAGCTCCGCAGAAACGCTTGCGTTTCTGATTTACACCTAAAGGAGACAAATTAGTTGTCTTACGCTAAGTGACAATTCCTCCGTCACGGCTTTGCCGTGCCACCTCCTTTTACACAAAGGAGGCATATAAGTGCTAACTTCAAGTAAAATTTAGTAACTTGAGGTTATATCTGACTTGAAGTATACGCAGTTCAATAGAAATTCGCACAAACCAAAGGCTCCTTTAGGTGTAAGGCAGTTGCGTTGCAACTGCGGAGCTGTCAGCCGCATGGCTGACTGAGGAATTGTCATTCGATAACTTATACTTATATCTGACTTAAAATATACGCACTTCAATAGAGATTCGCACAAACCAAAGGCTCCTTTAGGTGTATAGCTGTCAGCCGCATGGCTGACTGAGGAATTGTCCTCAACCATCAACAACTTCCATAGCTCCCCCACAGGACGCTTGAAGGGTGTTACAAAGATTTATCTCTTCGCTATCTTATCCGTACCCATGTAAGGAACGAGGACCTCGGGAATGGTAACGGTGCCGTCGTCATTCTGATAATTTTCGAGAATAGCCGCAACTGTTCTGCCTACTGCAAGACCGCTTCCGTTGAGAGTGTGAACGAGCTTTGCCTTATCCTTGGGGCCGTCTTTATACTTGATCTCTGCACGTCTTGCCTGATAATCCTCGAAGTTAGAGCAGGAGGATATCTCAACGTATCTGTTATAGGAGGGCATCCATACCTCAATATCATATGTCTTTGCAGAGGAGAATCCCATATCGCCTGTGCTGAGAAGAGAAACTCTGTAAGGAAGTCCGAGCATTTCAAGAAGCTTGGAAGCGTCATTTGTAAGGGATTCAAGCTCGTCATAGGAGTTTTCGGGCTTGGAGAACTTAACAAGCTCTACCTTGTTGAACTGATGCTGACGGATAAGACCTCTTGTGTCTCTTCCTGCGCTTCCCGCCTCGGCTCTGAAGCAAGCCGTGTATGCACAGTACTTTATTGTAAGATCTTCACCGTTAAGGATGTCCTTGCGATGCATATTTGTTACAGGAACCTCTGCTGTGGGGATAAGGAAGTAATCGGTACCGGCTACCTTGAATGCATCCTCTTCAAACTTGGGAAGCTGACCTGTGCCTTTCATGGAGGCTCTGTTTACCATGTAAGGCGGGAATATTTCCGTGTAACCGTTTTCCGTATGAGTATTGAGGAAGAAGTTTATAACGGCTCTTTCAAGTCTTGCGCCGAGACCCTTGTACACGTGGAAGCGTGCGCCCGTGATCTTTGCGGCTGTGTCGGGATCGAGAATACCGAGATCGCTTCCGATATCCCAATGTGCCTTGGGCTCATATTCGAATTTTCTGGGCTCGCCCCAATATCTTACGGGAACATTTTCGCTGTCATCCGCACCTACGGGAACGGATGCATTGGGAGTATTTGGTATAAAGAGAAGAGTTGTTTCAATTTCTTCGTCTATCGCATTTATTCTGTCGGTATCAGCTTTGACGCAATCGGAAAGCTCCTTCATTTCCGCAAATATAGCGGTCGTGTCCTCGCCCGCCTTCTTCATTGCGGGTATCTTCTTGGATATGGCATTCTGCTGTGCCTTCTTCGCTTCTGTATCGGCGATAAGAGCTCTGCGCTCGCCGTCAAGCTTTATAAGCTGATCTATCTGCTCCGAATAGTCCTTTCCTCTTGTAAGAAGTCTCGCCTTTACCTCATCGGGATTTTCTCTTATATATTTGATATCAAGCATTTTTAAAAATTTCCTTTCAATATATTATATATTACAACAGCCGTCATGCGGAATTTGTCTTATTCTGTAAGATAACTTTCCATGTACTGTTTTGTGATCTCAAATTCAAAAATTTTTGTGCTGTGTCAGCTTAATGCATCCTCCGCGCCCAATGCGGAAAGGATCTCCTCAAGATCCTGGGAATCGTAAAATTCCATCACGATCTTTCCCGCACCGTCCTTGCCGGGGAGAAGCTTTACAGATCTGCCTAAGGATACGCCTGCTCTTTCACCTATTATTTTCAGATGTGCAAGGTACGATTCGTCGATCTGCTGCTTTTTCTTATCGGGCTTCGCCTTTGCGGGCTTTGCCGTACCGTTTTCTATGGAGCGGAGCTCCATTACGTTTCTTACCTCTTGCTCTACCTCTCTGACGCTCATTGCTTTATCCACAATATCATTGAGAAGTCTCTCCTGCTCGGGATCGTCATTGAGAGGAAGAAGCGCTCTTGCGTGACCCGCCGAAAGAAGTCCTTCTCTCAGCATGGTCTTTGCGCTTTCGGGAAGACCTAAGAGTCTCAAGGAATTGGTAAGTGCGGAACGTGATTTGCCAACACGCTTTGCCGCCTCTTCCTGAGTCATTCCGAAAGCATTTATAAGCTGCTCGAATCCCGATGCCTCTTCTATGGGATTCAGATCTTCTCTCTGAAGATTTTCGACAAGGGCGATCTCCGCCGCCTCCTGCTCATTGACCTCCTTGATTATAACGGGTATCTCCGTAAGACCCGCAAGCTTCGATGCTCTGTATCTGCGCTCGCCTGCAATTATACGGTATCCGTTATCGACTGTTTTCACCAAAAGAGGAGAAATTACGCCGTGATTCGTTATGGATTCCGCAAGCTCCGCAAGAGACTCGTCATTAAAGGTCTTTCTGTGCTGATTTATATCGGGGAAAACAGATGAAATATCAACCATTGTTATAACATCCTTGCCGTCAACGTAATTGTCTTCAAAAAGAATGTCCATCCCTTTTCCCAATCCATGCTTTGCCATTTTGGGCAGTTTCCTTTCTGCTGTATTATGTTATATTAAACCTTGCGCTCATTTCAGCCGCTGCTTCTCTGTATGACATCGACGCCTTGCAGTTCTTGTCGTAAAACAATACGGGCATTCCGTGGCTGGGCGCCTCGCTGACTCTTACACTTCTCGGAACTGTTGTTCTGAATGCCTTACCGGGAAAATGCTTCTGAACCTCACGTGCTACCTGTATGGAAAGATTCAATCTTCCGTCATACATGGTGAACAGTATACCGCCGAGCTCCAATGAGGGCTTGTACATTTTTTTTACTCTGTTCAGTGTCATCGTAAGCTGTGAAAGCCCCTCCAATGCGAAATATTCACATTGCATTGGAATCACAAGATAATCCGATGCGCAAAGTGCATTTATTGTCAAAAGTCCCAAAGCGGGAGGGCAGTCTATAATTATAACTTCAAAATCGTTTACCACGTCAAGACGGTCCGCAAGATAAAATTCACGCCGTTTTTCTTCCGATAATATTATATCCGCTCCCGCCAGCTCTATGGACGAGGGAAGGATCGAAAGTCCGTTGAAGGATGTTGGAAGGATTATCTCCGACGCCTTTTTATCCTCACTTATCATTGAATAAACGGAGGAACGGATGCTCTTTTTCCTGATGCCCACACCCGTGGTGGCATTTCCCTGCGGATCAAAGTCACAAAGAAGAACTCGTTTTCCCGATTCTGCGAGAGCGGCGGCGAAATTGATGGCTGATGTGGTCTTTCCCACACCGCCTTTTTGATTTGCAAATGATATTATACGTGCCAAATCCTTATGCCTCCGATTATATCGCATATCGAAGCCCGCACCCCCGTTATCCGCAAGGTACAGAACCCCAAAATATATTTATACATCTATATTATACTTCAAAACACCGTGTATTGTCAATATAAAAAACGCAACTGCTTGAAAGTTTACATTATTTTTATCAATGCTTCATTAATGTTTCACGTGAAACCATGTTTGTGCGAATGGGATTCGTACAAGCCAAAGCCTCCTTTAAGTGTAAATCAGAAACGCAAGCGTTTCTGCGGAGGTGGCATTTTCGCAAGAAAATGACGGAGGGATTGTCCTTTTATCAAAACTAAATATGCT
Organism: Oscillospiraceae bacterium; assembly: GCA_015063605.1. Lineage (GTDB taxonomy): Bacteria > Bacillota > Clostridia > Oscillospirales > SIG627 > SIG704. Next base: position 18,842 of record SVTV01000029.1, read on the forward strand.
TTCAGGGACGAGCATGCAGTAAACTGCTGAAGGGCGTTACAATAAATGAAAAACGTAGGTTTTTCTACACCAAAAATGTTACAGTAAAGAACAATTCCTCAGTCAGCCATATGGCTGACAGCTCCGCAGATGCTTGCATCTGCATTACACCTAAAGGAGCCTTTGGTCTGTGCAAATCTCTGTTGAAGTGCGTTGGCTTGAGGTTAGGATGTAAGTATTAGTTATTAAAAACAATTCCTCCGTCATGACTTCGTCATGCCACCTCCGCAGATGCTTGCATCTGCCTTACACCAAAGGAGGCATGGGTTTGTGCAGATTTCTATTGAATCACATATACTTTATGTCAGATATAACCATAATTTATCAATATTCGCTTGAAGTTAGAACTAAAAGGCTCCTTTAAGTGTAAGGCAGTTGCGTTGCAACTGCAGAGCTGTCACCGAAGGTGACTGAGGAATTGTCACTTAACGCAAAACAACTTCCTCCTTTAAGTGCAAATCAGAAACGCAAGCATTTCTGCGGAAGGTGGCACGACGAAGCAATCAGATGCAAGCATCTGCGGAGGGATTGTTCTATCACATTATGCATCTTAATCAACGGTGCAAGAGACACTCCCCCGCCGCCCAAATTGTTTCACGTGAAACATTCAAACGCCCCATCAATCAAAAACAACCTGAAATTTCAAAATATATCATCTTTTTCTTCGTTTCCTATTGACTTTTTGCGCCATGTGGTATATAATTTAAGGTGAATACCCATGAAAGGAATATAGGTAAATAAAATGTCACATCCCGTAATTATGCATATCAACTATTGCGAGCAGGGTCAGTCCATTGAGGAAATCTGCAAGATCGCGTCTAAAATAGGTTTTGACGGAATCGAATTCCGCAGAAAGAGAACAGGCGTTGTAGAAGAGCCCAAGGATTATATTGCCGAGATCGCTAAATATACAAAGCAGTATGGAATCAAATACGTTCTTTTTGGTGGCGGAATCAACGTTATGACTCAGGACAAGGCTGTAAGAGAGGCTGAAATCGCTTCCTATAACGAATTCTTGGATCTCTGCTCCGAAAAGCTCCCCATGTCCGTTAACAACATTTTCACAGGCGGTCTTACAGACAAGAACCAGCCCATGAACGACTATTCCTACGGTCTCCACGGCTCCGCATGTGCTGAAGATTGGCACTGGGAAGCTGCTGCCGAATCCTGCCAGAAGGTTTCCGAACACGCTAAGCAGTATCCCATCAAGTTCGCTTTTGAAACACACATGAACTACATCCACGACTATGCTGAATCCGCAATGAAGCTCGTTAAGATGATAGACAGAGACAACTTCGGTGTAAACCTCGACTACGGCAACAGCATGTTCTTCAAGGGCATTCTTCCCCTTGACAAGGCTATCGAGCTTTGCGGCGACAAGCTCTTCTATACACATATGAAGAACTATCAGCCCGTTACAAGCCGTTCCGGTCCCTCCTGGCTCCTTCCCACATCTCTCGGCGACGGTGCTACAAACCACAGACAGTACGTTAAGTGCTTGAAGAAGATCGGCTTCGACGGTCTCATCGGTATCGAAGCTCCTCGTCCCGGCGACAGACAGTGGTACGCTGAGTGCGATTACAAGTACATCAAGTCCGTTCTTGATTATCTTGAATTCTAATTTAAGATTCCCATCAATATAAATAATTCAATGCAATGACAAAGAGTGCCGAAAGCATAATGCTTATCATACAGAAAGAAGCCCATGCTCCGTGAATCCGGACAGATGAGAGGGATCGATATGCGCTTTCGTGCGGTTCGCTTTGGAGCACGGCGGGGGAAATACCGCCGCGGGAGTTCCCGATACAGAACAGGGACGGTATGAGCCGTCCGACAGAGTTATAAATCAGGGTGGTAACGCGAAAAACGCCCCTGCCGAATAAAGGCGGGAGGCGTTTTTTTGGTGCGCCCTTATAAAGTATATCCGAAAGAATCATCTGATTTGTCAGAAAAGAAAGGCATGGTAAATAACCATAATGAAGGATCAGCTTTTAAACATCAAGAAGGCGCTTCTTGCCGAGCTTGAAGCAAATGAAAACAACGAAGCCTTCGACATAGCGGCGCTTGAAGCGCTTAAGGTAAAGTATCTCGGTAAAAAAGGCGAGCTTACCGCCATACTCCGTTCCATGGGTAAGCTTTCTCCCGAGGAAAGACCGATAATAGGCCAGCTTGCTAATGAAGTAAGAAGCGAGATAGAAGCGGCAATAGAAGAAAAGAAGACAGTTCTCGGCTCAAAGGAAAAGGAAAGAAAGCTCAAGGCTGAGCATCTCGATATAACAGCTCCCGCAACGGTTCCTTCCTTCGGCGGAAGACATCCCATCTCCATAGTACGTGAGCAGATGGAAAACATCTTCCTCGGAATGGGCTTCGATATAGCGGAAGGCCCCGAAATAGAGAGAGAATATTACAATTTCACGGCTCTCAACACTCCCGACGATCACCCTGCAAGAGACCCTCAGGATACGTTCTACATCACTCCCGACATTCTTCTCCGTACACAGACTTCCCCCGTACAGATAAGAAGCATGACGGGAAAAGAGCCTCCCATCAGAATAATCTCCCCCGGAAGAGTTTACCGCTGCGATGAAGTGGACGCAACACACTCTCCCATGTTCCATCAGCTTGAAGGCCTCGTAGTTGACAAGGGCATCACCATGGGCGACCTTAAGGGAACTCTCGACCTTTTCGCCAAGACAATGTTCGGCGAAAAGACCGAAACGAGATTCCGTCCCCATCATTTCCCCTTTACGGAGCCCAGCGCAGAGGTTGACGTTTCCTGCTTCGTATGCGGAGGAAAGGGCTGCCGTCTTTGCAAGGGCGAAGGCTGGATAGAGATCCTCGGTGCGGGAATGGTACATCCCAACGTATTGAGAAACTGCGGAATAGACCCCGAGGTATATTCCGGATTCGCTTTCGGTATGGGTATCGAAAGAATAGTTATGACAAAATTCGCTATAAGCGACCTGCGTCTCCTTTACGAAAACGATCTGAGATTCCTTTCTCAGTTCAACTAATGAATAAGTGAGGTAAGAAACATATGGATCTCAGTTTGAATTGGTTAAAAGAATATGTTGATATAGATACGGGCAGAGACACGGAAAAAATCAAGGAATATTGCGAAAGACTTACACGCTCCGGCTCCAAGGTGGAAGGCTTCACCATGGCGGGCGATGAAATAAGCAATATAGTTGTATGCCGTATAAAGTCCGTTGAAAAGCATCCCGACGCCGAAAGACTCAGCGTATGCATGGTTGATATCGGTGCGGAAGAGCTTTTGCAGATAGTTACAGCCGCTACAAACATGAAGGAGGGCGACCTCGTTCCCGTGGCTCTCGACGGCTCGGTTCTGGCAGACGGCACAAAGATAAAGAAGGGCAAGCTCCGCGGAGTAGCTTCCAACGGTATGTTCTGCTCTATCGAGGAATTGGGCCTTACACTCAATGACGTTCCCTACGCAGTTGAAGACGGTCTTCTTATAATAGAAGAGGATTGTAAGCCCGGCGACGATATAAGAGACGTATACATGATGAAGGATACGGTAGTTGAATTCGAGATCACTCCCAACCGTCCCGACTGTCTCTCCGTTATCGGTCTTGCAAGAGAAAGTGCCGCTACATACGGTCTCCCCCTCAAGGTTTCCGAGCCCGTATGCAAGGGTACTGCGGATGATATAAATGACTATATTTCCGTTGAAGTCAAGGCGCCCGATCTTTGCTCCAGATATACTTCCCGTGCAGTAAAGAACGTAAAGATCGCTCCCTCTCCCCTTTGGCTCAGAGCAAGACTTCGTGCAATGGGTATACGCCCCATAAACAATATAGTTGATATAACTAACTATGTTATGCTTGAATACGGTCAGCCTATGCACGCCTTTGACAGAAGAGATCTTGAAGGCGGTAAGATAATAGTAAGACGTGCCGAAAACGGCGAAGAGCTTACCACTCTTGACGGCGTTGACCACAAGCTCAACGATTCCATGCTTATGATCTGCGACGCTGCAAAGCCTGTAGGCGTTGCCGGAGTTATGGGCGGTGAAAACAGTGAAATTAAGAATGATACCACCACGGTCATCTTCGAATCCGCTGTATTTGACCGTGCTTCCATCCGTCTTACCGCAAGAGCTCTTGCATTGAGAACGGAAAGCTCCTCAAGATTCGAAAAGGGTCTCGATACCGATACACCCGAAAAGGCTATAAACAGAGCCTGCGAATTGGTTGAAATGCTTGGTGCGGGCGAGGTAGTATGCGGAATGATAGACATCCGCGGCGAAGAAAAGGCTGATACAAAGGTAGAATTCGATCCCGACGGAATCAATGCCTTCCTCGGCACAAGCGTAAGTGCGGATGACATGAGAGCAATACTTGCTTCTCTCGATATAAAGCTTGTCAGCGAAAACGGCAAAGAGTACGCAATCGCTCCTAAGTACAGAACAGATATTGAAAATAAGGCTGATATTGCAGAAGAAATAGCACGTATGTACGGCTATGACAAGATAGCCGATACCGCATTCAGAGGCGGCGCAAGAGTCGGCAGAAGAAACGCAAGACAGGAATTCGTAAGAGAGCTTGAAGAGCTCTGCGTATCCTTGGGACTTTACGAGGTAATGACATATTCCTTCATCAGCCCCAAAATATACGATAAATTGGGCTTTGCGGCAGACGACGAAAGAAGAAACTGCGTAGTTATCACCAATCCCTTGGGAGAAGATACCTCCGTTATGAGAACAACGGCGGCAGGCTCCATGCTTGAGATAGTAGCCCACAACATGAGCTACAGAAACGACAACGGCGCTTTCTATGAAAATGCACGTGTATACGCTCCCTGCGAAGATACCGATACAAAGGCTAAGGAAGCTCAACAGCTTCTCATCGGTATTTACGGCGACGGCAAGGATTTCTACACCATCAAGGGCATTTGCGAAGCTATCGCTTTGAAGACGGTTGAAAATTACGTTTCCGCTTCCTCCGCAAAGAGAGGCTATGAGATCAAGCGTGAAAGCGACACATATCTCCATCCCGGCAGAAGTGCGGCTCTTTACAAAGACGGCAAGCGTCTCATGATATTCGGTGAGGTTCATCCCGATGCAAGCGAAGCCTTCGGAATCGACAGAAAGGCGTACATCGCCCTTATTGATACAGATGCTCTCTTCGCAATGAGAAGAGGCGAGCCCGCATTCAAGCCCCTTCCCAAGTTCCCCGCTGTAAGCCGTGACCTGGCATTCGTTTGCGCAAGCGACGTTGAAATAGGTGCTATTGAGGCTGTTATCAGCGAGGTTGCAGGTGCTAAGCTTGAGACAGTACGTCTCTTCGACGTATACACGGGCAAGCAGCTCGGCGAAGGCAAGAAGAGCCTTGCATTCTCCCTTGTTCTCCGTGACTACAACAAGACCATGACAGACGAGGATGCGGATAAGATCACATCAAAGATAATCAAGGCTTGCGGCGAAAAGCTCGGCGCAGAGCTGAGAAGCTGACGAAAGGAGCACATAATAATGAAAAAATTAGATAAACTTCAGGGATTCGGCGGTGCGCAGGGTCCCGTAGTGGCAATAGTCCTTGACGGCTTCGGCATTGCTCCCGATGGTGCGGGAAATGCTGTCGCACTTGCAAATATGCCCAATACAAAGGCTGTTATGGAAAAATATCCCATGGTACAGCTCAAGGCTCACGGTACAGCGGTAGGACTTCCCTCCGATGACGATATGGGCAACTCCGAGGTGGGACACAACGCCCTCGGATCCGGTCAGGTATTCGCTCAGGGCGCAAAGCTCGTAAGCTCCTCCATAGAATCCGGAAAAATATTCACTGCAAAGGGTTGGACGGAAATTGCCGCTAACTGCAAGGCAAATTCATCCACACTCCACTTTATCGGACTTTTCTCCGACGGAAACGTTCATTCCCATATAGACCACCTCAAGGCTCTTATCGAGCAGGCTAAGAAGGAAAGTATTGCCAATGTAAGAATTCACATCCTTCTCGACGGCAGAGACGTTGGCGAAACAAGTGCTCTCGAATACGTTGATCCCTTCGAAGAATTCCTCGCTTCTATAAATGACGATTCCTTCTGTGCAAAGATCGCTTCTGGCGGCGGAAGAATGACTATCACCATGGACAGATACGAAGCTAACTGGAAAATGGTTGAAGAGGGCTGGAAGATCCACGTTCTCGGCGAAGGCAGACAGTTTACAAGCGCACATGAGGCTATCGAAACATACAGAAGCGAAGCGAAAGTTATCGACCAGGATCTCCCCGGATTCGTTATCGCAGAAAACGGCGTTCCCGCAGGTACGATAAACGACGGCGACAGCGTTATATTCTTCAATTTCCGCGGCGACAGATCCATTGAAATATCAAAGGCATTCGAAGAAGCGGACTTTGATAAGTTCGACAGAGTACGCTTCCCTGCAGTTTGCTACGCAGGTATGCTTGAATATGACGGCGACCTTCATATTCCTTCAAGATATCTCGTAAATCCCCCCGAGATCACAAATACTCTCGGCGAATACCTTGCAAATACGGGTGTTACACAATTTGCTATATCCGAGACACAGAAGTACGGCCACGTAACATACTTCTGGAACGGCAATAAATCCGGCAAGTACAATGACGAAACGGAAACTTATATCGAGATCCCCTCCGATATCGTTCCCTTCGAGCAGAGACCTTGGATGAAGTGCGCCGAGATCACCGATAAGCTGGTTGAAGCTATCCGCTCCAGCGAGTACAAGTTCATCAGAGTAAACTTCCCCAACGGTGACATGGTCGGCCACACGGGAAGCCTTGAGGCTACCATCGTAGGCCTTGAAGCTCTCGATCTTTGCATGGCTCGTATCCTTGCGGCTGTTGATGCTGCAAACGGTATCGCTCTCATCACCGCCGATCACGGAAATGCGGATGAAATGTATGAGATCAACAAGAAGACAAAGCTGCCCGCACAGAATAAGGACGGCTCCTTCAAGTCCAAAACAAGCCATACGCTCAATCCCGTTCCCTGCGTAATTTACGATAACTTCACATCCGATAAGTACAGCGTTAAGATATCCGGCTCCTACGGTCTTTCCAATGTTGCCGCTACAGTTGTAAATCTTATGGGCTACGCAGCTCCCGATATGTGGGATGAATCCATCGTTGATATAAACGACTGATAATACGGAATAAAATAAAAACAGGAGGCTTCTTCACAGAGGCTTCCTGTTATTTTTTGTGGGGTAGATTTTCCTTCTCTTAAAACAATCTAAAGTCTCCCCTGCGGGGTGAGATAGGCAGAAGGGCTTACAGCAGGGGCTAATGTACCGCCTTATTCGCCCTCTCATCTCATCCCCATAGGGAGAGGCTCAAATTTGTTAACGCTATAGAACAATCCCCCAGTCATTTTCTTCGAAAATGACAGCCCCGCAGATGCTTACATCTGCATACAAAGGGGCCTTTGGTTTGTGCAAACTTTTATTGAATCACATATACTTTATGTCAGTTATAACCCTAATTTACAATATTTCACTTGAAGTTAGATCTATACGCCTCCACTTTCAGGGGAGGTGGCACGGCGGAGCCGTGACGGTAGGGTGTTACAATGAATTAAAATCCCTTTGGGATTTTATACCTTAATTATACACCCTTCAGCAGTTTACTGCATGCTCGTCCCTGCAAGGGGAGCCATGGTTTGTGCAAACTTTTATTGAATCACGTTTGCTTCAAGTCAGATATGATTACAAGTTACCAAATTTTACTTGAAGTTAGCACTTATATGCCTCCTTTGTGTAAAAGGAGGTGGCACGGCGTAGCCGTGACGGAGGAATTGTCACTTAGCGTAAGACAACTAATTTGTCTCCTTTAAGTGTAAATCAGAAACGCAAGCGTTTCTGCGGAGGTGAGGAATTGTTCTCAACTCAAAACAACTTAAGCCTCCCCATGCGGGGTAGACTTTGGCGATTACAATTTCAAAAGGTTCCGTTTTTTCTCCCAACATTTCAGGCTTTCACAAATTTCTGATTTGAACTTTTTGGCTTTTCGGGGATTGTCATTTTCAGTTTTCCTTCGGCAACAAGCGGCGCTACAATTTGCGACATTACGTGGTTTTTTGATTTTCCGACAAAAGCTACGATTTCTTCTCTGGTTCGAGGTGTTGAACAAAAATCCACAAGAGAATCCGCTACCGGCATTGTTTCAGCGAACAATCCGTTTTTCATAACCACCTTAAATTCACCGTGAACGACTGAAAAGATCGGCGCCGGCAATCCCGCGTTTGCAAATTCACTACGCATAGTAGGAATACCGGAATATCTATTCTCGGTTACATGTAAAAGTTCAAGCATATTGGCAAGTGCGGCGTTTCTCGTTTCAGGACGAACTTTACCAAGTGCATCGATAGAAATTTTTCCATACAATCCACCGCTGTTGATGATCTCCATACGGTCACGGTACATTTCAATACGGATCGGTACATTTTCCGTATGGATGCTGTAATCACGGTGTACCAAGGCATTAAGAATTGCTTCGCGAACGGCTTTTATCGGATATTCGGGTTTATCCACGCGCTGCCCATTATCATTTATAATTGTTTTAGTACGACTGTTCTTGCGAACAAACTCTACTGCATCATCAAGCATATCGGGTATTGCACCGGTGATACGCTTGTTATCAATAAAGCGCTCGCCCTCAACACCTACTGTACCCTGCTCGGTTCCGGGAAGAGAAACCGCAGTTATACAAAGCTGAGGGAAATAACCTTGTGGATACTTTGAAAATGTCATAATTCCCGCAAGGGTAGGGACGCCATCGTTTGTGATACCCATAAGTTCCAAGATTTCTTCTTCGGAAACATTTTCTGCAAGATTCTTTCTCTCGCTTTTAACGGCACTTAAATAATCGTTCATTCGTTTCTCATCAATTATCGTAAGTTTTCCGTTTTCTACGGTACGTATATCATCACGTGTTCTCTTGCGGAACGCTTCATAGCTGTATATTTCGTATTCGCTCATAAGTTCATCCGCTTCGCCTACACGAACGTAAGAGCCTTTAATTCGTCCCACGCCTTTATAAAAAACGGGACGTTCTGAAATATCAACTCCGGGGATTTCAGCAGACACAACAGTCTTTCCGTCAACCTCGCAAACAGTAAACAATGCACGTATAGAGGGCTCCATTTGTTTGCACTGCTCGGTTACCTTTTTCTGAAGATCTTGGGCATCATACACGCCTTTAACAATATAATCATCCGCTTCATCAACGCCGAAAATAATAATTCCGCCTTCATCTTGATTAGAGAAGGATGAAAGAGTATCAAATAATCTTGTGGGACAACCGTGCACTGCTGCTTTCAATTCAATGGTTTGTGATTCTGTTTTTATATTCTTTATGCCTAAAACGATTTTTTTAAGGGCTTCAGTTTGCATTAATGCATCCTCCTTGAAGATACTAACTATAGTATACACTATTTTATTTATGATTGCAAGAATTAACGATAAAAATTTCATATTTTAACGATATAATTCAAGAATTAACGATACAATTAATTCGAATCGTTAATTCTAATTCTAATTTGCCATCGTTTATAATAAAAAAGCGGAGGAATTGTCCTTAACGCAAAACAACTCAGATCTCCCCCCATGGGGTGAGATGAGAGGGCTGAAAGCAGGGGGACATCCCAACTTATCTGCCCTCTCATCTCCTCCCATAGGGAGAGGCTCAATTTGTTAACGCAAAAGAACAATTCCTCCGCAGATGCTTGCATCTGCATACAAAGGGGCCATGGGTTTGTGCAAACTTTTATTGAATCACGTTGACTCAAGGTCAGATATGAGTATAAGTTATCGAATGACAATTCCTCCGTCATGACTTCGTCATGCCACCTCCTTTTACACAAAGGAGGCTTTGGCTTGTGCAGATTTCTATTGAATCACATATACTTTATGTCAGATATAACCCTAATTTACAATATTCACTCGAAGTTAGATCTATAAGGCCCCTTTGTGTAAAGGGGGCTCCGCCGCAGGCGGTGGGGGATTGTTCTCAACTCAAAACAACTCAAATCTCCCCCCATGGGGTGAGATGAGAGGGCTTACAGCAGGGAGACTCCCCAACTTATCTGCCCTCTCCGTAGAAACGCTTTGCGTTTCTACCTACTCCCACATGGAGAGGCTCAAATTTGTTAACTCAAAGGAAATCCCCCGTAGGGGCACTTCACGAAGCGTCCCTGCAAGGGAAGCCCCTCCATCCATTTCCGATAAATTCCAAATCAAACATACAAATTTCATATCGGCTATTGCATTTAACGGCAAAACGTGGTAGAATAATACTGATTAAGTATCAATACGAAAGGTTTGACATATTATGACAGATATTTTTGAAGGCGCTCAATGGATATGGCAGAAGGATTCCTTCGAAGTAAACGCTCATATAGATCTTTCCGCTAAGTTTTTTACTTATTCCGGAAAAGAATATTATTTCTGCGTAAGTGCAGATTCCAATTATGCTCTTTACATAAATGACCGCTTTATTGAAAGCGGACAGTTCCCAGATTATCACGAATATAAGGTATACGATAAAATAAATATAACTCCCTATGTGGCTTCGGGAGAGAATCAGCTTCATCTGGTCGGCTATTGCCAGAATGAGGACAGCTCCACCTACAGAAAGGGAAAGCCCGGTATCATTTTCTCCGTAATTGAATGTACGGAAGACAGCGAAAAGATAATTCTCGTAAGCAACGAAACCATCCTTGCAAGAAAAAGCGTCAATTACCTTTCCGCAGGCGTTGAAAAGGTAACGGGACAGCTTTCCTATTCCTTCAGATACGATGCAACAAAGACACAGACCTTCTCCCTTGAGGATAAGGCGTGCATCGTTGACGGAATGCCCGAAAAGCTCTATCCCCGTCCCGTAAAAAAGCTCGAGATACAGCCCAATATGATCACGAAAATTACTGCGGCGGGTACATTTATCGAAAACGGCGGAAATACATGCGCCGAAAAAATGCAGCTCTCGTATCTCGGATATAAAAACCTTCCCTCCGTTCGCAGACTTCCCTGCGAAGCGGGAGTAAAGCTTGAATACGCGGACGGCGACGGAATATATACCGTTATCGACACAGGAGCAGAAAATGTAGGATATATCAGCCTCGACATTGAGGTCGGTGAGGATTGCGACATATTCATCGGATGGGGTGAGCATCTCGACGATATGAGGATAAGAACTGCCGTCGGAGGCAGAAATTTCGCCGCCCTTTACAGAGCGAAGGCGGGAAGAAATGTCTTCCTTTATCCCCTTAAGAGAAGCGGTCTCCGCTATATCTCCCTTCATTTCTACACGCACAGCGTAAGCATACATTACATAGGCATACGCCCCACGGTATACCCCGTTTCAAAGGTTCCTTATTTCAAGTGCGCCGACACACTTCATAACAAGATATACGATATATCACGCCGTACGCTCCACATGAGTATGCACGATCATTACGAGGACTGCCCCTGGAGAGAGCAGGCGCTGTATACGATGGACTCCCGCAATCAGATGCTTTGCGGATATTACGTTTTCGGAGAATACGATTTCCCGAAGGCTTCCCTGAGGCTCATATCCCTTGCCATAAGAGATGACGATCAGCTTGAGCTTTGCTCTCCCGCAAAGGTTCCCGTTGTAATTCCCGCATTCTCCGATATGTTCATAGTTCAGCTTCATGAGTATCTCCTTTACTCGGGCGATATTGAATTTATAAAAGAAATGCTTCCCACGGCTAAGAGAATAGCCGACGGATTTATAAGAAGAACAAGCGAAAACGGCTTGCAGACACCCCTTAAGGAGCCGTTCTATTGGAACTTCTATGAATGGTCAAACGGTCTTTCGGGAGCCAAGAGAGGTTATACAGACGAGGAATTAACGTATGATGCGCCTCTCTGCGCATTCTGCTCTCTTGCTTTCAATGCTCTTTCCGAAATGTACCGCATAACGGGAGACACGGAGCTTGCCGCATATTACGCAAGCCACAGAGATTCCATAAACGAAAAGGCAAACGAATTCTTCTGGAGCGACAGCGAGGATGCATACTATTCCTTCGTTCACGCTTCCACGGAAAAAGCATATCACCTGGCAGAGCTCACCCAGGCTCTCATGGTATGTTGCGGAGCTTGTCCCGAGCCGAGACTTTCAAAGGTATTGAAGAATCTTGCCTCCTCCGATCCGAGATTCGTTCCCGTTACACTATCCCACAGTATATTCAAATACGATGCATTGATGAAGAAGCCCATGCTTTACGCATCCGCAGTATTCCGCAGTGTAGCCGATATATGGGGAAATATGCTTTACAACGGAGCCACCACATTTTACGAAACAGCCGACGGTGCGGACGCCTTCGGTTATGCGGGCAGTCTCTGCCACGGTTGGTCTGCCGTTCCCTCTTACCTTTATTTCAAATACCTGCTCGGAATATCACCCGATAAAAACGGCACGGCATCCCACGTGCTTGCACCGGTCGGTGCGGGAATATACGATCCCTGCGGAAGAGTTCTTTTCCGTGACGGAAACGATTTCGAGCTTTAATTTTCACACACACCCAAATTCAACACCCATTTATAAACTAACTGCATAAAACTGTCGGCAGGACTAACCGATAGTATTCAGACTTTGACAGAAAGGAACGGTCAAAAAAATGACACAGGAAACAGAACGCAAATCGAGACTCAAGAGAGTATGGAAGGAGCTTGGAGAAAGCTTTGACAACAATATACCCCGCCTTACCGCAACTATAGTTAAGGAAGCGGAATCCACACAGGGTTTTGCTTATCCCACGTGTGAGGGAAGACTCGGCTACTACTTTGATTTTTCCACAAAGACAGGCTACGATCTTCCTCCCAAATTCAAATTTGAATTTGCCGCGTATCAGTATCCCAATGTAATGGGACAGTTTGCACCCGTAAGAAGCTTCTGCGAGGAGCAGGTCTATTTCCCCGCAATGATACGCCGTGAATTCGGATATCCCGACCTTCCCTTCGCAGGAACGGAAAGATTCGGAAGAATATACGAAAACTCCCTTACATGGAATTTCGATATACATTACAATACTGAGCAAAAGAATTTCACCAGAAGCGTATACTCCCTTCTTTCCTCAGATGAGCTTTTCAAGGTGGAAAAGATCAGAAGCGGTGTAAAGATCACCTTCGAGGATATGACTTATTTCATCGCTTGCTCCGAAAACTTCGCTCTCGGTCTTTACAAGAATGAATACGATATGAAGGATGAGCTCAAGGCGAATAAGATAAGCCGCTGCAAGCAGGGGCACATCCTTGTATTCAAGCACGATTTCAATATCGAATGGAAGAAGGGCATATTCTTTACCTTCGGTCTCAGCTCCGTCAGTATGCATTTCGCCAAAAAGGCTTTAAACGCACGCAATATGGAAAGAAAGATCAGCGTTGAGTGGAACAGATGGTTCACACAGCTTCCCGATCTCTGCCTGCCCTTGAGAGGCGCTTTCGCCGAAAAGCTGAGAAAGGCTTATTACAAAAGCTGGGTAACGATAAAGAACAATTACTATGACCATCCCAAGTGGGGTCACAGCGTAACAGAGGCTCTTCCCGTTTATAAGGGAATATGGCAGTGGGCTATTCCTTCCGTTGAATGGCATTCCGAGCAGAATTCCGAAAATACTTCTCTGTGGATAAAGAAAGCTATGGATATGATGATAGATTCCCAGAGAGAAGACGGATATATCACCCACGCCATCTATATAGATGAAAATATCCCCGGTGAAAGATGGGGCAAATCCAGCACCATTCAGTGTCCTCACTTCCCTTGGACGGCTGTAAGATATTACCATGCAACATTGGATAAGGAATCCATCGAGCGCTGGTATGAGCCTCTCGTAACATATTACAAGTATATATGCAAGTCAAGAGACGAAAGCATCCTCAATAACCACCTGTGGTGCATATTCACATCATATGACACAGGTCTTGATACCACCAGCGCATTCCAGAGAGTTACATACGGCGAAGGCGGCGACAGATCAAAGAAGGAAAGATATTGCTATCCCGCAATATTCGCCGCAGAAAGATACCGTTATGAGCTTGCTTTGGCAGAGCTTTCCGAGATTCTCGGCAAGGACGGAAGCGCATACCGCAAGGAAGCGGAGCTTACAAAGGCAGCCGCAGATAAGATCCTTTGGGACGAAAGCAAGAAGTGGTACGGCGTTCTCCATGAGGACGGTACTCTCGATACACGTGTTGGCGTTGACGGTCTCTTCGTATTGGCTTATAAGATGGTCGATGATAAGAAAGCACAGGAAATGAAAGCTTCCTTTGAAAGACTTATCGGAGATTACGGCATAAGAACCGTTGCCGCAGGAGAAGAAGGCTTCTGTGCAGACGTTTATTGGAGAGGTCCCTGCTGGCCCAAAACATGCTCTCTCGGCATGAATATTATCGACAATTACTATCCCGATCTGAAGGATAAGGCGATGAATTCCATACTCAACATGATCTTAGGCTATCCCACGGTATGGGAATGCTACAATGTTGACGATGGAAAGATAGCACACGGCGACGTGGGACTTTACGCTACTCCCAATGTATCCTCCAATGTGGGCGCAGGCGATATAATCGGCTCCATCTATGCATATAAGGGCTTCGGCATGTACGATATGGACATGGCTGTTCCCCTTACCGATATAAAGAATTTCCACATTGCGGGACTCCGTGTATCCGTCAGCGATAACAGAAACGGCAAATACACCGTAACCTGCAAGGCAGAAGAAAGATCGGAATCCGATGTTACATTTGCCGGAAAGAACGGAAGATTTACACTTCACCTCAAGGAAGGAGAAAGCGTAATTTTATAAGAGGGGAAGAATATTATGTCAAACAAACAACACCTCGATATCTGGAACGAGCGTCTCAGCTTCATCTGGTACAACGATAACGAGATATTCGATTTCACCGATAAGGATTTCGACGATCTTGCCCGTTCCTATGCCCAAAGCGGCATAACGATAGTTATCACATTCAGCTGTACCCATTTCAGATACAGCTTTGTAAACCATTGGGATAAAATATTCAAATGCATCAAGCGTCTTTGCGATGCATGTCATAAGTACGGCATAAAGGTAGTTGAGCACGCAAGCTGTAATCTTACCCACAATCCGAAAAACGAGGATGATATAGAGTACGTAGAGGACGATTTCAAATCGAGAAACTCCACCATGAAGCATTGGGACGGATTCCTTGATTTCGTTACCGATGACGATGCCGTAATGAACAACGGCAGAATGGTAAAGGAATTTCGTCAGATAGACGGCAGGACGGGTGAATACACCATATCCAATTACCGCGGATACTGCTTCTGCTACAACAACCCTCTTTACCGCGAAAGCTATTTCAAGTATTTGGATGAGCTTTACAAGACGGGTATTGACGGCGTAATGGCTGATGATATACAATATGTAGCGGAAGGAAATTCCTGCGCCTGCGAATACTGCAGAAAGCTTTTCAAGGAGGAAACGGGGTACGATCTTCCTTACCCCGATAAGTGGGGCGAATTTTTTGAAAATTATTCCGATCCTGCTTACGTGGCATGGAAGCGCTTCAAGGTAAGATCTACGGAACGATATCAGAGAGACATAAACCGTCACTTTGAATCACGGGGCTTGAAGCTTTTAAGACCCAATTACATTTCAAGCATCGTCGTTTCCAACTGGTCAAGCTATCCCTTTGAGCAGGCAAGCGATCTTTGGGACTTCACATTCCAGGAAAACTGCTTCTCTTCCATTATAAGATACTCCTTCTATGCATTTGCCGTTGAAGCAATGCAGAGATATGCAATGTGCGAGTGGAAAAACAATCCGTCTCTGTCCCTTTTCTATCCGGACAGATACGATTCCTTCTATTTCAGCTGGGCTTTGTCCTCCACATGGGGACAGATACTTCTTGCTACAGCCGAAGGCAGTCATAACACCGATTACGAAAAGGAATTCAGAACCTTTGAAAGAAAGCATTCTTCCCTTTACAGAGACCCGAAGAAGCTTTGCGATATGACTTTCTACCATTCGACACAGACGAGAGATTTTACAAAGTCATGGCACAGCATGAGAAGATTTTATTCCGCTGTCCAGTCGGCTTACATGGCAGGCTACTCCGTTGGAATGGTATTTGATTACAGCAACGATGAAGTTTTCTTCAAGCATAAGACGATAGTATGCCCCGCAGTTACAATGGTATCCGATGAAGAATTAAAGCGCTTTGCAAAATTCGTAAGCACGGGCGGCAAGCTTATAATTTTAGGCGAATTTGCAAAATTCCGTGCAGACGGAAGCGAACGGAAATTCTCGGAAACACTGTCTTACTTCGGTGACAGCTTCTCCGATGTGATATATATGCCCAATTACGATTCCATTGAAGGATATCACGACAGAGGCATTGACAGAATGAGAACTCCCGATGCTAAGGTATATATGGACTTCTCAAGTAAGAACCGTATAAAGGAAAGAGGCGTAAAGCTCTTCGGAGCGGTCTGCGGCGACAAGACCGTAAGCTCCTCCGATACGGATCTGGATCTGATTTTCGGTGCGTTCAGAGTAAAGGACGGCTTCACGGTCAATATTACCAACGTTACCGACTGCATCCCCGAGGGTACGGCACTTGTATCCCATCATGACACCATTCCCGCATTCGTAAAGGGCGCAAGGAAGGTCGATGCATTCTCCGTCAACTTAAAATGCGATGACAAAATACGCTTTGCATATCTCGCTTCCCCCGAATTCGACGGTGCAGTCGCTCTCGGTTTTGAGGAAAAGGACGGATATGTCAAGGTAAATATCCCCGGAGGTCTTTTCGCGGGATACGGAATTGTGCATTTAATAAGGGAATGAAGTTGTTATTAGAATAGAACAATTCCTCCGCAGTTGCGAAGCAACTGATTCCTTCGGTGACAGCTCCGCAGAAACGCTTGCGTTTCTGATTTACACCTAAAGGAGCCTTTGGCTTGTGCAAACTTCTGATGAACTGCGTATACTTCAAGTCAGATATGGCTGCAAGTTGTAATATTTTACTTGAAGTTAGCACTTATAAGCCTCCTTTGTGTAAAAGGAGGTGGCACGGCGCAGCCGTGACGGAGGAATTGTTCTTAACCATCAACAAATTTTTCCTCCTTTAGGTGTAATGCAGATACAAGCATCTGCGGAGGAATTGTTACTTAACGCATATCAACTTTACCATCAAAAAAGAGAAGAATCATCATGTCAAACATACAACACCTCGATATGTGGAATGAACGTCTCAGCTTCATCTGGTACAACGATAACGAGATATTCGATTTCACCGATAAGGATTTCGACGATCTTGCCCGTTCCTATGCCCAAAGCGGTATAACGATAGTTATCACATTCAGCTGTACACATTTCAGATACAGCTTTGTCCCTTATTGGGATAAAATATTTACCTGCATCAAAAAGCTTTGCGATGCGTGTCATAAATACGGCATAAAGGTAGTTGAGCATTCAAGCTGCAACCTTACCCACAACCCCAAAAACGATGATGACGTAGCACATGTGGAAAACGATTTCAAATCGAAAAACTCCGACA
>SVTV01000030.1 GCA_015063605.1 Oscillospiraceae bacterium
TCCTTTGTCAAGGTAGTATTGTAAACTTTTCGTTATCGAAAACTTTACAATCTCCACCTTGACAAATATCTACTTTCTTTTTGTCACCCATCATTGACAATTATACAGGATTTTAATTTTATTTTTTTAAAAGCTCTTGACTTTTTGATACAACTATTGTAAAATAATAAGAAAGGCTATGATAAAGAGAGTAAATATTCTTGAGAACCATCAGCGAGCCGTGTATGGTGTGAGACGGCGGAGAGGGAATATCGAAGATCACTTTGGAGCTGCGTCGCAGAAAGGCATTTTGCTTATTAAGCTTCGCCGGGTTCTCCCGTAACAGAGAATGCGTATATTGTAAGTACGCTGCATAACGAGTGGTTTAAAGCTTTTGGCTTTGTCTTGTTATGGACAAGGCTTTTTTATTTTTTCATGCATTGTAAAATAGTAAATAATATTTCAGATATAAAGGAAGGTTTTTAAATGTACGAGAAAGTGTCCACAGGCCTTAATTTCACGGAACGTGAAAAGAAAACCGAGGAATTTTGGCGCGAAAATCAAATTTTTGAAAAATCAATAGAATTAAGAAAGGGTGCACCGTCTTTCACATTTTACGACGGTCCTCCCACGGCAAACGGCAAGCCTCATATAGGTCACGTTCTTACCCGTGTTATTAAGGATATGATACCCAGATATAAGCTTATGAAGGGCTATGACGTTCTTCGTAAGGCAGGCTGGGATACCCACGGTCTTCCCGTTGAGCTTGAGGTTGAAAAGCAGCTCGGTCTTGACGGAAAGGAACAGGTTGAGCAGTACGGCTTGGAGCCCTTTATTCAGGAATGTAAAAAGAGTGTCTGGAAGTATAAGGGAATGTGGGAGGACTTCTCCCGTACAGTCGGCTTCTGGGCAGATATGGAAGACCCTTATGTAACATATCACAACGATTTCATCGAATCCGAGTGGTGGGCATTGAAGACCATCTGGGAAAAGGGACTTCTTTATAAGGGCTTTAAGATAGTACCTTACTGCCCTCGCTGCGGTACTCCTCTCTCCAGCCACGAGGTAGCTCAGGGATATAAGGATGTCAAGGAAAAATCCGCTATCGCAAAATTCAAGGTCGTGGGAGAAGACGACACATACTTCCTCGCTTGGACAACAACTCCCTGGACTCTCCCTTCCAATGTTGCTCTCTGCGTAAATCCCGATATAACCTATGTAAAGGTATCCATGGTTCCCAAGGAAGGCGAGGAAGCAAGCAATGATAAGTACATTCTCGCCAAGGAGCTTTGCTCTTCAGTCCTCAAGGGTGAATACAGTATAATCGAGGAATACAATGGAAGCGATCTTGAATATAAGGAATACGTTCCGCTTTTCGATTTTGTTAAGCCCGATAAGAAATGCTACTATATCACCTGTGACGGATATGTAACCGTTTCCGACGGTACGGGTATCGTTCATATAGCTCCCGCATTCGGTGAAGATGACTCCAAGGTAGGCAGAAAGTACGATCTTCCTTTTGTACAGCTCGTTGATACAAAGGGTGAAATGACCTCGGAAACTCCTTGGGCGGGTATGTTCTGCAAGGATGCAGACAAGGAAGTATTCAAGTACCTCAAGGAAAGAGACCTTCTCTTTGCCGCACTTCCTTTTGAACACTCCTATCCCTTCTGCTGGAGATGCGATACTCCTCTCATCTATTATGCCCGTGATACATGGTTTATAAAGATGACCGCTGTAAAGGATGACCTTATAGCGAATAACAATACCATCAATTGGATCCCCGAGACCATCGGCTCCGGAAGATTCGGCGAATGGCTCAGAAACGTTCAGGATTGGGGTATATCCAGAAACCGTTACTGGGGAACTCCTCTCAATATCTGGGAATGCTCCTGCGGACACCGTCACGCAATAGGCAGCATCGAAGAACTCAAGGAGATGTCCCGCGGAACAAGCAAGGAATGTCCCGATGATATCGAGCTCCACAGACCTTATATAGATAACGTTAATATCAAGTGTCCCGAATGCGGAAAGGAAATGACAAGAGTCAAGGAGGTTATCGACTGCTGGTTCGACTCCGGTGCCATGCCCTTCGCCCAGTTCCACTATCCCTTCGAGAATAAAGAGCTTTTCGAAAACAATTTCCCCGCAGACTTCATAAGTGAAGCCGTTGACCAGACAAGAGGCTGGTTCTATTCGCTCCTTGCAATATCCACGCTTCTCTTCAACAAGGCTCCTTATAAGAACGTAATCGTTCTCGGCCTCGTTCAGGACGAAAACGGACAGAAGATGTCTAAGTCAAAGGGCAATGCGGTAGATCCCTTCGATGCCTTGAGAGAGCACGGTGCAGACGCTATCCGTTGGTACTTCTATTCCAATTCCGCTCCCTGGCTTCCCAACCGCTTCTATGCTGCGGCTGTTTCCGAGGGACAGAGAAACTTTATGGGTACTCTCCAGAATACCTATGCGTTCTTTGTACTTTACGCTAATATAGACAATTTCGATGCATCAAAATATAAGCTTGAATATGACCGTCTCTGTGTCATGGATAAGTGGATCATATCCAAGCTCAACACTCTCGTTAAGACCGTAGATACCTATATCGGTGAATACAAGATAACAGAGACAGCAAGAGTCCTCAACAAGTTCGTTGATGAGCTCAGTAACTGGTATGTACGTCTCTCCCGTTCAAGATTCTGGGCAAGCGAGCTTACAGATGATAAGATCGATGCGTATATGACGCTTTACACAGTTCTTACCACTCTGGCAAAGCTTATCGCTCCCATGCTTCCCTTCATGGCAGAGGATATATACAGAAATCTCGTATGCTCCGTTGATAAGGATGCTCCCATCAGCGTTCATCTTTGCGATTATCCCGTATGCGATGAAGCTAAGATTGATTCCGATCTTGAAGCTATGATGGACGAAGCAAGCGATATCGTCGTTCTCGGCAGAGCATGCAGAAATACTGCGGCAATAAAGAACAGACAGCCTATCGCGGAAATGCTTGTAAGCGCAGAAAACGAGCTCAATGATTTCTATAAGGAGATCATAAAGAACGAGCTTAATGTAAAGACCGTTACCTTCGCAAAGGATGTCGGCAGATTCATATCCTATTCCTTCAAGCCTCAGCTCAAGACTCTCGGACCGAAGCTCGGTAAGAGAGTAGGCGAAATGAGAAATGTTCTTGCAACACTTGACGGACAAAGCGCAATGAAGGAGCTCAACGAAACAGGCTTCCTTAAGGTAACTCTTTCCGACGGAAACGTTGTTGTATCCAAGGAAGATCTTCTTATCGAACAGGCTAAGGTTGACGGCTATGTTGCTGACAGCGACAGAGGAATCACAGTTGTCCTCGATACAAAGCTTACTCCCGAGCTTATCGAAGAAGGCTTTGTACGTGAGATCGTATCCAAGGTTCAGACGATGCGTAAGGAAGCGGGCTTTGAGGTAATGGATAAGATAATGATCTATGCTTCGGCTTCCGACATGCTTAGGGGAATAATCGAAAGAAACTCCGATGATATCTCCCACGATACTCTTGCGGAAAAGATCCTTTTCGAGGCTTCGCCCGAGACTGCTTACACCAAGGATTGGAACGTTAACGGAGAAGATTGTACTCTCGCCGTTATCAAGCTTTGATTTTAAGTAGGCTTTAAGTTATATGTGTATAATAGTGCCGCAGATGGAATTACTTTCGTTTGCGGCATTATTTATAGGTTGACAAAGACAAAACCACATAATAAAAGTAATCGTATCACATAACTTTCACACTGTACTGTTATAATGTGAAAAGTCTCAACAGTAAGATCATACAGTGCCGCAGAGCCTGACGGTTTTGCCGATATTTGATATGGAGGAATACAGTTTTGATAGAAGTTAAAAATCTTACTAAAAAGTACGGTGACAATACCGCCGTCAAAAATTTGTCTTTCACGGTTGAAAAAGGCAGAATATACGGATTCCTCGGTCCCAACGGTGCGGGAAAATCCACAACGATGAATATCATCACGGGATGCCTTGCCGCTACGGAAGGACAGGTCCTGATAAACGGTCACGATATATTCGAAGATCCCAAGGAAGCAAAGAAGTGTATAGGATATCTTCCCGAGCTTCCCCCGGTATATCCCGATATGACTCCTTACGAATACCTTATGTTCGTAGCGGAAGCAAAGGGAGTTTCACGCGATCTTCTCTATAATGAGGTGATGCGTGTTATGGAAGCAACTCAGATAGTTGACGTTGCCGACAGACTCATAAAGAATCTTTCGAAGGGCTTCAAGCAGAGAGTCGGTATAGCTCAGGCAATGCTCGGTATGCCCGAAATCATCATCCTTGATGAGCCTACTGTAGGTCTTGACCCCAAGCAGATAATTGAAATACGAGAGCTTATTAAATCTCTCGGTAAGGATCATACGGTAATTCTTTCCAGTCACATTCTTTCCGAGGTAAGTGCAGTATGCGATTACGTAATGATCATAGCTCACGGTACTCTCGTTGCAAGCTCTGAGATAGAAGATCTCGGTCAGTATCTCGTGGGAAGTACTTCAACAAAGCTTCTTGCCAAGGGCGACAGCGAAAGGATCGCAAATTCTCTTGCATCTCTTCCCGGCGTAACAGTAAAGAGTGTTTCAAAGGACGAAAGAGAAGCCGATGATGTATACGAATACATTCTCGAAGCCGATAAAAATGCCGATGTAAGAGAGAGCATTTTCAACAAAATGGTAGACATCGGATGCACCATACTCAATATGGACACAAAGACCATGGGTCTTGAAGAGGTCTTCCTCAAACTTACTGATGAAGAAGCAGAGGTCTACAAGGCTCAGAGAGAGGCGGAAAAAGCCGAAAAGGCAAACCGTAAAAAGAAGAATAAAGAAATTGCAGAAGATAAAAAGGCAAAAGAGGATAAGGACGACGGAAGCGAGTATACATCCTTGTTTACCGTATCTGACAGCTCCTCGGATAACGATGATTCTGCAAACAACGAAAGCGAGGAGGACGAACAGTAATGGGTGCTTTTTACAGAAAAGAGCTTAAATCATATTTCAATAACATGACGGGATTTGTTTTCCTTGCATTCATTCTATTGATGACAGGAATATTCTTCACCGCCATAAACTTAAATCAGCTTTATCCCAAGTTTGAAATAGTGATTTCAAATGTCAGCTTTATATTCCTTCTTGTGGTTCCCATACTTACCATGAGATCCGTTGCGGAGGAGAAGCATCTTAAAACAGATCAGCTTCTTTATTCGCTTCCCGTACCGGTTACAAAGATAGTTATCGCAAAATACCTTGCGATGGTATCCGTGTTCCTTATTTCCGTAGGCGTAATGCTCATGTATCCCGTTGTTCTTTCTTTCTTTGGTGATGTAAGCTTCCTTTCCGCTTACAGCGCTCTTGCGGGATTTGCTTTCCTCGGATGTGCTCTTATATCCATAGGAATGTTCATGTCATCTCTTACGGAAAGCCAGCTTATCTCCTCCGTTATAAGCTTCGGCGTGCTCCTTATAATGTACCTTATGACATCTCTTGCATCCATTGTCCCCAACACTGCCATAGCTTCCTTTGCATGCTTCACTCTTCTCATAGCTGCCATAGCCGCTGTTCTCTATTTCATGACAAAGGATGCCGCAATATCCATAGCAGGCTTTGCCGTTGCGGAATTTGTGATGCTTATGGTCTATCTTTTCAATAAATCGCTTTTCGAAGGCGCATTTGCTTCTTTCTTAAAGTATTTCAGCGTATTCGACAGATTGGAAAACTTCATTTACGGTATTTTTGACCTGACTGCCATAGTATATTATCTCTCAATAATATTCATATTTGTATTTATGACAGTTCAGTCCGTCGAAAAGAAACGTTGGTCTTGATTCTCGGAAAGGAACGGTAATTATAATGAACGAAAATACAGAAAAACGTACAAAGAAAAATACCAAGCTTCTCAAAATGGGAACCTACAGCACCTTTCTGACTATTATCGCCATTGTAGCGGCTATAGTTGTTAATCTGCTTTTTGCACAGCTTCCCGCAAATATAACAAAGCTTGATACATCATCAAATGCTCTTTATACCATCTCCGACGAAACGAAGGAGCTTGTAAAGAATATCAAAGATAAAGTAACATTTTACCTTATAGCCGAAACGGGTGGAGAAGACGAGACAATCCTCGAGGTTCTGGAAAAGTATAAGGCTCTTAACTCCAACATATCTATTCAAAAGGTGGATCCTATACTCCGTCCCTCCTTCACCTCAAATTATACCGATGATGAAACAGAGCTTGTTTCAAACAGTGTTATAGTTGAAAGTGAAAAGAGATATTCCGTAATATCATATTACGATATATATGTTACAACGTATTCCGAGCAGGATTACTTGAACTATTATCAGTACGGCATAACTCCCACGGGAACACAAACCTTTGCTGCTGAAAATGAGTTTACAAGTGCGTTGGATTATGTCACAACTGATCTTCTTCCCACATTGTATGCTCTTCAAGGTCACGGCGAATCTGCTCTCTCCGCTTCCGTAAAGGGTTATATCGATATGGAAAACATAGAGCTTAAGGATCTTTCGCTTCTTTCTCTTGAAGCAGTTCCTGCCGATACAACGGGCATACTTATTAATGTTCCCACAATGGATATATCCGCCAACGAATACGAAATGCTTCTCACCTATGCCAAGGCAGGCGGAAAGATCATGCTCTTGACAGATCCGACTTCCTATACTGAGGCGAAAATGCCCAATCTTGCCAAGCTTGCGGCACACTTCGGAGTAATGGCAGATGAGGGTATCATCCGCGAGGGTAATTCCAATAAGCATTATCCCGGATATAAGTCCGTTCTTATTCCCACGGTCACTGCAGACAGCCTTTCCGAAAATCTCAGCACGACAAACTTCAACACTCTTCTTTACAATGCTCACGGTATAATCAAGACAAATACTGCGGGCGTGGGCACCATCACACCTCTTCTTACCACATCTGATGCGGCTTACATAAAGAAGAATGATTCCGAGACCACGGAAAAGGAAAGCGGCGACTCCGAAGGTCCCTTCTATGTAGCCGTTACGGTAGACGATTCCAACTCGGGCGCATCTCTTTTCTGGGTATCCTCCGGTAATTTCCTTAACGAGAATTACGACTATCTCGTTTCTTACGGAAACACCAATCTTTTCATGGGAGCTGTCACAAAGCTCTGCGAAAAGTCTTCTTCCATTTCCATCATTGCAAAAAGCATGAATGTTACCGCTCTCAGCATAACAGAGGGAATTGCCAATATACTCGGTATAATATTTATACTTGTTATTCCCGTAGCGTGTGCAGCTTTCGGTCTTGTTATCTGGACAAAGAGACGTAAGCGCTGACGGTAACAAGGAGGCGTAATTTTGAATAAAAGAATGATAATTATGATAGCGGCTGTAGCTTTTCTCGGAGCTTTGCTGCTGTTATATTGGGCGGTGTCCCAAAGCGGAGACGATATTCCCTTAACTTCGGTTACTGGAACGGAAGAAAGCGATATTATTATGCTTGCCGAGTTCGATCATATGAATATGACGGAACTTTCGTATAAATGCGGCGATAATTCGCTTTCATTTGAGTGTAAGGATTCTCAATGGCAGATGAAGGGAGACGAAAAATTCCCCCTTGATACATATACTGTCACGGAAATGGCTAAGGCGATAGCCTCCATAGGTGCAAACAGACATGTTGTAAACCTTACGACCGTATCCGACAAGGAAAGCATATTAAAGGAATACGGCTTCGATAAGCCCTTCTGTATCGTAAATGTAAAATATGAGGACGGAAGCAAATTTGAGTATATCCTCGGTGCGCACAATTCCTTCAGCTACGGATACTATTTCAGAATAGGAGAAAGCGACGATATCTATATGATAGCAGATGCTTTGTACGATTATTTTGATTACACATCCGATGATCTGATGGTACTTGATGAGATGCCGAAATATGATTCCGCCGAATTCAAGGGCTTTAGGCTCACAACTCCCGAAGGCACGAAGGAAACAGAAGACATCGACGCTGTCGCTTCTCTTATAGATGTATTCTACGGTACGGAGCTGACAAAGTGCGTTGAATACGGAGCCGACGAAAGTACATTTGCAAAGTACGGACTCTCCGCGGACAAAAGAACCACTCTCACAGCCCTTATTTCAAAGGATGAAGAGAGTGATGAGTCTAAGATGGATAACATCGGTAATACAGGAGAAACCACCTCGAGCGAATATGAGACCTTCTCCGTTTATTACGGCGATGCGACCGACGACGGACAGAATGTCTATATAACCGTTGAGGGAAGCACGATAGTCTATAAAACGGGAATATTTTTCCTCGATTCCGCAATAGCGGGATTTGAAACCCTGGAAGAATAAAAGAATCATTTATAACAAAAAACCTGTCGCAAGAACTAAGCAGAAGCTTTAAAAATGCGGCAGGCTTTTATTTTTTATAATAATATATCGAATACCAGGAATATAAAGGGGATGGTAATGCAGGATAAAAGGTGTGAGATAAGAGCCATTCCGGCGGCATCCGTTGTATCACCTCCCCAGGAACCGGGAATTACAACTGTGTTAAGTCCGAGAGGCATGGCAAGAGAAGCAAGGATACAAATTGACAGCTCATTGGAAATAGGAGAAAAAAGCTTTGAAAATGCGAAAATTACACCTATGGCTATAAGAGGTATCACAATTAATCTGATAAAACTAAGTATGTATATGGGAATAGTTTTAAAAGTCTTTTTAAGATCAATTTTAGCAACGGTCATACCGGTAAGAAGCATGGCAATGGGTGACATACAGCTTCCGAGGGTAGAAACGGCAGTATCAAAGAAAGCGGGACGCGGAAGCTCGGTAAGTCCGAGTATCATTCCTATAAACATTCCGATAAGCATAGGATTCATAACGGACTTTAATTTTGTAAAGATAACCGACAGAATATTTTTATTGTCCGGACTTTCTTTTTCCTGCTTCGGCATCAGAAGTGCGGGTATTATCAAAGCATATACGAGGAGGGAAAAAGGAAGGGTAAATAAAAGATAATCCATGAATAGATCGGGAAAAAGAGCACTCACCACGGCATTGCCCATAAAACCGTAGTTGGAATATGCCAATCCGTAGGTATAGATCTTTCTAAGATATTTATCCTTGGAAAAAAATCTTCCAAAGGTGAATGCAATAATAATTGATATAACTATGGTTATACTTCCTGCATATATGAAGCTTAACGAGCTTGTCAGCTTTTGCGCTGTACAATTTTCGTTGAAAGTGCCCATGACCAGAGCGGGAATAAATATATAGCTTTCCATTTTTGAAAGCAGCTTTGCTGTAGAATCGGGAAGAATGCCCGCCTTGACGATAATAAAGCCGACAATAATGAGAAAGAATAAAAACTCCATTTGTTCAAGAGTCGAATAGAAAAGTGTCATATGAATATCTCCTTGAAAAATGCGCTATTATTGTAGCACCGTAATCCGGCTTTGTCAAGAAATACATTATATAAATATATCTCTTTTCTATTGACATAAGTGAAACATAATGATAAAATATTAAAACAAATTAGAATTAAGGAGATATTATAATGAAAGTTTGTGTTATCCAACCCCCGTATTCAATGGACTCCTTAAAGTCCGATGACTGCTTTGAAGCAAAAATAAAATATCTCAAAGAATGTGATTCTTCCGCAGATCTTATAGTTCTGCCCGAATACAGCGACGTACCCTGCCGTACGGGTACAAGAGAAGAAACTCTTTATTATTCCGAAAAATATCTTGATATATTGCTTAAGGAATGCTCCGATACAGCCCAAAGATGTGATGCAGTCGTTTTCGTAAACGCTCTTTGCAAAACGGAAACAGGTTACAGAAATACTACATATGCCTTTGACAGAAAGGGAAATATAGCAGGAAAGTACTTCAAAAAACATCTTCCTCCCCTTGAAGTAAATGTAATAAAGCTTGATTCTGCATACACTCAAGAGTTTTCCGAGCCATATGTTTTGGAAATAGACGGAGTAAGATACGCTTTTCTTACTTGCTATGATTTTTATTTCTACGAAGCTTTTGCCGCAATAGCAAGACAGAACGTAGATGTTATAATCGGATGCTCACTTCAGAGAACTGATACTCATAATGCTCTTGAAATAATCGGAAGATTCTGTGCTTACAATTGCAACGCATATCTCGTTCGTTCCTCTGTCAGTCTCGGTGCGGATTCTCCCGTTTGCGGTTGCAGTATGATCGTATCCCCCGAAGGAAAAATGCTTCTCGATATGAAAAACGAAGTGGGAGTGGGAACGGCAGATATCGATCCTCACAAAAAGTATTATAAGGCAGCAGGTTTCGGAAATCCTCCCGCCGCTCACTATGAATATATCGAGTGGGGAAGAAATCCCATGCAGTACCGTCCCGGCGGAAGCTTTATGGTTTCTCCAAATTCCCGTATGCCTTATCCAAGAATATGCGCTCACAGAGGATTCAGCACAGTTGCCCCTGAAAATACCATGCCCGCATTCGGTGCAGCTGTTGCTTTAGGTGCGGAAGAGATAGAATTCGATCTTTGGCCTACCAAAGACGGCGAGATAGTTTCCTGTCATGACAGAACTCTTGATCGAGTGAGCAACGGTACGGGACTTATAACCGATAAGACCTTTGAAGAACTGAAGGAGCTTGATTTCGGTTGTAAGTTCGGCGATAAATTCCAAGGTCTTTCCATAGTGACTTTTGAGGAGATTCTTAAAAGGTTTGCGGGACATACTGTCATGAACATACATATAAAGCCTCTTTCCTTTACCGAACTTTATCCTCAAGATATGATGGAGAAGATCGTCTCGCTTGTTAAGAAGTACGATTGCGAAAAGTACTGCTACTTCATGCTTGAGCCCGATATTCATATCAGACAGTTCAAGGAGTATGCTCCAAATATTCCCGTATGTGTGGGACATAACAGCGACAGAGCATGGGAGATAGTTGACAGAGCAATTGCTCTCGGTGCGGAAATGGTTCAGTTCTTCAAGCCCTATTTCAATCAGGAAATGATAGATAAGGCTCACGAGCACGGTATCATATGCAACTGCTTCTTTGCTGACGATCCCGATGAAGCCGTGAAATATATCGAAAAGGGAATGGATACTATCCTTACAAATAATTTCAATGCAGTGGCAAGAAAAGTGAAAAGCGTATTATGACAAGGCTTTTATCCGCATTGTTTATAAAGGATCATGAAAATGTGAAGGATCCCGTTGTCAGAAGATCATACGGAACGTTGGTCAGCGTTATCGGCATAATTATGAATCTTGTTCTCTTTTTCCTCAAGCTTATCGCAGGAGTATTATCGGGTTCTGTGTCCATAAGAGCTGATGCTGTTAACAATCTTTCCGATGCGGGCTCTCAGCTGATTCTGCTTCTTACTTTTAAGCTGTCGGCTAAGCCCGCCGACAGAGAACATCCCTTCGGCCACGCAAGGATAGAATATATCGCATCGCTTGTGATATCGTTCATAGTGCTTTATATAGGCTTGGATCTTTTGACCGAATCGTTTTCAAAGATATTTTCACCGGAATTGCCGGAAAAGAGCATTACCGCTATTATCATTTTGATAGCGTCCATAGCTATAAAAATGTGGCTCGGCATATTCAACCGAACAATAGGAAAGAAAATTGATTCCTCCGCTATGCGCGCTACCGCCGCCGATTGCTTTTCCGATATGATATCCACGTCTGCAGTTCTCATTTCCATACTTATTCCCGTTGTGTTCCCAAGTGTCAAGATAAATCTTGATGCATATATGGGAATCATAGTTGCGGTCATAATCCTTATCGCAGGTGTTAAGATATTTCTTGAGGCAAAGGATTCCATTCTCGGTGAAGCTCCTTCCCAAGAGATTGTAAAGAAAATCACCGATGTTGTCAATGAGTATCCGGGTGCCCTGGGAATACATGACCTTGTGGTTCACAATTACGGTGCGAACCGTATTGTGGCTGCTCTTCACGTTGAGGTTGACGGAAAAGTTGATATTTTCGAAAGCCACGATATGGTAGATAATATCGAGAAACGACTTCGGACAGAGTGCGGAATACAGGCAACTCTCCATATGGATCCCATCGTAACAAATGATGAAAAGGTCGATGTCCTCCGCACAAAAACTCTTGCCGCTGTAAAGGCAGTTGATGAGTCTCTTAATATACACGATTTCCGTTGCGTCGAAGGAAAAACTCATACAAATCTCATATTCGACCTTTCCGTACCCTTTGAAGTATCTCTGAAGGACGATGAGATATGCAGAAGGATAGAAGCAAATATAAAGGAAAATTATCCGGACTATTATACGGTAATAACCGTTGACAGACAATAGTTAAAGTTATTGATAAGTGTCATCCCCCGAAAGAGAAAAGTCTTTTTCGGGGGTATTTAATTTTAGATAAATAAACCATTGAAAAATGGTAAATTATGGTGTATAATGAAAATAATGTAAAAGTATATATTACGGAGCTTTAAATGAAAAGAAAGTATATCGGAGTAAACGTTTACGATGCTCTTATACAGCGTCTGAAGTATCTGTTTGAGGAATTTGACAATATTTTTGTATCGTTTTCGGGAGGCAAGGACAGCGGTCTTCTCCTGGAGACGGTCATGCAATTCAGGAGAGAGTATTATCCCGAAAAGAAGATCGGGATCTTCCATCAGGATTTCGAGGCTCAGTATACGGTGACCACGGAGTATATCGAAAGAACTCTCGAACGCTTCAAGCACGAAGCAGAGATATACTGGGTATGCCTTCCCATGGCAACACGCACGGCATTGAGCAGTTATGAAATGTTCTGGTATCCGTGGGATGACGAAAAGCGGGAGCTTTGGGTTAGAAAAATGCCCGAATATCCTTATGTGATAAATCTTGAAAATAACCCAATAACCACATACAAATACAAAATGCATCAAGAGGATCTGGCAAAGCAATTCGGAAGATGGTACAGAGATTCTCACGGAGGCGGCAGAACAGTCTGCCTTCTCGGTATGCGTGCCGACGAATCCTTGCAGAGATACAGCGGTATCGTAAACAAGAAGTTCGGTTATAAAGGAAATTCTTGGATAACAAAGCAGTACAAGGATCTCTGGACGGCTTCCCCCTTATACGATTGGTCGAAAACAGATATATGGCATGCTTATTATCTTTTTGGTTACGATTATAACCGTATATACGACCTGTATTTTAAGGCGGGACTGAAGCTCGACCAAATGCGTGTTGCTTCTCCCTTTAACGATTATGCCAAGGAAAGCCTTTATCTTTACAAGATGATTGATCCCGAGATGTGGACAAAGCTTGTGGGACGAGTAAAAGGAGTAAATTTTGCAAGTATTTACAGCAAAACGAAGGCGATGGGATACAGGAATCTTGCCTTACCCGAAGGATATACTTGGAAGGAATATACGCAGTTTCTTCTTGAGACCTTGCCCCCGAAGCTTCGCAATAACTATATAAGAAAATTTAAGACCTCTATTAAGTTTTGGCATAACACAGGAGGCGGGCTTGAGGAAAATGTCATCGATGAGCTTATCCGGCGAGGATATAACGTGAAACGAAACGGCATATCAAATTATACCGTGATGAAGTATTCAAGAGTCATCTTTATAGGAAAGATCCCGGATCATACAGATGATGTCAAGTCTACAAAAGATATACCAAGCTGGAAGAGGATGTGCTACTGCATTTTGAAAAATGACCATACCTGCCGTTTTATGGGATTCGGGCTTACCAGAGAACAGCAGAAGATGGTTGATGAGCTTAATAAAAAATACAGTAAAGTAGGTGAATGAATGTCTTATAAAAGTCCTGTATATAATATAGTATCGGTTCCCATTGAAAAAATAGTGCCGAATACATACAATCCCAATTCAGTTGCACCTCCCGAGATGAAGCTGCTTTACGACAGCATCAGGGAGGACGGATATACCATGCCCATAGTCTGCTATTATGACGATGAAAATGATAATTACATAATAGTTGATGGATTTCACCGCTACAGAGTCATGCTCGATTATCCCGATATAAAAGAAAGAGAGGGAGGCTGTCTTCCCGTTTCTGTTATCGATAAGCCTATAGATCACAGAATGGCAAGTACCATACGTCATAACAGAGCGAGAGGTACTCATAATGTGGATCTGATGAGCAACATCGTAAAGGAGCTTCATGAGATAGGCAGATCTGATGAGTGGATTTCAAAGCATCTCGGTATGAGTAAGGATGAGATACTTCGCTTAAAACAGATCACGGGACTTGCTTCGCTTTTTAAAGAAGTAAGATTCGGCATGGCATGGGAGCCCTTCGATGATGAGGATGGCGGATATGAGATCATACAGTCGGAAGCTCTTCCCGATGACGAAAATACGGAAGATAACTGATAAGCATAATAAAATACAGAGAGGAAAAATGACATGGCAAAATTCGAAAGAACGATAAACGGAGATTTCACAGAGCTGCTGCATACAATAGAACACGGGATCATGGAGGGAAGCATTTCGGCTTCAATGGAGGAATACAGCGATTTTCAAAGCGGAGATGCAAGATGCAGCGTCAGAATATTTGAAAGATACAGCTGGTCGGGTAATAACCGTGTAAGCCTCAGCGTAACACTTTTTCAGAATGCAAACGGTCCCATATTCTTATCGGCAACAGCCTCCGGAGGAAGCCAGGGTGTGTTCTTTAAGATGAACACTTTCGGAGAGGAGGCATTTCTCGATAAATTGAGGGAGCTTATCCCTTGAGCTGTGCAAAACCGTGACACAGCAAAATATACAAAACAACTTTTCAAATCCGGGCGTATTTTATTTTACCGCTATTGACAAAAACGTGGTCATATGGTAAAATATATTATTATGAGAGGAATTTGTTTTTTGGATGAAAGGAGACGCTGTTATGAAAAAGTTTGATATGAAATTTATTGATACAACCATAACACCGGATCTCGAAAAGACAGTAACGGAATTTTTGTCTGCTTGCGGTCTCAATTCCTGCTGCAATTCTGAATATGTTATATACCCCGGTTTTTGTGATGTACATGTGCATTTTCGTGAGCCGGGCTTTTCTTATAAAGAAACGATAGCATCGGGAAGCAGAGCTGCTGCCCGCGGAGGATATACTGCAGTTTGTACTATGCCCAATCTTTCTCCCGTACCCGATTCACGTGAGAATCTTGCGGCACAAACCGATATAATTAGAAAAGACAGCGTTATCAATATATACCCTTACGGCTCTATAACGAAAAAGCAGGGCGGTGAGGTGCTTTCAGATATGGAGGATATGACCGATGCTGTGGCATTCTCCGATGACGGAAAAGGCGTTCAGAACGATGAAATGATGCGAAGCGCAATGATAAAGGCAAAGTCTCTCGGCAAGCTGATTGCTGCGCATTGCGAGGTCAATTCGCTTCTCAAGGGCGGATATATCCACGACGGTGAATATGCCCGTGCCCGCAACCACAGAGGTATATGTTCGGAAAGCGAATACGCTCAGATAAAAAGAGATATAGATCTTGTCAGAGAAACGGGATGTGCTTATCACGTTTGTCATATTTCGGCAAAGGAAAGCGTTGACCTTATCAGAAAAGCAAAAGCGGAAGGTCTTGACGTAACATGTGAAACAGGACCGCATTACCTTGTGATGGATGACAGCTTCCTCAAGGAAGAGGGAAGATTCAAAATGAATCCTCCTCTCAGATCTGCAAGCGATAAGGACGCTTTGATAGAGGGGATTCTCGACGGCACGATAGATATGATAGCTACGGATCATGCCCCTCATTCCGCTGAAGAAAAGTCGAAAGGACTCGAAAAGAGTGCATTCGGAATAGTTGGTATAGAGACTGCATTTTCCGTAATGTATACTCATTTCGTTAAAACAGGTATCATTACCCATGAAATGCTTTGCAAGCTTCTTGTCGAAAATCCGAGAAAACGCTTCGGTTTGCCCATCGGATGCGATTTTTCCGTGTGGGATACGGGTGCTTCGTATATAGTTGATCCCGATGAATTTATCTCCTGCGGCAAGGCGACTCCTTTTGAAGGAAACACTCTTTTCGGAAGATGCCTTCTTACCGTTTGCGGCGGTAAGATAGTATACGGATCTATTGATAATTTAATTTGACAGATTTAATAATATCATAAATGCTTAATCCGTGCAGACGGACAAAAATGTGAAAGGAAAGTTCAATATCATGGCTAAAAGAACAGATATTAAGAAAATTTTGATAATCGGCTCCGGTCCTATCGTTATAGGTCAGGCGGCGGAATTCGATTATGCGGGAACTCAGGCATGCCTTGCTCTGAAAGAGGAAGGATATGAGGTTGTTCTCTGCAATTCCAATCCCGCAACGATAATGACAGATACTACGATAGCCGATAAGGTATACATGGAGCCCCTTACGCTTGAATATATAGCGAAGATATTAAGATATGAACGCCCCGATGCCATCTTACCGGGTATAGGCGGTCAGACAGGTCTGAATCTTGCCATGCAGCTTGAAAAGAAGGGCGTTTTGAAGGAATGCAATGTTGAGCTTCTCGGAACAAGCAGTGAAAGTATTGAACGTGCCGAGGACAGGGAGCTTTTTAAGGAGCTCTGCGAATCCATAGGCGAGCCTACCATACCTTCGAAAATAACATACTCCCTTGAAGAAGCAATAGAAGCTGCGGAAGAGATCGGATATCCCGTTGTTCTCCGTCCCGCATTTACTCTCGGCGGAACGGGCGGCGGATTCGCTTACAATAAACAAGAGCTTATAGAAACAGGCCTCAACGCATTCAAGCTTTCTCCCGTTCATCAGGTGCTTATAGAAAAGAGCGTAAAGGGATATAAGGAAATAGAGTTTGAAGTAATGCGTGATTCCAATGACCATGCCATAACCATATGCGGTATGGAAAATGTTGATCCCGTCGGTGTTCACACAGGCGACTCCATCGTTGTAGCTCCTATACTTACTCTCAATGAGCATGATAAAAAGATGCTCAATGACAGCGCCATCAAGATAATCCGTGAATTGAAGATAGAAGGCGGATGCAACGTACAGTTTGCGCTTTCTCCCAATTCAAGTGAGTATTACCTCATAGAAGTAAATCCCAGAGTTTCACGTTCATCCGCTCTTGCATCCAAGGCGAGCGGATATCCCATCGCAAGAGTAACTGCGAAGATCGCCGTCGGTATGGCTCTTGAGGATATAGCAATAGCAAATACAAATGCTGCTTTTGAGCCCTCTCTCGACTATATAATTGCAAAGCTTCCCAGATTCCCCTTCGATAAATTCGCTGCCGCTCCCAATACTCTCGGCACACAGATGAAGGCGACCGGTGAAGTTATGGGCATAGGCTCTACATTGGAGGAATGTCTCCTTAAATCAGTAAGGTCTCTCGAGATCGGTGCATATCATTTCCATCTTCCCAAGTTTGACAAAATGTCCGATGATGAGATATGCGAGTATCTGAAGCAGTTCAAGGATGATACCATTTTTGCCGTATCAGAGCTTCTCAGGAGAGGTGTTTCCACAGAAGAGCTCTTCGAGCGTACACAGATAACGGAATATTTCATTAAGGTACTTAAAAACATAATTGATAAGGAGCGCGAGATAGCTGATTCCAAGGGCGATATCAATGTTCTTATCTCCGCAAAGCATATGGGCTTTTCCGATAAGTTCATAGCAAGGCTTTGGGGCATGAAGGAAACAGAAATATTCGAGCTTCGTAAAGCCAATAATATATTCCCCGTATTCAGAATGGTGGATACCTGCCATACAAATGCTTATATCCCTTATTTCTACTCATCTTATCATGGCGAAAATGCCTCTCGCCTTTCCGATAAGAAGAAGCTTGTCGTACTCGGCGCAGGTCCTATCAGAATCGGTCAGGGTGTCGAATTTGACTATTCCACGGTTCATGCCGTTACGACTATAAAGAAATCGGGTTATGAAGCTATCATCATAAACAATAACCCCGAAACCGTATCCACCGATTACACTACCGCCGATAAGCTCTACTTTGAGCCTTTGACACCGGAAGATGTAATGAACATAATCGAATTTGAAAAGCCCGAGGGCGTTATAGCTTCTCTCGGCGGTCAGACAGCGATAAATCTTGCCCAGCCCCTTATGGATAGAGGCGTTAAGATCGTCGGTACTGATTGTGCGGCAATAGAAAGAGCTGAAAACAGAGACAGCTTCGAAAAGATACTTGAGGAATTGAAAATACCTCAGCCGCAGGGCAGAGCTGTAACAAAGATAGAAGACGGTATAAAAGCTGCAAGCGATATAGGCTACCCCGTTCTCGTGCGTCCCAGCTTCGTTCTCGGCGGCAGAGCAATGCAGATAGTTGCTAATGAAGAACAGCTTAAGCAGTATCTTAAGACTGCCGTTGAAATAGACGAGGATAAGCCCGTTCTTGTAGATAAATACATTCAGGGCAAGGAAGTAGAGGTAGATGCCATCTGCGACGGTATTGATGTATTCGTCCCCGGTATCATGGAGCTTGTTGAACGCACGGGTGTACACAGCGGCGACTCCATAAGCGTCTATCCTTCTTTCAGTATTTCCGATAAGGTGAAGGGCATTATACTTCAGTATGCGAAGAAGCTCGGTCTCGGAATCGGCATCATAGGACTTTTCAATATTCAGTTCATCGTTGATGAAAATGATAACGTATTCATCATTGAAGTAAACCCCCGTTCCTCCAGAACGGTACCGTTCCTTTCCAAGGCAACGGGATACAGTCTTGCCGACATCGCTACAGAGGTTATCATGGGTAAAACCTTGAAGGAGCAGGGAATCTTCGGTATATATCCGGAAGAAAAGAAGCGTTGGTATGTTAAGGTACCCGTATTCTCTTTCAACAAGATCAGAGGTCTTGATGCATACCTTTCTCCCGAAATGAAATCCACAGGCGAAGCAATAGGATATGACGATAAGCTCAACCGCGCTCTTTATAAGGCGCTTCAGGCATCGGGAATGCATCTTCAGAATTACGGTACTATCCTTGCTACAATAGCAGATAAGGATAAGGAAGAAGCTCTTCCTTTGATAAGACGCTTTTACAACCTTGGTTTTAATATCGAAGCAACACGCGGAACAGCTGAATTTCTTAAGAAAAACGGTATACGTACACGTGTGCTCGGCAAGATCGGAGACGGAAGCGAAGAGATACCCGAATCCATACGTAACGGTCATATAGCATACGTTATAAACACCAAGGATATAGGTTCTGTCGGTCATGCAACCGACGGCTACGAAATACGCCGTACTGCTACCGAAAATAACGTTACTATTTTCACGGCACTTGATACGGTAAAGGTTCTTCTCGATGTTCTTGAAGAGACTACTCTTACAATATCTACAATAGACGCATAAATTCCGATTAACATAAATCAATCTATTAACAAATCTATTAACTTAAGGAGAAAGAAGCATGGCAACCTTTATAAATGAACCTTCCCATACATTTAATGAATATCTTCTCATTCCGGGTTATTCCTCGAGCGAATGCATTCCGGCTAATGTAAGCCTCAAAACACCCTTGGTAAAATATAAGAAGGGTGAAACACCTAAGATCACAATGAACATCCCCCTTGTTTCCGCTATCATGCAGTCCGTTTCCGGCGATAAGCTTGCGGTCGCATTGGCGAAAGAGGGCGGCGTATCCTTTATTTACGGTTCTCAGTCCATTGAAGATGAAGCGGCTATGGTAAAAAGAGCAAAGAGCCACAAGGCAGGCTTTGTAAAGAGCGACTCCAATGTAAGCCCCGAGGATACTCTTGCCGATGTTATCGCTCTCAAGGAGAAGACCAATCATTCAACGGTTGCGGTAACAGAGGATGGCACCGCCGACGGAAAGCTTCTCGGAATTGTTACCGGAAGAGATTACCGTGTAAGCAGAATGGAGCTTACCATGAAGGTAAAGGACTTCATGACTCCGTTTGATAAGCTTATTTGGGCGAAAGAGGGAACTACTCTCAAGGAAGCCAACGATATCATCTGGGATAACAAGCTTAACTCTCTCCCGATAATCAATGACGAAGGCAAGCTCTGCTATTTCGTTTTCCGCAAGGATTATGATACACATAAGAGAAATCCCAATGAGCTTCTCGATGCATCAAAGAGATACGTTGTAGGTGCAGGCATAAATACAAGAGATTACGCCGAACGCGTTCCCGCTCTTATCGAAGCAGGTGCCGATGTTCTTTGCATAGATTCCTCCGAAGGCTTTTCCGAATGGCAGAAGCTTACGATAGAGTGGATCAGATCCAAGTATGGAAATGATGTTAAGGTCGGTGCAGGAAATGTTGTTGACGCCGACGGCTTCAGATTCCTTGCTGAATGCGGTGCCGATTTCATCAAGGTCGGTATCGGCGGAGGTTCTATTTGCATCACAAGAGAAACAAAGGGTATCGGAAGAGGACAGGCTACTGCTTTGATCGAAGTATGTGAAGCAAGAAACAAGTACTTCGAAGAAACGGGCGTCTACATTCCCGTATGCTCTGACGGCGGCATAGTTTACGACCACCATCTCACATTGGCTCTTGCTATGGGTGCTGATTTTATCATGCTGGGCAGATATTTTGCACGCTTTGACGAAAGCCCCACAAATAAGGTCAATATCGGCGGTACCTATTATAAAGAATACTGGGGTGAAGGCTCCAATAGAGCAAGAAATTGGATGAGATATGACCTCGGCGGAGATAAGAAGCTTTCCTTCGAGGAGGGTGTAGATTCATATGTTCCTTATGCCGGACGTCTTAAGGACAATGTTGCCCTTTCTCTCAGCAAGGTCAAATCCACTATGTGCAATTGCGGAGCGCTGACCATCCCCGAATTGCAGCAGAAGGCTAAGCTGACTCTTGTAAGTGCTACAAGTATCATTGAAGGCGGGGCACACGACGTTATCCAGAAGGAAAAGAGCACAGCTATAAAATAAACTGAAAAAACAGTTAAAAACATAAGCACAATCAAAAAAGACGCCTTGACATAAAAAGTAAAGTGTGTTATAATTTTAACATGCTTGAATAAAGCTCCTTCGCAACTGACGGATAAGTGGAGTACCACAGAGGAACGGGGGAGCAATAAAGGGATCTTTCCCTTGTTTTGGCCGACCGTCTGGGCGTATTTACTTTGATATGAGGTAAGTGCGCCCTTTTATATTTTCTTATAAGGAGTTATTATGAAAAAAGTCGGAATCGTAATGGGCAGCGACAGTGATCTGCCGATAATCAAAAAAGCAACCGATATGCTCAAGTCACTTGATATACCCTTTGAAGTGCATATTTATTCCGCACACAGAACACCCGAGGAGGCACGTTCATTCGCCCTTTCTGCCCGTGAAAACGGGTTCGGAGCAATAATAGCCGCAGCGGGCATGGCAGCTCATCTTGCCGGAGCAATAGCTGCCAACACAACTCTTCCCGTGATAGGCATTCCCTGCAAGTCATCAAATCTTGATGGACTTGACGCACTCCTTTCAACGGTTATGATGCCCACAGGCATTCCTGTAGCGACCGTGGCAATTGACGGCGGCGGAAATGCTGCTCTTCTTGCGGCTCAGATAATTGCTGTCGAGGATAAGGAGCTCGCCGCAAGGCTCGACACAAAGCGTGCTGCCGATGCCGCAAAGGTTCTCAAAAAGGACGCTGATGTAATGTCTCAGCTTTAATTATGCAGATAAGAATATAGAATCATTTTTTAAATCGTATTAATTCGAAAGGAAAATAAAGATCATGAAAAACAAGCTCGTATACTCAGGAAAAACAAAGGACGTATTTGCACTCGATAACGGAAATTATCTCCTTAAGTTCAAGGATGACTGCACAGGTAAAGACGGTGTTTTCGATCCCGGTGAAAACTCTGTAGGTCTCACCATTGAAGGCGTCGGCGATGTCAATCTTCGCATGTCAGTATATTTCTTCGAAAAGGTAAATGCAGCAGGAATCAAAACTCATTACGTAAGCGCAGACCTTGAAAACACCACAATGGAGGTACTTCCTGCCAAGGTTTTCGGAAAGGGTCTTGAGGTAATTTGCAGACATAAGGCTGTAGGAAGCTTTTTCCGCCGTTACAGCGATTATATAGAAGAAGGCGCCGATCTTCCCGCATACGTTGAAACAACATTTAAAAACGATGAAAAGGGCGATCCCCTTGTAACAAAGGACGGTCTTGTAGATCTCGGCGTTATGTCCTCCGAGCAGTATGATGATATCAAGTCTATGACTCAGAAGATCACAAAGATCGTTGCCGATGATCTTCTCGAAAAGGGCCTCGTTCTTTATGATATCAAATTCGAATTCGGATATGATGCAGATGGAAATGTTATGCTCATTGATGAGATAGCTTCCGGAAATATGCGTGTTTACAAGGACGGACAGTATATCGATCCCATGACTCTTTCCAAGCTCTTCTTTGCTTGAGTGAAATCACGATAAAACGGTAATTTGTCGACATGGGTGGTTTTTTCGGAGCAGCCGCTAAGCGAGACTGCATTTCCGATGTTTTCTTCGGTGTGGATTATCATTCACACCTTGGAATGCGTCGCGGCGGTATGGCGGCATATGATGAAAAGATAGGCTTACAGAGAGAGCTTCATAATATAGAGAACTCTCCCTTCAGAACAAAATTTGAGCACGTATTCGAAGATATGTTCGGTACATCTGCCATAGGATGCATAAGCGATACCGATCCTCAGCCTCTTCTTATACGTTCAAGTCTCGGTACTTTTGCAATAAGCACAATAGGTATAATCAACAATACAAAGGAACTTATCGACAGATATCTTTCCATAAGCGGAGGTCATTTTGATTCCATGACAGGCGGCGCCGTTAATACGACAGAGCTTGTTGCGGCTCTCATCAGCCAGAAGAATGACTTCGTTGAAGGGATAAGATACGCTCAGGATTCCATCGAAGGAACGGCTTCCATCCTTATCCTCTGCGATGACGGATCTATCATCGCCGCAAGAGACAAGGTGGGAAGGATACCCGTGCTTGTAGGTAAAAGCGATGACGGTTATTGCGTTTCCTTTGAATCCTTTGCTTATAAAAAGCTGGGATATAACGATGAAAAGGAGCTGGGACCCGGTGAGATTGTAAGGATCACCGCCGACAGCCTGGAACAGCTCACACCTCCCGGTGAGGAAATGAAGATATGTGCCTTTTTATGGTCGTATTACGGTTATTCCACATCTAATTACGAGGGAAGAAACGTTGAAGTAATGCGTAATAAAAACGGCGAGATAATGGCTGAAAACGACCGCAAAAACGGTCTTTTGAAGGATATAGATTACGTGGGAGGCGTTCCGGATTCGGGTACTCCTCACGCTATCGGTTATGCCAACAAAAGCGGTATACCTTTTGCGCGTCCCTTCATAAAGTACACTCCCACATGGCAGAGGAGCTTTACGCCGGCGAAACAATCCGACAGAAGCAAGGTAGCCAAAATGAAGCAGATACCGGTACATGAGCTTATAAGAGGAAAGAATCTTCTCTTTGTTGATGACTCATTTGTACGCGGAACACAGTTGAAGGAGACAGTTGATTTTCTTTACGATAACGGTGCTAAGTCCGTTCATATGAGATCGGCTTGTCCTCCCGTCATGTACGGATGCAAATATCTTAACTTTACCCGTGGAACTGATGATATGGAGCTTATCGCACGCCGTGTAATCATGGAGCTTGAAGGTGAGGAGGGCGCAAATCATATAGAGGAGTACAGCGACGGCTCAACTGAAAGAGGTAAAGCTCTCAGAAGAACGATATGCGAGAAATTCAAATTCTCATCTCTTGAATTTCAGTCTCTTGAGGGCGTTATAAAGGCGATAGGTCTTCCAAAGTGCAAGCTTTGCACATATTGCTGGAACGGTAAGGGCTGATCCTTACCGAAAGGTAGATCACGCTTTGTGAGAAAGGCATTGTCAAATTTATGGGTACAGTAAAAATTGCCGTTCTTGTTTCGGGCGGCGGAACAAATCTTCAGGCTCTTATTGATGCCGAAAAACGCGGTGAGCTGGGATGCGGCAGGATATCTCTCGTTATAGCTTCCAAGCCCGGAGTCTATGCTCTTGAAAGAGCAAAAAACAACGATATCGCTTCCTGTGTTCTGGCAAGAAAGGATTATGACGGTATCGCCTCATATTCAAAGGCTCTTGCGGATACTCTCGAGGAGAACGGTGCAGATCTCGTTGTCCTTGCGGGATTTCTGACGATCATAGACGAGCAGGTATATGAAAGATTCCCCAACAGGATCATTAATATACACCCCGCTCTTATTCCTTCCTTCTGCGGAAAGGGCTTTTACGGACTTCATGTTCATGAGGCGGCTTTGGAAAAGGGTGTAAAGGTATCGGGTGCTACGGTTCATATAGTAACTCCCGAATGCGATGCGGGACCCATTATCCTTCAGAAGGCTGTTGATGTCATGCAGGATGATACACCCGAAACGCTTCAGAAGAGAATAATGGAGCAAGCCGAGTGGAAGATACTTCCCGAAGCAGTAAGACTTTTCTGCGACGGCAGAATAACGGTAGAAAACAATAAAGTAATTATAAAATAAGATCAAGTCCGTGAATACTTCCGGATGTAACGAAAGGATAGTTTGTAACAATGAAGGTATCTACGATTGCTAATGAACTGAATTCTCTTGCATACCACGGCAGAGGAATTATGATAGGTAAAAGCGCTGACGGCAAAAAAGCCGTTACAGCGTACTTTATAATGGGACGAAGCGTTAACAGCCGCAACCGTGTTTTCGTTGCTGAAGGCGATGCTATGCGTACCAAGGCTTTTGACGAATCAAAGATGACAGATCCTCATCTTATAATCTATTATCCCGTTCGTGTTCTCGGAAATAAGACGATCGTTACAAACGGCGATCAGACCGATACCATATACGATCTTATGGATAAGCAGATGACCTTCGAGCAGGCTCTCAGGACACGTGAATTTGAGGATGATAAGCCTAATTTCACTCCCCGCATATCCGGTATAATCCATAGAGAAGGTGGAGACATGAATTACGCTATGTCGATACTCAAGAGTGCTGAGGGTGACGACAGCTCCTGCCAAAGATTTACTTATGCTTACTCCAATCCCATTGCGGGAAGAGCAAAGTTCATCCATACATATAACGGCGAAGGCGATCCTCTTCCTTCCTTTGAAGGCGAGCCCAAGACTCTTGAGCTTCCCGATATGAATATCGACGATCTTACAGATCTTATATGGAAAAATCTCAATGAAGATAATAAGGTATCTCTCTTTGTAAGATACATCGACATTGCAACAGGCGAAGCAGAAACAAGAATAATAAATAAAAACGTGTGAGAAAGGAATTGAAAATGAAAGAATTCGAACTTAAATACGGCTGTAACCCCAATCAGAAACCTGCTAAAATATTCATGAACGACGGAAGCGAGCTTCCCATAGAAATTCTGTGCGGCAGACCCGGATAT
The DNA here is from genome assembly GCA_015063605.1 of Oscillospiraceae bacterium. Classification (GTDB taxonomy): domain Bacteria; phylum Bacillota; class Clostridia; order Oscillospirales; family SIG627; genus SIG704. The sequence continues at coordinate 25,454 of SVTV01000030.1, forward strand.
ATAAACTTCCTTGATGCATTCAACTCTTGGCAGCTTGTAAAAGAGCTCAAAGAAGCTCTCGGCCTTCCCGCAGTTACTTCCTTTAAGCACGTAAGCCCTACATCTGCGGCTGTAGGCATCCCTCTTTCCGATAAGCTCAAGAAGGCTTGCTTCGTAGACGATATCGAAGGTCTCGATGAATCTCCTTTGGCATGTGCATATGCAAGAGCAAGAGGCACCGACAGAATGTGCTCCTTCGGTGACTGGGTAGCTCTATCCGATGAATGTGATGTCACAACTGCCCTCATGATAAAGCGTGAGGTTTCCGACGGCGTTATTGCTCCCGGCTACACACCCGAGGCTCTCGAGATCCTCAAGACCAAGAGAAAGGGAAGCTACAATATCGTAAAAATAGATCCCGAATACGTTCCTCAAGAAGCTGAACAGAAGCAGGTATACGGTATCACATTTGAACAGGGAAGAAACAACTTCAAGATCAATAAGGAGCTTCTTTCCAATATAGTAACAGCAAAAAAGGATCTTCCGGAAAGTGCGGTCAGAGATCTCATTATCTCTCTCATTACTCTTAAGTATACACAGTCCAATTCCGTATGCTTCGCATATGACGGTCAGGCTATAGGCGTCGGTGCCGGTCAGCAGTCAAGAATACATTGCACACGTCTTGCAGGTACAAAGGCTGATACATGGTTCCTCCGTCAGCATGAAAAGGTTCTTTCTCTTCCTTTCAAGGATACTATCGGACGTCCCGACAGAGATAATGTAATTGACGGTTATATCAATAAGAACGAGGAAGATGTATGCGCTGAAGGAAATTGGCAGAAGTATTTTACGACACGTCCCGAACCTCTTACAGCAGATGAAATGCGCGCATATCTTGATACGATAGATAACGTTGCATTGGGCTCTGATGCTTTCTTCCCCTTCGATGACAATATCGAACGTGCCAAGAAGAGCGGAGTTAAGTATATTGCCGAGCCCGGCGGTTCCATTCGTGACGATGTTGTAATATCCTGTTGCGATAAGTACGGCATGACATTGGCATTCACGGGAATGCGTCTTTTCCACCACTGATATTAAACAATAAGTTTGACAGAATTATTTAAGGTGTTCTCCGGTTTAGCTGTATTTATATCAAATTGCGGGCAAAACAGCCGGAGTATTACCCAAATTCCCACAGAAAGGAAGCTTTCGGCGGGCGAAAGCGACAGATAGCTATGAAAATTATGGTAGTAGGCGGCGGCGGAAGAGAGCATGCCATTATAAAGAAGTTAAAAATGAATAAAGATGTTACGGAAATATTCGCTCTTCCCGGCAACGGAGGAATTGCTTCCGATGCCACATGCGTCTCCATACCCGCAACAGATATAAACGGTATAGTTGAATTCGCCGTAAAGGAAAATATAGATTACGCCGTAGTAGCACCCGATGATCCTCTCGTTCTCGGTGCGGTTGATGCCCTCGAAGCGAAGGGTATCCCTTGCTTCGGACCGAAAGCAAATGCCGCTATAATCGAGGGAAGCAAGGTCTTCTCCAAGAATCTTATGAAGAAATACGGAATTCCCACAGCGGAATATGAAGTGTTCGATAATATGGATGCTGCTTTGAAGTATCTTGAGACAGCTCCCATTCCCACAGTTATCAAGGCTGACGGTCTTGCACTCGGAAAAGGTGTTATTATCGCTCAGACAAGACAAGAAGCTGTCGATGCCGTAAAATCTATGATGGGTGATAAGATATTCGGTAAAAGCGGTGAAACTCTCGTTATAGAGGAGTTCCTCACGGGTCCCGAGGTATCTGTTCTGTCCTTTACCGACGGAAAGACTGTTGTTCCCATGATATCCTCTATGGACCATAAGAGAATAGGTGACAACGATACGGGTCTCAACACCGGTGGCATGGGAACGATAGCTCCAAATCCTTATTATACAGACAGCGTAGCAAAGGAGTGCATGGAGACAATTTTCCTTCCCACTATCAATGCCATGAACGCTGAGGGAAGAACTTTCAAGGGATGCCTCTATTTCGGTCTTATGATAACGGAAAAGGGTCCTAAGGTCATAGAATATAACTGCCGTTTCGGTGATCCCGAAACACAGGTTGTTCTTCCTCTTCTTGAGAGCGATCTCCTCACAGTTATGCAGGCAGTTACAAATGAAAAGCTTTCGGAAACAGAGGTTAATTTCAGCGATAAATATGCCTGCTGTGTAATAATGGCTTCCAACGGTTATCCCACAAAGTACGAAAAAGGTTTTGAAATAAACATACCCGCCGAAATATCCGATAAGGTCTATGTTGCAGGTGCGGCTCTTAAGGAAGGTAAGCTTGTTACAAACGGCGGAAGAGTACTGGGTGCAACGGAAATTGCGGATTCTCTTTCCGAAGCAATAAAGGCTTCCTACGGACTTGTAGAAAAAATCAGCTTTGATAATGCTTATTACCGCCATGATATCGGAGCAAAAGCTATGAAAGCAGAGGTAAAATAAATATGGTATACAGAGTATTTGTTGAAAAGAAAAAAGAGCTTGCCAATGAGGCAAAGGCGCTTCTCAACGATGCACGCGGGCTCTTAGGAATAGAATCACTTACGGATGTTCGTATTGTTAACCGTTATGACGCCGAAAATATAACGGAAGATCTTTTTGAATATGCAAAGAAAACGGTTTTTTCCGAGCCTCAGCTCGATATAGCGTCCGAGAATGTTGATTTCGGTAATGCTTGCGTTTTTGCGGTAGAATTCCTTCCCGGTCAGTTCGATCAGAGAGCCGATTCCGCGGCGCAGTGTATTCAGATCATATCTCAGGGCGAAAGACCCGTTATCCGTACCGCAAAGGTATATGCTCTTTACGGTGAGCTTTCCGAAGCACAGATAAATGAGATCAAGAAGTACGTTATCAACCCCGTTGAGGCGAGGGAAGCTGCTCTTGAAAAGCCCGAAACACTCAAGACAGAGTATTTCATTCCCACGGAAGTAAAAACTCTTGATGGCTTTATAAGCCTCGACAGAGAAGGACTTCAGTCTTTCATTTCTGAATACGGTCTTGCTATGGATATAGATGACATAGAATTTTGCCGTGATTATTTCGTAAAGGAAAACAGAGATCCCACTATAACGGAAATAAGAATGATCGATACTTATTGGTCCGATCATTGCCGCCATACAACATTCCTTACTACTATTGATAACGTAGAATTTGAGGATGAGCTTCTTCAGAACGCATACAATGATTACATTGCCGTCAGAAAAGAATTGGGAAGAACAAAGCCCGTCTGCCTTATGGATATCGCTACCATAGCTGTAAGATATCTCAAGAAGAACGGCAAGCTCGAAAAGCTTGATGAATCCGAAGAGATAAATGCCTGTACCGTTAAGATCAACATCGACGTTGACGGCAAGAGCGAGCCCTGGCTCCTTCTCTTCAAGAATGAAACTCATAACCATCCTACCGAAATAGAGCCCTTCGGCGGTGCGGCAACATGTATCGGCGGCGCTATCCGCGATCCGCTTTCCGGACGTTCTTATGTATACGGTGCTATGCGTGTGACCGGTGCGGCAGATCCCTTGAAGCCCGTAAGCGAGACAATAAAGGGAAAGCTTCCTCAGAGAAAGATAGTAACCACGGCTGCGGCAGGTTATTCATCCTACGGTAACCAGATTGGCCTTGCAACCGGTATAGTTGATGAGATATATCACGACGGATACGCTGCAAAGCGTATGGAGATAGGTGCTGTTATAGCGGCTGCTCCCGAAGAGAATGTCCGCCGTGAAAGACCCGCTCCCGGTGATGTTGTAATACTTCTCGGCGGCAGTACGGGTCGTGACGGATGCGGCGGTGCTACAGGCTCCTCCAAATCACACACATCGAAATCCCTCGAATCCTGCGGCGCAGAGGTTCAGAAGGGTAATGCTCCCGAGGAAAGAAAGCTTCAGAGACTTTTCAGAGATCCCGAGGCTTCAAGAATGATAAAGAGATGTAATGACTTCGGTGCGGGCGGTGTGTCCGTTGCCATAGGTGAGCTTGCCGACGGTCTCGAAATAGACCTTAACGCAGTTCCCAAGAAGTACGAGGGACTTGACGGTACAGAGCTTGCAATAAGCGAATCTCAGGAGAGAATGGCTGTTGTAGTTGCAAGCGAGGATGTTGAAGCCTTCCTTGCCCTTGCTGAAAAAGAAAACCTTCAGGCATGTCCCGTTGCCACGGTAAAGGAAGAAGAGCGTCTGACCATGAATTGGAACGGAAAGAAGATAGTTGATATAAGCCGTGATTTCCTTAATTCCAACGGTGCCGAAAAGCATATCAACGCCGTAGTCGCAAAGCCTTCCTTGAGTGAAAAGAAGATAAGCGGAAGCTTTACGGATAATTATAAGGCAATGGCGGGCGATCTCAATATCTGCTCCAAGCGCGGTCTTTCCGAAAGATTTGACTCCACCATAGGTGCAGGAACCGTCCTTATGCCCTTCGGCGGTAAGTATCAGCTTACTCCTATTCAGAGCATGGTTCAGAAGATCTCCGTTGAGAAAAAGCATACGGATGATTGCTCCTTCATGTCCTGGGGTTATGATCCCTTCATAATGGAGCAGAGCCCCTATCATGGTGCGTATATTTCCGTTGTTTCCTCTCTCTGTAAGCTCGTTGCGACAGGTGCGGAATACAAGGACGTATATCTTTCATTCCAGGAATATTTCGAAAAGCTTGGCAAGAATGAAAAGAGATGGGGCAAGCCATTGGCGGCTCTTCTCGGTGCATTCAAGGCTCAGATGGATTTCGGTGTAGGCTCTATCGGCGGTAAGGACTCCATGAGCGGTTCCTTTGAGGATCTTGATGTTCCTCCCACACTCGTTTCATTTGCTGTAACAACGGGAAAGACAGGTGATGTCGTTTCTCCCGAATTCAAGAAGGCGGGCAACAAGGTCATCCTTCTCACTCCCGAGCTTGAAAGGGACGGACTTCCTTCTGCTTCATCCCTTATCGCTCTCTTTGGTAAGGTTACAGAGCTTCTCAGAAGCGGTAAAGCAGTTTCCTGCTACACACCCTGCATGGGCGGTATAGGTGAAGCCGTTATGAAGATGGCAATGGGTAACGGCTTCGGCTTTGATTACAATGATAAGCTTTCCGTAAACGATATATTCGGATATTCCTACGGCTCCTTCATTCTCGAAGTGACAGAGGATGTATGTCCCGAATCCGTTATAGGTGTTGTCACAGACAAGAAAGAAATTACATGGGCGGACGAAAAGATATGCCTTGATGAGCTTTTCGGTATTTACGAGGATAAGCTTGAAAGTGTTTACAGCTGTAATATAGCCGACCGCAAGACTCCCATGAAGAATTTTGAATACAAGGCATCAGAGAGAAAGAGTCCCGCAATTAAGACTGCAAGACCCAAGATACTCATTCCCGCATTCCCCGGAACAAACTGTGAATACGATTCCGCCAAGGCTGTACGTGACGCAGGTGCTGATCCCGAGATCATAGTAATCAAGAATCTTACCTCATCCGCTATCAAGGACAGTATCAAGTATTTTTCCGAGCAGCTCAAGTCCGCTCAGATGATATTCATCCCCGGCGGTTTCTCCGGAGGAGACGAGCCCGACGGAAGCGGTAAGTTCATAACCGCATTCTTCAGAAATGCCGAGATCAAAGAAGGAGTTACCGATCTTCTTGAAAACAGAGACGGTCTAATGTGCGGAATCTGTAACGGATTCCAGGCTCTTATAAAGCTTGGTCTCGTTCCTTACGGTAAGATAATCGACACGGATGAAACTTGTCCCACTCTTACCTTCAATACGATAGCACGTCACCAGTCCAAGATAGTTCGTATCAGAGTTGCTTCCAATAAGTCTCCTTGGCTTGCTCTCACAGATGTTGGCGATGTTTACAATGTACCGATATCTCATGGCGAAGGTAGATTCCTAGCTGATGAAAAGCTTATCATGAAGCTTGCCGAAAACGGTCAGATCGCTACACAGTACGTTGACCTTGACGGAAACGCTGTAAGCGATGTAAGCTTCAATCCCAATGATTCTATGTACGCCATAGAAGGTATTACTTCCCCCGACGGCAGAGTATTTGGTAAGATGGGCCACAGCGAACGTATAGGCTCAGGTCTTTACAAGAATGTTCCCGGAAACTACGATATTCGTATGTTTGAGTCTGCTGTACGTTACTTCAAATAAGCGAGGTAAATTATGGAATACAAGACAGATATAGAGATAGCTCAAGGCTGTCAGATGAAGCATATAAAGGAAATTGCCGCAACTGCAGGTATTGATGAAAAGTATCTTGAGCAGTACGGTAATTATAAGGCTAAGGTAGATCTTTCTTTGCTTAAAGATACCAAAGCCGAAAACGGAAAGCTCATTCTTGTAACGGCTATCAATCCCACTCCTGCGGGAGAGGGAAAGACTACCACAACGATAGGTCTTTCCGACGGTCTCAGGAGGATCGGTAAAAAAGTTGTTGTTGCTTTGCGTGAACCTTCCCTCGGCCCCGTATTCGGGGTTAAGGGCGGTGCCGCAGGCGGCGGTTACTCTCAGGTCGTTCCCATGGAGGATATCAATCTGCATTTCACAGGCGATTTCCATGCTATCGGTGCTGCTAATAACCTTCTTGCCGCTATGCTTGACAATCATATCAATCACGGCAATGAATTGAATATAGACGTAAGAAAGATAACGTGGAAAAGATGCGTTGACATGAATGACCGCCAGCTCAGATTTATAGTAAACGGTCTTGGCGGAAAGATCAACGGAACCCCCAGAGAAGACGGCTTCGATATAACCGTAGCAAGTGAAATAATGGCTGTACTCTGTCTTTCCGAGTCAATAGATGATCTTAAGGAAAGATTGGGACGTATCATTGTAGGTTACACATATGATGATAAGCCCGTAACATGTGCACAGCTTAAAGCTGCCGGAGCAATGGCGGCGCTTTTGAAGGATGCCATTAAGCCTAATCTCGTTCAGACATTGGAGGGAACTCCTGCATTCATTCACGGCGGTCCCTTTGCAAATATAGCTCACGGTTGTAATTCCGTTACTGCTACAAAGACTGCTTTAAAGCTTGGCGATTATGCAGTTACCGAAGCGGGCTTCGGAGCGGATCTCGGCGCAGAGAAGTTTATTGATATAAAGTGCCGTATGTCCGGCTTGCGTCCCGATGCTGTTGTTATAGTTGCAACTGTAAGAGCATTGAAGATGCATGGCGGTCTCTCGAAGACAGAGCTTTCAAAGGAAGATACCGAAGCCCTTGAAAAGGGTATCCCAAATCTTCTTCGTCACGTATCCAATATTAAGAATGTTTACCATCTTCCCTGTGTGGTTGCTCTTAATAAATTTCCGACAGATACTCAAGCCGAGATAGATTACGTTATCGGTAGATGTAAGGAGCTTGGTGTTACGGCGATACTTTCCACCGTTTGGGCGGAAGGCGGCAAGGGTGGAGAAGCGCTTGCTAAGGAAGTCGTTCGTCTTTGCGAAGAAGAAAATACTGATAATTTCGAATTTTCTTACGATCTTGATCTTTCGATCAGAGAAAAGATAGAATCTATTGTTAAGAAAATATACGGTGGAAGTTCTGTTGATTATACGCTCGCCGCTTTGAAGCAGATAGAGGTTCTGACTCAACTCGGTTTTGATAAGGTTCCCGTATGTATGGCAAAAACCCAGTATAGCTTTTCCGATGATCCGCATAAGCTCGGAGCACCGTCGGATTTCGTAATTACCGTAAAAAATGTCAAGGTTTCCGCAGGTGCAGGATTTATAGTAGTGCTTCTCGGAGACATGATGACTATGCCGGGGTTGCCCAAATCACCCTCCGCAGAGCGTATTGATATAGACTCTACGGGAAAAATATCAGGTTTATTCTGAAAATTTATATAAAAAGGAATGGAAATAATTATGGAAAAGAAAGAAAGAAGAGTGGGAACGATATCTCGAGGAATACGCTGCCCCATTATAAGACAAGGTGATGACCTTGCGGCGATCGTATCCGAAAGTGTTCTTGAAGCAGCCGAATATGAAGGCTTTGAGCTTCGCGACAGAGACGTTATATCTGTTACCGAATCCATCGTAGCACGTGCGCAGGGTAATTACGCATCGGTCAAGGATATTGCCGATGATGTCCGCGCAAAGCTGGGCGGTGGAACGATAGGAGTTATATTTCCGATCCTCTCCAGAAACCGTTTTGCGATATGCCTCCGCGGTATAGCCCAAGGCGCAAAGAAAATAGTGCTTATGTTAAGCTATCCTTCCGATGAAGTGGGAAATGAGCTTGTAAGCATTGACAAGCTTGATAACGCAGGTATAAATCCTTATTCCGATGTTCTTTCATTGGAAAAATACAGAGAGCTTTTCGGCGTTAACAAGCATGAATTTACGGGCGTTGATTACGTTCAGTATTACGGCGATCTTATAAGAGAATGCGGCGCTGAATGCGAGATAGTTTTTGCAAATCAAGCTAAAACAATACTTAATTACACTGACTGCATCATCAACTGCGATATACACACACGAGCACGCACAAAGCGCATACTTCTCGAAGCAGGTGCAAAGGTAGTTTGCTCTCTCGATGATATTCTCAATGCTCCCGTAAACGGAAGCGGATGCAACGAAAAGTACGGTCTTCTCGGCTCCAATAAATCCACGGAAGATACTATTAAGCTTTTCCCCAGAGAGTGCAGAGGGCTTGTTGATGATATTCAGAAGAGAATATTTGATGCAACAGGCAAGCACGTTGAAGTAATGGTTTACGGCGACGGCGCCTTCAAGGATCCTCAGCAGAAGATCTGGGAGCTTGCAGACCCTGTAGTATCTCCCGCATATACTGACGGACTTATCGGTACTCCCAATGAATTGAAGCTTAAATATCTTGCAGATAACGATTTCAAGGATCTCTCGGGCAAAGCTCTCAAGGATGCCATTTCCAAGAGCATCAGCGAAAAGAAGGGCGACCTTGTAGGCAACATGGCTTCTCAGGGTACTACACCCCGTCAGCTTACAGACCTGATCGGTTCTCTCTGCGACCTTACAAGCGGATCGGGAGACAAGGGTACTCCCGTAGTTCTCGTTCAGGGTTATTTTGATAACTATACCAACTGATTACAACAGAAAGGATCAAAAAAATATGTGCAATAATATTCGTCCCGACACAATGGAACGTATAACTACCAAGGCTTTAGCAGATGCTTTTATAGATGAACAGGTAAAGGCAGTTCGTGAGCAGGTAGGCGATAAGAAAGTGCTTCTCGCCCTTTCAGGCGGTGTGGATTCTTCCGTTGTAGCAGCTCTTCTTATAAAAGCAATAGGCAGACAGCTTGTCTGCGTTCATGTAAACCATGGTTTGATGAGAAAAGGCGAATCCGAGCAGGTAATCAATGTGTTCGGAAAAGAGCTTGATGCTAACCTTATATACGTTGATGCTACCGATCGATTCCTCAACCTTTTGGAAGGTGTATCCGAGCCGGAAAGAAAGAGAAAGATAATAGGTGCTGAATTTATAAATGTTTTTGCAGAAGAAGCGTATAAGCTTGAAGGCGTTTCTTTCCTCGCTCAGGGAACTATTTATCCCGATATTCTTGAATCCAAGGGTGTTAAGGCTCATCATAATGTTGGCGGACTCCCCGAGGATCTTAAATTTGAGCTTGTCGAACCCGTAAAGCTCCTCTACAAAGATGAAGTAAGAGTTGTGGGCGACGCTCTGGGTCTTCCTCGTGAAATGGTTTACCGTCAGCCGTTCCCCGGCCCCGGACTCGGAGTTCGCTGCCTCGGTGCCATCACTCGCGACCGCCTCCATGCTCTCCGTGAAGCAGATGCTATCCTCCGCGAGGAGTTTGACAAGAACGGTCTTGCAGGCAAGGTATGGCAGTACTTTATCTCCGTTCCCGACTTCAAGAGCGTCGGAGTAAAGGATGATAAGAGATATGAAGGATGGCCCGCTATCATCCGCGCCGTAAATACCACGGACGCCATGACCGCAACCATCGAAGAGATCCCGTATCCCGTTCTTCATCACATAACAGCCCGTATTACAGCTGAGGTTCCCGGTATAAACAGAGTGCTTCTCGACCTTACACCCAAGCCCGTAGGCACGATAGAATGGGAGTAAGAAACTATATCCCGAAAACCCTTATACCACAAGGGTTTTCGGGTTTTCGTTTTTCGAAAAGTACACGAAAAGTACATAACGGCACTTTGAAGCCTTATCCGCACAGCTTATTCAGCTT
>SVTV01000031.1 GCA_015063605.1 Oscillospiraceae bacterium
AGACTGTAAACCATTGCGATGAAGGCAAACTGAATACAGCGAAGCTTATATCTGAAGATTCTTCGGTCGAACGGCTGAAACCTTTATCCATTAGTATAGTGGATAAAGACTCCGTAACCATTTCCGTTGTAAGCCAAGGATCCTTTCGGATACTGATATTTGAAAAAGTGCTTCCCATGCAATCACCTCTTGTAAATCGTATGTTTCTAATATATCATGCATATGGCAGCGACAGAAGTACCGGCTCTTGCAAGTTGATCTGTCATGTAGGAGCTTTTTGGGGTAGTAATGCCGTCTACAAGGTTTACAATGACAACGGCAAACTCAAATGATAGTTCAAGTAATTTGTTATCGGACATGGAAATACCTTCTCTCGTTATAATTATAATAATTATATCAATGTTTATGTATTAAATGATATATCGCTAAAGCGATATGATATACGGCTGACGCCGAATGATATACTTGCTCCGCAAGTATGATATAATATCCGTTCCTTCATACGCCGAAGGCGTATATCACCCACCGCCGGTGGATATCATACCGAAGGTATATCACCCGTTCCGTGAGGAACGGATATCATTGAAAAAAGCACTTGCATTCGCAAGTGCTTTTTTCTGGTGGGGGAAGGTGGATTCGGACCACCGAAGTCAGTGACAACAGATTTACAGTCTGCCCCCTTTGGCCGCTCGGGAATTCCCCCTGGAGCTGGTGAACGGAGTCGAACCATCAACCTGCTGATTACAAATCAGCTGCTCTGCCATTGAGCCACACCAGCAATTATTGAGTTTTGTTGTGCTGTTTACCGCAGCGAGATATATTCTATCATAAAGAGGCGTTTTTGTCAATACCTTTTTTGAAAAAAATATAAAAAATTTTGAAAAAGTGAATTCCCAAAGTAAATTCCACAGTGGAATTTGAAGTGGAATTTAGTGTGGGAAAGAAATTGTGGTAGAATTTAGTCTGGGAAAAGGAGGTCTTAGACTATGAACCACGAAAAAAGAAATAAACACATGACGCTTGATGATCGTACTAAAGTCAATCAAGAGTATCACTCCTTTCCATACGCAGATACTTTTCACGTAAATACCATGCCTGTTCTTCACTGATAAGATTGCTCATTTCAGCTGTGTTTATGTCGCTTTGTAATTCGCAGAAATCGCAATCCCAATGTATATGGGGTCTGCCACTGTCTATCATGCTCCAAGCTTTTTTCATTTTATTGACAGATTCTTCTAAGTAGGCGGGAAGATTGCATTCCAAATACGATTTATCTGCGGGAAGTATGATATTTGCATCGGGTTTTTCGGTAATATCCGGAGTCATCAGATCTTCCATTGTGCAGCCGAGTGCCCGGGCTATCTGCCCGGGCTATCTGATATACTGTTTTTGCGGAACAACGATCAAGCGAGCTTTTTCCGGAACAAATATCAAGAATGGTAGTTTTTGGTACTCCGCTGATTTTTGAAAGGTGATATCTTGTAATGTTCTTTTGATTAAGTATTGTTTGAAGATGCATTATAATTCCTCCTTGTACTTACTATCATATATTGTATCGGCAAACCGACCTATTGTCGATAGAATGATATAATCTTTGATTATATTTCTGTTGACATTTGTTCATATTTATGTTAAAATCAAAAAACAATTTATTAATAAGGAGATACAAAAAATGAAAAACATTGTAAGAGCTTTATCGCTCGTACTTATGCTTTGCATGGTAGTGTCCTTGGCGGCTTGCGGCGATACGTCGGATCCCCAAAACACAGGTTCTCAGAACACTGCTACTTCCGCTCCCTCCACCACAGGCGTGGCTACAGAGGAAGAAAAGGAAGAGCTTGAAATACCTGCAGATGCTAATTATGCAACCGACGGAAATCCCTATGAATTCAGAATTTTGGGAATCGACAAAACAAACGGTTATCCCCATATAGACCTTGACGCAGATGAAATTTTGAACGAGCCGATAAATGATGCCGTATACGAAAGAAATAACAAGGTCGAAGAGCTTCTCGGAATAAAAATAGTTGCTTCCTACAAGACAGTTTCCGAGATATACTCTACCGCAAAGTCCAATATTTCCACCAATACGGATGCTTTCGATCTTTACTGCCCTCCCATGAATCTTGCGGTAAATCTTGCGCTGGAAGGCTATCTCATGGATCTTTACGATGTTCCTTATCTTGATCTTGAAAAATCATGGTGGGATCAGAACGTAAATGACAGCCTTGCGATAAAGAATAAGCTTTACTTTACCACTGGTGAAATAACGGTTCTTGACGATGACCTTTGCTATGCCATACTTATGAATAAGGATGCTCTTGTGAATTTCGGAACAGATGAAGATCCTTATGAGCTTGTAAAGCAGAAGAAGTGGACGCTAGCTAAGCTTCTTGAAATAATAAAGGATACAAACAACGATACGAACGGCGACGGTAAAATGACCCATGATGATGACTGGGGCATGATGCTCTTCACCAATACATCTACGGTATTGTATCTTGCATCGGGTGAAAGCATAGTAAGACCTGACGGCAACGGCGGCTTTGAATTCGGTATGCAGGACACAAGAGCGAGCGACGTTATATCCGATGTTCTTGACTTCATGCTTGACAACCAATTCTACAGAACCGATCAGCTCGGAACGACCTCTGCGGACGAGCTTCAGAAATTTATGAGCGGACACTGTATGTTCAGATCCACAGTATTCAGCGTAGCCCGTCAGCTTCGTCAGATGGAAATGAACTTCGGTATACTTCCCAATCCTCTTTACGATGAAAATCAGGAAAGATATTATACCCCCACTTCCTCTAACGGATATCTTCCCGGTATTTGTGTTCCCGTATGCGCAGAGGATGCGGAAAGAACGGGCATTATCACCGAGACGCTGGCATATTATTCTCATGTATATCTTACACCCGCATACTATGACGTTGCTCTTGACGGTGTTCTTCTCCGTGATAACGAATCCAGGGAAATGCTCGATATACTTTTCGGCTCAAAGGTATACGATATCGGTTACATCTATAACTTCGGGAATGCAGCTTTCGTTATGAACGAGCTTACAAAAGGAAACAACAAGGGTTATGTATCTAAGCTTGAATCTCTTGAAGGTCCCGTTTCCTCGGGAATTGCGGATGCGATGGAAAAATTTGAATTCTGACGGCGATAAGATCATAGCGCCACATACATATGACTGAAATATTCGGGATGTCTTTAAAATGAGATGTCCCGGATATTTTTAACTTTTCGGAGAAAAAATAACGGTGATTTTACGTAGAGAGTGCGTTTTTCGAAATATTTTTAATGATTTTCATAAAAAATCTCGGTTGCCACTTGCGTTTACGGTAAGAAAAGGGTATAATATTAGTCTAAGATGCGTGTTTTGTCCCCTTTGGGAGGAAATACGCACTTTAAGACGAATGACCGCTGTACGGAAAACTGTACTGCGGAGTATATATAGAGGAATGGTCACATAATGGAACAGAAGAAAAAAACCATCTATTGCGACAATGCGGCTACCACGAGAGTTTTGCCGGAGATCGCAGCCGAGGTAACGGAAATACTGACCTCGAGCTACGGAAACCCTTCGGGACTTCACTCGGTATCCCGTGAAGCAAAAGAAATTTTGGCATCCTCCAGAAAAAGAATAGCCGACGTGCTTGGCTGTGAAGCAAATGAGATATACTTCACGGGCGGCGGAAGCGAAGGCGACAACTGGGCTATAAAGGGTGCATGTGAGGCTCTTTCGAAAAAGGGCAAGCACATTATAACGAGCAAGATCGAGCATCCCGCGGTGCTCAATACTTTGAAGGCTTTGAAAAAGCAGGGTTTTGAGATCACTTATCTCGACGTTTACGAGAACGGTATTGTCAGAGTTGAGGATCTTGAAAACGCCATGAGAGATGATACGATACTTGTATGCATCATGATGGCGAATAACGAAATAGGAACCGTTCAACCCATAAAGGAATTGGCAGCTGCCGCAAAAAAGAGAGGCGCCCTGTTCTTTACGGATGCTGTTCAGGCGGTGGGACATATCGATGTAGATCTTCGTGATCTCGGTGTTGATATGCTCTCCTTCTCCGGTCATAAGATTCACGCCCCCAAGGGTATCGGCGCTCTTTACATCAAGAACGGCACCCGCATCGGCAATCTTATTGACGGAGGCGGTCAGGAAAGAAAGAAGCGCGGCGGTACGGAAAACGTAGCCGGTGCCGCGGCTCTTGCAAGAGCTGTTGAGTATATGTGCGCCGGCGAAGGCAAGGCGAAGAGAGAAGAAATACTCAATATCAGAAATACTCTCATCGACAAGCTTTTATCTATACCTTATACAAGGCTCAACGGAGACAGAGAAAAGAGACTTCCCGGAAATCTCAATATATCCTTTGAATTCATCGAAGGTGAGTCCCTTATAATGTGGCTCGATATCATGGGCGTATGCGCTTCCACGGGATCTGCATGCTCTACAGCTTCTCTCGATCCTTCTCACGTTCTTCTTGCCATCGGTCTCCCCCACGAGATAGCTCACGGCTCTCTCAGACTTACTCTCGATGTGGAGAATACCATGGAGCAGACGGAAGAGATCTACGCTATCGTCAAGAATGCGGTGGAAAGGCTCCGCATGATGAGCCCTCTTTACGAAAAGGTACTCAAGGGCGAATAATCACGCTTACGGGCGGATAAGGCGTCTTCATCGGATGCCTATATAAATAATGAAATAAAATTTTCAGAAAGGAAAATGATATGTACACGGAAAAGGTAATGGATCACTTCATGAACCCCCGCAATGTGGGTGAGATCGAAAACGCTGACGGCGTCGGCGAAGTAGGCAACGCAAAGTGCGGCGACATAATGAAGATATATCTTAAGATAGATAATGACATTATAACCGATGTCAAGTTCAAGACCTTCGGATGCGGTGCGGCTATAGCAACAAGCTCTATCGCAACGGAGCTTATCAAGGGCAAATCCGTAAAGGAAGCTATAACGCTTACCAACAGAGCCGTTGTTGAAGCTCTCGACGGACTTCCCCCTCAGAAGGTGCATTGCTCCGTTCTCGCAGAGGAAGCGGTAAAGAGCGCTGTCTCCGACTATTATAAGAAGATAGGCAGAGAGATAGATTTCGATATCGGATGCGACGGATGCTGTGAATCGTGCAGTAAAGAACACTAAGTGCCAAAAACGAACTTTGTTCTCTTACTGCGCAAGGAGCACTAAGTACTAAAACCAAACTTTGTTCTCTTACTGCGCAAAGAGCATTAAGTACCCAAAAACGAACTTTATTCTCTTACTGCGTAAGGAGCACTGAGTGCCGGGAGGCGGCATCCGACTGACGGAAGTGAGTGCGGAGCCGTATTGCCGGGTTTGCGGAGGACCGAACGGGCGGTTTTGAAGCGGAAAACGGAGTTTTTGATAAAAAATGACGAATTTAACGTTTTCGACCGTTTACAAGGTCTTGAAATGCGAAAAAATGCATTTTTTGCCGCAAAAAATATTTTAGTCATAACGCCGAAATTAAGGCTTGTGAATTATACAAAATGCACAAACGGTGTTTTTGATTATAAAGCAGGATCGTTTTTCGAAACCGTATTTTTTATGGGTTTTCTTGGATTTTCTTCGGATTTTGAACGAAATGTGAGAAATAACGATGTTGGCGGAGCTTTTCGCTTTACCGGAAAATCCCCGATTTACATTGATAAATCAAGAATAATTTCCGAATATCCGTAACCGGGAAAATCATATAATGCATAAATGCAATAAAATACGGTATATGTTCACAAAGTTATGTCCAAATTATGAACAAAATCGAGTTGGCGAAGCTTTTTTTAAGATAAGCTGTATTTGGGGTGAAGTTAATTTGGGTGTACTTGACAAAGATTTGCGATTATGCTATTATAATCTATATAAACATCGGTAATTATGCCGTGAAAACGCATTAGACGGGATTCGCTTATGTTCTTTTTGACTTTTATGAGCAAAAGCGATGCGTTTCGAGCCGAAAAGCGCCGGAAATGTGTGTGTCACAGAGCTTGTTTTACGGGGCTTTTGGCGATGTCGGTGAGTCTCCTCCGGAAAAGGATACCGCCGAAGGGAAAAGCGGCATTATTATTATTTCCTATTATTAAAGAAAAACAAATTTTAGGAGGAAACTCGAATGAAAAAAGTTCTGTCCGGAGCACTTTCCTTTCTTCTTGTTGTTTTGATGATCGTTTCAAGCGTATCGGTCAGCGCATTTGCAGCTACCGATTCCGAAAACGAATCTAAGCTTCAGGAGATCAGGGATCTGCTCAATTCGCTGACTTACGAGGAGTACCTGGCAAGCTACGCCGACGTGGCTGACGGTACTGACAAGAAAGTTATCAAAGCCGAAGACTACAACAAAGATCAGACTACGGCTAAAGTAAAGCTTGAATCCAACTACGAAGGCAGCTCGGGAAAGTCTCTTTACGTTCCCGAAGCAGGCAATGTATCCTTTGACGTTGAGATATCCAAGACGGGTATGTACAATATAGCTATAGAGTACTATCCGAAAACAGAGCGTGCTTCTTCTATAGAGCGTGCCCTGATGATAGACGGCAAATATCCTTTCAAGGAAGCAAGATACCTTGAATTCACGAGCGTGTGGAAGGATGAATTCCTCGAGGGCGAGGGAACATCCAGAGGCTTCCTTATAGATAAGAACGGAAACGAGCTCCGTCCTACGAAGCTTGAAACTCCCGAATGGAGATCGGTGCTTCTCCGCGACTCCACGGGTTATTATCCCGATGCTTTTGAATTCTATCTTGAAAAAGGCAAGCATACCTTGACATTTGCTGAAGTTAAGGAGTCCTTCGTTATCAAGTCCATAACGATATACAGAGCTGCCGAGATCAAGACATACGCGGAATACAAGGCTGAACACGATAAAAACGGTGCGAAGACAGCTTCCTCCGAGAATATCATCATTGAAGCCGAAAAGGCTGATGCTACAAGCGACCAGATCATATACCCCCTCAATGACAGAACATCCGCTATCACATCTCCCCAGGATGCATCTCTCCAGGTGCTCAACTCCATCGGCGGCGAAAAGTGGCAGAACGTCGGTCAGTGGGTAAGATGGAATGTAGAGGTTGCGGAATCCGGATACTACAGAATAGGTACAAGATTCCTCCAGAACGTATACGACGGTGTTTACGTTTCCAGAAAGCTTTACATAGACGGCGAGGTTCCCTTCAAGGAAGCTGAAAAGCTCTCCTTCAACTTTGCCGATGAATGGCAGGTAGAGACCTTCGGCGACGGCGAGACAGAATATGAATTCTATCTCGAGGCAGGCACACACGAGATCATGCTTGAGGCTGTTCTCGGTGATATGGGCGAGATCATATACCAGGTAGAGCAGGCAATGGTAGAGCTTAACAACTACTACCTCAAGATATTGATGCTCACAGGTCCCGATCCCGATAAGTACCGTGACTATGACTTCGCGGATCAGCTCCCCGAGATCATGATCGGATTTGACAAGTACGCAAATCTTCTTTACGACATCTCCGCTCAGTTGGAAGAGAGAACAGGTATGAAGGGTGAACACTCCGTACTTCTCGACAACATTGCGTTCCTCATCAGAAAGATGGCTGACAATGAATACGAGATCGCTCCCAACTTTGCAACCTTCAAAACTTACATAGGTAACCTGGGTACATGGGTCATGAACACTCAGAACCAGCCCCTCCAGCTTGACTATGTTGTTCTTTCTCCCGTAGGAAACGAGCTTCCCAAGGCAGAAGCAAACTTCTTTGAAGCACTTATCCATGAGTTCAAGTCCTTCATCATGAGCTTCTTCTCCGATTACAACTCACTCGGTATTATGGAAGATCAGGATCTCGGCGATATCCCCGAGATCGAAGTATGGATATTCTCCGGACGTGACCAGTCTCAGATCGTCAGAAACATGATCGATGATGACTTCACATCTCAGTACGGCATCAAGGCTAACCTTAAGCTCGTTGCGGCAGGAACACTTCTTCCCGCCACACTTTCCGGAACGGGTCCCGATGTTGCTTTGGAACAGGCAGCCGGCGATGCTATCAACTACGCTATAAGAACTGCTGTTATGGGTATTAACCCCGAGGCGTATATGCCTAAGGCAGGCGAGGAAGATACCGAAGAGCTCAAGAAGATGAGAGAGATATTCTCCGACTTCGACGAAGTTACAAAGAACTTCACCGATGCTGCTATGATACCTCTTACACTTTACGATGCAGCTTACGGTCTCCCCGTAACACAGACGTTCTCCATGCTCTTCTACCGTATGGACGTTCTCCAGCAGCTCGGAATGGAAATACCCGAAACATGGGATGATGTTTACGATATGCTTAACATCCTTCAGGTCAACCACCTTGACTTCGGTTTCCCGAACTCATTGCCCGGTCAGCTCCTTCTCATGTATCAGAATAACATACCCCTTTACAAGGATCCCATAAATGACGATCCCTTCACATTCGGTATGGAAACAAACCTCGACACAAACGAGGCTCTTGACTGCTTCAAGCAGATGTGCGAATTGTTCACATTGTACGGCTTCCCCTACTCCTACGATTTTGCTAACCGTTTCAGAACGGGTGAAATGCCTCTCGGCGTTGCCGACTACACAATGTACAACCAGCTCCAGATCTTTGCTCCCGAAATCAGAGGACTTTGGGACTTCACACTTCTCCCCGGTGTTGTTGATGAAAAGACAGGTAAGGTCAACCACACAGCCGCAGCAGGCGTTTCATGTCTCATGATGATGAGAGGATGCGACGATCCCGAAAGCGCATGGGAATTCATGAAGTGGTGGACAGGCTCTCAGGCTCAGACACGTTACGGCAGCGAAATGGTCGCCCTCCTCGGTGCGTCCGGACAGCACGCAACAGCTAACCTCGAAGCACTTTACAGCCAGGCTTGGACAACTTCCGCAAGAAAGAACATCCAGGAAGGCTTTGAAAACATTACAGCTACTCCCGAAGTACCGGGCGGATATATAGTATCGAGATATGTACAGTTTGCATTCCTTGCAGCTTACAACGACGGTGCAGACCCCGTTGATTCACTTCTCGGATATATAGAAGATATCAATAATGAGCTCACAAGAAAGCGCGAAGAGTTCGACCTTCCCACTCTTGATGACTATAAAGATATAATAGCAGCTTCGTAAGCAAAAAATAAATTAGCAAGGAGAAAAAATTCATGTCTGACAAGACCGCAACCGCAAAAGCGAAGAAACCGGTCGGACGCAATGAAATGTCCAAGTTCCAGTGGACATTGAGAGAGATGCGTGTGAACAAGGCAGCGTACATAATGATCGCTCCGTTCTTCATTCTCTTCTTCATATTCACTGTACTCCCGGTTCTTTTGTCCCTCTTCTTCAGCTTCACATTGTTCAACATGCTTGAAGCTCCGGAGTTCGTATTCATGGATAACTACATAAGACTTCTTCTTGAGGATGACATATTCCTGCTTTCCGTTAAGAATACAGTATTCTTTGCGGCTATCACGGGACCTTGCTCCTACCTCATGTCCCTTATGTTTGCATGGTTCATCAATGAGCTTACTCCCAAGATCAGAGCCGTCATTACACTTATATTCTACGCTCCCTCTATAGCAGGTAACGTATACCTTATCTGGACCATCCTCTTTACAAGTGACTCTCACGGTCTTGTAAACGGTTGGCTGATGGAAATGGGTGTTATTTCAACGCCTATCGCCTTCTTCCAGGATCCCGATTATATCATGCCCCTCGTCATAGTAGTCGCACTCTGGACGAGTTTGGGTACATCCTTCCTTTCCTTTATCGCCGGCTTCCAGACAGTTGACCGTTCTCTCTACGAGGCGGCAGCCGTTGACGGTGTAAAGAACAGATGGCAGGAGCTTTGGTTCGTAACGCTTCCTTACATGCGTCCTCAGATGATGTTCGGTGCGATACTCGCCATCACAGGTGCTTTCGGTTTCGGTGGTATCATCACCGGTCTCGTAGGCTTCCCCTCTCCCGATTATTGTGCACATACCATGATGCACCATCTTGCAGACTACGGTAACACACGTTTCGAGATGGGTTATGCATCCGCTATCGCTACACTCCTGTTCATCATGATGATCGGATGTAACGCAGCAATCAGAAAAATGTTGTCGAAGGTGGGTCAGTAATATGGCAAAGTTAAGAATAAGAAAATCAAACCATGCTATGAACCGCTCCCTCGGCGGCGACATAGGAATCAACACGATGCTCGTTATCTTCGGAGCATTCATGTTCCTGCCCATGCTTTATGCGATAATCCAGTCGTTGAAGCCTCTCGATGAGCTTTGGGTGTTCCCTCCCCGTTTCTGGGTTGTTAACCCCACATTGAAGAACTATACAGACCTCTTCAAGCTCATGGGCACATCTTGGGTTCCCTTCTCAAGATACATTTTCAACACCGCATTTACCTCTATTTTAGGTACATTCGGTAACGTACTTCTTTCTTCTCTCGCAGCTTACGCTCTTGCGAAGATAAAGTTCCCCGGAAGAGCATTCTTCTTCAATATCGTTGTTTACTCCCTCATGTTCAATGCTACGGTTACAACGATCACAAACTTCATCACCATGTCCCTTCTCGGATGGGTTGATACCTACTACGCAGTTATAGTTCCCGCATTTGCTTCCTCCATGGGTCTTTACCTTATGAAGCAGTTTATGGAAACCTCCGTTCCCGACAGCTGTCTGGAATCCGCACGTCTTGACGGTGCAGGAGAGTTCCGCATCTTGTGGTCTATTGCGATGCCTATGGTTAAGCCCGCATGGATGACACTTATAATCTTCTCCTTCCAGGGCTTGTGGAATGCGGGTGCTTCCCTCTATATCCACAGCGAGGAATTGAAGAGCTTCGCTTATGCAATCGGTCAGATCCTCACCGGTGGTATCAAACGTGCCGGCGCAGGTGCTGCTTCCACAGTTGTTATGATGCTTGTTCCCATAGCGGTATTCGTTATCTCTCAGAGCAACGTCATCGAAACGATGTCCACATCGGGCATGAAGGATTAAGGAGGAAAACAATGAAAAAATCATTTAAAGTACTTCTTTGCGTCCTTACATTGATCGTTGCCTTCAGCTTCTCTGCTTCGGCAATAGTTCCTTACGCAACGTTTACTTACAATATAAACGGTGATACACTTGAAAGTCCTCACGCATACGTTCCCGACAGAGTTATCGACTCCGCATTTATGAACCTTGCAGTGGACATGAACGACCCTAAGGACCTCTTTGTAGACGCTAACGGTAATATTTACATTGCCGATACAAAGAACAACAGGATCATCGTATGTGATTCTCAGTTCAAGCCTTTTATGTTCCTCGATTCCTTTGTTAACACAGAAGGTGTTTACGATTCACTTCTCGCTCCCAGCGGTGTGTACGTAACGGAAGAGTTTATCTACGTAGCTGATACGGATAACTACAGAATCGTTGTTTTCAATATCGACGGTACATTTTCAAGGATAATTGAAGAGCCTAAGGCTGACGTGTTCCCCGAAGGACATATCTATAAGCCGATCGCTCTCGCAGTAGACAGAGCCGGAAGACTTTACGTTGTATCTTCCACAACTCACTACGGTATTATTACACTTTACTCCGACGGAACCTTTATGGGATTCCTCGGTGCGCAGAAGTCCAGCCTTTCCGCATGGGATATATTCTGGAGAATGTTCAGAACTGCAGAGCAGATCGCACGTTCCGAAAAGGTAGTTCCTACAGAGTATAACAACATAACCATCGACAAAGCGGGATTCGTTTACGCAACTACAAACTCTCTTGACAAGGGTGCAATGAGAACCGCTATACTCGGTAAGAGTGTTGAAGGTACATACGCTCCCGTCAAGATGCTCAATAACGAGGGTACAGACGTTCTTAACAGAACGGGCTTCTATCCTCCCTCCGGTGAAGTTCCTACCGCTATCGGCAACATGAACGGCGGTACCGCAGGCGAAGTTTCATCCGTTACTGATGTAGCTCTCGGTCCCAACGGAATGTGGAGCTTGTTTGACTCTCTCCGCCAGAGAATATACACATATGATGAGCAGGGTAAGCTTCTCTTCATATTCGGTGACAACGGCACTCAGATCGGTCAGCTCCAGAACTGTTCCTCCATCGTATATCACGGCACGGACCTCCTTGCTCTCGATGTAGCAACAGACAGCATCACAGTTTTCAAGAGAACCGACTACGGCGATTACATCGCTACGGCTCTTCAGAATACTATTGACAGAAAATATGATACTGCAATAGATTATTGGAAGTCTCTGCTTCAGAGAAACTCCAACCTCGACCAGGCTTACGTTGGTATAGGCGACTCTCTCTACAGAGAGTACAAGTACGAAGAAGCTATGGAATATTATGAAGCTTCCTTCGATACGGCTGCTTACTCCGACTGCTTCAAGCAGCTCAGAAAGCAGTGGATCGAGAAGTATATCCTCATAATTCCCGTAGTTGTCATCGTAGTATGCTTCGTAGTTTCCAAGTTCTTCAAGTATGCGAACAAGGTAAACAAGGAAGGCTACAAGATGAAGGAAAAGCGCTCCCTCAAGGAAGCATTCCTTTACGGTTTCCACGTAATATTCCATCCCTTCGATGGTTTCTGGGACCTCAAGCATGAAAAGAGAGGTAACATGAAGGGTGCGCTTCTTATAGGCGCTATCACGATCGCTGCATTTATTTACCACGGTATGGGTAAGTCCTATATCTTCGCTCCCAACAACATGGGCGTAAATATAGTTGCCGAGATCGCCGGCTTGTTGACTCCTTACCTGCTCTGGTGTATTGCTAACTGGTGTCTTACAACATTGTTTGACGGTGAAGGCAGCTTCAAGGATATCTGCATTGCAACAGCATATGCGGTTCTTCCTCTCCCCCTGATCCTTATCCCCGCTACAATGCTTACTAATATTATCGTTGCTGAAGAAGCATCCCTTATAACCCTTCTCATCAACTTCGGTTGGATCTGGACGGGCTTCCTGCTCTTCTTCGGAATGATGGTAACTCACGACTATTCGTTGTCAAAGAACGTTCTTACTTCCTTGGGAACTCTCGTCGGAATGGCATTTATTATGTTTGTCGGCGTTCTTTTCTCCGGTCTTCTCACGAAGCTGTTCTCGTTCTTCTATAACATTTATGTCGAACTGTCGTATCGTATTTAGGTACTTTGAAAGGAGAAAAGCATGAAAACTAAAAGGTTTTTATCTTCTCTTCTTGTGCTTGTGATGGTGTTGGGAATGATGGCTTCCATCGCTCCCTTCACAGCATTCGCAGCAGAGGAAGAGGAAGAGGTAGAAGCGATTGACTATACAGTTGTGCCTTATAAAACTCCCGAAGAGAAGCTGGCAACAATGTCTCTCGTTTACTCCAAGTACAACACAGATCTGTATTATCAGGCAGATAACGGTGAAGTAGCAATTGTTGACAAGAAAACAGGTCAGATTCTCTTCACAAACCCCTTTGATGTAGGCGATTCCGAAGTTACAACAGCCTCTGTTTCCATCAAGGAAAAGGCTTTGTCTCAGCTTTTGATAAGCTATACAAATATCACATCCGGTACATCCTATGAGCTCAACAGCTATGCGGATGCTGCAGTCAGCGATCAGATCGTAATGAAGAATGTTCGCGGCGGTATCAGAGTTGAGTATACAATAGGTGAGACCGAAAAGAGAAAGGTCGTTCCGAGAAGAATTTCCGAGGAGCGCTTCCAGACACTCATCATGGACGAGATAGATGATACCTTCATCAGGGACAGAATGAACGCTTTCTATCTCCCCCAGAACCTCTTTGACCCCAACCTTACACAGAGATCAAAGCAGGAAATGATCCAGAAGTATCCTATCGTTGAACAGTACCCCATCCGTGTTATCATTGCCGACGTTAATGACAATGAGATCAACAGAATTGAAGGCTGGCTCAAGCAGTTCACTAACTACACTCTTCAGGATATGTTGGATGACCACGAAGCAACAGGTTACGTCCTCGGTGCTTCCTCTCCCCCCGTATTCAAGATGGCTCTTGAATACTACATCGACGAAGACGGCGTAAGAATTACTCTTCCCGCTCGAGGAATCCAGTTCGACTCCTCCACATACGCTCTTAACTCCATCGACATTCTCCCCTACTTCGGTGCGGGTAGAAGAAATGAGACCGGCTACGGCTTCATTCCCGACGGATCCGGTGCTATCGTTGAATTCAGCGATATCGCTGACAAGAACGTAACAATCGCAGCTCAGCTCTACGGCAACGACTATTCCTTCCACAGTGAATCCTATGGTACAACATACGGCGGTAACATGGAAATATGGCGTTTCCCCGTATTCGGTATTGCAAGAAAGTCCAATTATACCTACAAAACAGAGGTACAGGAAAGAGTTCCCGCTACCGATGAAGAAGGTAACGAAATGAAGGACGGTAAGGGCAACACCATTTATAAGACAGTTACTAAGGTAACAACAGAGGAAAAGGAAATATCCCACGGCTACGTAGCAATAATTACCGAGGGTGACTCCCTTTCCAGACTTACATACACCGGCGGCGGTACGGTTCATCCTTATCAGTCCGTATTCATGAGAGTTTTCCCGAGACAGCAGGACAGCTATCCTCTTAACGGTCTTACAGTCTCCGGCGGTGCAGCTGTTTACACAGTAAACTGCGACAGAAAGTATGTTGGTAACTATACTATCAAGGTAAACGGTCTCTACGGTGATGACGCTTCTTACGTAGGCATGGCTAAGAAGTACAGAGAATACCTTGTAAACAACGGTACTCTCGAAGCTATAACAGATAAGGGCGATATCGCTCTCTATCTCGAAACTCTCGGCGACATCGACGCTCAGGACAGATTCCTCGGCGTTCCCGTTGAAGTTAAGAAGCCCCTTTCCACATTTGAAAATGCTCAGACAATACTTCAGGAATTGAAGGATGCAGGCATCAACAACATGAACCTCAAGTATACCGGTTGGTTCAACGGCGGTCTTTACAATACACCTCCCACGAAGATCAAGGTAGACAAGGTTCTCGGCGGCGATGACGGTTTGACAGCTCTTACACAGTATGCAGCTTCCAACAACATCGGTCTTTATCCCGATATGGACTTCCTCTTTGTTAAGTCTACAGATTCTTTTGACAAGTTCAACTCCAGAAAGCAGGCAGTCAAGACGATCGAAGGTCGTGTTGCTCGTCAGAAGACATACGAAGCAAGAACTCAGGCATACGGTAACAGAGGTGACGTAGTAATATCCACCAACGTTATAACCGATATGTGGAATGACATCAGCGAAAAGTACAGTTCTTTCAATATTGGCGGAATCTCCCTCTCCTCCATGGGTAAGTATCTCAGCTCTGACCAGAACGAGGATGCTCCTTTGAACAGAGAAGACTCCAAGGAGCTTACGGTTGAGTTCCTCAAGAACGTAAGCGAAGCAGGCAACAAGATCGTTGTCAGCGGCGGTAACGCATATACACTCGATTATGCAGACGTAATTCTCGACCTTCCTTTGGAAAGCAGTAACAGAAATTACGAAAGCGAGCAGGTTCCTTTCATAGGTATCGTTCTCCACGGTTACAAGGAATATGCAGGCACAGCTATCAACCTGGCAGGTGACTATAAGACAAACCTTCTCAGAATACTTGAAAGCGGTGCGGTTCCTTACTTCGTAGTAGCATACGATAACACTCCCGAGCTTAAGGATTCCGACTTCAGCTACTATTATTCCATCAGATATGAGATCTGGAAGGAAGACATCGTTGCAACTTATAACGAGCTCAACAGCGTATTGGGTAAGGTTAAGAATGCAACAATAGAAAATCACGAATTCATCGACTACAGAATCGTAGAGACAACATACTCCAACGGCGTTAAGTTCGTATTGAACTTCAACAACTATGAAGTTAAGGTTGGCAATAAGACGATTCCCGCACTCGGTTACATTGTGAAATAAACGAAAGGACAGAAATCATGAACAGCGAAGCAAAAGTTAAAACGACTCAGGTTCAGACCAAGAAACGCCGTAAGTCGAAATCGTTGGATAAGAAAAAAGCCAAAATGGGCTGGATATTCGTCCTTCCTTTCGTACTCGTTTTCCTTTTGGTCTATGTACCGATATTGATAGACTCTATCAATTACAGCTTCCACGAAATCGTTATTCTTCCCGGCGGCGGATTTGACCTCGACTTTGTAGGTTGGGACAACTACTCCTACGCTTTGTTTGAAAACCCCGATTTCGTACAGACATTGACTACCGGTATTCAACAGCTCGTCTTTGATATACCCGCGATAGTTATATTCTCCCTCTTCATGGCTATTCTTCTTAACCAGAAGATGTCAGGAAGAACCTTCTTCAGAGCAGTATTCTTCGTTCCCGTTATTCTTTCCACGGGTATCATAAGCTCCATCGAACAGCAGAACAACGCCATGGTCAGCGACTTGATGGGCGACGGAATGGCTCTTGAGGATATGGATGAGGGCGCAAGCCAGGGCGTTGAGGTCATCAGCGCAATGGACGTTCAGGCTCTCTTCGCAAATATGAAGGTAGGTACCGAGCTTGTTGACTACGTTGTAAGCATAGTTAATAACATTTACGGTATCATCAACCGTTCCGGTGTACAGATGCTTATATTCCTTGCAGGTCTCCAGTCCATTTCTCCCGCTATTTACGAGTCTTGTACTGTTGAAGGCGCTACAGCATGGGAAACATTCTGGAAGATCACCTTCCCGATGATAAGCCCGATGATCCTCGTTAATGCGGTATATACCGTTATCGACGCATTCACATCATCTACCAACTCGGTTATGACCTTTATATCAAATGTTGCGGCTGAAACAAACGGTGACGTTCGTTCCTCTGCAATGAGCTGGATGTACTTCCTGATAGTAATGCTCATCATATCTGTGGTTTCCGCAGTCATGTCCGCATACGTATTCTATCAGAGAAGAGACTAAGAAAGGAGGAAGCATAAATGAATAACATGCAAGCCGATAAGAACATAAAAGTAAAACGCGGCGGTAAGGATGTTAAGATCAGTGTTGATTTTGAAGGTAAGATGAGCTTCGGCGAACGTCTTAAGCTTCGTATAATGTCTTCTTTCTTCCTTACAAAGGTAGTATGGACTATCTTCAGACTCGTTCTTCTCCTTGGTATCTCTTACGTTATCCTTCTTCCCTTCATTACGAAGATAGCGGGTTCCTTCATGAGCATCGACGACTTCCTCGATGTTACCGTAAATCTGATACCTAAGTATCCTACATTTGACACATATAAGTACATATTTGTTGAAAACAAATATCTCGAAGCTTTGACAAATACAGCTATCCTCTCCGGACTTTGTGCTGTAGTTCAGATGATGACTTGTGCGGTCATCGGTTACGGTTTGTCTAAGTTTAAATTCCGCGGAAACAAGATCGTTTTCATATGCGTAATTCTTACCATGATAATCCCTCACCAGACCCTTCAGACATCTATGTTCATGAAGTTCAGATATTTCGACATTTACGGAATATATGAGTTCATCTATGAGACCTTCGGTCTTGAAGCTCTCTACGTTAAGAATGTTGCCGCTACAAAGATCTGGCAGTATCCTTACTTCAACCTTATAAATACATATTGGCCCTTGGCTATCCTCTCCATCGGCGGTCTCGCATTCAAGAACGGACTTTACATCTTCATGATGCGTCAGTTCTACAAGGGCGTTCCCGATGAATTGGAAGAAGCTGCTTACGTTGACGGATCCGGTGTTCTCAGAACATTCGTTCAGATCATCCTCCCGCTCTCCGTTCCTATGATGATAACGATATTCCTCTTCGCTTTCTCATGGCAGTGGACAGACAGCTTCTATACAAACTTCTTCTTCACACAGGAAGGTATGTATTTGATGCCCGATATAGTTAAGATACCTCAGACATTGAACAAAGCAGCAGCTACTATGGTTAACAGCGGTGAGTATTTCTCAGCCAT
Source organism: Oscillospiraceae bacterium (assembly GCA_015063605.1). GTDB lineage: Bacteria > Bacillota > Clostridia > Oscillospirales > SIG627 > SIG704. The sequence continues at coordinate 17,980 of SVTV01000031.1, forward strand.
AAATAACACTTGTGGTCTTATGATACTTCTCCCCTTGTTGATTATGTATTGCTTCTGCCAGAAGTACCTCGTTCAGGGTATTGAAAGATCCGGTATCGTTGGTTAATAAAAATCAAATAACGGTTTTTCACGGAGCTGCGGTTTGCCGCAGCTCCTTTTTTCTTATCGCAATTGATATAACGTTAGAACATTTTGGGATAATGTGAATTTAAGGAAAGTCATTGACATCACACCGGTTTTATTTTATAATATTAGTGACAATAAAAGTGATCGACACGATATATGATCTGAAAGGAAAACATTATGAAATTTGAAGGCAAGAGTGTAGTATTGACCGGTGCAAGCTCCGGTATGGGTTGGGAAATTGCGAAGATGTTCGCAAGCGAAGGCGCAACAGTAGTTGCAGTAGCACGCAGAAAAGAAAGACTTGAGCAGTTGGCAAAGGAAACAGAAAATATGCCCGGTAAGATAATACCTTACGTCGGTGACGTTTCCTCCGAAGAAGTTAACGTAGGTATGATCGAATGTGCCGTTAAGGAATGCGGTAAGCTTGATATTCTTGTAAATAATGCAGGAGTTATGGATGAATTCAAGCCCATCGGTGAAGTTACAAACGAGCTTTGGGAAAAGATCATGAAGATCAACCTTGAAGGCCCTATGTTCGCAATGCGAAAGGCTGTTGAGGTCATGACAGCTCAGGAAAACGGCGGAAACATCATCAACATCGCTTCCATCGGCGGTATCCGCGGCGGTAAAGCAGGTGCGGCTTACACAGCATCCAAGCATGCGCTTGTAGGTCTTACAAAGAATACAGCATATATGTATGTAAACAACAAGATCCGCTGCAACGTAGTATGCCCCGGCGGAGTTGAAACAGAAGTTATGAACAGCCAGACAAATATCAGCCAGATGGGTATCGGCAGAGTAATGGCAGGTGTTGACCAAACGATCCGTCAGGGTCAGTCCTCCGAGATAGCTGCAACGGTGGCATTCCTTGCAGATGATGCGGCTGCATTCATCAACGGTGCCGAAATAGTTATAGACGGCGGCGTTACAATCTAAGTTTATAAAGAAAAGATTCCCCGGCTGAACGATACAGAACGTATCGATCGGACGGGGAACGGTCTGTTTTTACGGATATTGTAAGAAATTTGACAAAAATTCGTCAACGGGATAAAATTCTTTGCGTTACCTCTTTACTTTTGAATAAAAAAGAGGTATAATAATGGGTGGAATTGTAAACATAGATTTTTACACATAAAAATCAATGAGTAATTTAAAGGATGGAATCAATCATGGAAAAGAAGATTTTGATCGAAACATCGGCAAGACACGTACATCTCACAGCAGAGCATATCGAAATACTTTTCGGTAAGGGTCATGAGCTTACATTCAAGAAGGCTCTTTCTCAGCCCGGTCAGTTCGCTTGCGAAGAGAGAGTTGACGTTGTAGGTCCCAAGAACACAATAAAGAACATAAGCATTCTCGGTCCCGCAAGAAAAGCTTCTCAGGTTGAAGTTTCTCTCAGCGATGCAAGAACATTGGGAATCACAGCTCCCATCAGAGAATCCGGTGATGTAGCAGGCAGTGCAGGATGCAAGATCGTAGGACCCTGCGGCGAGGTTGAATTGGCAGAAGGCGTTATCGCAGCCAAGAGACATATCCACGTTACACCTGCCGAAGCAGCTGAACTCGGCGTTTCCGATAAGCAGATAGTAGAAGTTAAGACAACAGGCGAAAGAGGCCTTACATTCGGTGAAGTAGTTGTAAGAGTAAACGAAAACTTCTCTGCAGCTATGCATATAGATACGGATGAATCCAACGCGGCTGCTATGAAGCCCGGCGAATACGGAATCGTTATTGCGTAAATAGATAAATCGAAAGGAAAATAAATAAAATGAGTAATATGTCCCATGAAGTACAGAACATGTGTGTCGTAGCAAAGGGTCCCCATCACGGTCCCGCTCCCATTCCCGAAGAAGGCAAGTGGGTAAAGGCGTATGACGTAAAAGATATTTCCGGTTACACCCACGGTGTGGGCTGGTGTGCTCCTCAGCAGGGCGCATGCAAGCTTTCCCTCAACGTTAAAGACGGTGTTATCGAAGAAGCTCTTGTAGAGACCATCGGATGCTCCGGTATGACACATTCCGCTGCTATGGCTGCTGAAATCCTCCCCGGAAAGACAATTCTTGAAGCTCTTAATACAGACCTCGTTTGCGATGCTATCAACACAGCTATGAGAGAGCTCTTCCTCCAGATCGTTTACGGCCGTACACAGTCCGCATTCTCCGAAGGCGGTCTCGTAATCGGTGCAGGTATGGAAGACCTCGGTAAGGGCGCACGTTCCATGGTTGGTACAATGTACGGAACAAAGGCTAAGGGCGTTCGTTACCTCGAAATGACAGAAGGCTACTGCACAAGAATGGCTCTCGACGCTGACGATCAGGTCATCGGCTATGAGTTCGTTTCTCTCGGCAAGATGACAGACTTCATCAAGAAGGGCATGGAGCCTAACGAAGCTTATGAAAAGTCCAAGGGAACTTACGGCAGATTCGCTGACGCCGTTAAGTATATAGATCCCCGTGTAGAATAATAAAGGAGGAATTACAAATGGCAAATTTTGAAGGTTATGAAAGACGTGAGGCGAAGATCCTCGCGGTTCTCAAGGAATACGGTATTTCCTCTATAGATGAATGCAAGGAAATCTGTGACGCTAAGGGTATCGACCCTTATAAGATAGCTGAAGAAACACAGCCTATCTGCTTTGAAAATGCAAAGTGGGCTTACGTTGTAGGCGCTGCTATCGCTATCAAGAAGGGCTGCACAAAGGCTTCCGACGCTGCTGCCGCTATCGGTATCGGTCTCCAGGCTTTCTGTATCCCCGGTTCCGTTGCTGAAAACCGTAAGGTTGGTCTCGGTCACGGTAATCTCGGCGCAATGCTTCTCTCCGAAGAGACAGATTGCTTCTGCTTCCTCGCAGGACATGAATCCTTCGCAGCTGCTGAAGGCGCTATCAAGATCGCTCTTAATGCAAACAAGGTAAGAACAAAGCCTCTCCGTGTTATCCTCAACGGTCTCGGCAAGGACGCTGCGTTCATTATCTCCAGAATCAACGGATTCACATATGTTAAGACAGAATTCGATCCTTATACAGAAGAAGTTAAGGTAGTTTCCGAAACTCCTTATTCCGACGGCCCCAGAGCTAAGGTTAAGTGCTACGGCGCTGACAATGTTCCCGAAGGCGTTGCAATAATGAGACTTGAAAACGTTGGCGTTTCCATCACAGGTAACTCCACCAACCCCACAAGATTCCAGCATCCCGTTGCAGGCACATATAAGAAGTGGTGCAACGAAAATGGCGTTAAGTACTTCTCCGTTGCTTCCGGCGGCGGCACAGGACGTACACTCCATCCCGATAACATGGCTGCAGGTCCCGCTTCCTACGGTATGACAGATACTATGGGACGTATGCACTCCGATGCGCAGTTCGCAGGTTCTTCCTCTGTTCCCGCACATGTTGAAATGATGGGTCTCATCGGCGCAGGTAACAACCCCATGGTTGGTATGACCGTTGCTGTAGCCGTTGCGATTGAAGAAGCAAGCAAGTAATTTGCAAAGCAAATTACAATGAAATTTTCCCACAGGGGAAAATGAAATTCGCAAAGCGAATGAAATGCAAAGCATGAAATGAGTCTCGGAGTGATCCGAGACTCGTTTGAAAAAGAGACACATCCTCGGGAGATCTTGGATGTGTTTTTTTCTTATAAGTATTGCTCTTGCGGAAAATTTATTATATAATAATATATGGAAAGAATACTGACAAAATTTTCAGGAGGGTATTATGAACAACATTCCGGATTTGATGACGATGTTATGCGGGGCGAAGGTAAAGGACAAGGAGACTTGGGAGAAGTATCGCAGAGAAGAGATACTTATGCTTTTGCGTGAATACGCATTCGGTATTCGTGATATTGAGCGTCCCGAGGGATTGAAATTTGAATTAAAAAATGAAAGAGTAGAATACGGAATGAGAGTAAAGGAGCTTGAAGGGGGATTCGGTTCGTATGCGTTTCCCTTCCGTTTATACCTTCCCGAAAAGAGCGAGAGCAAGGTTCCCGTTATCATTTATGTGGCGCATGAGAACATGGAAAGAAGCTTTGAATTTGATGAAAACGGAAATATGCGTTCCGAAAAGACGGAAAGCGACTTACCCTTGAAATACATTACCGACAGAGGTTATGGCGTGGCGTTCATGCCTACCCACGGAATAACACCCGATTGGCATTTCAAAACGAACTTTACCCAAGGTGTCTTTTCTATCGTGAAGCCTGCGGGCGGTCGTAAGGATAATTCATGGGCGACTCTTTCCGCGTGGGCATGGGGCGTCAGCCGTGTCGTTGATTACCTTGAGACCGATGAGGATGTGGATGAAAAGCGTATTGCCGTTACGGGTCATTCCAGAAGCGGAAAGGCGGCTTTGTGGGCGGGTGTTGAGGATACACGCATCCTGCTTACGATCCCCAACAATACGGGATGCATGGGTGCGGCGCTTCTCCGCGGAAAAAGAGGCGAGCATCTGAAGGAAATAAATATAAGCGATTGGTTCTGCGGAAACTGTCACAAGTATAATGATAATGAGGATATTTATCCCATAGATATGCATATGCTTCTTGCGGCTGCGGCGCCTCGTTATCTCTATATAACAGGTTCTGAGGAGGATGAATGGGCGGATCCCGATGCGGAATTCCGTGCGGCGAGATTGGCTTCAGCCGCTTATGAGCTTTACGGAGTGAAGGGACTTTGCGCTCCCGAAAGCGGTGCGGTTACGGGCGAGGTGTACAATGAGGGGAGGATCGCCTTCCACGTCAAACCCGGCGACCACAGCATGACGATGTATGATTGGGAGAATGTTATAGATTATTTTGACGGGATAGAAATAGAGTAAAGAAAAAAAGACTTGTGTGCCGTGGGGTATTGGCATACAAGTCTTTTATTAATTGCTATTTTTTGTAAATATCGCCTCTATTACCGATATTTATGACTCTGACGATCAGTTTGTCATTCTCAACTGTATAAATGACACGATAATCTCCTACTCTTAAGCGAAAATACCCGGGATATCCGCGCAATAACTTGCGATCTCCTTCATTCGGAAGTCGATTTATGGCTGTTAACAATCGAACACGTTGCTCGTGCGTTTGCTTCATAATAAATTTTTGCGCAGGCTTATCGAATAGAATTTCATATTTCATTTATATTGACCCCGCTCATTTTTGCCATATCTGCCATTGAAATAAATTGACCTTTGTCTTTGTCTTGCTTGTACTCTTCGCAAAGATGTTCGCAAAATGCATCATCTGCTGCTTCATCTGCGGTGATTCCCTGCAGATATGCGATCACATATCCGAGTTTGTGAGGCGGTACACTGTCGAGCAAACGCAATGCTAATTCCTTTTCACTCATAACAATATCTCCTTTTCAATATTATGGGGTAAACGTTTATTATCATAGTATATGTAAAATCTACTGTTTTATCTATTAATATTATACCTTGTTTTACAGAGAATGTCAACGGATATTTTATGATTTTTTCTTGCTGTAATTCGCCAAAACAAAAAGAACACATTTGAAATTCTACATTTTCAGATGTGTTCTTTGATATCTGTGCGCCCTACAAGATAATCAAGAGATACATTATAATAGTCAGCTAATTTGATTGCTGCCCAAAGGGGAAGCTCGCGCTCTCCGCGCTCATATTTTTGGTGGTGCGCGTTATTTGGAGCAGCAGGTTATATTATGATTGCGGCATTACCGGATTGTTCTGAATGTAAGCCTCATTCGGATGAAAATGCTCAAACAAGCGATTCGCAATTATTTGAATGCCCTCACTGTCATCAAAAAGCACTATTGTACGGTGACACAAGGTGCGGAGCGTGTGGCGGCGAAATTAAATGGAATGATTAAGAAACAACGAACGGGTCATTCATGAATGACGCCTACGGAAGAGAAATAATTAAAGACACATCCTCGGGAGACCTTGGATGTGTTTTGTTTTGCAAAATTTGTTTCGAAAAATAAAGAAAGTGTGCTAAAGAATTGCATATTTGTTTCGAAAAATTGAAATAGCGTGCTAAAGAATTGATATTTGTTTCGAAAAAATGAAAAAGTGTGCTAAAGAATAGCATATTTTTTGAAAAAAATATGAAAAAATCGGCACAGTGTTATGAAAAATATTGACATTGCTTTCGAAAAATGCTATACTATTATAGAAAATAGTAAAGGAGTGTTATAATATGCTTCCGGAAGAATTGAACGCACTGATAGAAAAAGTAATAACGAATAAATGTGAATTACAATATATAGAATTGAAAAAAGCGGGACAGGGTACGCCGGAAAAGCTTTATGATACTTTATCGAGCTTTTCCAATCAATACGGCGGCGGTACGATCATTTTCGGCATTGATGAGAAAAGCGGTTATCAAGTAACCGGAGTGTATGATGTCCAGGATCTGCAAACGAAAGTAACGCAGCAAGCTTTGCAAATGGAGCCTGTTGTCAGACCGATTTTTACAGTTTCCGAATATATGGATAAAAAAATCGTGTCTGCCGAAATTGCTGAGATCGATATCAATGACAAGCCCTGTTTTTATAAAGCGGCAGGACGCTTACGCGGTTCATACATTCGTGTCGGAGAATCGGATGAGCCTATGACAGAGTATGAAGTTTATTGCTTTGAGGCATATAAGAAAAAAATACGTGATGAACTTCGTATGGTGGATCGTTCGTCGCAGGCCGATTTCAGTACTGAAACCTTGGAAGAATATTTTTTGAAAACGCGCAAGGTCAAGACAAACCTGGCTAAGCTTACTTCGGAAAGAATTCTTTCTTTGCAGGGGATGATAATTGACGGAAAACCGACTGTAGCCGGACTTATGGTACTTGGATTTTATCCGCAAGCTTTCTTTCCGCAGATGAGCATAACAGCTATGGTTGTTGACGGTACTGCATTTGGGGAGAGCAACAGCTCGGGAGAACGCTTTATTGACAATAAGCGTATCGAAGGTACGATCCCGCAGATGCTTGAGGAAGCGATGGCGTTTGTGAGAAGAAATATACGGACAGCGACTGTTATTGATGACAACGGCAGAAGAAATGATAAGCCGGAATATCCTCTGAAGGCTGTAAGAGAGGTCATCTTGAATGCTCTTGTGCATAGGGATTACAGTATACACACCGAGGATTCTCCAATTCGTATTATTTTGTATAAAGACCGTATGGAAGTGGAAAACCCCGGAGGTCTTTACGGACGGCTGACGATAAACGATCTTGGTAAAATGCCTGCGGACACAAGGAATCCGTTTCTTGCAGCAAGCTTAGAGGTTATGATCAATACCGAAAATCGTTTTTCAGGCATTCCCACCGTAATACAAGAAATGAAAAACGCCGGACTTATGCCGCCGGTATTTGAAAGCCGCAGAGGCAATTTTAAGGTGATCCTTTATAATGACCGTCATACTGCTGCGAAAGCTGCTGATCTTTACTCCGACGAAGAGGAGAATTTGACGGAGGCGAGAATAAAAGCATTTTGTTCTACGCCGAAATCAAGAGATGAGATAGCTGAATATCTTAATATTGGATCTGCTTACTATGTCATGAAAAGATATCTCAGACACATGCTTGAATCCGGTATTCTTGCAATGACTATCCCCGAAAAGCCCAAGAGCAAATTTCAAAAGTACTATGATCCAAATAAATGAAAAAAGCGTATTTTAAGGTTTACGGAGTATTTCCGAAAACCTGTAAAACCGATATACATTAAATTTTCATAAATCTTTTGCAAAAAAGGTCTTCCATAATTGCAAGATTTGTGGTAGAATATATAGTGTATGACATTAAACTTTAAGATAGGCAGGTAAATAGATTTGAAAGCAAAAATTTTAAGCTTTGTTTTCTGCATCGCGGCATTTGCCGTTTCGATGATCCTTATGCTTGATACGATAGATCCGTCTGCGACGAATCCCTCAACAGAGACGGGAGAGATGACACTTCCCACGGAGGAAACGGGAGAGATCGTTCCCGGAACGGTTCCGGAAACGAATGTTCCGGTAACACCTCCGCCTCAGACAGTGCCTGTAACTCCCGAAATGACAGCCTCCGATGCTGCCGAGATCGGCAAGGCGGCTGAAGAGCTTATAACGAGATTGGCGTATGACGGCAATAAGGAATACAAGGAATCCATTACTTCTCTTGTTTCGGATCTCCGCAAGGCTTCCGAATTCCTTGATGAAAAGGCAGGAAATCTTCCCGCATCCCTTTATTATTCCAATCTTGCGGATGTGTTTGAGGATATTATTGTAAATCCCTTTACCGATATGGCTTCCTTCTCTTCAAGAGTGGGAACGCTTCTTACAAGACTTGATTCTATGTATCCTGCTGATGCGGCATCCGCAGAGGCTTCCAAGGAGCTTTCCGAGGGTCAGGTTGCGACATACTTCCCGAAATTCGATACCGATATAAGCGGTGCATTCTCGCTTGCTCTTCTTTCCGTATATTCCGGTCAGACAGCTGCAACGGCTCCCGGTAAGCTTACCGTTACTGTAGGCGGAAACCTTATTCTCGGTGACAATATAAGCACATCCGAGGACAGCGGCTTCGGTGGAACTTTGAAAAACAAATATCAGGGCAGCTTCAGATATCCTCTTTACAGAGTTTCTCCCCTCTTCTGTACGGACGATCTTTCGATCGTGAGCCTTGAGAATCCCTTGACAAAGTCCATCAATATGAAGGATGGTATCATTTCCGTAAAGGGCTCTCCCGATTACGTAAAGATACTTACCGGAAACGGTATAGAGGCTGTGACAATGACTACACAGCACATTATGGATTATAATGAAGAGGGACTCGATGATACCATAGCAAACTTAAACGAAGCGGGTATCACAAACGCATCCGAAAAGGCTCATATCGCTTACCGTGAGGTAAACGGTATCAAGGTTGCGATAATAAGCTACAATCTTCTCGATACCAAGTCCGATTTCAAGGATAAGCCCAAGCTTGACATAGCACAGGCTAAGGCTGACGGTGCTCAGTTTATAATTGCGGCGTTCAACTGGGGCAACGGAAACACAGGCGAATCCATTGACTATTCCAGCACGATCGCAGGCTCTCAGGCACGTACAGCCCGTGCGGCAATAAATAACGGTGCAAGCATGGTAGTGGGAAGCCATCCTCATATTATGCAGGCTCTTGAAAAATACAAGGGCAAGCCCATAATATACTCGAATGGCGATTTGAGCTATGCGGCACAGCTTGACAGCACTAAGGCATCCTCCGACGGATATATTTTCCGTCAGACATTCAATATCGGCTCCGACGGCAGCGTTTCCATGGACGGCGCAATGGAGGTGTTCCCCATATTGAGCAACACTCCCGAAAATGATTATGTTCCCAGATTGGTGTTGGATGAAACTGCAAAGGATATAGTTGACGATCTTCTTCAGTATTCCAAGAGCAGTGCCAACGGTGCAAAGGCTTCCGATATAAGCTATATAACATTAAAGAAATAAGCCTGCAAGGCAGACAGAAATTTTAACGAAGGGAATCTATCGTTTATGAATCGTTTTGGTACAATGAGAATAATTTCGGCGGCAATTGCCTTGATTGCGGTGCTTATGCTTACGGTTTCCTGCAGCAGCACTCCTGCGGAGGCAAAATACGATCTGTCCCAGGCAGAGGGCGTATGCTATCATTATAATGATTTTTCCGTATATGTTACGGATGAGGATATAGCACTTGTTGAGGATACTCTCGGTCAGTTCTCTCTTTGTCTTTCCGTTGATTTTGATGAAATAGCGGTAAAATTTGATGAAGCACTTTCTTCCGATGTTTACGAGGCTCTTTCATCAAGACCGAGAATAGAGGTAGTATTCTCCAAGCCTTTGGCACTTCCTCTCATGCGTAAAAACGGCGACGATTTCGTTCTCAATGATTACACCTCCATAATAATCCCCGCTGACGGTAACGAGGTATATGTACAGAAGGACGGCGTTTACTCAAGCAAGGTAATAAAGTCGGTGGATACTTCCATTATAAGCAAGCTTATGGAGAAGTACAGAGAAAAGCTGGAGGAGCTTTGATTGTATAAAGGGAATTTTCCCAAAATAATTCGGAAGAATTAATGCGGAAAGTGCTTCCGGTGCTTTCCGCATTGAATACTTTACGGGAGATCATAAAGTAAGCTTTATGAGGATGTGAAAGGTATTTGTTATGATAGGCATAATATGTGCAACGGATGATGAGATCCGTATACTGAAAAATGATATTGAAGCCACAGAGACGGTAAACGTGGGAACACGCACATTTTTTGTGGGTAACCTTTACGGAAAGGACGTATGTCTCGTTCAGTCCAACATAGGAAAGGTCGCCGCAGGCGTGACCGTGGCATTGATGGCGATGCGGTTTAAGGTGGAAGGAATAGTGTTTACGGGTACTGCGGGATCTGTGTGCAGTGATTGCGGGCTCGGTGATATCGTGATTGCCGACAAGCTCGTTCAGCACGATTTCGATATTCCCTGGGGTCCCATGTTCAGGATACCTATCGTCGAGAAGTCTTATTTTGATACCGATAAGGCTCTTTCGGAAAGGCTTATGAAGGCTGCCCGTGATTACATAGAGAATGATATGAAAAAAGAGATACCCGAAAGTGTTATGAAGGAATTTTCTCTTTCGGGAATGAAGACTCATACGGGTACGGTAGCCTCGGGCGATGTATTTGTCAGAACTACCGAGAAGAAGAATTTTATTCGTGAAAATGTGGAGAATGTAAAGTGCACCGAGATGGAGGGTGCGGCGGCTGCTCAGGCGGCTTTTGAAATGGGAATTCCCATGGCTGTGGCACGGATAATATCCGATAAGGCGGACGAGGACGGAGAATTTTCCTATGACAGATTCGTTGAAACGGCTTCTTCGCTTATTAGTGCGGGAATAGTGCGGAATCTTTTAAAAAACACTTGATTTCTTGAGAAATTTTGTGTATAATATAAAATAGCGAATTATGGTTTTATGAAATGCGTTTTGATTGACGCATTTCAGCACTGCGGTGCAAGGCTTTAAATAAAAAACGATTAGGGCGCACATTTGCGCAAAGGAAAGGATATGCTATGAAAACAATCAATTATGGTATAATCGGCTGCGGCCTTATTGCCGATTTCCACGCAAGAGCAGTTCTTGAGCTCGAAGAAACAAAGCCTGTTAAGCTTTACGGCGTTGTAGACGTTCGCAAAGAAGCGGCTGAAAAGTTCGGTGAGAAGTACAGCATAAAGGTATATGACACAATAGATGATATGCTTGCAGATCCCGAGATCCATGCAGTTTCTATCTGTACACCCAGCGGATTCCACAGTGATCTCGCTGTTAAGGCAGCTTCCCACGGTAAGCACATCGTTGTTGAAAAGCCCATGGCTATAACAAAGGAACAGCTTGAAGCAGTTGTTAAGACATGTGACGAAAACAATGTTAAGCTTTCTTCCGTTGCACAGATGAGATTTGCCGACAACATCGTAAGAGCAAGAGAAGCGGTTCAGTCCGGTAAGCTCGGCAGAATGGTGTGCGGCGACTGCTACATGAAGTACTACCGTTCCCCCGAGTATTATGCACAGGGCGGATGGAGAGGCACAATTAAGCTTGATGGCGGCGGAGCTTTGATGAATCAGGGTATCCACGGCGTTGATATACTTGAATTCATAATGGGACCCGTAAAGAGTGTTTATGCTCTCACAAAGACACTTGCAAGAAATATAGAGGTTGAAGACACGGCTGTTTGCGCTCTCGAATACGAAAGCGGCGCTATCGGTGTTATCCAGGCTACAACAAGCATTTATCCCGGATATCCCAAGCGTGTAGAACTTCACGGTGACAAGGGTACTATCAAGCTTGAAGAGGATGCTATACTTGAGTGGAACATTGAAGGCGAAGAGACTCCCTCCGATATCGTTATCGGTGCAGCTCAGCTCAATTCATCCGCAAGCCGTCCCGATTCTCTCGATACAACGGGACACCGCCTCAACATCGGCGACCTTATCGACAGCATCGTTGAAGACAGAATGCCCAAGATAGACCAGCACGAAGGCAAGAAGCCCGTTGATCTTATCCTTGCTATATATGAATCCAACAAGACAGGTAAGCCTGTTGACATGAAGGAATTCAGAAACAGAAAGTAAGAACGGAAAATGTATATTTTGGGGTTGTCCGAAACATCGGTCAACCCCGCTTTGCTTATTATAACAATTGCAATAAAGAAAGGTAGATTTTAAATGAGCATCAACCTTAACAGAATAAAGATAAACGATGGAGCATATATAAATTTCGCCGAAACGAAAAAACATAAGACAAATTATATGTCCGTCTATTTCTTCTCGGAGCTTACAAAAAGATCGGCGACGTATTGCAAGCTTATTTCACAGATCCTTCCCCGGGGAACGGAGAAATACCCTTCGGCACGCCTTTTTAACAGAGCTCTTGATGCCTGCTACGGTACGGAGATAGATGTATATTCTTTAAAGCACGGTGAAACTCAGGGACTTTGTGTAAATGTTACCTCTCTGGCTGACAGATTCGCTTTTGAAGGTGATTCAATAATGGAAAAAGCCACAGAGCTTACCGCCGAAATGATTTTCTCTCCTCTTATAAAGGACGGAGGCTTCGACGAAGGTATCCTTGCAGGCGAAAAGGTCAATGCCAAGGATGCAATAAGTGCAAGAATAAACAATAAAGCGGAATACGCCAAGCGTATGCTCATATCCCATATGTGCGATAAGGAAAAGTATTCCATAGATACCTTGGGTTATGAGGATATTATAGATGAGGCTACGGGAAAGAATCTTTATGAGTTTTATAAGGAATTCTTAAAGAGTGCCCGTATCGAGATATGCTTCTTCGGTGACAGCGATCCCGAAAAGCTTACGGAAAAATGGAAGGAGATCCTTTCATTCCGTGAAAGAGATGTCAAGGCTTTGGATGAGACGGTGTTCGTAAATGATGTTACGGAGATAAGAACCGTAAAGGAAGAAATGGACATCACCCAATCCCATCTTCTTATGGGTTACCGTACAGATTGCGCTCTCGATTCCGATGAGATCCATACTCTTTCTCTTTACAATGCGATCTTAGGCGGCTCGTTGACAAGTAAGCTTTTCATGAATGTAAGAGAAAAGAAATCCCTTTGCTATACGGTTTCCTCCGCTCTTGTCACCTCCAAGGGACTTATGCGTATATACGCAGGTGTGGATAAGGACAAGTGCAGCTTTGCCATTGCGGAGACGGATCATCAGATAAAACAGATCGAGCGCGGCAATATTACGGATGAAGAGCTGAGAGATGCGAAGATAACGCTTATTTCATCACTCAGAGGTCTTGAGGACAGCCCCGGAAGCATGGCGGGCTGGTTCTTGCAGCACATTCTTGCGGGCAGAGCCGACAGAACTCCCGATTCCGTTGCGGCTATTATCGATTCTCTCACAAAAGAGGATGTTGTTCGTATTTCCCGTAAGGTAAGCTTCGATACGCTTTATATACTTGAGGGTACAGCGAAAGCCGATGAAGACGTCGGTGATGAAGAGGACAGCGAAGAATAGACCTCTTCTCTCAGAAAAAATCTCATAAGATTTGAAAAGGAATTTTGATATGATATTTACCGAAAAATATAATGACCGTCTGGGCGAAAAATACCTTTACGGCGTTCATGAAACAGGTCTTGAGATATTTATGGTTCCCAAGGATCATATAAGATCCACAGCGATCCTTGGTACAAGATACGGCGCTATGCACAGAATATTCAAAACCGAGAAGGACGATGATTTTATAACGGTTCCCGACGGTGTGGCGCATTTTCTGGAGCATAAGCTTTTTGAAAACGAGGACGGATCCGACACATTTTCCCGTTTCGGAGAATACGGCGGAAACGCAAACGCTTTTACTTCCGATGAAATGACGGCTTATTACTTTACCGCTACCGATAATTATTACGAGAATCTTGAGATACTTCTCGATTTCGTGTCAAGCCCTTATTTTACGGAGGAGACTGTAAAAAAAGAGCTTGGAATAATCGGTCAGGAATTGAAGATGTATCTTGACAACCCTTACAGAAGGCTTTACAAGAACCTACTTGAGGCTCTTTATGTTGACAGCCATATAAAGATCGATGTGGGCGGTACGGAGGAATCCATAGCGAAGATCACCCCCGAGATACTTTACCGCTGCTACGGTACATTTTACAATCTTACTAATATGACTCTGTGCCTTGCAGGCTCCTTTGAAGCTGACAAGGTAGTAAAGATCTGCGACAAGATATTGAAGCCCTCCGAGCCTGTTACAATAACCCACAGCTTCCCCGAGGAGCCCGAGTATATCAACAAGGAGCTTATTTCGGAGAAATTCCCCATAGCTCTTCCCATGTTCTATGCGGGCATCAAGGACAATATGACGGCGGACAAGGAAAAGGATCCCATTTCTTCATTGAAGAGGATATGGGAGCATAAGATAATTTCCGAGCTTCTTTTCGGAAAGTCCTCCGATTTTTATAACGATCTTTACGATAAGGGTCTTATAAACGATAAGTTTTCCGCAGGCTACAGCAGCGGATGTAATTATTCCTTCATTTATTTCTGTGCGGAAACACGCACTCCCGATAAGGTCATAGAGCTTATCAAGGAAAAGATAAACAAGACATGCGATGATACAGACAGCCTGAAGGAGGATTTTGAGATCTGCAAGAGGATGATATACGCCGATTGCCTCCAGGAATGGAATTCCACGGCGGATATTGCGGAGCTTTTGCTTGAATACCGCTTTATGGGTGCGGATGCATTGGATATTCCCGATGTGGTCTCCGCCATCACCTTTGAGGATATAGTGAAGAGGCTCAAGGAAAGCTACTGCACCGAAAAAATGGCGGTAAGTCTTGTAGAGCCCAAATAAGAGGTACAGATATGTCGAAAAGTGCAGCGGATGATATAAAGAAGAAGTGGCTTGAAGCCATGGGAAAGCCCTTCGACGGTCATACGGGAGGAAAAGCGGAAATAATAAAGCGTTTTTCCCGTGATGAATTTGACGGTGAAATATACATTCAGGAAAACGGAAGCGGAAAGCACCAGCGTGTTATGATGTTATTTCCGAAAAACATGACGGAAAAAGCTCCCGCTGTCGTTGTACCCTTCTATTTTCCCGAGGCAATGATGGGAGGCGATCCCGTTACGGGTGAAAGTCTTGAATCATTCAAGGGAGTGGAGATGATGCTCCATCTTACCCGCCGCGGATATATTACCGTCAGTGCCGATTCGTACCATCTGACTTATATCGAAAGCGAAAAGGACCGCCTTGATTTTTCACGCTGGCAGGATGCCGCCGATGAGTTGAGAAGAGATCATCCCGATTACAGCGGTATCGGAAAGCTTGTAAGTGACACACGTCTTCTTATAGATATGCTTTGCGATGATCCCCGTGTTAATACTTCGCGGATAGGTATAGCCGGTCATTCATTGGGCGGTAAGATGGCATTTTATACGGGATGTCTCGATGATAGGATATGCGCTGTTCTTGCAAGCGATTTCGGTATATGCTGGGATCAGACTAATTGGCATAACGATTGGTATTGGGGAAACAGTGTAAACGAGCTGAAAAAATGCGGTATGGATCACGCCGAGCTTATTGCTGCGGGCGCTATGAAGCCCTTCTGCCTGATTGCCGGTCAGTATGACAATGAGGAGAGTTATGAAATGATGCTCAAGGGTGCAAGCCTTTGCGATGCGCTTGATATGGTTTCCGAGCGGTTTTGCTTTATAAACCATGCAACGGGACACAGACCGCCTCTTTGGGCGCTTGAAAAAGGATACGATTTCCTGGACAAGTGGGTAAAGGATAAGTAAAATGAGAAAACAGAGAAAATATGCGTGGGTGCATATGATCTCTGTTTTTTGCGTTTTAGGGTTGCTCTCTTTGCAGTAAGGGCGAAGCCCTTCTGAGTTGTTGAATGTTGAGGACAATTCCTCCGCAGCCCATGGCCCCCTTGTTAAAGGGGGCTGTCACCGAAGGTGACTGGGGGATTTACTTTTGCGTTGAGTAAAATCCCTCCGTCATGACTACGTCATGCCACCTCCCTTTGGCAAGGGAGGCATATAGATCTAACTTCGAGTGAAATTTAATAAATTAGGGTTATATTTGACCTCAAGTCAACGTGATTCAATAGAGATCCGCACAACCCCATGCCTCCTTTGTGTAAAAGGAGGTGGCTCGCGTTAGCGAGACGGAGGAATTGTCATTCGATAACTAATAATCATATCTGACTTGAAGTATGTGTGATTCAATAAAAGTCAGCACAAACCATGGCTCCTTTAGGTGTAATGCAGATGCGAGCATCTGCGGAGCTGTCACCGAAGGTGACTGGGGGATTGTTTTTAACTTTTTTCAACTCTGAGCCTCTCCCCGTGGGAGAGGTGTCACGCCTTGTGCGTGACGGAGAGGGCAATGAGGTGGGGTATTAGCCCTTGCTTTCAGCCCTCTCTGCCATGACTTCGTCACGGCATCTCTCCCGCAGGGAGAGACTTTGGGTTGTTTTACGTTGAGAACAATTCCTCAGTCAGCCATACGGCTGACAGCTCCTTTTGCACAAAGGAGGGCAGATTATAATAATAAGTGCAACACCCGAAAAAAGTATAGACAATATTCTCACCAAGGTGTAAAATGTAGTTACCACACAACATTTTTGAACGGAGGTAAGAATATTGTCCTACA
>SVTV01000032.1 GCA_015063605.1 Oscillospiraceae bacterium
ATGTCAAAGCCAATGAAAAAACGGGATATAAACTCATGCGGTATGATATTAAAACCAAAGAAACGGTTGAGCTTATAGAAGAGTATCTTGTGGGTGATCTTTTTGCAATAACACATGATGAAGAAAGGATTTACTGGCGAGATGATAAGGGACATTTCAGCACCGACTATAACTACGAAAACAAGAAAGAGAATGACAGAGGCTTTCATTCAAATTTAACTACCGGAGATTACGCTTTCTCAATTGATCTTGTGGGTATAGCAGAAAATGAACACAGAAGCTATCTTTCAAGACAGATAACGAGCTACAATCTTAAAACAGGCGAAGAAAAGGTTATCGTTGAATCTACAGAGGGAGTACTTATAGCATATAAGGGTAAAATTATATATACATTACCCCATGAAGTTATTTATATCGGAGATATGATACTCGATACAAATCCGAGACCCAAAAAGGTATATGATAACTTTGGAGGAAAATTGTATATATGCAACGCTGACGGAAGTGATGCCAAAGTGTTATGCGATATATCGGGTAATAATTGCGCTTTGGACTTGGGACCCGTTTCGGCGGGTAATTATAATGGAGTGGGAGACTATATCGTATGGCCTTTATGGTATTACGAAACCGTTGACGAGGAAAATAACATAGTTAAACGCAGACCGTATACCGGAAAGTTTGATTTTCCCGACAAATTTGCCATTATAAATTATAAAACCGGTGAGTACAAGATAATAGACACGGTTGAATGAAAATAATACTGCACGCAAAAAACGTATGCACTTTGAATTTTGTGCATACGTTTTATTTTCGTGTAGCGGAATGCTGTCTGCTGTTCACTTATTCACATTAAACGGCAATTTATAAAATCCGTCATCGAGGGTATACGCACCGTTTGTCATGCGGGAATACTTTTCCTCGGAAGAGGGAAGCTCCTTTTCCATTTTATCCCAATCGGGATAATTCTGATGTCCGTTTGACTCCAATACGCCCGCTTTCATGCCGGGAAGCATGGGGAGGCGGGAGGCGAACATCTTATTAAGTCTTACCATTGAGGGTGTCACCGTAAGGTCTGCGCAGAAAAGAGGGATATCCTTTTCATGGGCAACGGCGGCGATGCGGAAGCTTTCGCTCTGCGTTTTTGCAATCGGCTTCAATGCGATGGCTGTGTAACCCATTTCAATGCGCTTTTTCGCATCCTCTGCGGAATGGGCGCTTTCATCGGCGGCGATACGCACGCCGAGATCACCGACAAACACTTCGTTTTTCTCATCGAAGGGCTCTTCGATGAAAATTATGCTGTCCTTTGCACCGATCTTTTCCGCATGGTCGATGAAATCGGCAAGATATGACTTTTCGGGATACCTGCCGTTGGCATCGAGATAATACTTTATATCGCCCTTTTCCGAATAGGGGCTTTCGGTGTGCTTTGCGATATTGTGTATCTCGGTAAGTCTTGCCTTATCCCATGCCAGCATTTTCATAGGATCGCCGTCCTTGTCGGGATCGTTTCCGATCTTTATTTTCAAGAAATAATTGTTGTCGGCAATAAGCTCACGTATTCCTTTTTCGTCGTATCCGTATGTGACGAGGGGTATGCGGAGCATTTTTTCCGTTTTATGGGAAAGGACGGCTTTTGCATTTTCGGGAATTATATCGTCAAAGGTGACGAGTCCCTTTTCGGCACCGTAAAGCTGCCATGCGGCGTAGTCGAGAGCGACGAGAGCGTTGAGAACGTAAGTCTTTCTCACATCCTCCGATGCGGTAACGATCTGTGCGTATTTCAGAAGCTCGGGCAGTATCTCATCCTGCATATGAACGGGATCGGAGAAGTGCCTGCCTTCGATCATTTTCAAAGCCTTGCAGGTTATGGCATACATGAAGGTGTTGGAGCCGTCGAAGGATGTGGAGCCGAATACCTCGGCATCGCTCCACAACGGGCTTTGTACGGCGTTTCCGTAAACGGTATTTTCGCCGTCGGAAAGCTTTACCGTAACGTACCAGAGACCCGAAACGTATTTTCCCTTAAAGCCGAATGGCGCTATAAGAGGCTTTACCTCAAAGAAGCTGTCTGTGCTTTTTATAAACATAAAATTTTCCTCTCAGAATATTCCCTTGGAGTTTAGCCACTTTACCGAGCCTTCCATTATGTCGGTAAATTCATGATCGGAGCGTGATATGCTCTGCTCTATTATAAGGGGACCGTTGTAATTTACGGAGCGGAGGTTATCGATTATCTTGTCGAAGCCCACGCTTCCTCCTCCGACGGGTGCACCGTAGAAGTTGACCTTCTTCCAGTGTGCTTCGGATGCACAGTTGTCCTTTGTAAGTCTGTCGCCAAGATCCTTTGCGTGCACATAGGCGATATGATCCTTGAGCTTTTCAAAGGCTTCGTTTACGTCGAGAGAAAGATAGGAGAAATTACCCGTATCGTATGTATACTTAAGCTTGGGAACGTTTTCCAATATGTAAAGAAGCTCCTCGGGAGTTGCATAGGGTGTCAGAACCTGAGAGAAGTTTTCTATTGTAAGCTGAATTCCGTTTTCAAGAGCAAATTCGCTTAAGGGAATAAGTCTTTCGATTATTCTGTCGGCAGCATCCTTTTTCGTTTCAACGCTTTCCGCATAACCGGGAACGATGAGGAAATATTTACAACCGCAGCTTGCGGCTGTGGAAAGATACTGCTTTACAAGCTCGCTGTCGTCACGGGTAGTGAGGTTTACCAATGCATGAAGACATTCAAGCTCCAATCCGCATTCCTTCATTTCGGTGCAGAAGCTTTCCGCACCGTAAGCTTTGAGCTCACCCATATCGGATTCTGCGGAAACTATTCCGAGAGAAACGAGATATTCGATGGTTTCCCTTCGTGTCATTCCCTTCGTTTTGCTTATCTGAGGGATCATGCTCGCAAACATTCCTATTTTCATTTTCTGTTGCTTCCTTTCAATGTGTTATATATTTTTAATATTATTGTTGTAATCCATTGCGGCTCTGACGGCACCGACGGCGCCCGCATTATTGCCTAACTTCGTTATGCGTACCCTTGTATTTGATGGAGTGAAGAGGCGGATATATCCCGTCAGCTTATCCATGAAGGGAGGCAGAGAATTGGAAACACCGCCGCCTATCATAATTACCTCGGGATCGGTAAGAGAAGCGCAGTTTGCGGCGCATACAGCAAGAGTGATGAGGAAGTCCTCGACCTTTTCGGCGGCAACGGGGCTTTCATCGTATTTTAAAAACATTTCCGTGGAATTAACAAAGCCCGAATCGTGAGCTATCCTTTCAAGCGCCGTTCCCGATATCTTGCTTTCCAATGCGCCGAAGCTTTCGTGGGAAATATTGCTGTCTCTTTTCAGTATATCACGTGCTTCCGTTTCGTTGAGAATGTAACCGATCTCTCCCGCAAAGCCGCTTGCTCCGTTGAGAATAACACCGTCACACATATAAGCTCCGCCTACGCCCGTTCCGATTGCAATGAGAACGGCGTTTTTTTCTTCTATCTCATCACGGACAGCCCACATAGCGGAATTTACATCGTTTATGGCAAAGCAGGGGAAGGGGAACTTTGAAAAAAGCTCATCCTTCAAGACAGTACCCTGCCATCCCAGGGATGGGATAAGGCTTACGGTAACGCCGTCGTTTTCAACGCTTCCGGGGATACCGCAGCACATGGCGGCGATATCATTCTCATTTACATTTGACTCCGAAAGAAATTCACGAATATTCTTTTCGAATACATCAAATTCCTTTACGGACGGATATCTTTTTTGTCCTATTTCTTTTTTGTTTTCGTCTTCAAGGCGCATTATGGTCTTTGTTCCGCCTATATCGAGACCGAGATAATATTTCATTGGAATATCCTTTCGTTACGAATTATTTATTCCTTATTTGCATTATAGCGCATGGGCGTATAAACGCTGTCCTTTGTGACTGTGCGTTCTCCCGTTTTGGTAAAACCGTTTTTTTCGTAAAAGCCCACGGCAAAGTCGGAGGAGTTTACGGTGATAAATACGGTTTCACTATGAAGAAGGGCTCTTTTTTCCGCTGTCGATATCATTTCTTGAAGCAAGCGCCTTCCGATGCCTTTTTTGTGATATTCACCGTCTGTGAAAAGGAGCGTTATATGATCGTTTTCGTTTACGAAATCTTTCATATCATCGGGGTACGTTTTCAGTTTTATCCCGCACGTACCCGCAAGATTTCCGCTTTTGTCAAAGGCACCGAGAAGCATCATTCTGCCGTCGAAGCTGTTCATGGAAAGGGAAACGGCTTCGATACTGTCACGGAATGATTCTATTTGCTCCATGGTCTTCCCCTTCGATTCGAATTTATAATACGTAAGCCACATAAGACGGGAAGCGTCTTCGTATTCCTCGTATCTTAATTCACGGATGACAAATTTTTCCGTATTCATTATTTGAGATTCATCCATGCGAATCTTCCGTCATCGGTCCTTACCTCTGCACGGATAAAAACATCGTTGGGCTTTATCTTGAAGCGTGCTTTTTTCTCTGTTATTTCCTCGGCAAATACGGTGGTGGTGTCACGGTTCCAATAATTTGCGGAGAAAAATTGTACTGCCGCGGCGCTGTCATTTGTAACGGAATCGTCGCAGTAAACAACGGCGTATTCGCCCGATTCGTCCTTTTCTCTTTCAATAAAGGCGAAGGGACCCTGAGATGCTATGAAATTGCCTTCCTTCAATGCCTTCAGAACGTTTTCGCGGGTAAGGCTTTCCATGCAGATATATGTGAAGCCTCTGAAAAGCTCATCCTTGTAATAGTGAGTATCGTCGGCACCAATGGCGGGAATCGCTTTTTTAGTGATAACGGAGGCGAGATCCATTACGTTTCCCGAATATTCTCTTGCGGAATAGGGGTAACCCGATACGCTGTTGTATATTTCGCATCCCACGATACCCTCGAGACCTGCGATGAATGTGGGGGTATTGAGAGACCATGCGGGATGGGCGAGGATCGCCGCGCCGCCGCAATCGTTTATTTCGTTTACGATGTCCTGAGGATCGGCTTTTTTGTCGGGCCACGGTACGTTTTTCATTCCCACGCCGACGATATGTGACATTTCCCGTGTGAAGGTGTGATATTCGCATCCGCGTAAAATGAGCATTCCTTCAAAATCCTGTGCTTCGGAGCAGCTCCAATGATCCGTGATGGCGAGAATATCGTATCCCGCATCCTTATAAAGACGCATTGCCTCCTCGGGGCTTTTTTGTCCGTCACTGTCGGTGGTGTGAGTGTGCAGATTTGCTTTAAACCATTTTCTGCCGTATTTATCTGTTATCATGATGATTTCTTTCTTTCACCTTCCCGTATATCCCTGCAGTTCCTTCCCCTTGAAAAGGCTGTAAAGGATATCCTTTATCTCCTTTGTGCTTTCTCTCGTTATCGTAAATGTTGCAAAATCGAATCCGCTTTTCAATGCATCGGGGCGGAGTGTGGCAACGCTGTTGAATAAAATATTTCTGTGACCGAAGGCGGGGAGGGTGAAAAATTCCGCTTTCGTTCTGTCCTTTAATGTAAGGGAACGTGTGCATTTGTTCCAAGGTGTATCGGCGGCGCATCCCTTCATGTCACGGTAAAGACATCTTTGGAGAAGCATCAGCGGAGCATAGCCGTAAAGAACGGCGCCGCGGCGCACATCTGAACCAAGCCCCGTATATTTTGCGCCCTTTTCGTTAATTTCCCTTGAAAGGGTAACACTTTCAAAGCCAAAGCAGGAAAGGGCTTTGCACGTATGTGAATTTGCGGTATTGAACCTTGCGCCTGCGTGCAGGATCATTTTTTTGCCTTTTTCTTCGAGCCCCCGTAAAGCTTCCGTATCTCCGATATTTTCGCATAGAATGTGGCGGATACCGAGACCGTAAAGTGCTTCAAGCCTTGAGATGACAGCAGTTTTTTCGCTGTCGAAGAAGATCGGAGGCATCTGTGCGCCGATCGTTTTTGCGCCCGTGCTCATCATGGAAGTGAATACACGGTCATCGGCAAAGAGGGGAAGAAAAATTTCAAATTCCTTGCTCTTATTTTTTGAGATGACATCACAAACGGCATTTAAGCTTTCAAGGGACGGATCGGGCAAACCGAAGAGAAAGCGGATTGCCGCAGATCTGTCAAGTGAGGGACTGTGCTTTTCGGAGGTTTCTTCTTCCTCAAGCTTTTTTATAGGGGTAAAGGAAGAAAATTGCTCGGTAAGTCTTTCTGCGGCTTCACGGCGCAGACCGTTAAGGAGAGATTTGGGGATCAGAAGATCTCCCTCCTTATTTATCTCAACATTTCCCGCCTTGAAGGGAGTGTCTCCTAATTTTTCAAGCTGGGATCTGATCTCATCCTCTGTTGTAGGGCGGTTTACTGCCCCGTCGCAACCCTTGTCAGAAACGTACACCGTGTTGCCGTTTGCCGTCATGGAAAGGCAGGTCATTTCCTTTGATAAGGTACAGCTTATATCGGCTTCTGTTTTCGGAAGTGTTTTTTTGATCTTTTTTATTTCGCTTTCCGCTTTTGCGGTTTTTTCCTTGTCCTTGTCGGTACGGACGCCTATCATGGAGAAGTGAGAGCCTTGACTGTTATGAGAAAAATATCTGTCGGTAAAGCCGCTCCTTGAGAAAAGAGCGGAAAGATCCGTTTTTTCTCTGTCAGACATATTCCTTTTTTCGTCTATGGCTTTTCTGTATGAGGATACAACGCCGTAAACGTATTCGGGGCTTTTCATCCTTCCTTCTATTTTAAGGGACGATATCCCCATGTCCGAAAGCTCGTTTATATATCCTCCGAGAAAATTATCCTTCAGGCTGAGAGGGAAATCGTTTTTTGCGCCCTGTACGGTGTAGCACATTCGGCAGGGCTGAGCGCATTCGCCTCTGTTCCCGCTCCGCTTGCCCACAACGGAGCTGAAAAGACATTGACCCGAAACGCTTACGCACAAAGCTCCGTGAACGAAGTATTCAAGCTCAGTATCTGTTTTCGATGCTATTTCGGCAAGATCCTTTTTCGGCACCTCACGTGCAATGACCGCTCTTGAGAATCCAAGCTCCGAAAGCTTTTTTACGCCGTCGGAATTGACACAGGTCATCTGGGTGCTGGCATGGAGGATAATATCGGGATATGCTTTTTTTAAGCATTTTGCAAGACCGATATCCTGAACTATAAATGTGTCCGCACCGTAAGAAATGAGCCTGTCGGCAAGAGATAAGGCTTCCTTCATTTCCTTATCGAAAACAATGGTGTTTAACGTTATGTATATTTTTTTGCCGTAAAGCCGTGAAAGGCTGAAGGCTTTTTTTATTTCATCATCTGTAAATCCACCCGCATAAGCTCTGGCGTTGAAGCCGCCGCCGCCCATGTAGACAGCATCAGCCCCCGCCGATAGAGCGGCTTCGAAACAGGCGTAATCTCCCGCAGGGGCGAGAAGCTCGGGAGAAAGGTTATTTCTTTTCATATTGTTTTAATGTGCCTTTTATACGTTGATGAGAATAGTATACGATATTTTCGTCGGAATATCAATACTTTTCTTCGAAAAAATACGGGGACGTGGTCATTTTTTGCAGTTTTGACCGCCCTTTTCGGGCTTCGGGAAAATATACGTAACAAAAGTAAAAAAATCGAAATTTTCTCTTTACTTTTTTGCAAAAGAGTATTATAATTATTACGAGCATTGTTTCGTTAACATATTTAATGATTTAATGTTGCCGCAGGGAGATATCGCTCCTTACGGAAAAATACGGGGAGGGACCCGTAAATTTACATTATTATCCTGAAAGGACAAAAACAATGAAAAAACTCAGAGTAGCCATTTTAGGTCAGGGCAGAAGCGGCCGCGATATTCACGGCAGATATTTTCAGTCTGACGCAGGCAAGGAAAAGTATGAGGTAGCCGTTATCGTTGAGCCCCGTGAGGAAAGACGAGTAAGAGCCGCTGAAGAATTCGGATGTGAGATCCTCTCCGATTACAGACAGCTTTTCGGACGTACCGACATTGACCTTGTTATCAATTCTACGACAAGCGAACAGCATCACCCCGTAACGGTTGATCTTCTCAACCACGGTTTCAACGTTGTTTGCGAAAAGCCCGCTTCCCACACAGTTGCCGAGCTTGACGAAATGATCGACACAGCTAAGAAGAACGGAAAATACATGAACATTTTCCAGCAGTCCCGTTTTGCTCCCTTCTTCCTCAAGATAAAGGAAGTTATTAATTCCGGAGTTCTCGGTGATATCATTGATATTTCCGTTGAATACGGCGGATTCAGCCGTCGTTGGGACTGGCAGACGATACTTTGCTACAATGCAGGTAATCTCTACAATACAGCTCCTCATCCCATGGATCAGGTTCTTTCTCTTCTCGATGCCTATGATGAAAAGCCCACAGTTCTTGCACGCCTTTACAATGCCAACACATTCGGCGATGCGGAGGATTTTGCTAAGGTAGTTATATCCATCCCCGGAAAGCCCTTTGCTACGGTAATGGCAACCTGCTCCGATGCTTATATGACAGATACATATAAGATCCAGGGTACAAGAGGAACTCTCGTTTCCACACAGGCTATCGTTAAGTGGAAGTATTTCAAGGAAAGCGAAGCTCCCGAACAGAAGCTTCAGGCAACTCCCATCGTAAGAGCTGATGGAACTCCCGCATACTGCTCCGAGCAGCTTACATGGTACGAGGAAGAATGCAATGTTAACGCATCCGGTGCATTCACAACAGCGGTTCACAGCTACTACAATATGACATACGATGCTCTTGTAAACGGCAAGGATACAGAGATCAAGCCCGAGCAGGTACGTCAGCAGATCGCTATTTATGAAGAAGTACGCAGACAGAATCCTCATATCGCAAAGAAGTATGAGCTTTCCGATTTTGCAGAATAATTGAATACAGACTAAAAAAGTAAATCTATCCCGCAAAGACTTCCTTTCCGGAGGTTTTTGCGGAGAACAAAATATTAAATTGATACGGAGGACACTACTATGTATCGCGTTGGTATATTAGGTACCGAAAACTCTCACGCTATGGCGTTTGCTAAAACAATGAATATTCCCAATGCAAACGGCGAATATCAGTATCCCGACTTCAGAGTAACAGCTCTCTACGCTATGGAAAAGGCTCCCAGCGAAGCTATCGTTGCTGCTTGCAAGGATGAATCCATAAAGATAGTTGATTCTCCCGAAGAAATGCTCGACCTCGTTGACTGTGTAATGGTAACAAGCCGTCACGGTAAGTATCACAAGGAATGCGTTCTTCCTTTCATCAAGAAGGGTATGCCCGCATTCATCGATAAGCCCATCACATGCTCAATCGAAGATGTTAAGGAAATTCTTGAAGCTGCTAAGGCTAACAATGTTCCCCTTACAGGCGGATCCGGATGCAAATTCGCT
Source organism: Oscillospiraceae bacterium (assembly GCA_015063605.1). Classification (GTDB taxonomy): domain Bacteria; phylum Bacillota; class Clostridia; order Oscillospirales; family SIG627; genus SIG704. The sequence continues at coordinate 9,393 of SVTV01000032.1, forward strand.
CCCCAGCTTCTCGAACTCAAGGAAGAAATAGCTGCGGGCAACGTTGGCGACATCGAGTCCGGCTGCATCAACTTCCCTGCAGAGCTTACAAGCGAATACGGCGGCGTATTCTTCTACGGCTCTCACCTCATCGAAATGACTCTCACAGCATTCGGTTATGATATGAAGTCCGTTCAGGCTTTCGCTTCCGCAGAAGGACATCTTACCGCTATCGCAAGATACGAAAAGTATGATATCGTTATGAACTTCGTACGTAACGGCAATTACCTTGCTATTGCTTACGGTAAGAAGGGCAACATCGTTAAGACAGTTGACATTTCCGGTATCTACGGTGCAGAATGCGGACACTTCATCAACATGGTACGCACAGGCGTAGCTCCCATGACCACAGATGAGCTCGTTAAGCCCGTATACGTTCTCAACGCTATCGAAAAGTCTCTTGCAGAAGGCAGAGAAGTAGCTCTCAGCGAGTTTTAAGCTATAGTATACTAAGCTAACAGAAATTTTGGGCGGACATCACGCAATGTGGCGTCCGCCCGTTTTTAAACATATGATACCCCCGAAAAGTAAAAAGGAACGGTCAAAATATGCCTGATAATAAAAATGCCTCTTTGACATTGGAACAGAGAATAACGAATCTGAAGAGGCTTCTTTTCAATAAATACTACGACAATTTAAATGACAGACAGAGGGAATCGGTTTTTACCGTTAAAGGCAATCTTCTCGTGCTTGCAGGCGCAGGAAGCGGAAAGACCACGGCACTTGTAAACAGAATTTCCCATATATTGAGCTTCGGAGATGCTTACTATTCCGAGGAGCTTCCCAACATGTCCGAAAGAGAAGTTACCATGTTTGAAAGCGTGATAAACAGCGGAAGACCCGTAAAAAAGGAAGCGCTTTTAAGCGTTCTCATGCAATTCCGATGTGATGTGCCTTATCCCGACAATATACTTTCCATAACATTTACAAACAAAGCCGCCAACGAGATGAAAACAAGGCTCAAGGCAGTTCTGGGCGACAGTGCCGACAGAATATGGGCAGGTACCTTCCATTCCATATGCGTAAGGATACTGCGACGTTATATAGAATCATTGGGATATCCATCATCCTTTACGATATACGATACGGACGACGTCAAAAAGCTTGTGACGGAATGCATGAAGGAAATGGAGCTTGATGAAAAGAGCTTTCCTGTAAAAACGTTGATGAACGTTATTTCCCGTGCAAAAAACAAGCTTATTACTCCGGATAAATTTCCCGTGGGCGGAGATTTCAGAGAGCTTAAATATCAGGAGCTTTATACCATGTATCAGAAGCGTCTCTTCGACAGCGGTGCGGTGGATTTTGACGATATAATCATGCTTACGGTACGCCTTCTCAAGGAAAATGAGGAAGCGAGAGAATTCTGCACCACGAAATTCAAATATGTGCTTGTGGATGAGTATCAGGATACGAATCGTGCACAGTATGAGCTTCTCAGGATAATAACGGGAAAGAACGGCAATCTCATGGTAGTCGGAGACGATGACCAGAGCATATACAGATTCAGAGGAGCTGTGGTTGAAAATATCCTCAGATTCGAAAAGGATTTCCCCGGTACAAAGGTGGTTCTTCTTGAACAGAATTACCGTTCCACGAAAAATATCATAAATGCGGCAAATTCCGTTATCAAAAACAATACGGGAAGACACAATAAAGCCTTGTGGTGCGATGCCGAGGAGGGTGAAAAGCTTGAATGCCTCCTTTGTGCAAATCAGGACGATGAAGCCCAAAAGATAATAAATATCATCCAGACAAACGTATCAACGGGCAAAAACAAGCTTTCGGATTTTGCGGTGCTTTACAGAATGAACGCTCAGTCAAGCGTTCTTGAGACAGCATTCTCCAAGGCAGGTGTGCCTCACAGACTTCTCGGCGGTATCCGCTTCTTCAGCAGAGCGGAGGTAAAGGATATTATTTCCTACCTTTGTCTTATAAACAACCCTGCCGACGATCTCCGCCTTCTCAGGATACTCAATGTTCCGAAAAGAGGTATAGGCGATAAAGCCGTTGAGACCTTACGCCATTTTGCCGAAGAAAACGATATATGCCTTTTCGAGGCGATAAAAAGAGCATCTTACGGCGATTCCAAAAAGAATAAAGCCCTGGCATCCTTTGCTTCCGTTATTGAGAAGCTTCGTGATATAAAGGATAACGGCACACTTCCTCAGCTTGTGGAAAGGACCATATACGAGACGGGATATTTCGAGATGCTTACGGCTCTGGGTCCCGAGGGCGAGGACAGAATAAAGAATATAAACGAGCTTATATCGGGTGCGGCATCATATGCCGATTCCCATGACGAGCCAACTCTTTCGGGATATCTGGAGGAGGTGGCGCTCGTTGCCGATATAGATAATTACGATGCGGCGGCTGAAGCTGTAACGCTGATGACTATCCACAGCGCAAAGGGCTTGGAATTCAATCACGTATTTCTTCCCGGTGCGGAGGAGGGAGTTTTCCCATCCACAAGATCGGATGCGCCCGACGACGAGCTTGAAGAGGAAAGAAGACTTTTCTATGTTGCCGTAACGAGGGCGAGAAAGAATCTTACTATTCTCCACACAAAGCAAAGAATGCTTTACGGAAGGACACAGTTCAACCCTCTTTCTCAATTTGTGGAGGAGATACCCGACGAATACCTCAAAGCTCCGAAAAATGCAAACGAAAGACGTCCCGGTGGTTATTTCGACGATGAATTCGGCGAAGCCAACGATATGAATAACGGATACATCCCCGCAACCCGCGGCGGCGGATATTACGGCGGCTCTTACCGTGACAGAGGCGAGGACAGGCGTGATTATTCATGGGCGGGAAGAGACAGAGATGAATTCTCCGACAATGGGTACAGAAAAGACAGATACAGAGGCGGAAACGATACGGGATACGGCAATTCCTCCGACAGATATTCAACCGGGTATGAAAGATCCTACGGAAGCTATGAGGAGCTGTCCTATCCGTCAAGTCCGAGAAGCGCTTCTGTTTCCCCTTCAAGACCTGCTTCGAAGCCTGCAACGCCTAAGCCTGCAGCGCCAAAAGCACCATCCAAGCCGAGCTTCAAAGCGGGGGATAAAGTCCTTCATAAGATATTCGGTCAGGGTAAGGTATTAAAAGCAACTCCTATGGGTAATGACGTTCTTTACGAGGTGGAATTTGCCGACGGAAACGTAAAGAAGCTTATGGGCAACTATGCCAATATGACAGCGCAAAATAGTTAGTTTTTGTAAAGAAACAATTCCTCCGTCTCGGGCACGTTCGTCTGCGACGAACATGCACGCGAGCCACCTCCTTTTGCACAAAGGAGGCTTAAAAGATCTAATTTCAAGTAAAATTTGATAACTTACAATTAAACCTGACTTGAATTACACGCACTTCAATAGAGATTTGCACAAACCAAAGGCTCCTTTAGGTGTAATGCAGATGCAAGCATCTGCGGAGCTGTCAGCCGATAGGCTGACTGAAGAATTGTCCTCTCCGTAAAATAACGCAATATACAACAGAAAGGAATATAACAATGAAAAATCGTCTTACAACAACGGAAAGCTCGTTCCTGCTTGACGGAAAAGAATTTTTCATCCGGTCCGGAGCTATCCACTATTTCAGAATACCGAGAGAATATTGGGAAGAAAGACTCCTTCAGCTTAAGTCATGCGGCTTCAATACGGTGGAAACATACTCACCGTGGAATCTTCACGAAAAGACAAAGGGCAATTTCGATTTTTCGGGAATGCTCGACGTGAAAGCCTTTCTTGATACGGCGGCGAAGGTGGGGCTTTATGCCATCGTCCGTCCCGGCCCTTACATTTGCGCCGAGTGGGACTTTGGTGGTTTTCCCGCATGGCTTCTTGCCGATGATAATATACGTCTCAGATGCTTTTCCGAGCCGTATATGACTCATGTCAGATCGTATCTTGCGGAATATATCGAAAGAATAAAGCCCTGCCTTTCCGAAAACGGCGGTAATGTCATAGCTTTGCAGATAGAAAACGAATACGGAAGCTACGGCAATGACAGTATTTACATGGATGCGGTGCGTAAGATATACGGCGAGTGCGGAGTAAAGGACACATTCCTCTTCACCTCCGACGGTCCCAATATGCAGTTGCTTTTGGGCGGTACACTTCCCGATGTGCACGCCGTGGGTAATTTCGGCTCCAATGCCAAGGCAAATCTTGCCGAGCTGAAAAGGATACGCCCCAACGCTCCTCTTATGTGCGGTGAGTATTGGGACGGATGGTTCGATCATTGGGGTGTGGAGCACCATGGAAGAGACACAAAGAGCGTTGCCGACGATCTTTCCGATATGCTTGGTATGGGCGCTTCCTTCAATTTCTATATGTTCAACGGCGGTACGAATTTCGGATTTATGAACGGTGCCAATACCGTGGGCAGTGTTGGAAAAGAAAAGTATATGCCTACCGTATCAAGCTACGATTACGATTGTATCATAAATGAATGGGGCGGATATACGGAAAAGTACAGAGCCGTAAGAAAGAACATGGAGGAATACCTGGGTGAAAAGCTCCCCGAGCCTCCCGAAGAGCCTGCGAGAAGAGGATACGGCAGAGTATGCCTTGATAAGGGTGAAGGCTTCATCGATTCCTTTAAGAAATATGCAAAGCATCATACATCGGCATATCCCGAGCCTATGGAAAAATACGGTCAGAATTACGGATACATCGTATATGAAACGCATCTGAAAGGGCCGCTTCCCCAAAGAGATCTCGTTTTCCCCGAGATACATGACAAGGCATATGTTTACGCAGACGGAAAGCTTATCGGAAGCGTTTACAGAAACGATGATGAAAAGAGAGTTACCCTTCCTTCAATTCCCGAGGAGGGAATGGATATAACGATCCTTGTTCAGAACATGGGAAGAGTGAATTACGGAAGAATTCTTACGGACCGAAAGGGAATTACGGCGGGTGTGCTTCTTGAATTTCAATACATTTTCGGATGGGATGTGTATACATTGGAGCTTGAAGATGTTCCTTCCATGGATAATGCCGTTTCTTCGGCGGGGCTTACGGGTGCATCATTCCTTAAGGGCGAGCTTTATATAGATGAGAAAACTCCCCTTTGCCATACCTTCTTGAAAACAGAGGGCTTCAAAAAGGGATATGCCTGCGTAAACGGATTTAATCTCGGCAGATTCAACTGCGACGGCCCGACGAAAACACTCTTTGTTCCCGCATGTCTTTTGAAGCACGGAGTAAATGAGGTGTACGTTTTCGAGCAGGAGGATCTTGAAGGCGTTATAAGAAATCCCGACGGACATCCGCTGGTGGAATTTTTACGTGAGCCGCAGCTTTGAGTTTTAAATATTACAGTAGTTTAAAGATACCGTTTGCAAATCGCAGACGGTATTTTTGACTCAAAATGTTGAATTGATATAGTTATTATTTACAAAAAGTGATACAATATTTTGTGCAAAAAAACGAAAGTTAATTTTTTAACAAAAAATCGTTGACAAGACAAGAAACATAATGTATAATGAGAGTGTGGGATTTTCGACACCAAAAAGATTCAGCGAATGTTTCGGTGTGTCATAAATAAAAACGCGGTATTTTCCCGCAACATCTTGATGAAAAAGGAGGACATAATTATGAAGAAAATAATACCACTTTCTCTTGTTATCATATTTGTATTAACTATGATCGGATGCACACAAGCTCCAAACGATACTATCCTCCGCACGCATAATACAACGGAGGAAATCTATAACGGAACTACGGAAATCACGGTAGAAGCTGATACGATTATAACGGAAAACATAGATGAACCAATAGAAACTAAAGATAATGCTTTGCAAACGGATGAGTCTGCCGGAAACGAAAACAGCGATACGATAAAAGAAAATGAAGACAATTCGGCAGATACTCCCGTCTATGAAAGTAATATAAAAACATTCAAGGATATTAAAACCTTTACGGAAACCCTTTCGGCGGCTTCCGCAAAAGAAGGTCAAGATCAAGAGCAGATTCGAAAACAGGGGTATATTGAAACCGAAATAGGCAAAGTTCCTCTTGAATTTCGAGAATTAAAAGGCTTGGATCCTTCTTTTGGTATAACGATGATTGAATGGTCTTTTAAAGATAGTTGGTATACTATCTACTACGGCTATGAAAATCAAAGGTATGCATTTACTCCGGAAACTGACGAGCAAAAGTTTGTTGAAAATATGAATTATAGGTTGAAAACGTATAGTTTAAATTATGAAGGGCTTGTTGCCAGAGGGTATACAAACATCAGAAAGAATAATTTGCCTACAGATTTGGGTGTAAAGTATGAATACTTATATGGTGCTCCCGACAATGAAATGCGATTGGTATATCACGAATATTCGGACGAAAAAACAGGATGTGAATATCATTTGATTGAAAAATATAGAGGGGGTGAGCTGCGATATATTGATTTATTTGTCATAGATGGTGAAAGATCATTTGATATAATGACTCGCAATGTCGCCGAGTTCACCATGGAAGATGCAATCAAGCTTCGTTCCGCAGTAATTGAATAAAATAATGCCCGAAAGGGCAGAGATGAGGGGCTGTTCGGTTTTGGCAGCCCCTTTCCTTATATAGAGTGCCTTAACGTTGGAAGAAGGTTCATAATGAAAATATAATTCATGTTGACAAATCGGAATATAAGATATATAATAATGAATAGATTCTGATTCGGAGGAATACCATGCTTAACATTAAACAGCGATTTGAAGCGGTAGCGGGCGCAATGCCCCGCCCGGAGCTTTTGCACACTCCCATTTCTTACAAGGTCACCCGTGAATGGGAGCTTGAAAACACTACACGATATGAGATATACTACACCACCGAGCCCGGAAGCTGTGTGCGTGCATATCTCTTTTTGCCGAAGGACAGAGCCCGTAAGCACGGAGCGGTATTATGCCCTCATCCCACCAACGGTGAATTGGGCGGCGCAGACCCCGCAGGTTTTGGAATTAAGAAAAACCACTTTTATGCTCTTGAATTGGCAGAGCTGGGTTACGTTACCCTTTCGCCCGATATCGTGTATTACGGTGAATCGGTAAATGCCGACCCGTTTAAAATGGGATATGAAAGCGGTACGATGAAGGTTATTTTCGATCATATGCGAGGAGTTGACCTTTTGTGCTCTCTCGACTGCGTCGATCCCGACAATATCGGCTGTATCGGTCATTCCCTCGGCGGCCACAATTCCGTTTTTACGGCTTTCATGGATGAACGCATAAAGGTCTGTGTGTCAAGCTGCGGTCTTTGTGCCTTCACGGAATATGTAAAGACAAACGCAAATAAAATGGGCGCATGGGCACAGGATGTATATATGCCTCTGATACGGACAAAATACGATCTGGATCCCTATAAAATGCCGTGGGATCTTCCGGAATTGACCGCTGCCATTGCACCGCGTTATCTGTTTATAAATGCTTGCCGCAATGAATCGAACATGAATTTTGCGGGCGCAAAGCTCGTTATAGACGAATGCCGCAGAGCTTACGATTCTATGGGTGTTTCCGAAAGATTCGGCACCATCACTCCCGATGACATCCACAATTTCCCGCCGGAGGCAAGAAAAGCCGCATATGAGTTTATAAAATTTGCTTTCGGAGAATGAACGGTAAATTGAAATAACAAAGCAAAAAAAGACACCTTATTTCAAGATAAAGGATTAAATTGAAATAAGGTGTTGGTTTTTAGTGTATGTATTTCAATTTAACTTGACAAATTGAAATAAAATGGATATAATAGTATAGGAAATTTCAAATTGGAGGTGAGTTCAATGAATAAAGCGGGAAGATACGTGTCAAATCTTTCGGGTGAAATGGAATATAAGTCATTTCTGCCATCAGCGCTTCCACCGCAGATAGAAACAGACGATGAGATGGTTGCTTTGCTTGTAGAAGCAAATAAGCAGCTTTATGCTCTTGAAAGTATATCCGGTCATATTCCCAGTATTAAGCTTTTTACATCTATGTATGTAAGGAAGGAAGCATTGATGTCTTCACAAATAGAGGGTACCCAGGCAACTCTTGAAGATGTTCTCGACCCTACTATAGATAAAAATGCAAATCAAGATTTATCCGATGTAGTAAACTATATCAAGGCAACCGAATTTGCATTGGAAAGAATGGAGACACTTCCTCTTTGTAACAGACTTATAAGAGAAACTCATGGCGTTCTCATGGAAAATGTGAGGGGACAGGAAAAGTCACCGGGAGAATTCAGAATATCGCAGAATTGGATAGGCGGCAAAGGCAGTACTTTAAAGAATGCAAGGTACATTCCTCCTAATCCCGAGGATATGGAAGAATGCATGTCTGAGCTTGAAAAATATATAAACAGTGATGATACTCTCGATGCTCTTATTCAAGCGGCACTTATACATTATCAGTTCGAATCTATTCACCCTTTCCTTGATGGTAACGGACGTGTCGGACGTCTTATGATAACGCTTTTTTTAATGGAGAAAAAAGTTCTTTCTTCACCGGCATTATATATTTCATATTTCTTAAAGAGCAATAGAATAGAGTATTACGACAGAATGACAGAAGTAAGAAGCAAGGGGAATTACGAACAATGGATAAAGTTCTTTCTTCGTGCTGTTGCGGAATCTGCTGAGGATGCCATTATTACCGTAAATAAATTGTATGATCTTCACGAGAAAAATTACAAAAAGCTGCAATCACTTGGAAGAGCAAAAGCAAATGCAATAAAGCTCTTTGAATATGTTGAACAAAATCCTATTATTGAAACGCAAAAAACGGCTGCTTCGCTGGAGCTCAGCTATAACACGGCTGCGGCAGCAATAAAGAATCTTTGTGCTATCGGCATTCTTGAAAAAAGCAAAGAGGAAGCAAGGAATAAGACGTTTTCTTACGGTGAGTATTTGAATATTCTCAAAAAGGGAACGGAATAAACATTTGCCTCTCAAATTTGAAATAAAATATAAAAATGAAGCACCTTATTTCAAGATAAAGGCTTAACTTGAAATAAGGTGTTGGTTTTTAGTGTGTGTATTTCAATTTAACTTGACAAATTGAAAAATTATCCTTTTATAAATCCTCTTACCTTCTCGTAAAGCTCCTCCAATGTTCCGTTATTGGAAAGAGTCACATCGGCAAAGGCGATGGGACCGCCCTTTTCGATGTTTTCTATTTCCGAAAGATCGCGGGAGCGTGCCTGCTCCTTTGTCAGGGGGCGAATGGGACGCTTTGCCAATCTTTCGTATCTTAATTCTTTGTCAACGGTGACGCACAGAAGTGTGAGCTCGGGAAATTCTTCCTTCAATATTTTATATTCGCTCCACGAATAGAGACCGTCCAATACTACGTTGCCTTTTTCGGAAAGATCGCGGATCTTATCCACCAGGAGGATGGCGAAGGCGGCGGGACCGTATGTCTTGCGAAGCTCCTCACGAACGGATCTTTCGTTCTGCTCGTTTTTCTCAAGGCCTCTTTTTTCGAGAACGTCCATGGTAACGCCTCCGAAGTAGACCTTTTCATAGCCTTCCTCAAGGAATACCTTTGTGACCTCGCTTTTTCCTGCACCGCACATTCCCACAACGGCAGTTATTCTGCCTTTATTCAAAGCGCACTTCATGACTCTTTTTTATATGCTTCGATTATTTCACATATATAAGTTCTGTGAAAATCGGAAGCGGGATAATATCTCGGTATGGGTGAATCGTCAATAAATTTGGCGGGATCAAGATCGGAGGCGTAAAGCTTTTTACCCACGAAAACGTATTCAGCTTCTTCAAAATAGACCTTTTTGCCGTCTACCACGGGAGTGAGTCCGCAGTTTGCCAATTTATCAGTGTTTCGTCCGCTTTCCTTACCCATGTAGGAAAGCTCTTTTTTGTATTCACCGCCGAAAACGGACAATGTGATGATATCGCTTTTTTCCGTAAGCTCATATGTATATCTCTGGGGTCTTATATGGCAGTAGAATACATTTTTTGCCCACATTACGCCAACGGCGCCCCAGCTTGCCGTCATGGCATTGGCGTGCTCGCCGTCAGATGCGCCGATAAGCATCCAATTTGATCCTATTGATTCAAAGGGTGAAAATTTAAGCTCGGAAGGCTCCGTTTTGACAAATCCTTTCATTGGGTAAGCACCTCTTTCAAATAATAATAGTATATATTATGCACTCGTTTTCGATATGATATAAATCTCGCGCCGCCGAAGGCAAGCATATCGAGTGACTTGTCACATATCGAGCTTTTTAAAGCATATCGAAAATCTCATAAGAGATTTATATCGCGGCGCAAGCTTCGCTTGCACAATATCCCTTAACTTAGATTGGCATTTTTCTTAACAGTTGTTATGGATGAGATGAGTTTTCTTCTTATCGTACCGCACTTATTCAATAAAACTTTATATGTAGGCTCGTCGATTTTGTTTTTTCTGTAAATTAATTCCAACCAATATTCTGTTTCCGAACTTTCCTTTAAAGCTATTTCAAGCTTGCTGATAAAATCAGCTTTGCTTTGAGCGTATCTTGCTTCGTGTACATTTGCGCCGATAGAAGAGGAACATCTTATTAACTGATTTATATATGAAGAACATCCTTTTATATTATCACATATATCAGATACAAGAATTGCGAACTCTATTGTTTCATCTCTCAATAGCTTTTTATTCTGCTCCATAATTCAGATCTCCTTGTCGATATGCACGCTTCGCGTGCGAGATATATTTTGTTGCGCAAAATTCGATATAAACTCGTTTCACTCGTTTTCGATATGATATAAATCTCGCGCCGCCGAAGGCAAGCATATCGAGTGACTTGTCACATATCGAGCTTTTTAAAGCATATCGAAAATCTCATAAGAGATTTATATCGCGGCGCAAGCTGCGCTTGCGCTTTGCTCCGCCGCAGATCTTTCTTCATCGGTGACAGGTTCATCGAAAGCGTCGAAATTACCGCAAGTAACTTCCTTGCCGAAAAGAGTTTTCATCCACGTAAGAGAAAGAGCATATCTTCCGAAGCCGTATTTTGCATGGAATGTATCTCTGTGTACCTTGAAGCCTTTGTCTTGGAGAAGGTCAAATGCATATCCGGAGGGGATGAGGATATCGGCGCCTACCGCCTTGAAAGCCGTATTATACGCTTCCTTTATCCCCGCAAACATATCGGAATGATCCTTCTTTCCCACAGACTCCATCTTCTGACTGCCGTCCTCGTAGCTCCATGTCTGATGGATCGCAATTTTTGCCTTGGGACATACCTTGCGAATATGATCTGCAAGAATGTGTATATACGGCTCATATGTCGTAAAGTCGAAGGAGAAATTGGACGCCTGCTGAAGTGTTACAACGTCCCAATCCTCGAGAAGGAGTGCTTCATCAATGGAGATGAAGCTTCCCGTGGCTTCGCCGTGTATTTCGAGACTGTATTCCCGGTCGTTGTTCGCAAGATGTCTTGCATGTCTTTCAAGAGAGCAACCGCCGATATAAAGATTTACATTGTGTATCTCTTTTCCCGCCAAGGTGCAGACTTTGTGGAGATATCGATGGGCATCCTGAGAAAAGCTGTTTCCGATAGAGAGAATTTTAAGCATTCCGTCAATGTTTCCTTTCGGTGGGGTTTGTTTAATTATTTTGTTTCCGATTCTCTTTTTTTGTCGAGATTCTTGTTTCTTATGTAGAGACAGAAGTCGGTAAAGACCATAATAAAATTAAGGAAATAGAAGAAAAGTACATACCACTTATCGGCAAAGTTTGCCATATAAGCTTCGTTTACGAACTTGGATGCGATTCCTGCCACATATCCTATGAGGATAAATATAAGGAACATAACGCTTTTTCCCTTGGCGGTCCTTGCCTTATAGGATTTCATTACGTTCATGGGCCATGACATACCGAAGCATACTATCATGATTATTTCTAAGAGTTCAGCCATTTTTATTCCTTTCAAAAATAGAATTACAGAAGCTTGTAAAGAAGTGATTCAAGTAATACGCCTTCCCTTACGGGATAATCGAATCGGCGTGAATATTCAATTACATCATGGACGAAGGAGCAAGCCTTTTCGCAGGACTGCTCGAGAGAGCGGTCTCTCAGAAGCTCGCCCAAAAGTACTGATGCGAATATATCGCCCGTTCCCGGATAGCTCTTCGGCACTCGTTCGTTTTCCATTATTACGGGCTCACCCCGTTTTTTATCATAGCACACGGTAGCTACCGAATTTGTGCTGTTTATTCCCGTGACGGTAATCATATCGGGACCGAATTCACCCAAACGCTTTGCGATATCGAAAAGCTTATCCTTTTCCGAAAGAGAATAGTCACGGCAGGGGATATCGAGAAGAAATGACGCTTCCGTTATGTTGGGGGTGATCACGGTAGCCATCTTTACAAGAGCTTTCATTCCGTTTTGCATTTCTTCGGTATATGTGGAATAGAGAGAGCCGTCATCACCCATTACGGGGTCAACAAGAATGGTTTTGGGGTATCCGAATCCCTTTATCATATCCTCTACAAGCTCTATCTGACGGAAGCTTCCGAGGAAACCGCTGTAAAATGCATCGAATTTTACATCAAGCTCTATCCAATGCTTGTAGTAATCCTCTATATGCTCCGTGAAGTCAAGGAAGGTGAAGCCCGTAAATCCGCCCGTGTGGGTGGACAGTACCGCCGTGGGTATGGCGCAGGGCTGTACTCCCATACATGCAAGGGTAGGGAGGATGACGGAAAAGGAGCATCTTCCGAATCCCGCAAGATCGTGTACGCAGGCAGCCTTCGGAGGCATTCTTGATTCTTTGATATTTGTTTGTTCTTTATTTTGGATATCGTTATTGTTCATTTTGAAAAAGTGTTCCTTCCGTCTCTTCCGAAGAGAAGGGAATTGGGGTGAAATGTTGGCACAAACCAAAGGGTCCCCTTGCAGGGACGATTCGTGAAGTGCCCCTACCGGGAATTGTTCTTTACGTTAACATATTGAGCCTCTCCCTATGGGAGGAGTAGGTAGAAACGCAAAGCATTTCTACGGAGAGGGCAGAGACAAATTGGGGCTTCATCCCCTGCTTTCAGCCCTCTCTGCAGTAAGGGCGAAGCCCTTCTGCCTATCTCCCCCGTGGGGAGATCTGAGTTGTTTTGAGAAAAGGACAATTCCTCCGTCTCGCTAACGCGAGCCACCTCCTTTTACACAAAGGAGGCATATAAGCGCTAACTTCAAGTAAAATTTGGTAACTTGTAATCATATCTGACTTAAAGCAAACGTGATTCAATAAAAATCCGCACAAACCAAAGGCTCCTTTATGTGTAAGGCAGTTGCAAGCATCTGCGGAGCTGTCAGCCGTATGGCTGACTGAGGAATTGTTCTTTTGCGTAAGCAAAATTGCTGTCCCTCCGACAGCAAAGTGCAAACCCCTGAATTTATCATTAAATTTTTGGTTTAATGATAACGAGAAAGGGTTGGGGGAATTGCCGAACGAAAGTTTGTACGTTTTTGCGTAAGCAAAATTGCTGTCCCTCCGACAGCAAAGTGCAAACCCTTGAATTTATCATTAAATTTTTGGTTTAATGATAACGAGAAAGGGTTGGGGGAATTGCCGAACGAAAGTTTGTACGTTTTTGCGTAAGCAAAATTGCTGTCCCTCCGACAGCAAAGTACAAACTTTTGAATATATCATTAAAAATGTCTCATTTTTAATGATATATTCCTCCGTCAGCACATATTACCTCGCCCGTGATATATGATGAATCGTCCGAGGCAAGAAAATATATCGCTTTTGCTATTTCTTCCGGAGAACCGTACCTGCCCATGGGAACGGATTCTTCAAGCTCACGCTTTTCTTCGGGTGAAAAATGAGAGTTCATTCTTGTGTCGATCACTCCCGGTGCTATGCAGTTGACTCTGATACCCGATAGTGCCGTCTCTCTTGCCAATGATTTTGTCAATGCCACAAGAGCCGCCTTTGATGCGGAATAAGCCGCCTCGCAGGAAGCACCGCCTACGCCCCAAATAGACGATACGTTTACAATCGAGCCCTTTTGCCGGCGTATCATGTGGGGGAGCAATGACTTTATCATTATAAATGCGCTTGTTGTGTTTACGTTAAAAACACGGTTCCAGTCATCGAGAGTCATTTCCTGAAGAAGAGCGAAATGGGAGATACCCGCATTGTTTATGAGAACATCCGCACCGCCCGTTTCATCTGCTATTTTTACAGCGGTTTTTTCCGCATTGACGGGATCGGAAAAATCTATTTTGTATATTTTACATTCTGTAAGTCTACCTAACTCTTCGGCAATGACTTTTGCCTTGTCCTCACCATTGTTATAGGTAAGTGCAAGGCGGTATCCTTTTTCGGCAAAGAGACGGGCGCAGGCTTCGCCTATTCCGGCTGAGGCACCTGTTATCACCGCAAGCTGTTTTCTTGCGTTTACGTTATTTTCTGTCATAAATGCTGTTTCCGTATATATCGTAGGCACAGTAAACGGGCATATCCTTTACAGTAAGCTTTTTTACGGATTCGCAACCCAATTCCTCAAAAGCAATTACCTCGCAGGAGGTTATGCATTCCGAATAAAGTGCTCCCGCACCGCCTACTGCAGCAAAATATACCGCATCGTTTTTCAAAAAGCTCTCGCGGACATCGTCCTTTCTGCCGCCCTTGCCTATAACGGCGCCCAATCCCAGATCGAGAAGACGGGGAGTGAAGCCGTCCATTCTTACAGAGGTGGTGGGACCGCATGAGCCGATGACCTTGCCGGGAGCGGCAAGTGTCGGACCGGCATAATAGATGAAAGCTCCTTTCAGATCAAAGGGAAGCTCCTTTCCCGAATCAAGAAGCTCGAACAATCTCTTGTGGGCTGCATCTCTTGCCGTGTATACCGTACCGGAGATAAGTACGCTGTCTCCGGCACGGATATCCGCTTTTTTCAGCTCAAATTCTTCTGTGTTTATATAGTGAGTCTGCATGTTATTCCGCACTGTCTCCTATTACGGCAATAAGCCTTTCCGTTTCCTCTCTTATCGTATCGAGGCGTGCGATAAGCTCCTCCGCTTTTGCAAGACTTTCATCTCTGAGGGAGAAATCCGAGGGAACGCTTTCACCGGAGGAAGCTTTGCTGTCGGATGAGGAAAACATTTCGCTGAAGAGGGCTGTGAATCTGTCCATCTTCTTTGCCTTTTCCTCTGTAGTGCGGATCTCGTCGAGGGTGCTTCTCATTCCCGAAACTGAGAGGGAAAGCTCGTTTGAAAGCTCGGAGAGCATTTCTGCCTTTTTGCGCAGGGAGAATGCGGCGGCGGTGATATTTTCCAAACGGGATGTGCAATCCATAAGGCGGGAGGAGACCTCTTCAAGCTTTTCGCTTCTGATTTCGGCATCGGCAAGCTTTTCGGAAAGCTGTGCCTTTTCCTCCTCTGCCTTAGATACGGCGTAATCACGCTGTCTTATGAGAGCTTCTCTTTCCTCGGAGAAGGCTTTTTCCATATTGCCGACTACTTCATCATGCTCGCGGCTCTTCTGAAGTATGTATTCGTTTACATCGCTTTTGTTGTAGCCGCCGAGAGCGGTCCTGAAAAAAGGCTTGTTCATAATGCCTCCGCAGTATCGATGATTTCCTTTGTAAGCTGTGCTATTATAGCCTGAATTTCTTCTATTGTATTATCGAGAGCGACCTTTTTCTGTATCTTCTTATCTCTTGTGGCGATCTCTATAACGCCGTCCTTGAGGTTCTTGGGGCTGACTATAACTCTTACGGGAACGCCGAGAAGGTCTGCATCGGAGAACATTACGCCGGCTCTCGTATCTCTGTCATCGTAAATGACCTCGATGCCCTTTGCCTGAAGATCGTTGTAAAGCTTGTCTGCCGTAGCCTTTGCTTCGGGATCGTCAACTCTGATGCAGCAGAGGTGTACCTGCCAGGGAGCGATGGTGATGGGCCAGATGGGGCCGTAATCGTCATGGCTTACCTCGCATACTGATGCAGCAAGTCTGCCTACGCCGATACCGTAGCATCCCATGATGGGGTACTGCTGATTGCCTTCGGCATCGAGATATGTCATGTTCATCGCCTTGGAATACTTCGTTCCGAGCTGGAATATGTTTCCTACCTCGATACCGCGGGAAATGGATATCGTCTTCTTGCCGCACTGGGGACAGATAGCTCCGTCATATATCTTAGCCACGTCAACGTATTCAACACTGCCCTCAACGTCTCTTGAAATGTCGAGACCCTTGAAGTGATATTCTGCTTCGTTTGCTCCCGTTACAAGACCTGCCTTGCCCTCGAGAGACTTGTCGAATACGACTGTAAACTTCTTTCTGTCAAGACCTACGGGGCCTATAAAGCCTGCGGTGAGACCGCATTCTTCCGTAATTACCGCAGGGTGTATTGCTTCGCGGAGATAATTTGTAAGCTTTGTTTCGTTTACATCAAGATCGCCTCTGAGGAATACGACAACGTATTCGTCTGTCATGTTCTTCTGATATACAACTGCCTTGCAGGTCTTCTTGTCGCTGATCTTGAGGAATGCGCAAAGATCCTCAATGGTCTTGCAGTTGGGTGTGTAGACCTTTTCGAGAGCTTCGTCCTTGCCGGAATCGTCGGGATCGGTGATGCAGTCTGCGGCTTCCATGTTTGCTCTGTAATCACAGTCGGAGCAGATGGCAATGGAGTCCTCTCCTATGGGAGTAAGGAGCATATATTCGTGGGATACGCTGCCGCCCATCATACCGGAGTCGCTCTTTACCGTCACTACCTCGGGAATACCCGCAAGCGCAAATATTCTTCTGTAGGAGTGGTAACATTTTGCATAGTATTCTTCAAGATCCTCCTGAGAGGTGTGGAAGGAATAAGCATCCTTCATTGTGAATTCTCTTACTCTGATGAGACCGCCTCTGGGACGTGCTTCGTCACGGAATTTTGTCTGTATCTGATATATCATGAAAGGATATTTTGAATATCCCGTAGCGTATTCTCTTACGAGCTGAACTGCGGCTTCCTCATGAGTCATACCGAGAACGAGAGGGTTCTTGTTTCTGTCGGCAAGTCTGACAAGCTCGCTGCCAACGGACTGGTATCTGCCAGATTCTTCCCAGAGTGAGCCGGGGAGAACAACGGGGAAGAGAACCTCCTGACCGTCGATGGCATCCATTTCCTTTCTGATTATGTCTTCTATCTTCTTCGTGATGCGCTTTAAAACGGGGAACTGAGAGAATATACCGTTTGCAACATACTTCATGTAGCCGCCACGTACCATATACGCATGGCTGTCTATCACGCAATCACCGGGACGCTCCTTAAAGCGTTCGCCTACCATTTTTTCAAGTTTCATTATATCTTTGACGACGGGGCAGAGGGTTTTATTGAGCTTTGCGTTTGCTCCGCCGCTTCTCCTTTTTATTTAAGCTTTTCCATCTTATTATGATACCAAAAAAGAGTGCGGATGTCAAGGGTTTTATTCATTTACACGGGAAAAATCGAAGTTTTTTGCGGGTAATGGGGAAAAATCCTCATTCCAAGGTCTCGTCTCCCACCTTGTCGATCCACTCTCTGAGCCAATATTCGCTTGGGAGTCCCACGCCCATGACACAGTTGGTCAGGAATATCATGCCTTCGGCTCTTCCCGATCTTATAAGCTCAAGACCGTATTCACATTGGAGCTCCATGTATTCATTCGGCACCGGTTCTCCCGAGGGGTAATCGAGAATGTATATGCCGAGATATTTTTTCTGCTTGGGATATTTTCTTTCGAAAAGCTCGTAATTCGTTTTCAGGTTGTCAAGCTCCTTATATTCCCATGTCCACAGGGAAAGATTGTCGAACATTCCGTATATCGCGGGATCGCTCTTTTCTATGTCTCTTGTATAAAAGGTCGCCCACATGGAAAGGGGACGGACTGATGTGTCGAGAACGCTTCTTATATCTGAGATAAGAGATCCTTTGCCTTGATCCTCTCCGAAGCCGAGAAAATCATCGGCAAAGGCTCCCGTTATATTGGGATATTTTTTCGCAAGCTCGCATATGAATCTTTCTTCGTTGCCCGTTCTGAAGCCTCCCGAGCCGGTAACGCTCCATACCACCTCTTTCATTCTGCAGAAGCTTTCCATATATCCGTATGCTTCGGCTGAAAAGGGTGCGGGATCGCCGTCCGAGCCTATCATTATTACGTTGGGGACGCCGAGCATCAAGGCACCCTCGGCGGGTGTTATCCGTGACCACCGTGTAAAACGGTCGTTTGTTGATTTTCCCAGCCATATGTCATCGTCGTGGGCACGGCTTGCGAAAAGCCAGAATTTGTCGCGTATTTTCATGCGGGTATCCTTTCGCTTGTGTATTTTTGATTTATGTGTTAATTATAACACATTTATCGGGAGTATGCAAGCATATATGAGGGATACTCTGAGGTTTTTGAAATGTTTTTATGTTTTACTAAAAACTATTGACAGATCAAAAGAATGTTAAAAATTATAAAAAACTTCTTGACAAACACATAAAACTATTATATACTAAAAAAGTAAACAAGAATTTGAATAGTGATATTCAAATCACAACACATAGATAATTTCGGTTCACCCTTCGGTCAGATACGTAATAATAACTTAAACAAGTCATGCTACGCAAAAAGGAGGTGTAAAATTATGGAAATGATACTTTTGTTGGTGTCATGGCGTGCCATTATTTTATGCAGTGCCTTTTTGCGGTTTTTTGTTTTGGAGAGGTTGTTTTCGTTTAGAAACAATCCCTCCGTCACGGCTACGCCGTGCCACCTCCCCTTACACAGAGGAGGCATAAAGGTGCGAACATATCGGCATTGTTTTAAGGTATTGCTAACTTCGAATTTATACCACTATGTACGCACAAACCCAAGGCTCCTTTGTGTAAAAGGAGCTGTCATGCGAATGCATGACTGAGGAATTGTCCTATACAAAAACAACCTTTTCAATTTGTAACAACATAAAATAAAAAAACTAGAAAGGAGAACACATATGAAAAAAATAATACTTTTACTTCTGATCTTTTCCCTCATCCTCTCTCTTTTCTCATGCACAACAACGCCGGAAACAACCCCACTCTCGGGAGAAACCGATACATCGGAACCGGAATACACCGATGAATCGGAAACGGGATATCTTTTAGTTCATATTGATAAAATTTTATATAAGCTATATCCGGAAGAAGCAGTGATGGTGCCGCTTTGTCCCGATCCGTTGTGCAAACACAATACAAATTCGTGTCCTTTCTTTCAGGTGGATGTGAATGTCAGATTTATTGGTGAAAAAATGTATTACTTACGCCGTGGGGATGCTATCGGTTTTTATAGCAGTATATGTAGCTTTGATTTTGAAAAGGGTGAAATGGAAGTTTTATACGAACCCAAAAAGAATACGGTAGCAGACTTGTATGCAACAGAAGGCTATCTGTTTTTCAAATTGATGATTCTTGAAGCAGACAAAGATTCTACCTATAAAATGATGCGCTACGATATAAAGACAAAAGAAGTACTTGAATTGACGGATGAATATCAGCTCGGACGACCTACAATATTAACAATTGAAGGCGATAGGATATATTGGCATGAATCGGGTTATTTTTATTCAACAGATTTGGAATATAAGAACAGAATAGACGGTGACAGAGGATATGCCGCTGCGTTTGTATCAGGGCATAAGAAATACGAAAATATTAATACGGGAAAGTTTGCGGCGAGTGGTCCAACCATGTTATTGCGTGGTGTTAATGATGTTACAGGTGAAACTACTAAAGTAATTGATGAGATGGCAACTTTTCCGATATTATATAACGGAAGCATAATATACGTAAAGCCTAATGAAAAAACTTTAATAGGTTATCAAAAAAGTGAGTCAGGATACTTCAATCGCCTGTACGACAAAACCGGAGGTAAGTTTTACATTTGTAATTCCGATGGATCTAAAGATATAGAGCTATGCGATCTTAAAGGAAACAATGTCGCTATTTCTGTTTCCGCCGGAATACTCAACGGTAAATACGGTGTAGGAGATTATGTTGCTTATAGTGTATGGCGTTATAAAACCGTACGAGAGGAAGACGGCAAAAATATTGTTGAACGCATAAGTGACGGTTATGTAGTTATAAATATCAAGACGGGCGAATACAAAATTGTCGGTGTAGATTAACAATAGAAAAAACGATATTTTGTCCTATACGCAAAAAGGAGGTTGTACGAGGTAAAGAGCTTACCTTTTTCGTACAGTACCTTTTTGCGTATTTTTGTTTGTGGGGAGGTTGTTTTCGTTTAGAAACAATTCCTCAGTCAGTCTAGCGACTGACAGCTCTCGCAGATGCTTTGCATCTGCATTGCACCTAAAGGAGCCATAATGTGCTAACACATCGACATTACTTTAAGGTGTTGCAAATTTTGAATTTATACCACTATGTATGCACAAACCAATGCCTCCTTTAGGTGCAATGCAGTAATGCTTCGCATAACTGCGAGAGGTGGCACAGCGTAGCAATCAGATGCAAGCATCTGCGGAGGAATTGTCATTTAACGTAAAACAAGTTTATGCCTCCCCTTTCAGGGGAGGTGGCGCGGCGAAGCCGTGAAGAAGGGGTGTTAAAATGAATATAAAATCCTCTAAGGATTTTATCCATTGATTATACACCCCTCAGACACTTCGTGTCAGCTCCCCTGCAAGGGGAGCCATGACGGTGCGAACATTTCGACTTTACGCCGCTGTTTTTTGCCTATCGCCCCTTCTTTTCCATCAAAAAAACCTTCAAATCCCAAATTTTTTCAAAAAATCGAAAAATATTAAAAAAACCTCTTGACAAGTACTTCGAAACGTGATACAATCTATAGTACCTCTTGGGGTCTTTTTTTTTGACCTTTTGAGGGAGATACATTATGTATTGATAAAATGATGGAGGTGCCGAACATGGCTGCTGAAAACAGAGTCAGAATTACTCTCGTATGCCAGGAATGCAAACAGAGAAATTATGACACAATGAAAAACAAGAAGAACGACCCTGACAGACTTGAAATGCGCAAGTATTGCCGTTTCTGCCGTAAGCACACGCTTCACAAGGAATCCAAGTAATTTTCGGAAAGGATAGCGGTTATGGCTGACGAAAAGAAAGTAAACGGCGCAGAAGTTAAGAGCGCCGACAAAAAGGTCGAAAAGAAGCCGAAGAGCAACAAACCGCCGTTTGCGACCAGAGTAAAGAACTTTGTAAAAGATTACAGGAGTGAAATGAAAAAGGTCGTATGGTCGCCTAAGAAAGAAGTTATCAAGAACACAGGTATAGTTCTTGTACTCGCTGTAGGCGTAGGCGTTGCCGTAGGTGTATTGGATCTCGGCTTGAGTGAGCTCATAAAGCTCCTCGGAAATATCAATTAAGGGGAAAAGAAATGTTGCAGGATAACTTGTCTCCCAGCTGGTATGTAATACATACCTATTCGGGTTATGAGAACCGCGTTGCCACTACTCTCGAAAAAATAGTAGAGAACAGAAAGCTTCAGCATTTAATCTTTTCCATCAAGGTTCCCGTCGAAAAGGTCGTGGACCCTGTAACGGGTAAGGAAGAAGAACGCTATCTCTATCCCAGCTACGTTCTCGTCAAAATGATAATGAACGATGAAAGCTGGCACGTTGTGAGAAACACAAGAGGTGTAACGGGCTTTGTAGGCCCCGGAGCCGAGCCTGTGGTTCTCAGTGATGAGGAGGTCGAAAGCCTCGGTATTGAAACGACTGTTGCTTCTCTTGCATTCAAGCCCGGCGACAGAGTCAGATTGACGGAGGGTGCGCTTGCCGCACACATTACAGACGCTGTAGTCGAGGAGATATCTCCCGACAACAAGAGAGTAAAGGTAACGGCTTCTCTCCACGGAAGAAGCACTACCATAGAGCTCGATGCAGCGAAGGTCGAAAAGGTCGATTAAGGGACGTAAGAAAAACGCTCCCGGGGAGATATTTCAATAAAAGGAATGTCTTCACTTCAAATTTCACACGAAAGTCTTGCATTTAAATATAATGTAAGCCGGTCTTCCGGAATGCCAAGAGTCCGGACAGCCGTAAAGTGGGAGGGATAGAATCCCGAAAAATAAACCACATGGAGGAATAATATCATGGCAAAGAAAATAGTTGCTTTTGTAAAGCTTCAACTGCCCGCAGGAAAGGCAATGCCCGGTCCCCCTGTAGGACCTGCCCTCGGTCAGCACGGTGTAGCAATTCCTAACTTCACAAAGGAATTCAATGAACGCACAAAGAACGACATCGGTCTTATCATCCCCGTAGTTATCACTATCTACGCTGACAGAACATTCTCGTTCATCACAAAGACTCCCCCTGCAGCAGTTCTTATAAAGAAGGCTTGCGGTCTCGAGTCCGCATCTGCAACTCCCAATAAGACCAAGGTTGCAACACTCACCAAGGAACAGCTCAGAAAGATCGCAGAGCAGAAGATGCCCGACCTTAACGCTGCAAACATCGACACAGCTATGAGCATGGTAGCGGGAACAGCTCGCAGCATGGGCGTTCTCGTTGAAGAATAATAGGGAGGGTGTACAGAAATGAAAAGAAGCAAGAATTACAAAGCAAGTCTTTCCGTTATAGACAGATATAAGCTTTATGAAACAGACGAAGCATTTGCAGCTGTATGCCAGACAGCAAAGGCTAAGTTCGACGAAACAATAGAAGTTCACATCCGTCTCGGCGTTGACTCCCGTCACGCAGACCAGCAGGTCAGAGGCGCTGTTGTTCTTCCCAACGGAACAGGTAAGACAGTACGTACACTCGTATTCGCTAAGGGTGACAAGGCTACAGCAGCTGCTGAAGCAGGTGCAGATTTCGTAGGCGCAGAAGACCTCGTTGAAAAGATCCAGAAGGAAAACTGGTTCGATTACGACGTAGTTATCGCATCTCCCGACATGATGGGCGTTATCGGCCGTCTCGGTAAGATCCTCGGACCTAAGGGCTTGATGCCTAACCCCAAGGCGGGAACAGTTAACCCCGACGTTGCTAAGGCTGTAAGAGAAGCTAAAGCAGGTAAGATCGAATACCGTCTCGATAAGACAAACATTATCCACTGCCCCATAGGAAAGGCTTCCTTCGGCGCAGAAAAGCTCATGGAAAACTTCGATACACTCATGGCTGCTATCATCAAGGCTAAGCCCGCTGCAGCTAAGGGTCAGTACATCAAGAGCTGTGTTATCGCTTCCACAATGGGCCCCGGTATAAAGATCAACGGTGCTAAACTCTAATAATCAGAAATAAATAATCTGATCGAAAAATCTTAAAGTTTTTTGAAAAACACAAAGTTTTTTCGAAAAACACAAAAAATACTATTGACAAAAGTCTCGATAGGTGATATAATAAATCTGTTGTGACCTAAGACAGTAGGTGAGACGCTTTTTGCGGTCTTTTAAATTCGGAATATCCGAGGCCTGCCGAGGAAAGCGTTTTAAGATTTTTAGCTCTGTAACAGGAGTTATCAAGGTGTTTATTCACGCTCTTTTTCGGCATGCCGCGAAAGAGCGTCTTTTTTAAATTGAACCCGGAGGTGAAACAGTAATGCCCAGCGCAAAAATTTTATCCGAAAAGCAGCAGAGAGTTGCAGAACTTTCTGAACAGGTAAAAGCGTCGGCTGCCGGTGTAATAGTTAACTACTTCAAGACTACGGTTGAAGATGATACTAAGCTTCGTAAGGAGCTTCGTGAAGCAGGAGTAGATTACATGGTATTGAAGAACACAATGCTCCGCTTTGTGTTCGACGAGGTTGGATACAGCGAACTGAATTCTCAGCTCGAAGGTATGACCGCTATAGCTATATCTAAGGAAGATCCCGTTGCAGCTGCAAAGATAGTTTCCAAGTTTGCAGAAACGCATAAGGATTATGAAGTAAAAGCAGGATACGTTGACGGTGGAGTATTGGACGCAGCAGGAGTTAAGGCTCTCGCAGAAATTCCGTCCAAGGAAATGCTCATCGCAAAGCTTCTCGGAAGCTTGCAGTCTCCTCTTTACGGACTCGCATACGTTTTGCAGGCTAAGATCGACAAAGAGAACGAAGGCTCTGCAGACGAAGCAGCTGAACCCGCTGCAGCAGAAGCGTAAGCTTTTGCATATCGCTTGAGATCATATTTATCTTAAGCAAAATCATTTCCATAATTACAAAATAAATTTTTAATCGGAGGGAATATAAAATGGCAACAGAAAAGACCACTAAGATATTGGAAGATATCAAAACGTTAACTATACTTGAACTCGCTGACCTCGTTAAGGCTCTTGAAGAGGAATTCGGCGTATCCGCAGCTCCCGTAGCAGTAGCAGGCGTAGCAGCTCCCGGCGCAGCAGCTCCCGCAGCTGAAGAAAAGACAGAATTCGACGTTATCCTTAAGGATTTCGGCGCTAAGAAGCTCGACGTTATCAAGGCTATCCGTGAGATCACAGGTCTCGGACTTAAGGAAGCTAAGGAACTCGTTGAATCTTGCCCCAAGGCTATCAAAGAGAACGTTTCCAAGGAAGACGCTGAAGAACTCAAGGCTAAGCTCACTGCTGCAGGCGCAGAAGTTGAAGTTAAGTAATTTAAGTTTCGCCTAAACTATCTTGTCCGGGAGCCGTAAGGCTTCCCGGACGGGGTTCATTCTTACAGGCCCCGTTGAGAAGAGCATTGAAGTTCTGTTTCGAAAAGAATTTTTCCCGGAGCGGAATTTTTTTTGAAAAACCTCTTGACAAATACCCAAGGTTCTGTTATAATATTAAAGCTGTCGTAAGCAGACGGGCCTTTAGCTCAGTTGGTTAGAGCTCCCGGCTCATAACCGGTAGGTCCGGGGTTCGAGTCCCTGAAGGCCCACCACCCGTTTTAATAATTTACGGCAACTGAAATAAGGGGTATGACCTAAAGCCTTCCGCTTAGGAAGCCGCCGAGAGTTTATTCTTTATTTCATTTTTTCATTAAGGGGTATAGCTCAGCTGGTAGAGCAGCGGTCTCCAAAACCGCGTGCCCTGGGTTCGAATCCTAGTGCCCCTGCCAATGCTGTTCGAAACTACCTCGGATAGCGTTTTTGGTTCGGTAGTTCAGTTGGTTAGAACGCCAGCCTGTCACGCTGGAGGTCGTGGGTTCGAGCCCCATCCGAATCGCCAATTTGCCTCTGTAGCTCAGTTGGTAGAGCAGGGGACTGAAAATCCCCGTGTCGTTGGTTCAATTCCGACCGGAGGCACCAATATCAGGCGCCATAGCCAAGTGGTAAGGCAGAGGTCTGCAAAACCTTTACGCCCCAGTTCAAATCTGGGTGGCGCCTCCAAGACGAGTTGACAAAAAAGATGCCAACCGAAAAACCCGAGATTTTCTCGGGTTTTCTTCGTTTTTCGCCGTTTTCCTCACTTTT
>SVTV01000033.1 GCA_015063605.1 Oscillospiraceae bacterium
TTTACTTTTCGTCTTGTTTTTAACTCCTTTTTCTTCGTTTTTCCTGTTTTCCCATACTAACTTCCACTGATTTCCCACACTAAATTCCTCACCTTTCCTACTGTGGAATTTACTTTGGGAATTCACGTGAATTAATCTTTCACGACCGAGATATCCTCGCCCTCAAACATTACAAGCAAAATTCCCTTCTTTACCGAAACTCTGCTTTCTGTTCCCATAAATTCGTTGCTTACACCGAGAGGAACGGTATTCGTAAGGACTGCATCGGAAAGTGAATATTTCAAACCCTGCTCATAAACACCTTTTGAGGAATCGGTAACGGAAAAAACGGAAATATTGCCTTTTGCTTTTTTATCAAAAAGTATTTCACTTTCGTATAAAGCGGTAACAGTATATCCCTCACCGATAAAAAAGACTTTGATTCCTTTTTTTGCCATATCGGCGGCAAGCTGAATGTTTGCATATGTATGGTCGGGTCTTCCGCCCATACCACCGTATATAACGAAAGTATCAAAACCTCTTTTTATCCCTTCATTTACAGCCAAAGACATATCGGTATCATCCTTTTCAACGGGATGGAGTATGATCTCGGTATCCGTTGGCACAAATTCAAGTGAATCGAAATCCCCTACGGCAAATGCAGGCTCAAGCCCTATTTTCTTCAGAGTTTCGTACCCTTTGTCTGCTGCAATTATCAGATCCTTTTCTTCGGGTATCATAGGCTTTGATGTAAGAGGCATTGCTCCGTATATATAACAAATCTTTTTATCCGTTATCATAATATAGGTGATCCTTAAAAACTTAATTTTACGATCCGCATCCCGGGGCTTCCGTAGGAAGCGGTGGAGCGGTGTAAGCAGGCGTATTATTTGAAAAATCGAATTTCACCGTACCGTTATCCAATATGAGATATGCATCGAAAAGAGTTCCTTTTTTGGAAACGAATCCCTGTATTTTCGAAGAACGTCCCGTTTCAAGGAGGAGCTTTGCGTTGGAGACCGATATATTCCTTTGACAAATATTATCATTTATCCTGAATTTACATCCGTTCTTGTAATTGTCGCATCCGTAAGAATACTTGTACCGCTTGACATTCCCTCCGCAAAGAGGACACTTTCCCACCATATCACCGAATAATCCCGTATCGGTATCATTTTCGGGTGCGGAAGACTTTTTTGCAAACACCTCGGATATCTCTTTTTTAGCAATATCAACGCTTTCATCTATTGACATCTCGCCTCTGAAAACGCTCTTCAATGCCTTTCCGAGAGAAGCCGTTTTATACTTGTCCATGGAAATATTCATTTTTGTCAAGGATTCGATAAGATAGATACCGCCGGGAAGTATAGTATAAACATCCTTTTTGAGCTGAATATATCCGCTCTTTCGTGCATTGTTGATTATTCCGGTTCTTGTGGCTTCGGTGCCCAATTCAAGACCCTCGAACATTGCCTTGTATTCCTCATCCTCGGCAGTTTTTTCTTCTTCGGATCGGTCGGGCGATTCATCCGATGC
Source organism: Oscillospiraceae bacterium (assembly GCA_015063605.1). Lineage (GTDB taxonomy): Bacteria > Bacillota > Clostridia > Oscillospirales > SIG627 > SIG704. The sequence continues at coordinate 1,516 of SVTV01000033.1, forward strand.
CTGATTCTCTTCTTGTGCCGATTTTTTAGATAATTTTTCTTCTCTGAATGGATTTTTCAGGTAATTGTTAAGAGTCTCTATAGTGTAATGCTTCGGAGGTGTCGTCTCTTTCTCCTCGGGCTCGAACAATACATTGACAGCATCGCCTTTTTTCAATGCGGGAAGTACCTTATCCTTTGTGGAGCAATCGTCATATTTTGTCCAGCCCTTTTCTCTTATTACAACACCCTTTAAGGTAAAGTCCTCGTAATCTCCCACGCTGATGATTATTTCCGTTTTGTCAACAATACAATCCTCTGCGCAGAATACGGCAACAAAACGTCGGAACACCGTTGAATAAACGATAGCTTCCTTTTCGTTGAGCCTGCTTTTGTCGGGTATCTTATACGTCGGAGTGATCGCCGAATGGGACTCTATCTTAGAATCATCGAAGATGGTCTTCTTATCCTTGAAGCATACGGGGTATCCGATACCCTTGATGTTTTCAAGGATCTTTTTCATCTTGTCCTTTTCTGCGGTGGCGAGATACTCGGAATTCGTTCTCGGGTATGTAAGGAAGCCCTCTTCATAAAGCTTCTGAACGATGGCAAGGCTTTCCTCCATGGGCATCTTATATTTTTTACCCAAAAGATTCTGAAGCTTTGATAGGGAAAAGAGCTTGCCGGGTGCAAGTGTATCTTTTTTCTTTTTAACGTTTTTGACGTATGCTCCTGCTGCATTGTACTTCTCACACAATGCCTTTGCCTTATCAAGCTCATTTTTATCAAATTTCGTTTTTGATACAAGCTCTATTTCTTCACCATTTGTTTTGGCATGAGATGCAATGACATAATAAATATCGGGAACGAAATTCTTTATTGCCATATCTCTGTCGTATATGGCTTTTACAATGGGGATTATTACCCGTCCCACACGGAGAAGCGTTCCAGCCTTAAGGGTTGCAAATCTGGTCAGATTCACACCGTAAAGCCAATCCGTATACGTTCTCGCAAAGCCCTCGTTGGCAAGATTCTGATATTCATCCTCGGATTTCAATTCCTTAAGACCCGAAGCTACCGTTTCGGGAGTCTGATCGGGAAGCCAGAGCCTCAGAAGAGGCTTTTTCGTTTTAAGAGCATTTGAAATGCAAAGACGTACGATGATCTCTCCCTCACGGTCAGCATCCCCCGCATTTACTATTGCTTCAACATCCTCACGGTTGCAAAGATACGATATGGTCTGAAATTGCTTCTTGACTCCCGCATCCTCTTTTCCGTCATCTCCGGGGCGGAGCTTGAACTTAAATTCCGAAGGAAAACAGGGAAGATTATCAAGTGTCCATTTCTTTTCCCCGGCATGTGTGTAATCCTCCACGTCCGCCAATGAAAATAAATGACCGAATGCCCACGTTACCAAATAGCCGCAGCCTTCAAGATATCCGTCTTTTTTTGTCATTCTTCCGATACCCGCCGCAATGTTTCTTGCAAGGCTGGGCTTTTCGGCTATTATAAGTACCATGTGTCTGTCCGTTGCTTTCTTTTTTGAAAGCTCCTTTACTGATTTTATATATGCGCGAAAACCTTTATATATCAAGCTTCAATGCTTTGTCGAGAGCAAAGGAGTATATAAATACATCCCTCACTTTGCCGTGTACCATCTTTTCGATGGCAGTTTTATAGAGTCTCAGCTGATTTGAATATTTGTCTGTCAGCTCGTTTTCATGACCGTAGAGAACATGATCCGTCTTGTAGTCAATAAGAGTATATGTTCCGTCATTGTTTTCAAAAAAGCAGTCAATAACGCCTTGGATAAGAACATCCGAAGAATCGTACTCCACAGCATCACCGAATGCTTCAAAAGGTGTGATGAATACATTAAACCTCATCTCACGGTGAGCTTTTTTGCTTTCTCTTATCCGTTTGAAAAGCTCCGAGGAGAAAAACATTCCAAGCTTTTTGTGCGATATGACCTTATTTTGCTCCTCACTTATATATCCTTCTTTTACGAGACGGGCGCATTCCGATTCCGTTCCTTTACCGATGACCTCATCAAAGTCACAAAACTGCATGAATTCATGCATTGCCGTTCCCGCAAATGCACCGCCGCGGTTTTCTTTGTAGGTAATCCTTTCGGGATGGGTAAGCTTGATATCGGAGCTTTCCGGTGAAATATCCGAGGCTGTGTCATGCTCACTCTTTTTATAAATATCGGATACAGATACCTTTGCGGGGGTATAAATATCAACCTCATAAGGATATTCAAAATCAAGTATCCGAAGAAGCTCGCCCGCAAGGGGAGCGGCATTATCCGTATCGGCATATGGGTCAAATGACGGTGAAGCTATCTCATTCTCCTCTGCGGAAGCGTCCGGCGAAGGCACTGTGTCATCGGCATGCCCCATCATTCGTTCACGGATAAAGGAATTGACCGCATATAAAGGAATAACGTTTACGGAAAGTATGTCTGAATAAGCTTCCGTGATATCCTCGTTTTCCTTATATGACATCAAAGCCCTTTTGAATACCTCGTTTCTCATGCATCCTGCGGCGATCATCTCAAGATGATTTTTTGCACTGTCCGCAAGAAATGCAGCAAGTATTTCCGCAGAGGCTTCCGGGTATATTTCAGGCACAGAGCGTGTCGTACCGGTAATTATAAGCTTTTGTCTTGCTCTTGTCAAGCCTACGTAAAGTACCCGCTTTTCCTCTCTTACGGATTCGTTTTCGATCTTTGTCTTGACCGCATTGTGAATATAAGTTTTTATTTTTGCAAATCCGTCATCCGATAAGACGGGGAATACCGGACCTTGAGAAACATCCGTTATAACACTTTCCATGGTATCTTTGTTAATGAATTTCGAACCCGTTTGGGAAATAAAGCACACGGGAAATTCAAGACCCTTTGATTTGTGTATGGTCATGAGCTTCACGGAATCGTTATCGGTCTCGGAGGAAGGCGTTTCATCCGAAGAGAGATTCATAAGATAGTCGCAAAAATCGGATATGCTTCCGTCCGAGAAGGTATCGTACTGCGTTGCAAGACCGAAAATAAACAGAAGATTGCTTTTGCGTGTCTCGTGCTGCTTTTCGTTATCCTCGGGCCAGATATACATAAGCTCCGAGGAATCGAGAATAAAGCGTACCGCATCAGATACCTTGTTTTTCAGCGAGTAGCTTCTGTATTCCGAAAGGGTATTGATAAATCCTTTTGCCTTTTCGGACAGTATCGGATCCTCTCCCTGCTCGGCATAGCTTTTAAGAGCATTATAAAAGAATCGGCTGTTGTTGCAGCAGCGTATCTTATAAAGCTCGTCGGAGGAAAAGCCGAAAACAGGGCTTGCCATTACGGCAAGCAGATGAATATCCCGTAAAGGATTGTCTACCGCCGAAAGAAGCGCTATGAAAAACAGCGTTTCGGCGGAATCGAGAAATGATACATCCTTCTCGGATGAGACGGGAATACCGTATTTTTCAAGTGCCTGCTTTATTGTAAGCAATGAAGAGTTTTTCCGTGTAAGAACGGCAATGTCGGAATAGGAAAGAGGAGAGCCTTTCTCATTGATGATATTTTCCTTCATCAATTTGTCGATTCGTGCGGCTATCAACAATGCCTCCGCATCTGAAAAGTCTTCGCCATCCTCATTTTCTTCATTTTTTGATGAGCTGTCTATAATATAAATCTCATTTTGAAGGGCACTGTCATCTTTTTTGGAAAAAATAAGACGTTCGCTTTCGGGATACTCTTTTTTATCGCGCGGATTCATTACCGTATCGAATATTTCGTTTACAAGATCGATACAGTTTTTGTCGGATCTGAAATTATTGGACAGAAAGATCCTTGAAGAAAGCTTTCCGTCATCGTTGCTTTCAAAGTCGGGAAAACTGTTTGTCCTTCTCATGAATATGTCGGGAACTGCACCTCTGAATCCGTAGATGCTTTGCTTGACATCACCGACAGTGAAAAGATCGTTTTCTCTTGATACCGCACGAAATATGGCATCCTGAAGCATATTGGTGTCCTGATATTCATCCACGTATATCTCGTCAAGCTCTTCCGTCATCTTTTTTGCAAGATCCGTTTTTTCAAATTCACCCGTTGCAAAATCATAAGTGTCACGACGTACAAGAGCGAAAAAAGCGAAATGTTCAAGATCTGAAAAGTCTACTATACCTTTTTTCAGCTTTTCCATGGTGAACAAGGTCATAAGATCCTTCAATGCGGCGGCAATGACCTTTTGAATTCGGAGAGTGATCTTCATTTCATCAAGGATCTCCTCCTCGCTCTTTTCGAATATCAGCGAAAAAGCTTTCACAAGGGCTTTGTGGGCGTCCGTTCTCGTTTCCAATATGGTATCCTTCATTTTACCCTTGTAACCCTTGACAATGGGCATTCTGTCTTTTTTGTATCCTTTGAAGGAATTTATTAAATGTTCCATTGCAGAGGGTTTAAAATCATCAGCACAATGTTCGAAGAATATGATTTCTTTTCCGAGAAATGCGGTGTATACATCACGAAGCTGTGCATCCTCGTTAGCCAATTCCAATGATGCACGGATCAAGGAATGAGCCTTTTCGGCATGGCGTGACGCCTCTGCAAACAGAAGAGCAAAAGCGGATGTATTGTAGACTGTCATTTCTCCCTTTTCGACGGCTTCAACTTCTTTTTCAAAACGCTTGCAATTGAATTCAAGTGTTTCCGCGGGAAGGGGGTAGGATATCATTTTATCGTATATGCCTTCAATAGCGGAAATGATACCGTTGTCATTCTTTCCGTTGGAGCATATGTCGGAAAACATGGTAAAGGCTTCGTAATCATCGGAAGAAAGGGATATGCTTTCCGAAGAGCCCTTTTCATAGTACGCTTCAATAAGCTCTCGTATGACCCTGTCCTTGATAAGCTTTATTTCTGTGGAGGTTCCGATGCGGATATCGGAAGGAAGCCCCAGATCGTAAAAGCAAAGCTTTATAATATCAAAGCAAAAGGAGTGGACCGTTGATATGCGTGCATCGTTGACGGCGGAAAGCTGCTCCGCCAATCTTTTCGAAGAGGGGTTTTCCTTGCAGGCATTATCAAGCTTTTTATAAAGCCTTTCCTTAAGCTCTCCTGCGGCGGCACGTGTAAAGGTGACCACAAGAAGCCTTCTGATATCCGCAGGAGAATCATCGTCCATGATGCGCTTTAAGATCCTTTCGCTCAATACGGCGGTCTTTCCGCTTCCTGCGGCGGCAGATATTACCAGCGATCTGTCAAGTGCGTTTATGGCATTGCTTTGTGCTGTTGTAAAATTTACAGTAGGTTTATAAGCACTCATTCTTCTGTCTCCGTTTTATTAAAGGCTTTAGTATAGGTCTTTATTAAGATAGATCTTCATGATCCCCGTCGTCATCGCTTTTTCCGAAAAGCATTTCTTCCGCCTGCCTTGTGTCATCAAATTTAAGGAAGCGTTTTTTACTTATATCCTTGGAATTACCCTCATATTTGCATATAGCCTTGTATTCGCAGAAGGTACATGAAATGTCACTGTCGCAGAACGGATCGGGGCGAATATTGCCCTTTTTCAGTTCCGCTGCCGTTTTCTTAAGAAGCTTGTTGATAAATCCTTCAAGCTCCTTGAATTCCTCCGAAGAGCAGACCTTTTTCTTGTTCTTAGAGTTACCCTCGCTGTCAAGCTTTACGGGGATAAAGATACCGTTTCCGCTTTTTTCCATTGCGGAAAGGATCTCCGGATCGTTCAAAAGCAATCCGTCACGCACAAGCTTTTTGTCCGCTTGCGACAGAAATGTATCACTTTCGCTTTTGCTTTTGGCTGAGATCATGGGTGCGGCGGCAGTCATATACAGAACTCCCGCAGGAGAAACATCCAAATGATCCTTGTTTATTGTCAATCCGCTTCTGCAAAGGGCGAAAAGGTATATAAGGAGCTGAAGATTCAGTCCGTTATGTATGTCGGAAATATCAAATTTTCTCGATGACGTTTTATAATCCGTTATTCGGATGTAATATGTATCATCCTTTGCCTTGTAAAGGTCTATTCTGTCGGCTCTGCCCGCAAAATTCATATATCCGTTTTCCGAAACTGCGGTTGAAACACCGTTTTCCGTACCGATCTCATGCTCGAAAAGAATGGGAATAAATTTTGATTCCTTCAATTCACGTATTATATTGTCAAGAACCTTTACGGAAGAATTGATAAGTATATTCTTGATGCGTTCAACGTTAGAAGTGATCCGTGATCCGCTCGTGATCGCATCTATATATTCATTTGCCGTATTTTCAACTCTTTCACGTATCATACTGCGGGAGAGAGCACAGGGGTCTTCACCGTTTTCAAATATTTCCCTGAAGAAGCGCTCAAGAACGGTATGTATGAAATTGCCTATATCGGCAGCTCCGAAATCCGTTTTGACCGCAGGCTGAGCCTTAAGAATATATTTTAGAAAATACGAGTATTTGCACAGATTATAAGTGTTCAGCCTTGATTGGGAAATGTTTATGGTCCTTCTGTCCTTATAAGGATTGTTTTCAAGAGTGTTTCTGTTTTTATAAAAATCCTTTACGAAAGTAAATCTGCCGAGTCTCTCCGAAAAAGAAGCGGATGGAGCTTCGTCTGAGAAGGGCGAGACACGTTTCGATGAAGAGGTTTTGAAATACTTCAAAAGAGATAACCTGTCATTATCGGGAATATCGGGTGAAGAGGAAATAAGCTTTTCAAAGGCATCCTCGGCACATGTAATATCTATATCGGCTTTTTTATCTTCGATACTTCTTACAGGTATATCGGGGAATAACCGCATTGCACAGCTTATATATTTACCCGCTGTATTCTTTGAACCGTCCTGAGTGTAATATGACATGTAAAGCTTCTCCGAGGGAGCAGAAGAAATCAGATGGAACAAAAGATCGTCATATGACGAAGTGTCTGCCTGAGATATCTCAAATTCCGGTGCCATATGGGAAAGAGCTTCGGATTCTCTCTGAGTGAAAAAATCGTCATAAGCGGTCTTTTGCGGAAATACATCCGCATCCATTCCTACAGAAAAGAGATATTTTACACCCCGGAATCTTACAAAATCACAAGGTCCGACATTTACGCAATCGTTGTATGATGGTATCCTTCCGATAAAAAGCCCCGACATTGACAGGGAAAGAATATTTGCAAGATCCCGCTTTACCGAAAGTCTGTATTCGCCCGAGGACAGAACTCTGAAGCATCCCTTTAACGCTTCGTTGAGACTGTTCCATGTCAGAGCGGTTTCGGTAGCCTCCGAAAACCTGTTTTTATCCTTTAACTTTTGACACTCTTCGGTGATACCGGAGTATGCTCCGCTTTCCTCAAGAAATACAGGCAGATAAGATACGACATCAGCTATAGAAAGCGTGTTTACGGCTTCGGTAAGCTTCATAAGCGGCGTGAATACCTTTTCTCTTGAAGCATTTATCCTTTCAAGAAGGGCATTGTCCTCATCTGTCTTTTGCTCCTTGAGACCTGCAGGATTCATTGTAAAGCCGTTTTTAGCCATCCACGCTTTTCCGGAAATATTCCATGTCACAGCATAATCCGTAAGCTCAAATATTTCATCACGGGAAAGGGATGTCATTCCCGATCTTATGTATGAAAGAACCGAGTCTCTACGCAAGTCTCCCGATGCTATTTTTACGGCACTTATAAGAAATCTCGCAAGACCGCTTTCCGAAAGAGGTCTTCTGTCCGTTTTGAAATAGGGGACGGAGTATTTGTCAAAGACCATTTTTACAAGAGGTTCGTATTTTGATCGGTCTCTGAATACAACGGCTATATCGGAAAACCTGCAATTTGCCGTGCGTATCAGCCTGTTTATCTCCTTGGCGCAGAAAACAAGCTCCTCATATGCATTTTTATGCGATGATATTGTAAAATGCTTTGGAATTCCTTCCAATCGGACGTCGTAACGGTCAAATTTTTCAGAGAGAGCAGTTATCTCGTCGGAAGCTTGTGTGTACAAGTCTTCCGCAAATATAAGATCGTAATCGCATCCCGCTGTCTCACAAAATCGTATAAGTCTTTTTATAAGCTTGCAGGAGTCTGCAAATATACCCGATTCCGTGTCGCAATCCGCAAAAGCTTCCTTTGTGCATATTACGGAGAGATCAACGCTTTCTGCCTGGATTATGAGTTGCTTTATTATCGAAAGCTCGGGAACGGAGAAGCCGTAAAAGCCGTCAATAATAACCTCGGTATCGGAAAAAAGATCATATTCCGACAACTCTTCCGCAAGACGTGTCATTTCATCAAGCTTACCCACGCCGATATTTTCCGTCAGAGTATCGTATACCGATAATATGAGCCTTAACTCGGAAAGCTTTGTGAAAAGCTGAAGATCATTATCGCTGTAATTGTCGGATATCAATTTGCCTAATACGTCTGTGGTTATTCCCTTTAATGCAAAGGAATCGGCTTTTTTGATAAGCTTTTCCGTAAATCTTGCGCTTGATGCGTTATCCTTGTATATATCAAGCTTTTCTTCGGACATGGAAAGTGCCGAATACATAAGAACAGCCCGTTCTCCCTTTGAAAGCTCATGGGAAACGAGAGAGCCGATTTCACGGAACGCTTTATTGGGAAGTCTTGAAAAATTCAACACCTCCGAATAAAAGTTTATGCTTGCATCGGTCGATTTCAGAAGCATCCTTTCCGTAAATACGGTGGATTGCTCGGGAACGAGGATAAGGGATCTCTTTTCCCGCTTTGCAAGATCGGAAGCTTTACTTATGAAATTTTCCGTTACTTTATCGGACAAGCTGCCCGGTGTAATATATATGTTAAGCATATAAGATCACCTGTGAAATGTTTGAATCAGTTATCTGTGTCCCAAAACAGCTCGAGTGCCTTCTTTAGCTCCGAGCTTTCGGAAAGTTCTTTTATGTTCCAATCCTTTACAAGCTGTTCCTTTATCTTTTCGTCGGAATATCTCGTATCGGCAAGCAGGATAAATCCTCTGTCGTCCTCACTTCGTATGACTCGTCCCGCCGCCTGAAATACTCTGTTCAATCCGGGCATATCATAGCTCAATTCCTTGCCGTCAAGTCCGAGATCGGTATAGAGTGCCGAACGTGCCTCGCTTTCGGGATTTGGTGGAGCAAGACCTACTCCGACAATTATCGTACCGAGAAGCGCATTTCCGTAAAGGTCGATACCCTCGGAAAAGCTTCCGCCGAGAACTGCGAATCCGATAAGAGACGTATCGCCTATTGTAAGCTGTGTGAATTCTGCTATGAAAGCATCTCTTTCGTGCTTCTTCATATTCCTCTTCTGAATTATCGTTCTGTCATGAGGATAGCGCACTTTGTATACATTGTGGATCTGCTCCATGTATTCGAAGGATGGGAAGAAAATAATGTAATTGCCTTTTTTTACATTGAAGGCTGTGTTTATAAGCTTGCACAGAGACATAGAGGTAGATGAACGGTCGCTGTACTTAACCGAAAGAGGTACTGACATTATGAGACGGTTGTCCTGAGGGAACGGAGAGGGAAGATCGAGAAACAGATCGCTGTCTGTTCCTCCGAGCATTGAAAAATAATAGCTTTCGGGGAGAAGCGTTGCGGAAAAATAAACGGCGGAGCGGAATTCGCATGATATGGAATGAACTGTGTCCGCAGGATCTACAAGGTAAAGCTTTACTCCTCCGTTTTCGGTGCATAAAAATGTATACCTTTTTTTCGATGAATTATCGAATCTTTCCGAGACAGATATAAATCTTTTGCAGATAAAGTAAATTTCCCTTATTTTATCGTCCTCAAGCGGCGTTATGTCGGCGCTGTCGAAGTAAACCTCGGGGGAACGGCTCATATATAGATATAAAGCATCGTAAAGCTCGTAAATATCTCCGTAAAGCTCATCCTCCTGCTTGAAATATATCATATTTCCGCTTTCTTCCGCAGAAGCCTTTATCCTATAAAGCGTATCCCTTACATTTCTTGCGGCTTTGTAAAGCGTCTGAGAAACACCCTTTGCGTTTTTAATCAGATAGGAAAGATCTGAGGGAGAAAAAGAAGCGGAGTAATTCTCCATGACTCTGTCCGGGAGATTGTGCGCTTCATCAACCAATAAAAGGTATCTGCCTTTTGCATTAAAACGCTTGAATGATACAAAAGGATCGAAAATATAATTATAATCGCAAATTATGATATCGCAGAATTCCGAGGCATCCATGGTAAGCTCAAATGGGCAGACCTTATGCTTTTCGGAAATGTTGAGAATATCCTCCTCCGATATGTGGTATGTCAGAGAAAAAAGCTCCTTTAAGGCTTCACTTATCCGTGAGTAATGTCCGACAGCCTTATCGCATCCTACAGAAGCACCGCCCTCGGAAAAATTTGTACCGAGCGCCGAAATGCAATCGTCGAATCTGCATAAATGGTATTTTGAAGCAATCGATATAGAACGCAGATACGGTTTATTGTTCTGTAAAAGCTTCAATGTATCGCAAGCCTGTTTTTTGATACTGTTTTTGGGGGTGATATAGAATATCTTTTCTATTTTGTCATTTTTCAGAAGCTTTAAAGCGGGATAAAGAGCCGATATGGTCTTTCCGATTCCCGTAGGAGCGGAAGCGAATAAATTATAACCGCGTTTTCCCGCACCGTATATGGCTTTGATAAGCTCCCGCTGACCCTCTCTGAATACCGGAAATGGGAAAGAAAGCTTTTCGAATTCTTCTTTCCCGTCAAGATATCTGTTAAGAGCGAATTTGGCAAAGGGATAGTATCTCTCTGTAAGATCCTTGAAAAAAAGGCTCAATTCACCGAAGGTAACTTCCTCATCACGGTAAACGGGGTCGTCATCATTAGTCGGTATATATACAAGCGAGGTGCCCACACGGTCAAGCTTTTTTGAAAGTGCAAGCATATAAGCATAGCACTTGAGCTGTGCAGTGTGAAGCGGATCGGATGCTTTTGAAGCGTCGGGAAGCTTTTTTACGCTTTTGATTTCATAAATACGGTAAAGATCTCCTTCAAGTGCGATCCCGTCGGCAAAGCCCGATACCTCCAAAAGAAAGCCACCGAAATCGACGGATACCGTCAGATGTGCTTCCGAAATAAAATATTCGTTTTTTTCCTTGGCATTACGCTGAAACTTTGAATGTATCTCCTTGCCCTCTGACAATCTATCCCCGTAAGAACGGGATGAAGACCCCGTTATGCTTCCGCTTCTCAGCAGAAAGCCAACAAGGTCTCTCACCGAAAGGGAAAGCACAGGCTTTCCCGATGCGTTAATCCACGTTTTCATCTTCGAAAAATAAAAAGTCTTCTATTATTTCCCAAAGGCGGTCTCTTCCCGTACCCTTAAGGGCAGAGAAGGGAATTATTTCCGCATCCTCGGAAATGAGCGGGTGCGTGTGCAATGCATCTATATTCTGTTTGAATTCGGTCTTGTTAAGCTTATCGCACTTTGTCGCAACGATGCAATAAGGTATACCGTAGTGACCGAGCCATCCCAGCATCATATTGTCATCCGTTGTAGGACCGTGGCGGGAATCGATAAGCTGAAAAACGAGCCGCTTTTCGCCGCTTTCGGCAATATCCTTTGCGATCTTCGCAAAATATGTCTCAACGAGAGCAGACCATCTTTTCTGCTCCGCATCAGATCTTTTTGCATAGCCGTATCCGGGAAGGTCCACAAAGTGAAGCATTTTGTCTACAGTGTAGTAATTTGCCGTGATGGTCTTTCCGGGCTCGGAGCTTACTCTCGCGAGGGATTTTCTGTTCAAAAGCTTGTTTATAAGAGAGCTTTTTCCTACATTAGATCTGCCGGAAAATGCTATCTGAGGTGTTTTGTCAAACTTTAATTGGTCGGGTCTGCCCGCTGTTATGGACAGAACTGTGTTGTTAAGATTTATTTTCATGTCATTTAATTATTGGATATATGCGTTGTTTCCCGTTTTATCTCCATTCGTCTCCGAAGCCGGAACGGTAATATCAGTAATGGCACCGTTATCCGTAGTTTCCACTATTTTTTCGGAATTGAATTTTGTATCGCTTTCAACTAAAGCTGTTTTAAGCACCTGGAATATATTGTCCACGGGAATAAAATTCATTTCCGATCTTATTTCGCTGTCTACCTCGTCAAGATCGTCGAGATTTTCCTTGGGTATGATGACCTCGCGTATTCCGTTGGAATAAGCCGCCGATGCCTTTTCACGGAGGCCGCCGATGGGAAGAACGCTTCCGCAAAGCGTTATTTCTCCCGTCATCGCTATATCCGATCTTACGGGTCTCTTGGAAAGAAGAGATACAAGGGCAGTAGTCATCGTGATACCCGCGCTGGGACCATCCTTGGGAACAGCCCCCTCGGGTAAATGGATATGTATATCATTTTTGGAATAGAAATCCTTGTCTTCTATCCCGAAAAGCTCGGCATTGGCTCTTATAAGGCTTATTGCGGCTCTCGCCGATTCCTTCATAACATCGCCCAATGTACCCGTAAGCTCGATCTTTCCGTTGCCGTTCATGCAGAGCGTCTCCACCTTGAGTAGCTCGCCGCCGCTTTCGGTCCACGCAAGACCGTTGACTATACCGATAAGGGGGACGGAGGATATATTTTCTCTCTTGAACTTTTTCTTACCGAGAAGCTCCTTGAGTCCGTCAATTCCTACATGAACAGACTTAGCTTCGTTTTCCACTATCTTCTTTGCAGATTTTCTGCATATGGATGCGATCTCTCTTTCGAGATTTCTCACGCCCTGTTCTCTCGTGTATGATTCGATTATTTCAAGAACGGCTGCATCATCTATTTTCAGAGTTCTCTTAGTAAGACCGTGGCGCTTCAATTGCTTCGGTATGAGATGGCGCTTTGCAATTTCAAGCTTTTCCGTGGGTGTATATCCCTTCATCCTTATCATTTCCATTCTGTCAAGAAGTGCTCTCGGAATGGTTTCGGTAGTGTTTGCCGTAGCGATGAATATACATTCTGAAAGGTCGAATGGAAGCTCGATGAAATGATCTCTGAATGCATAATTTTGTTCGGAGTCCAGCACCTCGAGAAGTGCAGCTGAAGGATCGCCCTTGATATCCGATGAAAGCTTATCTATTTCATCGAGAACTATAAGAGGATTTGCCGTACCCGCCTGCTTGATTGCAGTTATTATTCTTCCGGGCATACTTCCTATGTAAGTTTTTCTGTGTCCTCTGATCTCAGCCTCATCTCTTACGCCGCCGAGGGATACACGTACATATTTTCTCTTAAGTGACTTTGCGATCGAAGCGCATATGGATGTTTTACCTACACCGGGAGCTCCCACAAGACAAAGTATCTGTCCCTTAAGATCCGGAGCAAGCTGCTTTACCGCAATGAATTCAAGAATGCGCTTTTTTACATCCTCCATGCCGTAGTGATCGGCTTCAAGGATCTTGGCACATGCCAAAACATCGACTCTGTCCTTTGTGCGCTTTGTCCATGGTATCTCAAGACAGGTTTCAATGTAGTTCTGTATTACTGTTGCCTCGCCGGAACCGAAGGGCATCTTGGCAAGCTTTGCATTTTCCTTAAGAAGTCTTTCTTCAACTTCCTTGGGGAGAGCCTTTTCAAGGATCTTGTTTTTGTAATTATCCTCGTCATCGCCATCCTCGGAGGTGTAAAAACCGTTTCCGCCGTTCAGCTCATCCTGAAGCATGTGTATCTTTTCCTTGAGAAGAGCGTTTCTCTGTGCGGTGTCAAATTTTGATTTGACCTTATCGGATATTTCATGCTCCAATGCCCATATTTCCGTTTCTCTTTCAAGGAACATGAGAAGAAGCTCAGCTTTCTTCAAAGGATCGAATTCCTCAAGGATCTGCTGTGACTTTTCATGCTCCTCAAATATGGATGACGCTATATAATCCGAGAGGAAAGAGAGACTTCCGATAGTATTGGAATTAACGAATACTTCCTTGGAAGCATCCGGTGCAGTATTTACATATTCCGACAGACTTTCCTTTATCTGGCGCATGAAAGCTTCGCCGCGAAGTCCGCCGTTATCGTCGAGAAATACTTTTTTCTCCATTACCTCGGCTTTCATGGATCCGTCTTCGCTTGTTTTGACGGCAAGTACCTCTGCGCGCTCAATACCCTCCAATATTATGCGGTAATGCTTGTCCGGAAGCCTTACCGACTGTTTTATCCTTGCTATGGTTCCCACAGTATAAAGGTCGTTTTCTTTTGGTGTTTCGCACTCAATATCTCTTTGCGTTACCGCAAATATAAGCTTTCCGGGGGAAGCAAGTGCGCTTTGCAATGCAAGCATCGACATTTTTCGTGATATATCAAATCCCGTAGATACCCCGGGGAATATTGTTATGCCCCTGAGAGGAAGTAAGGGAAGTTCGTACTTGGTTAATTTTTCTCTGTAAGCCATTTTTGTGAACATGCCTTTCTGTCAGACCGAAAGCCTGCCTGTTCGTTTGCCGTATCGTATAATATCCGATTTCAAAGGAAGATGTCTGTTACCGACAGTTAAGAAGCAAGCCTGTATTGTGATATTATAATTTTCGGTCGTTCATTTATGTTAAAGTGATATTAAAGTGTTTTTCGAGCATAGGGTATATTTCATCGTCCTTCATTTCATATACCGTGACGCTGTCTCCGGAAAAGATCTTGAATATGTTTCCGTCAACGGTTATTCTTCCTCTGTCTGTTTTCAAACTTACCATTATCTGCTTGTTGAACGGACTTTTGGGGTGGTTTTCACACCAGAAGGAAGCGGCTCTGTAATCTACCTCATATGTAGGCTCATCCGTAAATGAGAAGCAGTTTGAGAAGGATCCGTTTTTATATTCCTGAAGAACCCAGCCCAGAATATTGTCCTTTACAAATCTGTACTTTTCTCCGAATTGCTCATCTGTGATCCCTTCCATGATTTTTACAGGGTATCTTGGTGCGGCATTTCCCACACCAACGTCTGCAAGATAATCTCCGTCTTCCAGGAATACCCGCATTATGCGGTGTCTTCTCATGGGAATTGATTCATCGGAGCCTCTTATAAATCTTGCAAAAAGACTTTGAGTTTTGAATCCCAGCTCATACAGCAGGGAATTGAAAAGAGCGTTTGATTCAAAGCAGTACCCGCCTCTTCTTCTTAAAACTATCTTGTCGTAAAGATAGTCTATATCAAGACAAAGAGGCTTTTTATGTATAATATCGAGATTTTCATAAGGTACCGTAGTTATGTGCGCGTACTGAAGCATACGCAGAGTTTTGCTGTCTGTATACAGCGGCGTTTCGGGTGATATACCTATTCTTTCAAGGTAAAGTGCACTGCGTTCGGAAACGACAGCGCGTTCTTTTTTTATAATGCGGTTTGTCATTTTAACCTCACTTTGCGTCGTCGTTTCCGATACAGCTTATGCGTGTGCTTATTTACCTACAACGTGACGCTTGATTTTCTTTGTCGTTGTCTTTTCGAATTCGGTATCTCTGAAGGTAACCTTCTTTATCTGCTTGTAGTTGGGAAGCTTTGCATTGACCGCGGAGATCTCATCGTTGATCTGGGCCTTAAGCTGGTCAAGTGTCGTTCCTTCCTTTACAAGATCCATGTTGGGGAATATTTCCGCTGTTATTGCGGATTCCTGATCGTGTTCGTCCTTGAGAGCGTATACGACAAGCTCACTGATGGTCTTGCTTTCGTTGAAGTAGTTTTCGATCTCTTCGGGATAAACGTTCTTACCGTTCTTGAGAACTATAAGATTCTTCTTACGTCCGGTAATGTATATTCTTCCTTGATCGTCTATTCTTCCAATGTCACCCGTAAGGAACCATCCGTCCTTGAATGCAGCCTCGGTAGCTTCGGGGTTCTTATAATAACCAAGCATGACATTTCCGCCCTTTACGCAGATTTCGCCTTCGCCGTTTTCATTTGGTTCATCTATTTTTGCTTCGCAAAGGGGAGATGTTACACCGACGGATTCAAAATCGTAGAAGCAGTTTCTGTTTACGGATACAAGAGGAGAGCATTCGGAAATTCCGTAGCCTGTAAGAACGGTAATTCCTATATCATCGAAGAATTCGCATATGTTAGGTTTGATAGCTGCGCCTCCGCAAATAAATTTACAGAGATTTCCGCCGAGATTTTCGGTAACGCTCTTGAAGAGCTTCTTACGAAGGTCGATACCGACCTTTCTCAATGCATTGGATATCTTGATAGCCTTTCTGAGAGTATCGGCTTTTCCCGTTTCCTCTGCTGTGTTCCATATTCTCTTGTACATTGTTTCAACAAGAAGCGGAACAACAAGAATATTATGCGGCTTGTAAAGCTTCATATTTGCGGCAACTGAACGGAGATTTTCGTTGATATAAACGGTGCTTCCGTTGTAGTAGTAGCATATAAGTCCCATGGATGATTCGAATGTATGATGATAGGGAAGAACAGAAAGATAAGACTCATCAATGAGCATATTATCCATCGCATAAAGCGCTGTAGCGAGTATATTATACTTGGTAAGCATAACACCCTTTGATACACCCGTTGTGCCGGATGTGAATACAAGGGAAGCGAGCTTGTTTACATCTACCTTCAATTCGGTAAAGGACTTATCTCCGCTTTCAACAAGCTTCTTGCCTTCTTCTTTCAATGCATAGTAGGATTCTCTTCCTTCTGTCTTATTGCCGATAACGATGACCTTCTTGATGTTTTCAACCGTTTCGATAACGCTTGCAAACTTTGTAAGATAGGTGTCGGATATGATAAGCATATCCGCATCGGACTGTCTCAGTACGTTTGCAATTCCTTCGGGAGGAAGCTCTCTGTCAACGGGAACGAATACGCCGTTTGTCATCATCATTGTATAGTATACAACGATCCAATCGTAGCAGTTTTCGCAAATGAGAGCGATGTGCTCTTCATTTACACCAAGCTTCGATACAAGTGCCGTTCCGAATCCATCGATATCATTCTTGAAATCAATGTATGTCTTCTCGTGCATTTCGCCGCCCTGCTTAAATTTATACAGCAGCTTTGTGCCGTACTTTTCGGTGCAGGTATTTACCATTTCACGGAAATCGGAAACCTTGGGAGTATTATAATAGGGGTAGTTTTTGTATTGTCTTTTCATTTTCAAGACCTTCCTTTTTTCTTATTTGCATCTTGATAGATGCCGAACGATTTTTGATCCTCGGGACACATCTCATAATCCCTAAGACCTTCCTGTTTTTTGAAAAGTCGGCTTGAAGACTTTCCCGCTGCGTTACCGTGTGTGCACCAATTGGGTAAGACACACTCACACAGCAATGCAATAGCATCTGAAATATCAACAAAATAAGCGGCAGCCTCGGCAAAGTCTTACGGGGTCTCCGTTTCCGTAAGGCTTTGCGTGACATGTCGGATTATTTCAAAAGCTTGCCTTTTCAAAAATATATTCAAGGAGAAAGAATTGCTCTCTCCGTTGAAACTTGATTTGGGTAAACTAAAAAAAGGGCAATGCAGACAGGAACGATTCCAGATACTTTTTCTTTTATTCTTTTTCGGAACGATCCTTGCGTACTTTATTTATAAAGAAGTCGCACAGATAAAACACGGAGCATGCAAGTGCAAAAACACAGTAGACCATAAGAATGATCCTTGCGCCTAAGTTGTCAAGCATATTTATCGACGGATTGACAAGATCTATAACAGAAAGCGTCAGTATAAAGAACGACAGTACTGCTGTAATATTGGCAGCTGCTTTTTTTATTACATTCATCATGTGAATATTCCTTTGAATTAATACTCCAAAATTACCGTTTAGGAACTACTGTTCGAAACTATCGTTTCGAAACTACCGTTTCGTATCTTCGGTCTCGGCTATAAATATTATATCGCTCGTATCCCTTCCACCCTTTGTGGGGCGGTTGACAAGCTTATCACCGAAGACCATTTTTGCCGATTGTCCGCCGTCCATGTTATAAGCGGCAGTGCATCCCATTTCCTTGAACATGAAGGACATTTCTTGAAATGTCATCCCCATGGAATATCCGGGCTGTCTTCCGTCAATAAGGATAAGACAGTAATGTCCCGGCTCATAATATCCGAAAGCACATCTGGGATTCTCGGATTGTATGCTCCAGTCGAATTCACTTACCGTTTCGCCGTCATCGAGAAGCTCCGGTCCGAATGACCATGCCTGATAAGCGCCGTTTGAAATGGCATCGGCAAGGCTGAATTCACTTCTTTTGTAGGTCTTTACAGTTCCGTCATAGTAGAGAACGCACACATCGGCAAAAGAGCTTCTTCTGTAAAGAACGCCGTTTTTGATACATATACCGTAATCCCTGATACCGTAATAATCACCGTTGGTAGCAATGACCGCATTATGTCTTGATGCGGTATCCTGTATCGATTCGGTTATAGACTTTCCGTATGTATCGTTTGCAAAAGCTGTTTTGAAATTGTCGATATTGCGTATATAAATGTCCGCAACGTAATAGGTGGCACTTCCGCGTTTTACCTTTTCTAAAGTCACGTTTATATCGTGGCTTATGTATGAGCTTTCTGTTCTTTTCGTTTCACCCTCAGGAAGAAACTTATCGGAAAACTTTTCACCCCACATCCCGTTTTCATCCTTGGGGTATGTATCTGCCGGACGCACGATAGTCATTCCCTCGTGAATGAGAGAGCGGGGAAGTACATGGTGGAAAAGAGCAAATCCGTTAAGAAGCACCGCTAAAAGCAGCAGATCCGATATTATCATCAGAACTATCTCGCTTTTTACGGACATAGTGCGATTTTTACGTCTTTTTATCATTGGCAAATTGCCTTTCGATTTATAAAATACTTGCTGAGAAAAAGGATAAATTTCAAGACAGCAATCTGAATTTTACAAGAAGTCTGACGATCTTTTCTCCCTTTGGCATAATAAGCAGATCCTCTTTATCAACAGCCTTTATAAGGAACATTACGGCTATATAAACGATTACCGCGAAAATTATAGCCAAAAGAGTTGTAAGTCTTCCCTGAATAAAGGTGTTGATGGCATTGTAGAAGAGAATAGCACTTACCGTACAGCAGGCTGAAGCGATAAAGGGCTTAAGAAATACGCCTGTTATCGAAGGTCTGTGGTTTGTAAATCTTGCAAGGAACATAAAGTTCATCACAAGCATTATAAGATAACAAAGCACAGTGCTTATGGGTGCACCGAAAAGTCCCACGGAAGGTATTCCGAGAAGTATAAATTCCGAAATAAATTTTACCGCAATACCTATGAGTGTGGATACTATGCTCAATCTTTCATATCCGTGAGCCTGTAGTATGGATCCCGTGACGGATATCATACCTACGAAGAAAACGCCTATGCCGAGAACCGAAAGCATGGGGGCAGCTACATCCGTTGATGTTATTCCTTCTCCCGCCGCATTTATATACATAACACCGCCCTCGGAATAAAGGAAGCGGAGTATTGGTCTTGAAAGTGAGCAGAGTCCCAATGAAAAGGGGATGGCTATGACCGATACTATTCTCAAAGTGGAATTGATAACCGATCTGAGCTTTTCTCTGTTCCCCTCGGCTATGGTCGCCGATACCATGGGAATGAGACTTATGGAGAAAGGATAGATAAGGGTCGGAGGAAGATTATACAACGTTACGGATTTTGCCGTATAAGCTCCGTACATATCTATTGCGGCGCTTTCCGCAAAACCCGCATCCATGAGGCGCTGAATAACGAGAGTTGTGTCTATAACTCCAACAAGACTTGCCATGGATTGAGCTATTGTTATTGGAATAGCTATCTTTATAAGCTCTTTTCCTATGCTTGCTCTGGAGGATGTGACCATGTCTTCTGTGAGACGTGTATCGTTTCTCTTAGCTTTATTTTTAGCTATTATCAAGGACAAACAGCTGAAAACGACGCCTACCGTGACGCCAAGAATTACAAACGCCGCAACCTCCGAAGCAGAGCATCCGCACTTTATAGCGATATATCCTGCTCCAAGACCGATAAAGAGCTTTCCGAGAGCTTCTATTATCTGGGAAACAGTGGTAGGAACCATGTTCTGCTGACCCTGGAAATATCCTCTGAATGCACTTATGATGCATATGAAAAATACGGTGGGGGACAGCGCTATGATAGCCTTATATCCTTCGGGCAATCCCGCCATATTTGCAAACACTGTGGAAAATCCCGCCATTATGAGAGTTCCCGCAAGTCCTATAATAAAGAACATACGGAATGAAACGGAGAATATCTTATTTATCTCCTTTGTGTTTCCTTTAGCTCTGTTTTTTGCTATCATTCTCGATACAGCCACGGGAAGTCCCGATGTGGATATCATAAAGAAAAGAACATAGAAGCTGTATGCGGAATTAAAATATGCCATGGTCGTATCACCGACCAGGTTTGTCAACGGGATCTTGAAGAATGCGCCTATGACTTTGATGATGATATTACCTATCATCAATATGAAAGCGCCCTTCATAAAGTCCTGTTTTTTTACGCCTTTTTCCGCCGCAGCGGTATTTCTAATTTCGCCTTTTACGCTCATTATCAATAGCCTTTCTGCCGATCCGATTAAGATTTATCTGTCGGGACCGATGAACTCTCTGAGAAGAGAGTTAGAGGGTACAACGGATCTGCCTATAGAGGGAATATCATCAAATTTTTTCATGAGCTCTTTTGCAGTTTCGTAGTATCTGCTGTCGGGAGTAATCTCCGAAAGAGTTTTTATGGCAAGCTCCTTTACAACTGCGGGCTCGTATTCGAATACGGAGGAGATCCTTATATCCGCATTCTTTATAAAAGGATCGATGTAGTTGAATTCGGCTTCGACAACGTTCTTCCAGAGACCGAAGGTGCGCTCTGCATCCGCATTGCGGAATTGCTTGTCTCTGATAAGACGTCGGATAAGCCTGATATCATACTTTCCGAAAAGCTCTTCCGCTCCATCATAATACCCTTCTGCAACGGAAATGTATATTCCGTACATAAGATCGGGATCAAGAGAGCCTATAAGCTTATCGTTGAGAGCATGTATACCCTCTATGATAACGACATCATCCTCGCAAGGATCGTAAGGAACGTATTCGGGACATCTTTTTCCCGTGACGAAATCAAATACGGGAAGCATTACTTTCTTTTTATGTTCGATGTTGTGAAGAACTTCAAGAAGAAGCTCGGAATCAATGTGAGAAAAATGCTCGTAGTTGCGTGTTCCGTCCGGATTCAAGGGAGCGCATTCCTGATTAAAGAAAAAATCATCCGTTGATAAGATCTTCACACGCATTCCTTTTTCACGCATTCTTGAAATTAATATACCCGCCGTAGTGGTTTTTCCGCTGCAGCTGGGTCCTGCCAAAGCCGCAAGAGCAGGCTTATCGGCGATGAATTTGTTAATGACGGGGGTTATTCTTTCCTCGTATTCGTTTTCGCATCTGGATACGTATGAGCATATCTGCGAAAAAGAAGAAGAAAGGATATCTTTTCTTATCGTATACATTTTATCCCTGCCTTTCATTAAGGTCTTATAAGGTCTCCTTCGATAAAAGCTCGTTTTCAAGCATCGAAAGAGTCGATCTGACCTTTTCGTTTTGATTTATGTATTCGTACGGATATTTGAATGAGGAGAATCTTTTTGTCGCCTTTCCGGAACGCAGTACCTTCGTTACGGCACCTGCTCCCGCAGAAAGAACGGTACATACATCTTCCATCATCACTACATTGTATGCACATATATTACCGTTTAATGCATACCCCGTGTTCTCATAATTTCCGCGGGCGTTTTTCTGGCGGTACAGGTAATAAGGCTCATACCCCAGAGAGGAAAGTTTCTTTTCCGAATATGATATCATTTCCGAAATTATGTCACTTTCCGTACTGCGCTTGGAAACATTTCCCGCTTCAGCCTCATCCGAGGATCTTTTGGTGCATAAGGTGTGTACCGTTATGTTGGAGGGCGAAAGGGAGGATACCTCATCAAGGCTCTTTATGAAGCCTTCTGTCGTGTCTCCCGTAAGACCTGCAATAAGATCGACATTTATATTTTTGAATCCTGCCTTTACGGATGCATCGTATGCATTGAAAAAATCACGGGCTGTATGTGCTCTGCCTATCCTTTTAAGAACTTCGTCTGAGGTGGTCTGAGTATTGACGCATATTCTGTCTACTCCCGCATTAATAAGTGCATTAAGCTTATCTGCGGTCACTGTATCCGGTCTTCCCATTTCAAAGGTCATTTCCGTTACTCCGGACATATCGAAGGAGCGCTTTACACTTGAAAGAAGAGAAGTTATCTGATCCGATGTCAGTATTCCCGGAGTGCCGCCGCCCACATAAAAGGATCTTGGGGTAACATCTGCGTTTTTGCATATTCTTCCCAATTTCGTTATCTCTTCTTCGAGAAGCTTAAGATAATCGGGGATCATCTTAAGCTGCTTCGGTGCGGCTGATGAAATAAAAGAGCAGTAAGAGCATCTTGTGGGGCAGAAGGGAATCGATATGTAAATTCCGCATGAGGAATCACCGTAAATTATTTTCTGATGTATCTCATGCTTCGCCGCCTTAAGGCAAAGGGAGGCTTTATCCTTATCAAGATAATAAAGCTCTTCAAGTATTTTGAGACACTTTTCGTCGGAAACGCCGTTTTCAAGGTAAAAATAAGCAATTTTTGCGGGTCTTACTCCCGTAAGTATACCGAACGGTGCTTTGTAATCTGTGAATTTGCGGGATGCGCGGAAGAAGGATGCTCCAACGCAAAGACTTTTTAATCGTGAAAGTGTGAAGTGATCTTTGATGGAGAGCGTTACCGAAGAAGAGCTTTCCAAGTCTCCCGCACGAACAGAGACGGTGCATGTGATATCGTCACCGTTTTCCGTGATCTCTGTAAAAAGACCTATATCTTCACATGAGATATCCTTGAGATATATGTTTGAAAGATTAAATAAATAATCACGGCTTGCGTCGTCAAAAGCGTTGATGGTAAGACTCAAATTGAGCTCCTTCCGCTGTTTTTCAGCTCATCTGTGTCAAGTATTATCGTTACGGGACCATCGTTTACAAGATCGATCTGCATATCGGCTCCGAAAACACCCGTAGCGATCTCTGGAACGTATCCCGTATCACTTTCGCCTGCTATCTTTTTTGAAGTGTCCTTAAGACAAGCGATAAAGTATTCATAAAGCCTGTTTGCTTCATCAGGCTTTCCCGCACGAAGAAAATCGGGTCGTCTGCTTTTACAGTTTGCGTAAAGGGTGAAATTCGATACGACCATAAGATCGCCCTTTACACGTTCATCCGTCACGGAAAGATTCATTTTTCCGTTTTCATCGGAGAAGATACGCATACGCAGGATCTTTTCGCAGAGAAGCTCCGCTTCCTTTTCTGTATCCTCACAGCTTACTCCGAGAAGGATCAGAAAGCCGTTCTTGATATTCGAATACTCCTTGCCTTCAATGGAAAGCGTGCATTGTTTTGTACGTTGTAAAACAGCTCTCATCCTCTTGATACCTCCAGGACATCCTTAACCTTTTTCAATCTGCCGATGATGCTTTGCAGATGCTCTGTGCTTCGTGCCTTGACACCGAGTGTCAGCATCATTACACGATCTCTTTGGGCAAGCCTGGAATTTATGGAGGTGATGGAAGCATGGATCTCCATAAGTGCATTTGATATGCCAGACAGTATCGAATCGCTGTTGACGGCATTTATGTTTATCTGTGCCGTAAATCCCGAGGAATTTTCTGATGCCTTATCGTTCCATCTTGCATTGACCCATCTGTCCTTTTCCTCCGGATCCTTAAGACCGGAAACGGTGTGGGGACATTCGAATTTATGAATGGATATTCCGAATCCTCTCGTAATAAATCCCATTATGCGGTCGCCGGGAAGGGGATTGCAGCATTTTGCGTACTTGATCTGGAAATTATCAAGTCCGTCTACTATGACCTTTTCGGAATGTCTGTGAGAGGGGATCTCTTCCTTTGCCTGTATCAAGGAAAAGGGATCCTCGGGAGCGGGCATGGAGCTTATAAGCTTTGTTGCATCCTCCTTGAGCTTTGCGGAAAGCTTCTGAAGAGATACACCGCCGTAACCTAAGGCATTGTAAAGGTCTTCCGCAGACGGAAGATTGTAACGCTTCGCATAACCTGTGAGAAGCTCGTTTTTCTGCTCCTCCGTAATGGGACGGGACAGTCTTGATATCTCTTTATCTATCTCGGCTTTTGCATAAGCGATGTTTTCGGCACGCTTTTCCTTCTTGAACCATTGGCGGATCTTGTTTCTGGCTTCGCTTGTTTTAACAAGCTTTATCCAATCTCTGCCCGGACCCTTTGATGCGGAGGAGGTAAGCACCTCAATGATCTGACCCGTCTGAAGAGGTGTGTCTATGGGAGCGATCATACCGTTTATCTTCAGACCTATCATCTTATTTCCGACAGCCGAATGTATGGAATAAGCAAAGTCTATGCCGTTAGCTCCGGTGGGAAGACTTACAACGTCTCCGTCGGGAGTGAATACAAAGGTCTCATCGGCAAAAAGGTCTATCTTCAAGGGGCGCAGGAATTCATCGGGATCGGTTTCATCGTGCTGAGTTTCGAGAAGCGTTCTTATCCACTCAAGCTTCTTATCCATGGAATCATCCTTGGAGGATATCTTGTATTTCCAATGAGCGGCAAGACCGTATTCAGCAATGGCATGCATCTCCTTTGTACGTATCTGTACCTCGAAGGGAATACCGTCTCTGCCTATGACCGTAGTATGAAGGGAGCGGTATCCGTTTGGTTTCGGCATGGATATATAATCCTTGAATCTGCCGGGGATGGAATTGAATGTCTCGTGTATCGTTCCGAGAACGGTATAGCACTCAAGCTCCGTACTTACGATTATACGCAAAGCATAAAAATCGTATATCTCATCGAAGCTCTTGTTCTGATTATACATCTTCTTGTAGATGCTGTAAATGGACTTTACTCTGCCCTCGGTGGTGAATTCTATTTTCTGAGCCGAAAGATTATCCGAAATTGCCTTTCTTGCCCTTTCAAGGAAGTCTTTGCTCATACCGTACTTTTTGTCAATATCCCTTTTTACTTCCTCGTATCCGATGGGATCGAGATATTGCAAGGCGAGTATCTCAAGCTCCCGCTGTATCTTTGACATACCGAGTCTGTGGGCGAGAGGCGCATATACGTGCATCGTCTCGAGAGCGATGATACGCTGCTTTTCCTCTCTGTGAGAGCTCAGAGTACGCATGTTGTGAAGTCTGTCGCAAAGCTTTATGAAAATGACTCTGATATCCTTTGACATGGCAAGGAACATCTTTCGCAGATTCTCCACCTGCTGCTCAGCCTTGTCAGCATATTTGATCGAAACGAGCTTTGTAAGCCCTTTTACGAGCTCTGTGACTTCGTTTCCGAATTCCTTGGTTATCAACTCTTCATCGACCATATCGGGGCAGTCCTCGATGGTGTCGTGAAGAAATGCAGCGCATATGGAATCTGTATCAAGATCAAGCCCCGCTACCAACTCGGCAACGGCTATCGGATGATAGATGTATGCCTCACCGGATTTTCTGAATTGTCCGTCGTGGCATTTCTTCGCAAACAGAAAAGCTTTATTGATTTTATCGATATCATAATTGAAGCCGGAATTCAGTAGCTTTTCAAGAAGCGGATGTATTTCGGCTGAATAATCTGTCAGGTCTGTCATAATTTTTCTTTATTCTTGAATAGTTTAAATTTTTTATGAATAATGTCTCAAGCGTTTTCAAAATACAGGCGCTTGAGCTCCTGTAAAAGTTCGGAATGCTCGAGATTTATCTTGTTTTGTGCGGAAATGTTTTCGAGAGCTATCTTCTGAAGCATGGGGAATCCTTCGGAATCTTCTCTTGCGATAATGCCTGTCTCGGTAAATATGTCCATTATTATCAAAAGCTTCAGGATACCTATCTGATTTTTTGTATCGGAAATGATCTTCGCGCTGAGATATGGAATATCGACCGAAATAAATCGTTCATCGGGAATAAATTCCGTATTCTCGGATATAAGAATCTGCTTGCTTTGAAGCTTTTTTCTGATATACAGATAAACGATCTTGAAATCATCCCTGGAGGGGATAAGCTCAAATCCGCCGGGTAATTTCATTCCCGTTCGTATTACCTTATATTGTGAGGTCTTTCGTACAAGCATATCTCTGTGCTGTCTCGAATGACGGATATCCCTGATTATAAGCTGTACACTCCTGTTGTTCTGGAAGGTGTTTATATCCATGTTACAAACGATATCAGCAGTGTCGCCGGGGAAAAACGGAAGCGATGCGGAGGAAATTCCGAAATATAAGGCGGTAACGGAAATGCTGTCCTTTTCAAGGATCATCCTCGTATGCTTTCCGTCACCTATGGATATAATTTCAGCGATCTTCATATCCTGAGCACAGAAAAGCGGTACGGAATTTCCTAAGCCGTAGGGCTCCAGCATACCTATCTCCGACGCACTGCGGATATTTATGTCATTTTTTGTAAGTACCGCATCTATTGTAAGTATCTCGCGAAGATCCAGAGTGGAAAGCTTTTCTCTTGCATATTCGTTCAGAAGCTTTTTTAGCATTGGAAGATCCTTGCGTTTTACCGTAAGACCGGCAGCAAGGTCATGACCTCCGTATTTTACAAGCTTATCAGAAGCACTTGCCAAAGCCTCGACTATATTCAACCCCTCGATGCTTCTTCCGGAACCCTTGCCTATGTCCTCTCCGGGATCGTTTTCATCCTTGCCCCCGGCAAAGGAAATCAGTATGCAAGGTAAGTGATACTTTTCGCATATCCTTGATGCGGCTATGCCGATAACGCCGTGATGCCATTCCTCGTTTTCGGCAACGATGAAAAGGTCATTTGCGAAATCATGATTGCTTTCAACGTATTCCAATGCTTCCGTAAGGATACTGTTTTCAAATATCTGTCGCTGTTTGTTTATGGCACACAGCTCGGCGGCGATCATTCTTGCTGTATTCTTATCGTCGGTCGTAAAAAGCTCCACCGCCCGCAGAGCATTTCCTATACGTCCGCATGCATTTATTCTGGGTGCTATTATGAATCCGACCTGTGAGCTCGTCACCTTCTTTTTCGGTGACTGCCTTCCATTATTTTTTTTCGTTTCGCCGTTTATTTCCTCGAGAAGAGCTTCAAGTCCAATGTTTCTCGTCTCATCTATCCTCTTGAGACCGTAGGATACGATTATTCTGTTCTCGTCCGTGATAGGCATTACGTCGGCAATGGTTCCTATGGATACCATGTCCGAGAAAAGGGAAAGTATTTTCTCCGAGGCTATTTTTATATCTATCGAAAAGTAGTATGAGTCAAGGGCGCAGAGAAGCTTGAATACAACACCGACGCCTGCAAGGGAAGAAAAGGGATAGCTCGTATCATGTCTCTTGGGGTTGATTACCGCAGATGCCTTCGGAAGTAAATCGCGGCAGGTATGGTGGTCCGTTATTATAAGCTCTACTCCCAGGGAAGCGGCAAATTCCGCCTCCTCAATGGCGGTGATCCCGGAGTCAACGGTTATAATGAGATTAATGCCGTTTTCGGCAAATTTTGCTATGGAATCCATGTTGAGTCCGTATCCCTCGGATATCCTTTCGGGAATATGTGCCGTTACATCGGCACCGAGAGATCTGAGATATTGAAGAAGGATGACAGTGGATGTTACGCCGTCCACATCATAATCGCCGTAAACGAGTATTTTGCTCTTTCTCTTGACATGTCCGCAAATTACCTTGCACGCCTTATCCATGTCATTCATGAGAAAAGGGTCGTGGAGCATATCCGCCGATATGTTAAGGAAAGAATAAGCCTTTTCGGGCGTATCGAATCCTCTTACCGTCAAAAGACGGGAGGCGAGAGGTGTTATGTCAAGACGCTGTGCGAGGATCGATGCTTTTTCGGCAGAGCATTCCCGTATATTCCATTCCGTAACCTTTCTGATGCCCATAAAACATGCCTTACCGCACCATGCGGCAATATCTCCTTTCCGAACCATATAAACAATGACCCAAATTACACTATAATATAATATTATAACTTATATGAAGGCACAAGTCAATATTTTTCTTAAAAAACACTTGACTCAAAGGCGATTTTATTATAATATATATGTGAACAGCCGATTAAACGGAGGAATATCGATAACTTGCAATTTGATTCACGGTATTTCCCGTTCAGCGGAAAGGATTTTATATAATGGACAGTAAAAAAAGATTGGAAGATTACAGGATAATAGATATCCACAACCATATCTTCCCGGATAAGATCGCAGCAAGAGCCGCAGAAAGCATCAAGACCTTTTACAGCTTTACTTATATGGAGGGTAACGGATCCTCCGGCAATTTGCTTACACTGAAAAAGAATCTGAATATAGTAAAATTTGTGGTTTGCTCTGCGGCAACAAAATTCGATAAGGTCGAGACAGCCAACGACTTCATTATCAAGTGCGTTTTCTCTGATCCAATATATGCCGGCTTCGGTACCACTCATGCGGGATATACCGATCATCGCAAGGAGCTTGAAAGAGTTAAAAACGCAGGACTTATCGGATTGAAGATACATCCCGATATACAGGGCTTCGATATAGATGACCCGGGAATGTATGGGGCTTACGAAGCCGCAAGCGAATTGGGACTTCCCATACTTTTCCATATCGGAGATAAAAAGCATCATTTTTCCGAGGCTCGGAAGCTTCGCCGAATGATGGACAAATTCCCCGATCTTAAGGTGATTGCGGCGCACATGGGAGGTTATTCGAAAAAGAATGACGCATATGAGTATCTTGTGGGAACCAACGCATATTTCGATGTTTCGCAATGGTATAATTTCCTCACGGAAGAGGAATTTGTAAAAATGATATACGATCACGGTGTGGATAAGATACTTTACGGATGCGATTTTCCTCTCAATTCACCGTACAGCGCGGCGGAAAAGTTTTATAATGTCAATATTTCGGACGCGGATAAAGAAAAAATATTCAGCACCAATTCCGAAAAGCTTTTCGGTATACACTTCTGATACGATCAGTTAAAGAAAGGGTAAGACCAAAATGAAAGAATATAAGAACATTCCCATACCGATCACAAAAGAGCCGTATGTCAACACATTTCTCTATCCTGCGGGATTTGAAAAAGACACGGGTCTTGAAAGATATTGGATCTCCTCTTGTAATATCAATATAGGCTCCACAGGCATTCTCGTGAATGAGAACGGCGAGGAAAAGAGGTTCGTATTTCAAAGAGCCAACTCATCTCCCATGGCAAAATCTCTATACAGCGCATGCTACGCCGGTAATGATATAATGTGGCTTGCGGGTGATCTTTCTCAGGTGATTAGGCTTGATCTGTCAACCGGCGGGATCACGGAATTCAAAACAGGCGCTCCCTCGGGACTTGTTTTTACCGGAATGGTATACGATGAAGCAACAAAAAAGCTCTTTTTCTCAGCATTTGTTTCTCCAAGAGAGATATCCGTATCCTTCGATACCGTAAAGGGAGAGACAGTAAGAATATATGATGACACGATCACGGCGACCTGCTCCAACGGAAATATTCCTAACGGCGACGGAACGTATACAGTTACATACATTGATCAAAACTCAGGTAATTGGCACTATGCGATATGGGATCCCTGTGGAGAGACTCTTGAGGAAGCTGTTGTAACAAAATATGAGATACCCAACATGCCTCTTATGAAGGACGGCAAGGCATATATAAGCTGCGGAAACAAAAGGTTCTGGTACGATCCGTCAGACCGATCCTTCTCAAAGGAAAATATCTGCGACCGTTCCGCCGTCTTCTTTGGTTCGAATGGCGATATTGCTTACGGTGCGGATCAAGCGGGCGATGAGGCTCAGATACTGGCATGGGATATGAAGGGCTCAGAGCATAAGGTGCTTTGCAGCGTGCCCGAATCCGGCGGAAAGCTGATGAGACTTACCAGAGATGAAAAGATCGTTGTGTTTACGCTTTACGGAGATTTCTACAAATTCGACTCCGACGGAAATCAGCTCATGTTCAAGGAGCTTGACAGCCGTGCATACGGTAATGTTGATTGCATTGTACTTACAAATGACGGTATCCTTGTGGGAACACCTTTCATTACTCAGCGCTTTTGGGTTCATGATCTCAATACAGGCATCGGTTATGATGCGGGCAGAGCTGCCGACGGAGGAGGAGAGGTTCTTCAGGTGCGTGAGCTTAACGGTAAGGTGTATATGGCAAGCTATACGAAGGGAAGGCTTACGGAATACGACCCCAAAAAGCCTGCAAATTTCCCCGACAATCCCCGTATTGTGACAGCTCCCAAGAATTCCATGCGTCCGGTGTGTAAGGCTGATGACGGAGTAAATTTTTACTACAGCTCCAATCATCCTTACGGAAGGGCGGGATGCGAGTTCACAAAGTACAACACACTTACGGGCGAGACTTTGTTCAATGATTCTCCCGTTGACGGATTGGCGTTCCGGTCAATGCAATATAATAAAAAATACAATGTGCTCGTTGCGGGATCAACCGTGGCTACCGATTGCGGCATAGCAAAGGAGACCGCCGATATATGCTGTCTTGCGGTTTTCTCGGCAGATACACTCAAGCCCGTTTCCATATTTAATTGTGAAAAAGGTGTAAGGATAGTTACCGTAGCGGGAGCTATCAATGAGGATGAATACCTTGTACTCATGAACGGCTCGTTTAAAGACGCATACGTTATGAATATTTCTAAGGCGGTATCCGAGGGTATCGTTACTTGCACATCTCCGAAGTTTCCCATCCTCGACGGATGGTACATATACGCCGAGAGAGACGGTTATTTCATTCACGGTGCCGACGGAGCAATTGATCTTGTACGCATAGAAAACAATAAATGCGAGATAGTCAAGGGTTTGGTAGAGAAGGATACTTATAAGAATATATATTCACGTGTATTCTATTCCAACAGCTGTATTCTTGTGTTGACACGTACGACCATAGACATATACAAGGTGTTTGATTGACGTGAGAGGATGCCGATGCGGCTATCACTTAATTCCCCGCATAATGATGCGGATAATATTAAAACCGCAGTATTCCCGACAAAGTAAATTATACAATAATAACTTCTGATACGATCAGTTAAAGAAAGGGTAAGACTAAAATGAAAGAATATAAGAACATTCCCATACCGATCACAAAAGAACCTTATGTCAATACGTTTCTCTATCCTGCGGGATTTGAAAAGGAAACGGGAATCGAAAGATACTGGGTGTCCTCATGGAATTCAAATGTGGGCTCCACAGGTATTCTCGTGAATGAGAACGGTGAAGAAAAGACATTCAGATTCCAAAAGGACAGCTCCTCTCCATTGGCAAAATGCGGTTTCTACAGCGCATGCTATGCGGGTGACGATATAATGTGGCTTGCCGGAGATCTGTCTCAGATATTCAGACTCGATCTTTCAACCGGTGAGATCACGGGCTTCAAAACAGGTGCACCCTCGGGACTTATTTTCGCCGGAATGGCATACGATGAAGCAACAAAAAAGCTCTTTTTCTCAGCCTTTGTTCCCCCGAGAGAGGTATCCGTATCCTTCGATACCGTTAAAAGAGAGACCGTAAGGATATATGATGACACAATAACAGCGACCTGCTCCTACGGAAATATTCCCAATGGCGACGGAACATATACTGTCACATACATAGATAAAAACTCGGGTAACTGGCGCTATGCGATATGGGATCCTCATGAAGAGTGCCTCACAGAAGCCGTTGTAACAAAATATGAGATACCAAATATGCCTCTTATGAAGGACGGAAAGGCATATATAAGCCGCGGAAGCGAAAGATTCTGGTACGATCCTTCCGACCGCTCATTCTCAAAGGAAAATATCTGCAATCGTTCAGCCATCTTCTTCGGATCGAAGGGCGATGTTGCTTATGGTGCGGAGCATACGGGCGGGGAGGCTCAGATACTGTCATGGGATATGAAGGGCTCAGAGCATAAGGTACTTTGCAGCGTACCCAACAGTAACGGACAGATGATGAGACTCACCCGTGACGAAAAGATAATCGTTGTCACGATCTACGGAGATTTCTATAAATTCGACTCCGACGGAAACCGGCTTATGTTCAAGGAGCTTGACAGCCGTTCATACGGTGCTCTTGACTGCCTTATACTCACAAATGACGGTATCCTCGTGGGAACACCGTTTATAACTCAGCGCTTCTGGGTACACGACCTTAACACAGGCATCGGATATGATGCGGGCAGAGCCGCAGATGGAGGAGGAGAGGTACTTCAGGTACGTGAGCTTAACGGCAAGGTATACATGGCAAGCTATACTCAGGGAAGACTTACGGAATACGACCCCAAAAAGCCTGCAAATTTCCCCGAAAATCCTCGTATAGTGGCAGCTCCCAAAAATTCCATGCGTCCGAAGTGCCAGGCAAATGACGGAACGAATTTCTACTACATCTCGAATCACCCTTACGGTAAGTCCGGATGCGAGATTACAAAGTACAACACTCTTACGGGCGAGCTTTTATGCAATGATTCTCCCGTTGACGGATTGGCGTTCTGGTCAATGCAATATAATAAAAAATACAATGTGCTCGTTGCGGGATCAACCGTGGCTACCGATTGCGGCATAGCAAAGGAGACCGCCGATATATGCTGTCTTGCAGTTTTCTCTGCGGATACTCTCGAGCTCATTGCCTTGCTCAATTGCGAAAAGGGTGTAAGAATAGTTACCGTAGCGGGATCTGTAAATGAGGATGAATATCTGATATTCATGAACGGCTCTGCAAGAAACGCATATGTTATGGATATCTCAAAGGTGTTATCCGAAGGAAAGATCACCTGTGCTCCCGCAGAGTTTTCCATGCCCGACGGCTGGTACATACATGCCGAGAGAGACGGTTATTTCGTTCACGGTGCCAACGGAAAGGTCGATCTTGTCCGGGTTGCAAACAACAAATGCGAGAGCGTTAAGGTCGTGATTGAGAATAATAACTACAGACGCGGATTTGTTTCCAACGGATATCTCCTTGCTTCAACATATACCACGATAGATATGTTCAAGATATTCGATTGACAGTGGCTGAAAAAAACCGAACTATTTCCCGGACTGTTCTTTGATGCAAAAAGTGATACAAAAGTGAAGCGGGATGATTCTGTCGGCTTCAC
>SVTV01000060.1 GCA_015063605.1 Oscillospiraceae bacterium
AATCGGCAAGCGATCTTTGGGACTTCACATTCCAGGAGAACTGCTACACATCCGCTATAAGATATTCATTCTATGCTTTTGCCGTTGAGGCAATGCAAAGATATGCAATGTGCGAATGGAAAAACAACCCTTCTCTGTCCCTTTTCTATCCCGACAGATACGATTCCTTCTATTTCTCATGGGCGTTATCTTCGACTTGGGGACAGCTCTTATTGGCAACTGCGGTAGGAAGCCACAACACGGATTACGAAAAGGAATTCAGAACCTTCGAAAAGAAACATTCTTCCCTTTACAGAGACCCGAAGAAGCTTTCCGACATGACATTCTATCATTCCACACAGACGAGAGACTTCACCCTGTCGGAATACAGCATGAGAAGATTCTACTCCGCCGTTCAATCGGCTTATATGGCGGGATATTCCGTTGATATGGTATTCGATTACAGCAACGACGATGTTTTCTTCAAGCATAAGATCATCGTATGCCCCGATGTTACCATGGTCTCCGATGAGGAATTGAAGAAATTTTCCAAATTCGTAACAGACGGCGGTAAGCTTATAATATTGGGTGAATTTGCAAAATTCCGTGCCGACGGAAGTGAAAGACCCTTTACGGAAATGATATCCTTCTTCGGCGACAGCTTCGCAAGAGTTATATATATGCCGAATTACGATCAGCTCGAATGTTATTACGATATAGGGATTCACAGAATGAAAACAACCGATGTGAAAAGCTCTGTGGATTTCTCCCATAAGAACCGTATAAAGGAAAGAGGAATAAAACTCTTCGGAGCGGTCTGCGGCAACAAGACCGTAAGTTCCTCCGATACGGATCTGGATCTGATTTTCGGTGCGTTCAGAGTAAAGGACGGATACACGGTAAATATTACCAACATTACCGATTGTATCCCCGAGGGTACGGCACTTGTATCCCATCATGACATTATTCCCGCATTTGTAAAGGGCGCAAAGAAGGTCAATGCATTCTCCGTCAACTTAAAATGCGATGAAAAGATACGCTTTGCATATCTTGCTTCCCCCGAATTCGAGGGCAATACCGCTCTTGACTTTGCGGAGAATAACGGATATGTCAAGGTGAATATCCCCGGAGGCACGTTCTCGGGATACGGAATCGTGCATTTGATAAGGGAATAAGTTGTTATTAGAATAGAACAATTCCTCCGTCATGACTTCGTCATGCCACCTCCTTTTACACAAAGGAGGCTTATAAGTGCTAATTTCAAGTAATATTTTGAAAATTAAGGCTGTGTTTTACCTTGATTTTAAGATATTCAATAAAAGTTTGCACAAGCCAAAGGCTCCTTTGTGTAAAAGGAGCTGTCACCGAAGGTGACTGAGGAATTGTTACTTAACCCAAAACAACTTACTCCCCCAATAACCACGTTTAAAAATTATTTATATATATGAAAGGTCATTAAAATGAAAAACACTGACAAGACAATGGAAAAGATCGTTGCCCTTTGTAAGAACCGCGGCTTCGTATATGCAGGCAGCGAAATATACGGCGGTCTTTCCAATACATGGGACTACGGCCCTCTCGGCGTTGAAATGAAGAACAACGTTAAAAGAGCTTGGTGGAAGAAGTTCGTACAGACTTCTCCTTATAACGTAGGACTTGACTGCGCTATCCTTATGAATCCCAAGGTATGGGTAGCTTCCGGACACGTAGGCGGCTTCTCCGATCCTCTTATGGACTGCAAGGATTGTAAGACACGTCACAGAGCAGACAAGCTCATCGAAGATGCAACAGGCGAACAGACAGGCGGCTGGTCCAACGAACAGCTTCTCGCTTATATAAAAGAGCATGATATCAGATGCCCCGATTGCGGTTCCGCAAACTTCACCGATATAAGAAAATTCAACCTTATGTTCAAGACCTTCCAGGGCGTTACCGAGGATGCAAAGAACGAGATATATCTCCGTCCCGAAACAGCTCAGGGTATATTCGTAAACTTCAAGAATGCGGCAAGAACCACAAGAAAGAAAATTCCCTTCGGTATCGGTCAGATCGGTAAGTCCTTCAGAAACGAGATCACTCCCGGTAACTTCGTTTTCAGAACAAGAGAATTCGAACAGATGGAGCTTGAATTCTTCTGCAAGCCCGGAACAGACCTTGAATGGTTCGCATATTGGAAGAACTTCTGCGCAGAATGGCTCTACTCCTTGGGCATGAAGAAGGAAAACCTCAAGCTCCGCGACCACGATCCCGAGGAGCTTTCCCACTATTCCAACGCAACAACAGACTTCGAATTCCTCTTCCCCTTCGGATGGGGCGAGCTTTGGGGCATAGCTGACAGAACAGACTTCGACCTTACGGCTCATTCCAACACCAGCGGCGAAGCTATGGAATACTTTGATGCCGAAACAAACGAAAAGTACATTCCTTACGTAATCGAGCCCTCCCTCGGATGCGACAGAGCTATGCTTGCATTCCTCGTTGACGCATACGATGAAGAAGAGGTCGGCGAAAACGATGTTCGTGTAGTTCTCCACCTCCATCCCGCTCTTGCTCCCGTTAAGGCTGCTATCCTTCCTCTTTCCAAGAAGCTTTCCGAAGGCGCACGTGCCGTATACGCTCAGCTTGCTGAGGATTACAATGTGGAATACGACGAATCCGGTTCTATCGGTAAGCGTTACAGAAGACAGGATGAGATCGGTACTCCCTTCTGCATCACATACGACTTCGACAGCGAAACCGACGGCTGTGTAACCGTACGTGACAGAGATACAATGCAGCAGGAAAGACTTCCCATTGCAGAGCTTAACAATTATCTCAAGGATAAAATGAAATTCTAAGATGTGAACGTGTGGTACGGACATGAGATCCATGTCTGTACCGCATTGTGCTTTTCCGGTAAAAATTTTAAGTAAAATTTATAAATTATCAAAATACTCTTGCCAAAAGGAAAATTATAATATATAATTGAAGCATGGCGCTTTAAGCGAAAATCATAAACCGATAAAAAAGGAATTACAGTCATGAAAGATAAAACGAAAATAGGTGTTATAGGATTCGGCCACAGAGGATTGGGGCTGTGTAAGCTTCTTGCTCTTATGCCCGACGTTGAGGTAGTGGGAGTTTGTGACCTTTGCGAGGATAAGGCTATCGCAGGTGCGGAAGCGGTAAAGGCTGCCGCAGGCTATGCGCCTATCGTAACAACGGATTACAGAAGACTTCTCGAAATGAAGGAAATAGAAGCTATCGTTACTCCCTCTGCATGGAGAGCACATGTTCAGATATGCCTCGATTCCATGGAAGCAGGCAAATACGTTGCTACAGAGGTTGGCGGCGCAAGCACTCTCGATCAGTGCTACGACCTTGTCAAGACATCCAAGAGAACGGGTATGCCCTGCATGATGCTTGAAAACTGCTGCTACGGCAGAACGGAAATGACCGTTCTCAATATGGTAAAGCAGGGACTTTTCGGTGAACCCGTATACGCCGCAGGTGGATATTGCCACGATCTCCGTGATGAGATAGGCTACGGCAAGGAAAACCGTCATTACAGACTCCGTAACTTCCTTAACCGCAATGCGGAGCTTTATCCCACCCACGAATTGGGCCCCATCGCAAAATGGCTCAATATCAACCGCGGAAACAGAATGCTTTCTCTCGTTTCCATGGCATCCAAGGCGGCGGGAATGGAGCATTACGTAAAGACACAGATGCCCGCAGACCATGAACTTCAGGGTAAAAAGTTCAATCAGGGTGACGTTGTTATCACCCTCATCAAGTGTGCCCGCGGCGAGACCATTCTTCTCAACCACGGAACAACACTTCCCAGACCTTACACAAGAATGAACATCCTTCAGGGTACAAAGGGTATCTACTCCGAGGATAAGAACCAGGGTATATATATTGACGGCGTAAGCGAGCACGAAAAGTGGCAGACACTTGACGATTATTACGAGAAGTATGAGCACCCCCTGTGGAAATATTACCGTGAAGAGGGCGTAAAATCCGGTCACGGCGGTATGGACTATCTCGTTCTCCGTGCATTCATTGAATCCGTTCAGAATAAGACCGACACTCCCATCGATGTATACGATACAGCATCATGGATGGCGATAGGACCACTCTCCGAGGAATCCATCTCCATGGGCGGACATCCCGTTGCGATCCCCGATTTCACCAACGGCATGTGGCTTGAAAGAGAACCCATAACAAGAGGCAAGTATTGCTTGGACGAAATTTGCGAGGAGTATATAAAGTAGGGGCGATTCACCCAAAGGAGGCTTATAAGTTGTTTTGAGTAAAGAACAATTCCTCCGCAGATGCTTGCATCTGCATTACACTTAAAGGAGGCTTATAAGTTGTTTTGAGTGAAGAACAATTCCTCCGTCATGACTTCGTCATGCCACCTCGGCAGATTATAATAATAAGTGCAACACCCGAAAAAAGTATAGACAATATTCTCACCAAGGTGTAAAATGTAGTCACCACAACAAACAA
>SVTV01000034.1 GCA_015063605.1 Oscillospiraceae bacterium
GTTTGTTCCTTTTTTCGTAGTTCATAGTCCGGAACCTCCTTTTCCCAGACTAAATTCTACCACAATTTCTTTCCCACACTAAATTCTACTTCAAATTCCACTGTGGAATTTACTTTGGGAATTCACTTCACGATAAAATACAAACAAATTGTAAAAAAATAATTGCATTTTTTGACAGAATATGATATAATAGACGCACATGACCGCATTGCGATTCAATACGTGCGCTTAACGGGATCATACGAATAAGCGCGCGTTTTTATGCTGCGGATATTATTTCTGTTTAAATAACAATGCCCCAAATGAAAGAGAGGTTATTATTTTGAATTTTGAACTTTTGGCATTAATTCTTTATTTTGCCGCAATGCTTTCCATCGGTGTTTTTCTTTTCTTCAAGTCAAAGAGCACATCCGATAAGGATTATTTCCTGGGCGGCAGATCTATGGGTCCCTGGGTCACAGCAATGAGCGCACAGGCATCCGATATGAGTGCATGGCTTCTTATGGGTCTTCCCGGAAGCATCCTTGCCTTCGGTCTCGGTCAGGCATGGATAGGCATAGGTCTTGCCATAGGTACAGCACTTAACTGGATACTTATTGCACGTCGTCTCCGCCGTTTCTCTCAGGCAGCAAATGATGCCATAACTCTTCCCCAATATCTTTCAAACCGTTTTCTTACAAAGAGTAAAACTCTTCAGGTCGTTTGCGCAATAGTATTTTTGGTTTGCTTTACAGTTTATGTTGCTTCCGCATTCGTTGCGGGTGCAGGAGTTTTCTCATCCATATTCTCCGTTGACAAGAGCATCGCCATGCTCATCTTTGCGGCAATATTGATAATATACACCTTCCTCGGCGGATATAAGGCAGTTTGTCTTACAGACTTCTTCCAGGGTATTCTCATGCTCATTGCGGTTCTTGCAGTGCCGATAATCATAGTACTTACAAAGTCTCCCGATCCCGCCCTCCTCGATCAGGTTATTGAATACGAGGGAACAAGCTATGAATTTGTCAAGAATGTTTTCGCCGCTTCTCCCAAGGAGATCGCAAACGGACTTGCATGGGGTCTCGGTTATTTCGGAATGCCTCACATCCTTGTTCGTTTCATGTCTATAAAGAAGCCCTCTATGGTTAGAAAATCCGCTATCGTTGCTATTGCATGGGTAGTTCTTTCTCTCGGAGCTGTTATCGTAATTGCTTACTTCGGCAGAATGCTCGTAGGAGAAAAGCTCATCACTGCAGGTGCGCAGAGTATGGTATTCATTGAGCTTTCAAGAATGCTCTTCCCCTCCTTTATAGCAGGTATACTTCTTTCGGCGATCATTGCGGCTTCCATGTCTACTGCCGACAGCCAGCTTCTTGTTGCTTCCTCTTCCTTTACATCCGATATTTACAAGCCTCTCATACGCAAAAATGCTTCCGACAAGGAAACTCTTTGGGTAGGACGTGTTGTAGTTCTTATAGTTGCCGTAGTTGCTTACTTCATAGCAAGCAGCAAGGGTGACGGTGCCCAGGCTATTATGAATCTCGTTGAAAACGCATGGGCAGGCTTCGGCTCCGCATTCGGTCCCGTAGTTATACTCTCTCTGTTCTGGCGCAGATTCACATACAAGGGTGCTTTGGCAGGTGTTATCAGCGGTGCGCTGGTTGACGTTCTTTGGCTCGCATTCCTTTCCGGTCCTACCGGTATTTATGAGCTTATCCCCGGCTTCATCGTCAGCATGATAGTATGCATAGCAGTTACTCTTACCGATAAGGCTCCTTCCGATGAAATAACCGCAATATTTGATGCGGCCACCTCGGATATCGAAGACTGAAATCTCTTCTTTCTCAAAAGCGTTTACTTAAAAATATTTTAAAAGGGGGCGTCGCATTAAGCGACGCCCCCGCTAAAACAGCGGACGAAAATAGGGGACGGGAACCCGCTATTTGGAATTGCGAAATTCGCAATTCATGAAACTTGAACGTTTTTGGCGTGTTTTAGTACGAAATTTTACGTAGTTTCGGTGCCAAAACGATGAATTTTATTCATCGAGTTCAATTTCAGGGCTTGGCTCACGTTAGTGAGACAGCCCCTTTTCTTTCCGTTTAAAATAAAAGCAAGGTGTATCGCACAAACCGTATACACCTTGCTTTTCACTCTGTTTTTTTATTATCAGGTATTTCTGTCAACTACCTTCATCTTCTTCAGATTTCCGATCTTTGCACTTCTTGCGTCAAGCTCCTCCATTACATCCTCAAGGGGAAGACCGTTTTCTACCATCAATACGGTAAGATGATATATAAGGTCGCAGATCTCGTTTTTGAGCTCTTCGTTGTCCTTGTTTTTTGCCGCAATTATCGTTTCGGCACATTCCTCTCCTACCTTCTTAAGGATCTTATCAAGTCCCTTATCGAAAAGATAGCATGTATATGAGCCTTCCTCGGGATTGGCTTTGCGGTCGGTCACAACTCCGTAAAGCTCTTCAAGTATTTTCTTTGATTCAGTCATTTTATTTTTTCCTTTTCAAATGTGTTTTCTATTTTAATTTCTTGAAAAAGCAGCTTTCCGAGCCTGTATGGCAGGCAACGTGTCCTATCTGCTCAGCTTTGATAAGAAGAGTATCGTCATCACAATCGGCGTATATCTCGCTTACAATTTGAAAATGTCCCGAAGTTTCTCCCTTATTCCAAAGCTTTTGTCTTGAACGGCTGTAAAACCATGTTTTTCCCGTTTTCAAAGTCAGATCGAGCGATTCCTTGTTCATGTATCCAAGCATCAAAACCTTACCGCTGTCCTTGTCCTGAATGATTGCGGGTATAAGATCGGATTTTATAAAAAATCTGTCAAGATCGTCAATACAAGTAATCTCAAGCTTTTCAAATTTATCGCTCATAATCTTACACTTACTCCTTTTTCGGCAAGATATTCCTTGACCTCCTTAACGGAAAGCTCTCTGTAGTGGAAAAGCGTTGCCGCAAGAGCCGCACTTGCACCGCCTTCTGTTAAAGCTTCATAGAAATGCTCTTTCTTTCCGCCTCCTCCGGATGCTATTACGGGTATCTTTACCTTTTCGGCAATAGCCTTTGTAAGAGGAATATCGAAGCCGTTTTTCGTTCCGTCAGCGTCCATTGATGTAAGGAGTATCTCCCCTGCTCCGAGACTCTCCGCCTCCTGTGCCCACTCAACGGCATCAAGAGAGGTCTCCGTTCTGCCGCCGTTTATCTTTACCATCCAATGATCCTCATGCCACTTCGCATCCATGGCGAGAACGACACATTGGCTTCCGAAAAACTCAGCGGCACTTTTTATTATCGACTTATCCTTTACAGCGGCGGAATTCACCGCCACCTTATCTGCTCCCGCCCTGAGAATACGCTTGAAATCGTTCACGGTTCTGATACCGCCGCCTACGGTAAGGGGCATAAATACCTCTTTTGCGGTCTTCTCCACCACATCGACTATTGTTTCACGCATATCGCTGGAAGCCGTTATATCAAGGAAAACCAACTCATCGGCACCTTGTGTATTATAGAAGCGGGCACTTTCCACAGGATCTCCCGCATCTCTCAGATTGACAAAATTTATACCCTTGACGACACGTCCGTTATGAACATCGAGACAGGGAATTATTCTTTTCGCAAGCATTCTTATACCTCTTTACTTTTTCAAGTATTGCGCTTTGTCCACTCAATAGCCTTTTTCAGATCGAGAGAACCTGTATAAACGGCTTTTCCGCATATCGCACCGTATATATCAAGTGAACCGAGATCGACAATATCCTCAAAGCAGCTTACACCGCCGCTTGCCGTAATGTCGCAGGAAACAGCCTTCTTGAGCTTTTTTTGCATATCAAGATTGGGTCCCGAAAGCATTCCGTCTGTCTTTATATCGGTAACTATAAGGTTCTTTACACCGTCAGCCTCAAGAGCCTTGGCGAAATCAATATAATCCTTTCCGCTTGCCTTGAGCCATCCGTCAGTTCTTACATCTCCGTCAAGAACGTCAACACCTACGGATACCTTATCTCTTCCGTACTCTCTTAAGGATTCGAGAAGAAAGTCTCTGTCTCTCAACGCCGCAGATCCGAGGATAACACGGGAAACTCCGGCATTTATATATTTTTCGACGGTCTTCATATTTCTGATACCGCCGCCCACCTCTATAGGTACTGATACCTTGGAAGCAAGCTCCTTTATAAGAGAGAAATTATCGCTTTCTCCGCTTTTTGCACCGTTAAGGTCAACTATATGTATATATTCGGCACCTGCATCCTCAAAAGCTTTAGCCGTATCAAATGCACTTTCGGCAACCTTTGAAGCCGTACCGTAATCACCCTTTTTAAGTCTGACGCACATTCCGTCAAGTATGTCGATAGCAGGTATAACGATCATTTTAAAATTCCTTTCAGTAAAGCCTTATCTCTGCCCGCTCACAAGAGAGCAGAAGCTTTTTAATATGGAAAGACCAACCTTCTCACTCTTTTCGGGGTGAAACTGAGCACCGAAAACATTCTTTCCGTCTGTAACGAGAGCGGGGATCCTTTCACCGTATTCCGAAAAAGCGAGAAGATCCGAATCATTCATCTTATCTGCTTTGAAGGAATGAACAAAATAAACAAAATCGCCCTCTTTTATCTGTGAAAGAAGAGGAGAAGCCTTACCGCTTTCCGTGAAGGAAAGACTGTTCCAGCCCATGTGGGGAATAAGATATGAGGGATCATTTTCATATGCGGTAAGCTTTACCACCTCTCCCTTTACAAGAGAAAGACCTCCGCATTCACCGAATTCATAGCTCTTATCGAAGAGAAGCTGCATTCCGAGACAAATTCCGAGAAGAGGTCTCGTTTTAACGTAATCCTTAACAAATGTATCAAGCCCCGTCTCCTTCAGCTTCTTCGCCGCATCGGGAAAAGCGCCCACACCGGGAAGGATAAGACCGTCGCATTTCGAAAGCACATCCATGTCCTCCGAAATAACGGAATCCGTTCCTATAAAGTCAAGAGCATTTTTTACACTGCTCAGATTTCCCATTCCGTAATCTATTATACCTATCATCACAGAACTCCTTTCGCACTCAAAACAGCACCGCCCGTTACGGTTGAAGCGGCTTTGACAGCTCTTGCCGCCGCTTTATAAAGAGCTTCCACGCAATGGTGGGCATTTTTACCGTAGAGAAGATTCAAGTGAAGGGTAAACCCCGCATTGAAGGAAAACGCTCTGAAAAATTCCTCTGTCATCTCTGTATCGTATCCGCCTATCATGGGAGAGTTTATGTATCCGTTTTCATTGTACACAAGATAAGGTCTTCCCGAAATATCAATGGCACAAAAGGCGAGAGCCTCATCCATGGGAACATGAGATTCACCGAAGCGGGCGATGCCGCTTCTGTCACCTAAGACATCCTTAAAAAGATTGCCGAGAACTATTCCCACATCCTCTATTGTATGATGACAATCCACATAAAGATCGCCGCTCATTTCAATCTCCAATATAAACGAGCCGTGGACACAAAAGGAGTTGAGCATGTGATCGAAAAATCCCACACCTGTGCTTCCCTTCAAACCGCCCTTTTCATTATCCAATGTCAAGGATGCTCTTATACTTGTCTCTTTTGTTTCTCGTGTTAATGAGCTCGTTCTCACCTTTAATTCCGCCTTTCGTTAAGGTTCTTTTCCGTATTACAGAAACAATATCTGTCAGATGCTTTTCAAAGCATCGATGAGTGCTTCGTTTTCCTTTTCCGTGCCGCAGGTTATCCTGAGAAGATTGTCTGAGGAAAAGCATCTTATTGCTATTCCCTTGAGAGAAAGC
Source organism: Oscillospiraceae bacterium (assembly GCA_015063605.1). Classification (GTDB taxonomy): domain Bacteria; phylum Bacillota; class Clostridia; order Oscillospirales; family SIG627; genus SIG704. The sequence continues at coordinate 5,790 of SVTV01000034.1, forward strand.
TTATCGAAGATCTCTTTAGCCCGTTCTGTCCTGATAAGAACAAAATTCGTATCCGTTCTTTCGGACGGGTATCCGATGCCGTCCAGAGCAATTCTCAGCGCCTCGGTATTTTTCTTTATTATTTCGTATTTTTCGTTTATTTCATCCCAGCCGTCATTGAGAATTACCGTCGCCGCCGCCTGAGAAAATGAATTTACATTATAAGGGCTTTTTACCTTTCTTATCGCCGCTCCTATATCCTCATTGGACACGGCAAAGCCCACACGCAAGCCTGCAATTCCGAATGCCTTGGACAAGGTCTTCAGAACTATCAGTCTGTCATACTTACCGCAAAGCTCCATAACGGACTCATCCTTTGATGAAAATTCCATATAAGCCTCATCACACACAAGGATGCAATCTGTCCTTTCGAGGATATATACGACTTCCTCTTTTTTCATTAATCTGCCCGAGGGATTGCAGGGATTGGAGAAAAGTATCATTTTGACCTTTTCTTCATTGGCGTATTTTATTATTTCATCAGAATTTACATATCCGTTTTCGCGCGGCACACGTACTATCTCTGCACCTATGGTTTCGGGATAGAAGGCATACATTGAGAAATCGGGAGGGCATATAAGCACCTTATCCTCAGGTGTCAGAAACACCGTGGAAATAACGTTTATAAGCTCATCCGAGCCGTTTCCCGCTGCAGTCTGCTTGGGAGAAATACCGAATCTCTTGCAAAAAGCATTTATAAGATCTTCCGAGGAAGCATCCGGATATCTGTTGAAGGCGGCTGAAAAAGCCGCTTTTTCGATTCTTTTCCGAAGCTCTTCCGAAGGAAGATAAGGGGATTCGTTGGCATCGAGACGTACCGAAAAATCGCCTTTATTCGGCACATACTCTGTCATGCGGTCTATTTTTTCGGGGATATATTTATTCATATATTTTCAGTCCTTGAATCTTATTCTCACGGAGTTTGCATGAGCACCCAAGCCCTCATATTCCGCAAATCCGATAACGTCGTCCTTGACAGCTTCAAGACCCTTTCTCGAGCAGTACAAAAAGCTCTGCTTTTTCATAAAGCTGTCAACGCAGAGAGGCGACGAGAAGCGAGCCGTTCCGTTTGTGGGAAGGACGTGGTTGGGTCCCGCAAAATAATCGCCCAAGGGCTCGGGAGAATATTCGCCGAGGAATACGCTTCCCGCATTCTTTATATCCTCAAGTATCTCAAATGGAGCTTTTACCGACAATTCAAGATGCTCGGGAGCTACCTCATTGGATATATCGCATGCTTCTTTTATATCCTTTGTCACAAGCACACATCCGAAATTATTCACGGACAATGCGGCTATCTCGCATCTCGGAAGAAGGGCAAGCTGTTTTTCCACCTCTTTGCACACCTTTTCCGCAAGACTTTTTGAATCGGTGAGAAGAACTACAGCCGCCATTGCATCATGCTCCGCCTGGCTGAGAAGATCTGCCGCAACGTATTCGGGATTTGCATACTCATCGGCAATAACGAGCACCTCGGATGGACCGGCTATCATATCTATATCAACCTTGCCGAAAACGAGTCTCTTTGCCGCCGCAACGTACATATTTCCGGGGCCGACTATCTTGTCCACCTTCTTGACGCTTTCCGTGCCGTAAGCTAAAGCCGCTATTCCCTGAGCACCGCCCGCAAGGAGTATCTTATCCACACCGCATATACGAGCAGCCGCAGCTACCGCAGGACTTATACCGTCCTTCTTTGCGGGAGTTGCAAGAACAAGATCCTTTACACCCGCAACCTTGGCGGGAATCGCATTCATAAGCACCGTGGAAGGATATGAAGCAGTACCGCCGGGAATATAAAGTCCCACTCTTTCAAGAGGCATTATTCTCTGTCCGAGAACCTTTCCGTCATATGTATCCACATAGCTTCTCTGAAGCTGTTTTTCATGATAACGGCGGATATTATCAGCCGCCTTTTCCATTGTCTTATAAAGCTCGGCGGGAAGCATGGAAATAAGTCTTTCCTGCTCGCTTTCGGAAAGATAGAGATCCGAAAGCTCTACCTTGTCGAATTTGAGAGTATACTCTCTCAACGCCTTATCGCCGTCTTTTCTGACATTTTCTATAATTTCCTTTGCCGCCGCTTCCGCTTTACTGCTTGTCTCCTCCGCACGGCTTCCGAGGAGAGAAAGTAATTCTTCTTTATTCTTACAAAATCTGAGCATATTCATGTACCGTTACAGATCATTTATTTTCCGACTTTATCACATCGGAAAGCTTTGATATGAGAGTCTCTATTTCTCCTTTTTTCAGCTTCATGCTTGCCGTATTTACTACGAGACGGGCAGACACGGGGATTATATCCTCATATACCTCGAGTCCGTTTTCCTTCAAGGTGCTTCCCGTTTCAACTATATCGACTATAGCATCAGCAAGCTCCAATATGGGAGCAAGCTCCACGGAGCCCTCAATCTTAACTATCTCTATGTCAATTCCCTTGGAGTTGAAATACTTTTTTGCCACATTTGGATACTTTGTGGCGATCTTTTTGTGGGAATAACCGGCATAGAAGTCTCCTCCCTTAAGTCCCGCAAGAGCAAATCTGCATTTTCCGAATCCGAGATCCATCATTTCATAAAGGGGCTTTTCATATTCAAGGATAGTATCCTCTCCAACGACACCCACATCGCATACACCGTGCTCGATATATGTGAGAACGTCAGCAGCCTTTGCAAGCACCACCTCAATATCGGAGCCTGTAAGCCTGAATATCAGCTTTCTCCCCTTATTGCGAAGCTCGGATATATCATACCCGCACTTTTCCAGAAGCTCTACTGCTTTTTCTTCTATTCTTCCCTTTGTCAATGCTATACGTATCATATCAATAAAGCTCCTTGAGTTCTATGGTATCGCCCTTTATAATAGCAACCGTCCTGATCTTATTCACACGTGCGTACTCTATTGAATCAAGAATATTGTCGGCATGGGAATATTCGCATCCTCTGCCTCCTGCTATCATCTCGCTTCTGAATCTTCTTGCTCTTGAGAAATCCTCGGGCTCGAAGTAAATGAGAACATCGTTTCTGATCTCATCCTTCTCATTCTTCTTATTTATCTTCATCAGAGCATCGGACACCGCCGAAACGTTTATTGCAAATCCCGTGGCGGGAATATCCTTTCCAAAATTGCTGATAAAGCCGTCATATCTTCCGCCGCTGAGCACAGCCTCGCCCGCACCCTCAACATAGCCTCTGAATACGATTCCCGTATAGTAATCTATTTCATGTACTATACCGAAGTCCACCATTATCTCGCTCTTGTATCCCGCACTCTGCATTATACCGTAAAGATTCTTTACGTATTCCACAGCCGCAGAGGCGTTTTCATTGCTTCCGGCAACCGCCTTTGCCTTATCGAAGATCTCTTCATTACCGAAAAGAAGGGGTACCTTTCTTATGCGGTCATAAAGCGCTTTTCTTTTCTCGCTCTTTTTTCCGCCTTCATCCGCATCCGCTCCGCTTTCCTTCAAAAAGCTCAGAGAAACGTAATTCTTGGCTTCGACATACTTACGAAGCTCTTCCTTTTCATCCGTGGTCATATCAAGCTCATCGACAAGCGAGTTGTAGAATCCGACATGGCCTATCTCAAGCTTATAAGGAAGTCCTATTGCCTCAAGAGCCTCAAGAGCCGTGGATATGGCGCATATATCGGATTTAAGACCGCCGGGGCCGATTATCTCAATACCGCTCTGCCTTATTTCGTTTCTTCTGCCTGTGTAATCCTTATCGCATCTGAAAACATCCTGGGAATAATATATTTTCTGAGGTATCTTTTTTGTATCTTCACCGAGCTTAGTTGCCGCAATACGGGCAATGGGAGTGGTATTATCCGCTCTCAATGCGATAAGCCTTCCCGATGTGTCACTTAATTTATACATCGTGTCTGCGGAAATAGCACCGCAGTCAAGAACCTCGAGAAACTCTATACCGGGAGTTATAACGGGTCTGTAATAGTTTCTTTCGTATACCTCTTCAAGCTTTTTAACCGTTGCGTTAAGCAAAGCGGCATCATCATATATAAGGTCTCTCATGCCGTCGGGCACGGATGTTTTTCTCTTGCTGTATTTCATACTCCTCGGAGCTTCGGCATCAATGCATTTACGCTCCTTCTCCTTTAACGCTTTAGTTTGCTAATATGATAGCACATTAAAGCCAAACTGTCAATGTGTATCTTAATAAATTTTGCGTTTCTTCATTATTTCTATTCGTGAAAACCGTCCAAACCGGCTCTTTTTATGGCGCCGAACACTTTTGATTTAAGATCACGATTCTCACGGCACAGATCGTTTATCAGCTTTTTGATCTCTTCTCTGTCCGTATTCTTATCTGCGGGGCAACCGCTTTTTATAACGGGGACATTGTTCTTCGATATATATGATACTATCTTTTTTTCCGGCACGTATACAAGAGGACGGATCACGGTAACACCGCTTCTGTCAAGATATGAAACAGGAGGAAATGCTCCTATCCTTCCGTTGTTCATAAGATTCATAAAGAATGTATCAATAACATCGTCCATATGATGACCCAGGGCAAGCTTTGTAACGTTATTTGCCACGCAGGCATTGACAATAGCGCCTCTGCGCATTTTGGAACAGAGAGCGCACGGATTTTTTTCCATGCGCACATCGAAAATAAGCTTTTTAAGCTCTGTTTTTACAACTGTCAATTCCACATCGAGGCTTTCGCAATAACGGCTCAAAGCCTCTCTGTCAAAGTTTTCGAACCCCATATCAACACAGATAGCATGAACCGTAAATCTCTTGGGATAAAAGCCGGATAAAGCCTTCATGGCACCGAGAAGTGCCATGGAATCCTTACCGCCCGAAACACCTACCGCCACCCTTTCGCCCTCGCCAATCATATCGTAGTCGGCAACGGCACGGCGCGTATAGCTCAAAAGCTCCTGTAAGGTCATAATGTCAATATCTGTAAGCTTCCATATCGAGAAGCTTTATATCGCAGAGAACGGAACCGTCCTTAATCTTTTGCGTATCGGAATAATCCGTGGAAAGATATTTCTTGTTGTCATCGGGGAAAACGGTAACGACATTTTTGTCATCGCCGTATGTATTCTGAAGAAGGCACGCACCTATGAAGTTTGCACCCGAGGAGATACCCACACCTATACCGAAGGTCTCGGATATCATACGCGCCATCGTTATACTGTCGCCGTCATCAACGGATACCACATGATCTATTTCGTCAAGCTTCAGTATGGGAGGAATAAATTCGTCGGATATTCCCTGGATTCTGTGGCTGCCTACTTTAAAGCCTGTGGAAAGTGTGGGAGAGTTTGTAGGCTCGAGAGGATGTATGGTCAATTTCGGAAAATACTCCTTTAGTCCCGTACCCGTACCCATTACCGTTCCGCCCGTGCCCACACCGGCTACAAAGCAATCCGCAGTCACATCAAGCTTCCAAAGCTGACTGATTATTTCCTTAGCTGTATAAAGGTAGTGTGCTCTTGTGTTTTCCGTATTGGAAAACTGATTGGGGAGAAATACATTTCCCTGCTTTGCAAATTCCTCGCAAAGAGAAACGGAGCCCTTGAATCCGCCCTGCTCTCTTGAAACGCTTCTCACCTCTGCACCGTAGCTCTGCATAAGGCTTACACGCTCCTTGGACATCCAATCGGGCATGTATATGACTACCTTATGACCGAGGAAGGATCCCAATGCTGAAAAGGATATGCCCGTATTGCCGCTTGTAGCCTCGGCTATAACATCGGTCGGTTTTATAATTCCTTTCTCATAAGCGTTTTTAAGTATATGGAAAGCTACTCTGTCCTTTATACTGCCGCTCATATTGTACTGCTCGGCTTTAATATATATTTTACGTACATTTCCCTTGTACGAATATGTTATCTTTATAAGAGGCGTTTTGCCTATCAAATCCTCTGCTTGTTTGAATTTACGAGAGATTACCTGATCCATGAAGCCAAAAGTTCTCCTTATTATAAGTATCAATATAGTATACCATACCTTGACCCGTAATGTCAAGGCAATTTTGGAATATCACCGTTGATTTCGGGAAAAATATTATATATCTAACATTGAAACAAGAGGAAATCCAATGACAAATTCAATTGATGAAAACATCCGCATCTTCGATGAATGCTCGGGATACGGATATTCCTTTGATGTAAAAAAAGCATTGCTCAACATCGGTACCGTTAAAGCCGTTCTTTATTACATGGACGGCTTTGTAAAAAAAGACGAGCTTATAAAGATCCACGAATCCTGCCTCAAGGCAAAGGATGAGGATATACAGCTTCAAACCGAATCAGACTGCTTTTCAAAGCTTGCGGAAAGGATAATACCCTATGCGGATATAAAGACATACAATGAATGCAAGGCTGCGGCAGACGCACTCCACGCGGGAATGGCGGTTTTGTTTGCAGACGGATATTCCGAATGTGCCGCTCTCGATATCCGCGACTATCCAAAAAGAAGCATTTCCGAGCCCTCAAAAAGTAAGACGCTGCGAGGTCCTCACGAGGGCTTCACGGAATCCCTTATAACGAATTCCGTGCTCATACGAAGGCGCGTCAAAACAAGCTCGCTGCGTTTCGAGCTTTTCAATATAGGAAGCATCAGCGAAACAGACGTATCGCTTTGCTATATCGAATCTATGTGCGACAAAAAGCTTCTCGAAACTTTACGCAGGAAGCTTTCGTCTGTAAAGACGGAAAGTCTTACAATGGCGCAGGAATCCCTGGCAGAGCTCATATTCCCCAAAAAAGGTCTTGCATCGTTGAACCCCCTTCCGACGGTAAGATATGTAGAAAGACCCGATACAGCCGCCGCAATGCTGTGTGAGGGAAGGATACTGATAATGTGTGATACATCACCAAGCGTGTTATGTATTCCCGCAGGTCTTTTCTCCTTTCTTGAGGAAGCCGATGACTACTACTTTCCTCCCGTTACGGGAAGCTATCTGAGACTGGTCCGTCTTTTCATAATCATAGCCTCGGTCATTCTTGTTCCTCTGTGGCTTTACTTTGCGGAAAACCCTCATGTGATCCCGGGAGCACTGTCATTTATCGGCGATCTCGGTGAATTTTCCGTACCGATATTTGCACAGATACTGATAATAGAGCTTGCGATAGACGGTCTGAAGCTTGCCTCTCTCAACACTCCCGATACGCTTTCCAATTCCTTAAGCGTCGTAGGAGGTCTGCTTCTGGGAGATTTCGCCGTAAAATCGGGGTGGTTCGTTCCCCAGACCATTCTCTACTGCTCCTTTACGGCAATAGCCAATTTCATTCCGACAAATTATGAGCTGGGATACAGCATCAAGTTTTCACGTATCCTTATTCTCATCCTTACCCACTCTTTCGGACTATACGGTTTTGCGGCGGGTGTCTTTATTGTGCTTGTTACTTTGCTTCTTACCAAAACGCCCGACGGAAAAAGCTATCTGTACCCTGTTGTACCATTCAATTCACGTGAAGCAAAAAGAATCCTCTTTCGACCTCCTCTGAAATAAAAAAGACAAAAAACGTCAAAAATCGCCGTCTTGTTTTCCACCGATTTTCGACAAACACCTGTGGAAAACCCTGTTGAATATGTGGATTTCTCGGAAAATCAATGGAAAATTATCCACATTTTCAACAGGTCAGGTGTGGAAAACTTATCCCGATGTTTGAAATGTGATAAAATGTATCATTGAGATAACTAATCACATCAGTCTGTTACACTAACAAAAACATAACAAACAAATCAGGACATGAGGTATCTTTTTTTGCATTTTCGTCTTCCTCGATTTCTCTTTGAGCGTGAAAAACGTGTCCTCTTTAATCATAAAATTCTTTATATCATTCTCCCGCTATCTGCAAAAGGCACATAACGAAAACACCTATCATTCCGCCTGTCATGAGACCTGCGATAAACCAACCCATACTCTTTCACCTCCAATATATGACGGTAAGATCATTTGTATTCCTGCTTGCTTGAAGGGATCTCTCCTTCATACTTATTTTTCTCACGAGAATAAAAATTTATCCTTACTCCGAAGGAAAAATTTCTCTTGATATATTGACACGGAATCTGAAATAATGTACAATTAACTCAAGCCGATTCTCGGTAACACAATAAAAGAAAATAATAAAGCACACATATCATAACCCGCAATGAAAGGAAGGGTAAATACCATGAAGGTCACTCTCGATCTTATTTCATCGAACGATCTTACGATCAGCCCCTACATACACGGCACATTCTTTGAGAATTTCGGAACTACCACCTATGACGGAATATACGTAGGTAAGGATTCTCCCATTGAAAACATAAACGGTATAAGAAAAAGCGTTATCGACGGTATCAAGGAGGCGGGAATAACCGCTATCCGCTGGCCCGGCGGCTGCTGTGCAGACCATTACCATTGGAAATGGGGCATAGGCAAGGAACGCAAAAACAAAATGTTCATGCTTCTGAACAAGCGTGACAAGGAAATATGGCGTAACGACTTTGGAACGGACGAGTTCATTGAGCTTTGCCGTCTCACGGGTGCAGAGCCCGTCCTCGTTATAAATACCGCAACGGGAACACCCGAGGAATTCCGCGATTGGTTCGAATACTGCAACGGACCCGCCGAAACGGAATACGGTGCGATGAGAGCCGAAAACGGTCATCCCGAGCCCTATAACGTAAAGATATGGGGCATAGGAAACACGGACGAAAATGTGTGGGTTGCAGATTATAATAATCCGGAATCATATGCACGCAATTATATGCGTTTTACAACCGTGCTTCGCGAGACTATTGACGATCAGGACATGAAGGTCATAGGCCTCGGTCTTTCAAAACGTCATATGATGCCCGGATGGGTAGAAAAGTGTCTTGATGTACAAACGGGATTCGGAACGAGAAGAGCTCCCGATATGCTTTCGGTACATCATTATATCGGCGGTGCTAAAGGAACATACAGAGAATGCGGCGACGGCGTTGATTATTCCGACGAGCAGTATTATTATACGCTCGACGCCGTAAAGCATTATGAACAAGACATAGAGCTTCACAGACAGTATATTGCGGAGCACGGAAACAAGAGACAAAAGACCACAATATGCTTCGACGAATGGGGTCTCTGGCATCCGGAAGCCACGATAGAAGCGGGACAGCGCCAAAGACAGACGATGCGTGACGGAATATTTGCGGCATTGACGCTCCACCTCTTCTACAGAAAGTGCGATATCGTTGAATTCGCAATGGAAACACAGACCTGCAATCTTCTTCAGAGCCTCTTTGAAACGCAGGATGAGAAATGCTTCAAAACTCCCACATTCTATGTAATGAAGATGTTCCGCGACCATCTCGGAAACACACCCGTTGCATTACAATGCGATGATGAAATGACGGATGTTTTCGCTTCAAAGTCCTCCGACGGCAAAAAGCTTGTTGTAACTATAGCGAATAAAGACCTTTACGAAAGCAAGGAAGCAATAACCGCACCCGAGGGATATACTCTTTCCTCTGCAAGTATAATATATGCAGAGGATGTAAGAGCTTACAACACATTCGAGGATCCCTTCGTGATCAAAGAAAGCGTCTTTGAGGGCGACACCATACCTCCTCACAGCATAGTAAAGTTTGTTTTTGAAAAGTAAATATATCCATGAAAAAACGGAGCTGTCTTTTCCGATCAAGACCGCTCCGTCTTTGTTTGGTGACAATAATGTGATTTGCCTTGACATAAATGAAAAAATGGTGTATTATATTATACGTAGAAATATATCCTCACATATTATTAATATGCAAAGGATAATCGCATCCGAACACGGAACGAAAATCACGGTAAAAGTCCGAGAATAAAATTTCGGATTTGACAGAAAGGCACGGTCAAATCATGTTTACATCAAATATATTCACATCAAAAGACGGCAAGAATATTTCATATCTTCTGACTATCCCCGACGGAGCAGACACGTCAAAGGAATCCTTACCCTTGATAATGTTTCTTCACGGTGCGGGAGAACGGGGAACGAATACGGATAAGCTCCGTGTTTACGCTGTACCGAAGATATTCACCTCCCCCGATTGCCCATACCGTGCAGTAACTCTTTCTCCTCAATGTCCCGAGGGTGAAACTTTCCTGAATAATATGGACAGAGTAAAAGAGCTTCTTGACTATATCACCGATGAATGCAATATAGATAAGGACCGCATATCCTGCACAGGCTTGAGCATGGGCGGCTTCGGCACCTTTGAAATAGCTATGCAGTATCCCGAAACATTCTGCGCCATAGCCCCTGTTTGCGGCGGCGGTATGGAATGGCGGGGCGTATACCTTGCAAAAATGCCCGTATGGGCATTCCACGGAGTTCTCGATTGCTCCGTAAAATGTCTCCATTCGATCGAAATGGTAGAAGCTATAAATACAAGAGGCGGAAAAGCCAAGCTTACACTCTATCCCGATCTCCCCCACAACTGCTGGAACAGAGCTTATGAGGAAGACGAGCTTATTCCGTGGCTCTTATCTCAAAAAAAATAATGGAAGGTCAAAAAAATGCTTGAAAGAGAAATACAATTCCACAGTTACGATGTAGATGCGGACGGAACGGTAAAGATATCCTCTATAATGCATCACATGCAGCAGGCGGCAGGCGACGATCTGTCTCAAAGCGGTCTTACATACAAGGCAATGAGAGATCTGGGACACGTATTCGTTATTTCAAAATCAAGAATGATCTTCTCAAGGCTTCCCGACTATGAAGCGCCGTTCACATTAAGAACAATCCCGATCCTCATACACGGTGCCACATTCATAAGAGATTTCTATCTCGAAAGAGACGGCGAAATATACATGAAAGCATCCACGGCGTGGGCTCTTCTTGATTACGAGAAACGTATACTTCTCAGGCCGTCGGTGCTTACTATAGACATACCTCATGATGTAAGCTGCTCGGTAGGCTTCGAGCCTACGAAAACAACTCTTCCGAGAGCCCTTTCCACAACGGATCCCTCGGAGATTCTGGATAAGAGAAGAGTATACCGTTCGATGCTTGATGAAAACCGCCATTTGAACAATTGCCTCTATTCCGACCTTATCTTCGATTATACCAGCAGAATATATAAGGCTCCCGAAATACAGATTTCCTTTATGAGTGAAGCCCGAGAGGATGACGTCATACTCATAAGCCGTATAGTTTCCGATGAATGTGAATACTTTATAGGCTTCAACGAGACCCACGGAAGACGCTGCTTTGAAGCGTCCGTATCGGAAAGCGTAAAAAGCGTAAAATAATAATAAGGATCAAGTGACAGCAATGAATGATTTTCAGAACACACCTCCCGTATTGGAGGTTCGTGACCTCAATAAAAGCTTCGATAAAACAGATGTTTTAAAGGGCGTAAATTTTTCAGTAAGCAAGGGAGAGGCTCTTACGATAATAGGATCCTCCGGAAGCGGAAAGACCACACTCCTCAGATGCATAAACTTCCTTGAAACAGCGGAAAAGGGCAAGATACTCGTTAACGGCAATGTGATCTTCGATGCCGAAAGCACACACAAGGATACCCCCGAAGAAAAGCGTCAGAAGCAGCTTTCTCTCGGTCTCGTTTTTCAGTCCTTCAACCTTTTCCCGCAGTATAACGTTTTACAGAATGTTACTCTTGCAAGCAATCTGGCGGCAAAAAGCAACCCTGATTTCAAAAAGCACAAAAAAGAGATCTTAGCCGAAATAGAAGAAAATGCAAAGCGTCTGATCGCAAGAGTCGGTCTTACGGAAAAGCTTAACAATTATCCCTGCGAGCTTTCGGGCGGACAGCAGCAGCGTGTGGCAATTGCCCGCGCTCTCGCCATGAATCCCGCAATACTCTGCTTCGACGAGCCTACCAGCGCCCTCGACCCCGAGCTTACGGGCGAGGTGCTTGCAGTTATAAAGGATCTTGCAAACGACGGTATCACAATGATAATAGTAACTCACGAAATGAAATTCGCCCGTGATGTATCGAGCAGAGTAATATTCATGGACAGCGGTGTCATTGCGGAAAGCGGAACTCCGGAGGAAATATTCGAAAATCCCAAGTCCGAAAGACTGAGAAACTTCCTCAATTATTTATCAAACTAAGAAAGGTATAAGCTTAATGGGCATACTTACCAAGGTATTCGGTACACACAGCGACCATGCCATAAAAAAAATAATGCCGATCGTAAAAAAGATCGAGGCACTTGAAGATGATTACAAAAAGTTTTCGGATGAAGCGCTGAAGGCGAAAACAAACGAATTCAAGGAGAGATTATCAAAGGGAGAGACCGAGGACGATATCCTTCCCGAAGCCTTTGCCACCATGCGTGAAGCGGCGTACAGAGTTCTCGGAATGCGTCCCTTCAGAGTACAGCTTATAGGCGGTATCATACTTCATCAGGGCAGAATTGCCGAAATGAAGACAGGCGAGGGAAAAACTCTCACCGCTACTCTTCCCTCTTATCTCAATGCTCTCTGCGGTAAAGGCGTTCATATCGTCACGGTAAACGATTATCTTGCAAGAAGAGACAGCGAATGGATGGGAAAGATCTATAATTTCTTAGGTCTCTCCGTAGGGCTTATAGTTCACGGCGCCTCCCACGATGATAAAAAAGCGGCATATGAAGCCGATATAACATATTGCACCAACAATGAGCTTGGCTTTGACTATCTCCGTGACAATATGGTCATATACAAGGAACAGATGGTTCAGCGCGGCCATGCCTTTGCCATTGTTGACGAGGTGGACAGCATTCTTATCGACGAAGCCAGAACTCCCCTTATCATTTCGGGTACGGGAGATGATTCCACACCTCTGTATGCTTCTGCGGATGCTTTCGTAAAGCGTCTGCGTCAATTCAGAATCAAGGAAATAGACGCAAAAGAATCCGATGAGAATATAGATGCCGACTATATTGTTGACGAAAAAGCCCGTACCGCGGTCCTTACTCCCAAGGGTATAGAAAAGGCGGAAAAGGCGTTCAACGTGGAAAATTGGGGCGACCCCGAAAATTCCGCTCTTCAGCACCATGTAACTCAGGCTATGCGCGCTATAGGCGTAATGAAGAAGGACATCGATTACGTTGTCAAAAACGATCAGGTCCTTATTGTTGACAGCTTCACGGGAAGAATAATGCCCGGAAGGCGCTATTCCGATGGACTCCATCAAGCGATAGAAGCCAAGGAAGGCGTAAAGATTGAAAAGGAATCAAAAACATTAGCCACCATTACCTTCCAGAACTTCTTCCGCCTTTACAATAAGCTTTCGGGTATGACGGGTACCGCTCTTACGGAAGAGGACGAATTCAAGGAAATATACGCCCTTGATGTTGTGGAAATTCCCACAAATATGCCCATGGTGAGAGATGACCGTCCCGACAGAGTATTCAAAACTCAGAACGGAAAATATCTTGCCATAATTAAGGAAATAAAGGAATGTGTAAAGCGTGAACAGCCCGTTCTCGTAGGTACTGTATCTATAGAAAAATCCGAGCTTCTAAGCCGACTTCTTGAAAAGGAAGGCATCAAGCACAATGTGCTCAACGCAAAGCATCATTTGCGTGAAGCTGAAATAATCGCTCAGGCGGGTTGTCCCGGTGCAGTTACCATTTCCACCAATATGGCGGGAAGAGGCACCGATATCAAGCTCGGCGGTAACCCCGAATATCTTGCAAAGTCCGAAATGCGCAAGGAAGGCATGGAGGAAGAGCTTATCGCTCTCTCCGACAGCTTCTTTGATACAGATGACGAAACCATCATAGAAGCAAGACGCATCTTTTCCGAAAAAGTATCCTTCTTTAAAAAGAAGACCGAACCCGAAGCGGAAAAGGTCAGAAATGCGGGCGGTCTTTATATAATCGGTACGGAGCGCCACGAATCGAGAAGAATCGACAATCAGCTCAGAGGACGTGCGGGACGTCAGGGAGACCCCGGTGTTTCAGCCTTCTATCTTTCCTTTGAGGACGATCTTCTCCGCCTGTTCGGAAGCGAAAAGGTCATAAGCGTAGCAAACGCACTCGGTCTTGAAGAGGATCAGCAGATAGATGCCAAGATCATTTCCAATTCCGTTGAAAACGCTCAGAAGCGTCTTGAGGGCAATAACTTCCAACGCCGTAAAACAGTTCTCATGTATGATGACGTAATGAATCAGCAGAGAAACATAATTTACGATCAACGCCGTTCAGTGCTTGACGGAAAAGACCTTAAGGAAACTCTCCACAATATGATGACGGGTCTTATCGAAAGCACGGTCGATTCCTTCTGCTCTTCGGATGTTCCCGATGAATTCCATTTTGACGAGCTGAGGGCTCACTTCATGGGTATTCTTACAACGGAAGACGATTTCAAGTATACTCAGGAGGAGCTTAATCACGTATCTGCCGATACCATAAAGGAATTGCTCCTTGAACGTGCGGAAAAGCTTTATGCGTCTAAAGAAGAGCTTTTCGGTGCGGAAAAATTCCGTGAGGTAGAGCGTGTTATCCTTCTCAAGAATGTTGACCGTCAATGGATGGATCACCTGGACGCAATGAATGAGCTTATGGGCGCCATAGGACTTCATGCGTACGGTCAGAGAAATCCCGTTACCGAATACAAGATACAAGGCTCGGTAATGTTCGAAGAGCTCATTGACGCTATACGAACAGATACGATAATGCAGTTGTTCAGAGTTTTCCCCGTAAGCGAGATAAAGCGTGAACAGGTATTGAAGGAATCGGAAAACTCAAGAGGGCTTCCCGGAAAGAAGGGCACTTCCGTTAAAAAGCCGGGAGCTGTTCCCGTAACAAGCAAAAAAGTGGGAAGAAACGATCCCTGTCCCTGCGGAAGCGGCAAAAAATACAAAAAGTGCTGCGGCGCAAATCAGGAATCGGATAACGAAGGGGAATAATTATCGACACCCCGTAAGTAATTACACAAATTAAAGCTGCGTAAAAAGGGGTTGCCGTGATCATGCGGTACCCCTTTACATTTTTTAAGAATGAAAGGAATCAAAAACATGAACAGAAACAACAGTATAATCTGGGGCATAGTACTGATCGTCATAGGTGTGCTGTTCGCCCTCAACGCATTGAACATCACAAACATTGATATATTCTTCGACGGTTGGTGGACGCTCTTCATAATCGTTCCCTGTGCTATAGGCTTATTTACCGAAAAGGATAAAACGGGAAATCTGATCGGCGTGGGCGTCGGTGTTTACCTTCTCCTTTGCTGTCAGGATATATTGAGCTTTTCCACCACATGGAAGCTTCTCATTCCCGCAATAATCGTGATAGTCGGTTTAAACATGATCGTAAAAGGCTTCAATGCGGGAAAGACGAATAATATAGTTATAGAAAACACACAGAACGGCGATGGGATGAGATCTCATAGCGCAGCCTTCTCGGGATGCGAAGCAAGATATGACGGCGAGGTATTCAACGGAGCAAACCTTACAGCCGCCTTCGGAGGATTAAAATGCGACCTTCGTAATGCCGTTATCGAAAGGGATTGCGTGATCCAAACGACAACGGCATTCGGCGGTATCGATATTCTTGTTCCGCCGTACGTTAACGTAAAAACAAATGTGACCTGTATCTTCGGCGGTATCTCCAACAAAACCGTTCTCAATCAAGGCTCTCCCACCATATATATAAACGGAAATTGTATGTTTGGAGGAGTTGAGATCAAATGAAGATCCTCTTGAATATTATAAAATATTTTGCCATTGCCCTTGCGATCTTTCTTGTTGTCAGCATTTTTGAAGGAGTTATGGGTATTCTCGGCTCCTTCGCAGGTCCTTCAAGCAGCGGTGACGCCGTAGGCGATCTAAAAAGCTATTCCGTTTTATCGGACATAACAAGCCTTGATATCGAGATCAACGCCGCAGACTTTACCGTTAAGCAAGGAGAAGCCTTCTCGGTCGAAAGCAATCTAAAGGGTCTTAAGGTCGAAGAGAAAAACGGAAAGCTTACGATCGAGGACAAAAAGCATTTCGGCTCAGGTACAAGCTATAACGGGGCATTTCTCACTCTTACGATCCCCTCGGATACCGTATTTGAAAAAGTAAATATCATAACGGGTGCGGGAAGATTCACCGTAGAAAGCCTGACAACTGATATTCTGAATTTTGAATTGGGTGCCGGCGAGGTAATATGCGATAAGATAACCGCATCGAGAAGCGCCGACATTGACGGCGGGGCGGGAAAGATCACCGTAACAAACGGAAGCTTTCACGATCTTGATTTCGATATGGGTATCGGACAGTTGAATTTCACAGCCGCATTAAGCGGAAAAAGCGAATTTGACTTAGGTGTCGGCGAATCAAACATAACAGTTATCGGTTCAAAGGATGAATACAGCCTTGATATAGAAAAAGGTATCGGAACCATAACCCTTGACGGAAAGAACATATCAAACACCGAGATCCGCGGCGGCAGTGCAGGCTCTATCGATATAAGCGGCGGTATAGGTGCTGTCAACGTGAATTTCAAAAAGGGAGAGTAAAAGATGTACGGAGTAAATCTTATTGCTGTATTCAATGCTTCCGCCGACAGAGTGTTGATGTGTAAAAGAAAGAAAAAACCTTATAAGGGTCTTTATAATTTCGTTGGCGGTCATATTGAGGAAGGCGAAGAAAGCCTCTGTGCCGCTTACAGAGAGCTTTTCGAGGAAACAGGAATAACGAGAGACGATATAAAGCTTATCCACCTTATGGACACCGTATATCATATGGATTCATGCCGCATGGAGGTGTACGTGGGAAGACTCAACAAGGAGATCGAGCCTCACGGTGACGAAAACGAGCTTGTATGGATGACTCTCGACCACGATTTCTTCTCTATGGAAAAATTCGCGGGAGAAGGCAACATCGGTCATATAATGGAGCATGTAAAGTATTGGAATCTCGTTTCCTTTACCCATACCATGAATCTGCGTCCCTCGCCTTTCGAACAGATAAGCTCCGGAAAAAAGACCGTGGAGCTTCGTCTATACGACGAAAAGAGGCGTAAGATCGCCGTCGGAGACAAGATCGTATTTAAGAATACAGACACCTCTGCTGAAATAACCGCAGAAGTAATAAAGCTTCACCGTGCTCCTTCATTTTTTGAGCTTATGAAAACGGTATCCCCGGAAAAATGCGGATTCCCAAAAAGCATCTCTGCCATCGAATGTGCAGAAGCCATGAGAGATTATTATTCCGAAAATGAAGAAAAAGAAAACGGAGTTCTGGGAATAGAGATAAAGGTATTATAAAAAAACCGAGGGTGACGCATTACCGTTACCCTCAGTTATTACCGTCATTTCCGCTTATTGTATATTCCCCGCTATTTTCATTATTGTTTCAAAACAATAACCAAGAAACTATTATACTTTATTTTCCTGATATTTCAAAGAGAATACAGCTATTATTCTCCATTCTTTTCATTGCCTCAAAAAAAATTCAAAAAAATCGAATTTTTTCAAAAAAAGGGGTTGACAAAATGGCAAAAGAAGTGTATAATATACACCGTTGCAGCGAGCAAGTGCAAGCGAAACAAAATATGCGAGAGTGGCGGAACTGGCAGACGCGCACGTTTGAGGGGCGTGTGGTTCACACCGTACGGGTTCAAGTCCCGTTTCTCGCACCAACCGACATGCTTAAGCATGTCGGTTTTTTTATTACAAAAACCAACAGGAGAGAAAAATGCTTAAACGATTCCTCAAATACTACAAGCCTCACAAATTCATTTTCGCAATGGATATGCTGGCTTCCCTTCTTGTTGCTCTTATCGGTCTCGTTTATCCGATAGTAACAAGAAACATGCTTAACGATTTCATCCCCAACAAAAAGTATGATCTCGTTGTTATTTTCGGCGTGATACTCCTCACTCTTTACGCCGTACGTATGCTTCTCAACTATTTCATCCAATATTACGGCCACGTAATGGGCGTACGTATGCAGGCACAAATGAGAAGCGACATGTTCGAGCATCTTGAAAAGCTTCCCTACAGCTTTTACGACAATCATGAAACGGGAAAGATCATGTCCCGAATGACAAATGACCTTATGGACATAAGTGAGCTTGCTCATCACGGTCCCGAAAACATTCTGATTTCCACCATTTCGGTAACAGCATCATTTATCTATCTCTCCTTTATAAATATCTATCTTACATTGATAATCTTTTGCTGTGTTCCCTTTCTTCTTGTCATAACCTTCTTCCTTCGCAAGAAAATGCGTAATGCATTTATGAAGAGCCGTCAATCCGTAGCGGTAATAAACGCCTCCCTTGAAAACAGTATATCGGGAATACGAGTAACCAAGGCATTCACAAATGCAAAAAAGGAAAAAGACAAATTTGAGGTGGGAAATAAGGAATTTGTCGATGCCAGAAAAGAAGCATACGATGCCATGGGAAGATTCCATTCCGGAACTTCATTCGTTACGGATGTTTTCAATGTGGTGGTTCTGGTAGCGGGCGGATTCTTCCTTTACAACGGTGACATCCTTTTCGGAGATTATTCCGCATTCTTCCTTTCCGTCGGACTTTTCATCTCCCCCGTAATGACTCTCATCAACTTTATGGAGCAATACCAGAACGGTGTAACGGGATTTGAGAGATTCCTCGAGATAATGGATTCAAAACCCGAAAGCGACGTTCCGGCGGCGGAAAACGTCAATACCCTTGAGGGTAGGATCGAATTCAAAAACGTTTCCTACGCTTACGACGGAGAGCACGATGTTATAGATCACATCGATCTTACGATAGAAAAGGGCAAGACCTTCGCCCTTGTAGGACCTTCCGGCGGCGGAAAAACCACTATATGCCATCTTATTCCGCGTTTTTATCCCATCCAATCGGGTGAGATACTTATCGACGGAAAGAATATCAATAATATTTCCCTTGAATCCCTGCGTAAAAACATAGGTATAGTTCAGCAGGATATATACCTTTTCAATGCAAGCATCAGAGAAAATATCCTTTACGGAAATCTGAATGCCACAGAGGAACAGGTATACGAGGCTGCAAAGCGTGCCAATATTCACGATTACATAATGTCACTTGAGGACGGTTACGAAACTCAGATAGGCGAACGCGGCGTTCGTCTTTCGGGCGGTCAGAAGCAGCGTTTGTCTATTGCCCGTGTGTTCCTCAAGGATCCTCCCATACTCATTCTTGATGAAGCCACAAGTGCTCTCGATAATACAACGGAGATACTTATTCAGCGTGCTTTGAACGAGCTTTGCAAGGGCAGAACCACTCTTGTTGTGGCTCACAGGCTCTCAACCATCAAAAACGCCGATGAGATAGCCGTTGTAGCTGAAGGAAAGATCAAGGAAAAAGGTACTCACGATGAACTTATCGCTTTAGGCGGTACATATTCCGATCTTTACGATCTTCAATTCAGAGGCGAGGATACCGATCCCCGTGACGAAAAAATAGCAAAAACATTCTTATAAAAAACAAAAGACCATTTCTTTTTAAATCATAAAAGGAATGGTCTTATTTTTCACATTGCTTCAATAAATGTATATTCTCCCGTCACTATATTCACAGCAAGAAAAGCATCCTCCATTTTTTCAATGTATTTCTTCTCTTCATCGGTAGTAATATAATGTTCCACCTTAAGAACTATATAGTCTCCTATGCCGTTTTTCTCACCGTGTATCTCCGAAGCTACTTGAAGAACATATCCCGTACCACTGATATCGCACAACAAACGTTCCTCGGTGCCATCTCCTTCAGAGATATAAAGCTTTCCGCAGAACTTATCATAAAAGCTTTCGTATTTCTGTTTATTTTCATCATAAACATAACCCATAAATATACGTTTTTCCGGGCGGTTATATATTATTTTACCGCTGAAAAATATAGGAAATGTACCAAGATCATCAAACAATACACCTCTCTCACTATCTGCCATTTTGATTATCTTTGGTTCTATTATAACGTACCGGTTTCACAATGTCAATATAATTCTGATTTATTATTGACTTTTTCCTCACTCTGTGGTATCATAAAGTAAATAAATAATTTAAAAAGGACATTGTAATGAACGACACAAGAAAAAATATCCCCCCGGTAATCGTTCCCGCAGAGGAGATTGCCCGTGTCAAGGGCTTAGGCTTTTTAAGAGACAAAACCACTCCCGACTGCTTCAACTGCAGAGTTCTTACGGTAAACGGTAAGATTTCAACGGAAAAAGCAAGAATAATTTCCGAAGCCGCAGACCGTTTCGGAAACGGCGAGATAGCCATGACAACACGTCTCACCATTGAAATACAAAAGATCCCCTATAAGAATATTGATCCTCTCATTGAATTTTTAAATGAAAACGGATTGGAATCGGGCGGTACGGGTCCCAAGGTGCGCCCCATCGTTTCCTGCAAGGGTACAACCTGCACCTTCGGTCTTTGCGACACCTTCGCTCTTTCCGAAGAGATACATGAGCGCTTTTATAAGGGATATCACAACACAAAGCTTCCCCACAAATTCAAGATAGCTGTAGGCGGATGCCCCAATAACTGCGTAAAGCCCGATATAAACGATCTCGGCATAATAGGACAAAGAGTTCCCGTTATTTCAAAGGAGCTCTGCAAAGGCTGTAAAGCATGTACCGTTGAAAAAGCATGCCCCATGAATGCCGCTTCTCTTGTTGACGGAAAGATAAACATAGATACCGACATATGTAACAACTGCGGCAGATGCGTCGAAAAGTGTCCCTTCAAGGTCATCACCTCCTACGGTGAGGGTTACCGCATATACATAGGCGGAAGATGGGGCAAGAAGACAGCCCGTGGTATCCCCCTCGGAAAGGTATTCACAAGCAAGGAAGAGCTTCTCGATACAGTTGAAAAGGCAATTATTCTGTTCCGTGATAAAGGCATTGCCGGAGAACGGTTTGGAGATACCATTCATAGGCTCGGATTTGAAAGCGTGGAAAAAGAACTTTTGAGCAAATGAAAAAAGCACTATCGCTTTTCATTTCGCTTTGTGTCATACTTTCTCTTTTTTCTTGCGGCACAAATACGGGAAATAAGTTAAACAACGGAGAATATATCGAGATCACAGACGCTTTGGGACGATCGGTATTGCTTCCAAAGTATCCCGAAAGGACTGCCGTTCTCTTTTCATCCCTTGCCGATATCTGGGTAACTGCCGGAGGAACGGTTGATATAACCGTAGGCGAAAGCGTTGAAAGAGGATTTTGCTCTGCCGATGCCGCATTGGTGGATAAGGGTGCGGGAAAGACTATAGATGCGGAGGCTCTCATTGCGTCCTCTCCCGATCTTGTGATCTTTTCTTCCGATATAAAGGCGCAGGCTGATGCAGCTGCAATATGCGAAAAAGCGGATATTCCGACAGCCGCTTTCAGAGTAGAAAGCTTTTCCGATTATCTCTATGCACTCCGCATCTTTACCGAATTAACGGGCAAAGCCGAAGCTTATGAAAAGCACGGTGCAGAGCAAAAAGAAAGAATAGATAATACTCTTTCCAAATTCAAAGAAAATAACAGATCACGTAAAATCTTATTCATAAGAGCATCTTCAAGTGCCGCGCATACAAAGGCAAAAAAAGCCGAAGATCATTTCGCTTGCGCCATGCTTGAAGAATTGGGATGCAAAAACATTGCCGACAGTGCTCCCGTTTTGCTCGACGGATTGAGCTTTGAGGAGATACTTATACAAGATCCCGATATCATCTTTGTTTCGGTAATGGGAGATGAAAATTCCGGGAAAAGCTATATAGATTCTCTTTTCTCCGGTAAGGAATGGAAAAGCATATCCGCCGTCAGAGACGGAAATGTCGTTTTTCTTCCGAAGGATCTTTTTCAGTACAAGCCGAACTCACGCTGGTACGAGGCTTATAATTATCTGATATCAATACTATCATAAAAGGACATTAAATTGAAGGAACAGACAAGATCAAGGATCACCTTATTTTTCGCAAGCAAAAAAGGAACAGCTTTGCTTCTGTTCCTCCTTTTGTTTTCAATTGCTTCGGGACTTTTGTTCGGAAGCGCCTCATTCACTTTTGAGGAATTTTTCAAGGGACTTGCAGGCAAAGAAGAGGCACTCACCGCCAACATAATCATTTACTATCACAGACTTCCGAGAGTTCTCGGAGCCGCCATAGCAGGCATAGGGCTATCCGTCTCGGGAGTCTTATTACAGACCGTTACTTCTAACGATCTTGCGAGTCCCAATATAATAGGTGTAAACTCGGGAGCAGGTCTCTTCTGCATATTGCTTCTTGTATTTTTTCCCATGTCATATCCTCTTCTCCCTTTGGTATCCTTTATCGGTGCTTTTGCGGCGACACTTGTAATAACAGCAATCGGAGGAAAAACAGGCGGCTCAAAAACATCGTTTATACTTGCAGGTATCGCTCTCACATCATTGATAAACGGCGTGATATCTTTTATTACCCTTCTTGATGACGAGGTATTATCCGCCTACAATGCATTTTCCATAGGCGGGCTTAAGGGAGTGGAAACGGAGAGGCTCATTATCCCCGCTTTCGTAATTCTGACCGTATTTATCATTTCATATCTTACGGCACCGAAAACAGAGCTTCTTTTATTGGGTGATGATATCGCCGGATCATTGGGTGTGCACGTTTCTTCAATGCGTATATCGTGCCTTATTTGTGCAAGCGCATCTGCGGCTGCCTCAGTAAGCTTCGCAGGACTTCTCGGCTTCGTGGGGCTTGTGATTCCCCATATCGCACGTAAGCTTTCGGGAATATCTGTAAGAAATCAACTTATCACCTCTTCGCTGTGCGGAGGAATTCTTGTTGTATGTGCCGACACTCTCGGAAGAACGATCCTTGCTCCTACTGAAATACCCGTGGGCATCATCATGGCGTTTATAGGTGCACCGTTCTTATTTTTCATGATAATCAAGAGTAAAAATTATGATAACCGTTAACAGCCTAACAGTAAAAGCAAAAGAAAAAACAATACTCGATGATATTTCATTTTCCGTAAATATTAATTCTTTCTGTGCGGTCTTAGGCAAAAACGGCAGCGGAAAAACTACCTTGCTCAGATCGATACTTTCCGGTACGAAAAACTCTTTTACCTCGGGAGAGATATTCATTAACGGTACAGATATGAATACGCTTTCCAAAGCGTCATTGGCAAAGAAGGTTTCATATCTTCCCCAGCAGCTTCCCTCTCCTCCCGTTACCGTATATGAGCTTGTTTCATACGGCAGAAGCCCTTATCACGGTCTGAATCCGAGTATAAACGAAAAAGACACAAGAATAATAAACAATGCATTGGAGATATGTCAATGCGGCGGTTTTTCCGAAAGGCTCGTTCCATCACTCTCGGGCGGTGAAAAGCAAAAAGCTTTTCTTGCAATGAATATAGCGCAGGATACGGATATAATGCTTCTCGACGAGCCAACCTCCGATATGGATATAGGAGCGCAGGATGAATTCTTAAAAATACTGAAGGAGTGCACCCGTAAAGGCAAAACCGTTGTCGCTGTTCTCCATGATATTAACGGAGCCGTAAAATTTGCAGATGATATTCTTATATTGGATAAAGGCAAAAAAGTATTCTTCGGTTCAAAGAAAAGTGCTTTGGAAACAAATGCCATCGAAAAAGCCTTCGGCATAAAAAAATATTCGCTCCCTTGCGGAAGCGATGTATTTTTGGCGTAATTATCTTGTAAGATCGGAAAAGCCGTATTTAATTACCTTTTCAAGATCGCAAAGCTTTACTTCGACCTGCCTTCCGACTCTGCCTGCACTGAAAAGTATTTCTTCATAATTTTCGGCACTCTTATCAATAGTCGTTCTGAAAAACTTTTTCATTCCAATAGGCGAGCATCCTCCGTGGATATATCCCGTAAGAGGCAAAAGCTCCTTTGACTTTATCATTTCTATATTTTTCTCGCCGACAGCCGTTGCCGCTTTTTTAAGATCAAGCTCACGGTTGACGGGAATGACGAATACATAATTGCTTTTCGATGCACCTACCGTAACAAGCGTCTTGAATACGCGCTCCGGGGGCTTACCAATGGCTGCTGCAACGCCTTCACCATCCATTTCCTCTGTTTTTTCATACGAGTAGGCGTTATAGGATATCTTTTTCTGATCCAATATCCTCATTACATTTGTTTTATCGTTCTTATCACTCATTATTATGGTCATTCCTTTCTATCAAGCAAAAAGTATGTGCGTTTTGCGTCATCAAAATGTCCGCCTGCTTCCTTAAGAAGTTGTTTTTTGCGGACAAGCCGCAAGCTTCACATTACTCTTATCTTTCACTTACAAGATCACGGACTCTGCAGGCACGCTCGTAAGCCTTTTCAAGATATGCTTCCACACCCATGGAAGCATATTCCTTTGCCGTATCGGTATCACCGTTTATCTTCAATTCAAATACCAGAGTATCGGTAAAACTGTGCTTTTTCAGTTTCTCAGCTATGTAATTCCAATCGGCTATACCGTCAAAGGGCAGAAAATGGAGATCGTCCGACGGAGTTATCTCTCCGCTTTCATTTCTGACACCAAGGTTGTCATTGAGATGCACGCACTTCAATCTGTCTCCGAAAAGAGAGATAAGGTCTGTTTTTCCGTTATAGCACATCTGATGACCCGTATCCCAGCAGAAGCCGACGTTTTTATTATTCTTGAACCTTTCCATCAGAAGGATAAGAAACTCTTCTCTTTCAAGATTTTCAAAAACAACTGTAACGCCTAAGGTCTCAGCTCTGTTTATAAGTCTTCCGTAATTTTCAACTCCCGTTTCGTTGGGAGGCATTTTATCAAAGCCTATGTACGGATGCACTATCATGAGAGGTACGCTTATATCCGAGCAGCTCTCCGCACATGAAACAAGCTCATTCAAGCCCTTTTCCGCGGCGATCTTATCGTTTCGCCACAGATGTGCCGCCATGTTGAAAGGTGCATGTACAGATTGGAAAAACATATTTTCCTTATCTGCCGCTTTTTTAAGCTTTTTCAGATTCTTTACCATGTTGGACGTGGAAAAGAATCCGTCAAACCCGATCCTTTTATAGAGTCCGATAAGCTCTTCTTCATCATTGCAAAGCTGCTTATTCAGATTCAATATCAATTTACTTTCAGCCATTTAATTCTTTATCCTTTACTTATATGCGCTAATATTATAACACATTTACTTTCAACACACAAGGTTCAAAAATCGGAAAGGTGCATTATTTTTCATACAGGACACAAAACAGACACGGTATTTTTAAAAATAGGAGTTGAAAAATCTTTAATTTAATTGTATAATATAAGGGTTAAAATTCAAAGATCAAAACAGGTAAAAAATGACATTAATAGAAAACAAAACTTTTGACAACGAACGTGCACTTTACGGAAGCCGGGATGTAACAGCCCGTAAATGCTCCTTTGACGGTCCCGCTGACGGCGAAAGTGCTTTTAAGGAAAGCAGGAATATCACAACAGAGGAATGCTTTTTCAATCTCCGCTATCCTTTCTGGCACGACATCGGTCTGAATATAAAGAATTGCGAAATGACGAATCTTTGCAGAGCGTCTTTATGGTATTCGGAGAATATCACAATCTCCGATTCAAAGCTTCACGGAATTAAAGCTCTGAGAGAGTGCGGAAATATAAATGTCACGGGATGCGATATTATATCTCCCGAATTCGGTTGGTTCGTCCGTGATATAAAAATGTCCGATTCATCTGCCGAAGGCGAATATTTCATGATGCGCTCCGACAGACTTTCTTTCAATAATGTATCCCTCAAAGGAAAATACTCTTTCCAATATATAACCGATTCCATATTCGAAAACTGTATTTTCAATACGAAGGATGCATTCTGGCACGCAAAGAACGTAACCGTGAAAAACAGCGTTATAAACGGAGAGTATCTTGCATGGTACTGCGAAAACGTTACGTTTGAAAATTGTAAAATAAGCGGAACACAGCCTCTCTGCTACTGCAAGGGACTAAAAATGATAAACTGCGAGCTTACGAATGCAGATCTGAGCTTTGAAAAATCGGATGTGGAAGCCGACATCACGACTCACATCGTAAGCATCAAGAATCCCGCCTCGGGCTTCATAAACTGCCCCTCTGCGGGAGAGATCATAATGGATGATAAAGCTTCTACGGCAATTATAAAATGTACAAGCGAAAACAGATAACTTTTGAGCTTCTGTATTTTAACTTAACGGAAAGGATTTGATATAATGAAAATAGCTGTAACATACTTGAACGGAAGCGTATTTCAACACTTCGGTCATACAGAACAATTCAAAATATTCACAGTGGAAAACAATGATATAACATCCTCCGAGATCGTTGATACAAACGGTCACGGTCACGGTGCATTGGCTTCATTTCTCGCAGAAAACGATGTAAACGTTCTCATTTGCGGAGGAATAGGCGGCGGTGCGCAAAGTGCTCTTCGCATGAGTGGGATCAAATTCTATGCGGGAGTAACGGGAAGCGCCGACGAAGCCGTTGAGGATTATCTTAACGGTGATCTTGACTTTAATCCCGCGGCTGTATGCGATCATCACCACGGAGAAGGACATAATTGCGGCGAGCACACCTGCGAAAGCCACGGATGCGGCAGCCATAAATGTAAGTAAATACTATAAGATCAAGCAACATTTCACCCCGGCAGTTTTTTTCTGCCGGGGTGCCATTTTTCGAAAACGATAATTATTTCATCATTTCCTCGATCTTATTCTTGAAAAACGGTGCAAGAAGATCATATCCTTCATCCGTATAATGAAGACCGTCGGGTACGAAGATATCTCTGAAATTCTCGTATGTACCCACATCCTTCTCATCGTTATACATAAGATGAGAAATATTTATAGTAGAAATATCATCTTTATCCGCTGTCCATTCTTTGATAAGACTGTCATACCTCTTGAAATCAGCGCGGAAGCGTATAAGATCCTCAGCGGGACATTCGGGAACCTCCATTATCGCTATCTTGCATTCGGGAAAATCATTCTTTATCCATGAGCAAAGGAGCTTTGTAAGGAAGAAGGATTCCTCCATGGAATAACCGTAATATGCATCATTGACCGCTGTTCTTATAAGCACAGCCTTTGGCTCATAGGGCTTTACAAGGAAATTATAATTATAAACAAGATCATCTGCAACGGAGCCTCCGAAGCCGTGATTTATGACCTCGTATTTTCCCGGCACGGAAAGCATCTCATTTGCTCTGTCGTAACCCCACTTTGTAAAAAGAGAGCTACCGTAAAGCAATACAACACCTTTTTTAATGGGTTTGGATGCTATCCACTTCATATACTCGGGATATCTGCCTAAATTTACGCGCGTTACCATGATAGGGTCATCCTTTCTTGATTATGATAATGTATTTTTCTTTCTGTCTATATAGCTTTGCAAGATCACCTGAGCCGAAAGAGTATCTATCACTCCTCTTCTCTTCCGTGATTTGATATTAGCTTCGTTCAACAGTTTATGAGCAAGCATGGTGGAAAAGCGCTCATCGGTAAATTCTATGGGAAGATGAGTTTTCTCTCTCACCAGCTCCGCAAAATTCTTAACTCTTTCCACCTTGTCGCCTCTGGTTCCGTCGGTTCTGACAGGAAGGCCTATAAGTATCATTTCCGCTCCGCATTCCGCCGCAACCGCCGCGGTCTTGTCCGAAGCATTATTTATCCCCGTCACCTTTTCCGTTCCTATACCGGTGGCTATGGTCTCCATCACATCACACTTGGCAAAGCCGACTCTCGCTTCACCGAAATCCACACATAATATTCTCATATATCAGTTTTTCAAGCTCTGCAAGGGCGCAGGGATCCTTCCGCCGCGGTTTATGAAATCCGCGGGAGAAGCGGTATTTACACTCATTACGGGTGCTCTTCCGAGAAGTCCGCCGAATTCAACCATATCGCCCGCCTTTGTTCCCGCCGCGGGAATAAGGCGTACCGCAGTTGTTTTATTGTTCACAACACCTATAGCTATCTCGTCGGCAATAATTCCCGATATCACCTCTGCGGTAGTATCGCCGGGTATCGCTATCATGTCAAGTCCTACGGAGCAAACCGCAGTCATAGCTTCAAGCTTTTCTATTTTAAGACATCCCGATGCGGCAGCATTGATCATACCTATATCTTCACTTACGGGAATAAACGCACCCGAAAGACCACCTACATGGCTGGAAGCCATTACACCGCCCTTTTTGACTGCATCATTGAGAAGCGCAAGGCAGGCAGTCGTTCCGCAGGCTCCGCATTCCTCAAGACCCATCGACTCGAGGATGTGGGCAACGGAGTCGCCTACAGCGGGAGTGGGAGCAAGAGATAGATCGACTATACCGAAGGGAACGCCGAGACGGCGTGCGGCTTCATTGGCAACGAGCTGTCCTACACGTGTTATCTTGAATGCTGTCTTTTTGATTATA
>SVTV01000061.1 GCA_015063605.1 Oscillospiraceae bacterium
TCAAGATCGTGCGCTCTATACGGGATATTTCCACAAGGGCGGTACTATGGGTGAGTGTACCATTGAGATATACCATAACAACATTATGTTCTACGAGCAGACCGATGACACCCGTGAAATGAAAGAAGTCGTATTGAGTGCTGACGGAGATCTGTCGCTCTATTTAGTACCTGCCGACGTTGCGGATAATCTCGCCGCGGTTGCAAATGAGTTTGCGTTTAACTACGTATGGCACGGTGAGAAAAGCGGAAAGTTCTTGAAGCTCTGCGGAGAACAGTACGGCGCGGTGTTTGATGAAACGGATTTTATCGAATATTTGAACACGGTGCTGTATCCCGATAAGCCGTCGAAAAAGCTCAAAACGATTCCGGCGGACGACGAGTGGGATGTGCCCGAGGAATATCTTAAATATCCGTACTATAACTTTTAGGACGTCAAAAAGTGTATTTATATCAATATGTATACAAATCTGAATAAATTGAATACAACATATTTAGCATTTATAAATGTGCAGAGGTATAATTTATATGAAAAACGAAATTTCTCACGCTCCTTATAGTATTGATGTTCTTCTCAAGGACTCTGTCGATTGTAAATATTACAGATCCATTTTCATTGCTGGTATAATAGCAACGGGAATTGCTCTTGCTATGATGGGTCTTCCGTCGTTTATCCTGTGGTCATTGCAACCTTATGCTACGGTCATTATGTGCTTGCTTTCAATTCTTATGGGAGCACCTGCATGGGGTTACGGTATTTGGAAAATAAGGGAGATCTGTAAAAACAGCGGACAATATAAGATAAGTGAAGCAACACTCAAAAATCCTCATCCCGGCTGGCGCACTATACGGTTTGACATATTTTCAGATAACGGTAATGTTTATGAAAGCGGCGCTGTTTTTGAAAATTCTCAATTCAGTGAGAGAGGCTTCGATGAATGGAATAACCAACAGGTTCTGATAGCTGTCGATAATACAGACGGCAGAGTAATAGTTCTTAAGAAGAAATAACGAAGGAGAATAATATGGAAAGTAAAACTCATGGAACGGTCATTTACGTAAAAAAACAATGGTGGCTTAAGGTAAATACCAAGCCCTTCAGAAAACATGCTTTTGACGGGGCAATGTTTCCGCACATCGTTACAATAAAATATAATGTTGACGGAAATGAATATATCAAGAAAAAATGGCTTAAATCATTCATTGTACCGCCGAATGTAAACGATACTGTAACTATAATATACAGAAAGGATAAGCCGACAAAGATAAAGCTGGATATCGATACAAAAAATAATAAAATATATTAAAATCCCCCTGCGTTACGTATTGCTCGTAACGCAGCGTTATATTGTATAATAGCACCGTAAGGAGGTGAGACGCTATGTCACAAACGAATAACGATTCCAATATATACACAACGGGAGAGCTTGCCAAAAAATGCGGAGTATCCGTAAGAACTGTTCAATATTACGATGAGAGAAGCATTCTTGTACCGAGTAAATTGAGCGAAGGCGGAAGAAGGCTTTATACCGAAGACGATGTAAGAAGGATGCATATAATTTGCTTCCTTCGGGAAACCGGTCTTCCCATAAACAGCATTGCCGCAATTTTTGCCGAAAAGGATCCGCAGAAGATCATTTCCGTACTTCTTGATGAACAGGAGGAAGCATTGCGCAAGGAACTATCCGAATGTAAAGCAAAGCTTGATCTTATAGAAGGGATCAAGAGTGAAATGAAGGAGATAGAGTCCTTTTCCGTTGAGTCTATAGGTGATATAGCACAAATGATGAATCAGAAGAATAAACTCAGAAAAATGCGTATCAACATGATCCTTGCGGGCTTGCCTGTCAGTATTCTTCAGGTGATATCCATTATACTGTGGATAACTCATGGAATCTGGTGGCTTTTCGTTCTGTGGATCTGTGTTGCAATACCGTCGGGAGCGGCAATTGCGGTTTATTATTTCAATCATGTGGCTTACATCTGTCCCGAATGTCATAAGGTGTTCAGACCAAGCCTTAAAGAAGCCTTTTGGGCATACCACACACCGAAAATGAGGCGCCTGACTTGCAATAATTGCGGACGCTGCGGTTTGTGTATCGAAGTATACAATAAAAAGGAGAAAAATATCGATGGATAATTTAATGGAATTTTTACCGTTTTTAGTGCCTCTTGTTATAGTGCAGTTCGGACTTCTTGCTTACACTTTGTATCATATTCTCACTCATGATAATTACAAAAGAGGAAACCGTACAATGTGGCTTATAATAACCATCGTTCTGATGAACTTTGTCGGACCTATCCTTTACTTTGTCTTCGGCAAAGAGGATGCATAATATGAATATATTGACTATCACAGATTTGAAAAAGTCATTCGGGCAAAAAGAAGTGCTGAATGGGCTTTCTCTGTCCGTTCCCGAGAACAGCGTTTTCGGATTTGTCGGAAGAAACGGAGCGGGGAAGACGACTGCTATGAAGGCGGTGCTCGGACTTCTGAAGCCTGATGCAGGGGAAATCACTGTATCCGGCGAAAAGGTGTTCTACGGTCAGACCCCGACGAACAGATATGTGGGGTATCTTCCCGATGTTCCGGAGTTTTATTCTTTCATGACCCCCTCTGAATATCTGCATCTCTGCGGAGAAAGCCTCGGCATGGATAATAAAGATATAAAGAGCAGAAGCGCAGAGCTTCTTTCAATGGTAGGTCTTGAAAATGAAAAGAGCCGTATAAAAGGATTTTCAAGAGGAATGAAGCAAAGACTCGGTATCGCTCAGGCACTTATAGGACGTCCGAAGCTTCTTATATGCGACGAGCCAACCTCAGCATTGGATCCGTTAGGCAGAAAAGAAATACTTGATATACTTCTTTGTGTAAAGAATGAGACAACTGTTTTCTTTTCTACTCACATCCTTTCGGATGTGGAACGAATCTGCACAGATATCGCACTTTTAAATGACGGCAAGATCGCTATACAGTTGAAGCCCGACGATCTGAAAAAGGGTAGAGACAGCGGAGAATTTTCTGTGGAGCTTATAAATAGCGAGGATGCACTCCTGCTATCGGAAGCATTTGAAAAATCCCGTATTATACAAAAAGATACAGTCTTATTTTCCGGAGAAGAAGATCGGATATTCCAAGTTATGGGTTTTATAAAGGAAAATAAAATGCGGATAAACAAGCTTGAACGTAACGAAATTACCTTGGAGTCACTTTTCTTGGAGGTGATCGGAAAATGAGGTCATTTATTGCTTTTTTGAAAAAAGAAATGATCGAAATTTATCGTACCGGTAAGCTTATAATACTCGGTGCTGTGTTTCTTCTTTTTGGCATCATGAATCCGGCTATTGCCAAGCTTACGCCGTTTCTTATGGAAATGATGTCGGAAGAGCTTGCGGGGAGCGGGTTCATGATCACAGAGGTCACCGTTGATGCAATTACATCGTGGACTCAGTTCTTTAAGAATATTCCCATGGCGCTTATCGCCTTTGTGTTGCTGTGCGGTAATATATTTACAAAGGAATATGCATCGGGAACTCTTCTTCTGATCTTAACCAAAGGAATCTCCCGTCAGAAGATACTCCTTGCAAAGATTGCTTCGTTGCTATGCGTTTGGACACTTGGATATTGGTTATGCTTCGGTATAACTTATGCATATAACGAATATTTCTGGGATAATTCCATAGTAAATGACTTGTTCACGGCAGTATTCGATCAATGGCTCTTCGGAATATTCGTAATTGCCCTGACAGTATTTTTTTCCGTAATATCCGAAAGCTTCG
The DNA here is from genome assembly GCA_015063605.1 of Oscillospiraceae bacterium. Taxonomy (GTDB): domain Bacteria; phylum Bacillota; class Clostridia; order Oscillospirales; family SIG627; genus SIG704. Next base: position 3,780 of record SVTV01000061.1, read on the forward strand.
GAAGTGTTCTTACGGGAACTGCGGGAATCGTGTTCGCTTTGTATATTATAAGCCTTTTTCCGAAGCTTACATGCTTTATGCCCACCTCACTCATGAACAGCTCAGTTATACTTACGGGATCGGAGCTATCAGAGGATCGCATAATGACAGTAATAACTGCGAGCGTTCTTTCGATTCTTCTTACGGCATCAAGCATTCCCATAATGAATAAAAAACAACTGTAATAAAAAACTGTCTTGAAACGGGTATAAGCCCGAATCAAGACAGTATTTTGTATCGCATCTGAAAATTTATTCAAGTTGAAGTTTGTGCGTTTTTGCGTCAGCAAAATGTCCGCCTGCTTTTGACGGACAAGCATCAAACTTTGCATCTGAAAATTTATTTTCAGATGTCAGACTACTGACAAACCCGCCTCAAAAAGGCGGGTTTTGAACAAATAAAAGGAAAAACAAGTAGGGCAGAAAAAAGAAGCAAACTCCTCTTCCAGAG
>SVTV01000001.1 GCA_015063605.1 Oscillospiraceae bacterium
TGGATTCCTTTCCAAAGATGCAGAAAAGCTCCGCGAGTTTTTCGCAGAGCGTCAGGAACCGGCTGCGCTTGAAAAAACTTCAAGCGCAAGCTAAAAATTTTTGTCGTGTGCTTGACATACGGGTGTGTGTGACCATGACAACGAGACGCTTCTTCGATATCTCCTTTAAGATATTCATTACCTGAATACCCGTATCGCTGTCGAGAGCACCCGTAGGCTCGTCTGCAAGGATTATATCGGGATCGTTTACTATGGCACGGGCAATGGCTACTCTCTGCATCTGTCCGCCCGACATTTCGTTGGGCTTTTTATTGATCTGTGTACCGAGTCCAACCTCCTCGAGAGCCTTTATTGCTCTCTTTCTTCTTTCCGATTTCGATACTCCGGAAAGACTGAGAGCCAATTCGACATTCTGCAGAACGCTCTGATGGGAGATAAGATTATAGCTCTGGAAAACGAAGCCGACCGAATGGTTCCTGTAGGAGTCCCAATCCCTGTCCTTATAATTTTTAGTGGAAATACCGTTGATGATAAGATCGCCGTCCGTGTATTGGTCAAGACCGCCTATTATATTCAGCATGGTGGTCTTTCCGCATCCGGAGGGACCTAAGATGGAAACAAATTCGCTTTTTCTGAATTTGAGATCTATACCCTTCAATGCGTGGACTGTGCCGTCGCCTGCCGGGTAATCCTTCGTAATGCCTTTTAATTCGAGCATTTTTTATCCTTTCAAATGTAGTCTTTTTTCTTTTTGTTCAAAGGATCGCAGCGGGATGAGATGCAAGTTGAATGATCCTTGATATTGTATACTCAAGTAGATATAAAGTATACTACAGAAAAATGATTTTTTAGAGAAAGGAATGGTAATTTTTCTCTCTTTTAATGTAATGCTTGTATGTACAAGGGAGAAAAAGCGATGTTTGTTTTTGACCGCTTGAGACATTCGTGTAAAAATCAAGCAAAAAATCGTTAAAAATTACATTAAAACGCACGAATAATTTTAAAATATTACATTAAATTACACGAAAGCTCTTTTTTCGACAAGCGGGAAGAAATACTATTTATAATATTCCTCGGGTATATCCTTTCTTTCGGCAACAAGATCGTAGTCGGCTTTTTCCCAAAGAGAGCGGATGATATCGGCGGTCTTTACCGCATCTGCCGCGATCACATCGGCATTTCCGAGCCTCGTATTTTTGACGGCGCCGAGATGCTCGAGAGGCTTTGCGTAATTGTCAAAATATGCGGAGCTTACACCGGTGTGTCTTCTTAAAAGGACGGCGTATTCGTTTCCGTCCTTATCTCTTGAAACAAGAGGGATGGGAGGGGCAAGTCTGCCCTTGAGACCGATCATTTCGTCGACTGCATGGATGTAAGTGTTTCTGTTATGGGTGACGCCCAAAAGAAGGATGGTTGCTTTTACATCGTAAAGCCGTGCCCAGACACCTTCGGGAGGGCATGGCGATGTTGAATTTTCTTCTCCCGATACGAATTCCGCGGCGTTTTTCCCGAATGCCGCCACCGAATGTGTGGGATGAAGCGAACGGACGCCGTCCTTTCTGAATGCGGCGACCGTGGGAAGAGCACCGATGCATGGAACAGTAGCCGATACATCGTATACGGGATTTCCCGGTCCCACATTTGCCCATGTATGAGTAGGGACGATGAAGAGACCTTCGGAAAGGTAAGAGGTGAATGCATCAATAAGCCCGTCACATCCTCCCTCGACTTCACCGAGGGCGCGCATGGATGTGTGTACCACTACAACGGAATCGTTTTTGATACCGAGAGAACGGAGAAAATCATGTATGTCTTTTTGCGTTATCATTTTTGTATCTCACTTTGTTTTTTTAATAATGCTTGTTTTTCTATATTACCATTCGGGAGTTCAATTGTCAAGATGTTTTTATAAATTGACAAGAGGCGGAAAAACTGATAAAATATAATGTAAGAAAGAGGGCGGTAACGATCGTTCGTCCGGGAAGGTATTATTATAAGTATGAGTATATTGACGGAAAAAATAAAAGAGCATATAAAAGAAAAAGCGTATCCCGTATTTTCCTTTGCGATTTCAAGGGAAGGGGAGGATATTGAGGCGGCAGCTGTAAACGGGCCGCTGTGCTGTCACGATTCTTATTCCGTGGCAAAGCTTTTTACCGTAACGGCATTGGGGTTCCTTTATGATGAGGGCAAGATAAAGACCGATGACAAGGTGACGGAGCTTCTCGGCGGTGAGATAAGCGAAAGGGTGAGAGAGGCTATGGATCAGAGATGGAATGAGGTCACCGTACACATGGCGCTTACTCACAGGCTCGGGCTTCCCGGAGGATTTCTCGATTTAGACTGCAATGATGCAAACGATTTCGGTGAAGACCATCTTGCGTATATGCTTACTTATCCCATGACGGGAGATCACGGTGTGAAAAGCACATATACCGACGGAGCGTTTTATCTTCTCGGAAGGATAGTTGAAAAAATATGCGGAGAGCGTATGGATTCCTTTCTCTGGAAGAGACTTTTTTCTCCTCTCGGCTTCAGGGAGGTATCGTGGAGCAGCTGTCCCATGGGTCACACCATAGGCGGTACGGGTCTTTATCTTCGTACGGGCGATATGGTAAAGTTAGGTGAGGTGTACAGATGCGGCGGAGTTTACAACGGCAAAAGGATACTGTCGGAGGAATGGGTGAAAACTGTATTCGAAAATGATTACGAAATGCACAGCCGTCCCTTCGGTACATACGGAAAGGGTGGTATGAGAGGACAGCTTCTTCTCATCTGTCCCGATAAGAAGATGAGCCTTGCAATTCATTCATGGTCGGGTTTTGACCTTGAAGAGCTTTTGGGCTTTATAATGAAGATCGTGTAAAAAAGACAAAGATGATTCATTAATACATGGAAAAGCATAATAGGTGTTGCAAAACCGCAGTAAATGTGCTACAATAGTATTGCGTAGGCTGTACGGATATAAGGGAGCGCCGTATCTGCGGCATCCCGAAAATAAAATCAATCAGAAAAGGAAATGTGATCATTATGAGCGAAAAAAGAAATATCATGTGGGCAAATCTTCTTCATCTCGGCTCCAATCTTTGGAACGATGAAGGTCATTCAAGACACAGAGAACACAGATCTACACCTTCCGCTTCTCCCGTTTTTCTCTTTGACAGAAAATGCTGGAACGACCATACGGAGGAATTGAGAAAAATAGGTGTAAATACTCTTATTATAGATATTGCGGAAGCAATGCGTTACGAATCACATCCCGAGATCGCCGTTGAGGGCGCATGGGATCACGATATGATGCTTGCGGAAATAAAGCGTCTTACCGATATGGGCTTTGAGCTCGTACCGAAGCTTAACTTCTCCGCTTGCCATGACGTATGGCTCAAGGAATATTCCCGTATGCTTTCCACCTCCATCTACTATAAGGTATGCAAGGATCTTATAGATGAGGTATGTCAGCTCTTCAAGCCCAGATATTTCCATCTCGGCATGGATGAGGAAACATATTCCAATCAGAGATTCCTCGATTTCTGCTGTATAAGACAGTTCGATCTTTGGTGGAAGGATCTTTACTATCTCGTTGACTGCGTAGAAAAGAACAATGCAAGAGCGTGGGTATGGTCAGATTTTGCATGGAGCGATCCCGATGCGTTCTTCTCCAAGATGCCCAAGTCCGTTATTCAGAGCAATTGGTATTATTCCGGAATATTTGACGGTCCCGAGCTTACGGACGGCCATAAGAACAGACTGCACATATACGAAAAGCTCGATGAAGCGGGCTACGATCAGGTTCCCACGGGAAGCGTATGGTCGGCTATGGAAAACTTCGAGGGTCTTACGAAGTATTGCACCGAGCATATCTCCGATAAGAGCTTCATGGGTATGATGCAGACCACATGGGAGAGAATAGATCCCAATTGGATGCACGTTCATGAAAAAGCAATAAAGACTATTACCGATGCAAAGACATGGTATGAAAACAGATAAATAAAGCCATTGAAACACGGCGGGAGAACCGAAAAACGGTGCTTCCGTCGATCGTTTTTTGGGGGCATATATTATTCCCGCACGGCTGATGCTCCGGAAATATGCATAAATTGAATTTTGAAATACCCGGAAATATGCATAAAACGCAATTTACAATATCCTAAAATATGCATAAAACGGGTTTTGCAATATCCCAAAATATGCATAAATCGAAAAAACGAGTATCCCAAAATATGCATAAGCCATTTTCCAATAAAAATGAGGCTTATCTCATGCTTATTACAGCAGATGAGATAAGCCCGTATTTTTATTTCTTACTTTTCATATCTGCGGGAAAGAGGGATGCGGAAGGCTTGTCCTTCTTCTACGTTGCAGATGAAGCCTTTTGTCGTATCGTTCTTATCCTTATAGCTTCTGATAACGGAGGTGATGCCTATATCTATAAGCACATTTCCGTTGTTCAAGCGCTTTGCTTTTTCTATCATGTATGCGCCGTTTTGAACCTTATCGTTGTCGATATAGATCCATTTTCCCGAAAGATCTTTTATTTCTTCGTCGGACATATTTACCGACAGCTCCAAGGTGTTATCAAGAGTAAGCTCTCTTGTTATTGCAGCAACAGTTCCGGTATGAGCGGGCTTTGCATCTGTTATTGCACCGCCTATCCTTGTTCCGTCATTGATGTATGCGTATACCGCTTCACCGTTGACAAATGATATGACACCCGCAAAGCCTCGGAAGGCGAAAAGACCGTCCACAAGATATTCCTTCGTGTTGTCAAGTGCGTAAACGATATAATCGGTGCGTCCGCTTGTAAGGGTGACCTTTACAGCCCTTACGATCTCACCGCCGGAGACATCGGAGCCGTCGGTATTTTTAACGGATACCGAGGAAATTGACGAAATGTATCTTTCGTTCTTATAAGGCTCGAATACCGTAACAAAGCAGTTATCAAGAGCCTTATCATCCTTTGACTTACGGCGTGCAAGAACGTATTTTATTACCGTATCGGGATTATTGGAATTCTGCACGGGATAACCGTTAACGACGGATACCTCATCAAGAGCCTCATCACACATCATGGTCATGCGAAGGTGAAGCCCCGAGGAGTCCTTGAGAACGCTTCTGTAATCGCTGACATTAAAATCAACGGAGAAATCCTTTTCGGGGGAAAGATCCTTTTCCACGTTATCAAGCCATGTGTAGCCGTCGGGATAAGTGAAAACATTTCCCTTCCAGCTCTTTCCCGACAAGGGGCTGGGATCGTTTCCGAGAGGCACATCGGCGGAGGCGTACGTTCCGCCGTTCTGAGGTGTAAGGGAGAGACCTGTCGTTTTGCATATCTCATGGGATTGGGAATGGAATGAATAGAGATGATCCTTACCTCCCTTGATGCGGAAAAAGTCAACGCCGTAGCTTACATCATCGCAGGCATCTATCATAAGAACGGTTCTGCGGTATTCCTCGGTTATATCGGGATATGATGCGGTTCTTTCCGCATCCATGAGCTTTACTTTGCCTTCTCCGTCAAAGTGGAGAGGGAATCCTCTGTCGTTGGTTGGGGTTTGAGACTTTTCATCAACAATGACCGTGTTGTGGGCAAGTGTTGCAGATACCCATTGAATACGGTTCGCATTTGTACCCGTGTCCTTGGGATATCCCAATTCGGGCGCCATATTCAAGCCGTAGGCGTCGATTCCCAGATTGAGGCTGTCACGGTGTCCGTGACCTGAATTCGTTCCGAAGTACATCCAGAAGTCACGCTTCGTATTTTTTTCATCCGTGATCGTGCCGTCACGCAAAGCGGCAAAGCCGTATCCCGATTGCAGGATGCTTCCTATGTCAAGCTCTCCTTGTGCTTCTATTATATCAAGTACCTCTTTTTCGAGAGAAGCGGGATCCTTGACCGTGTCGGGATAGCGGAGTCCCTTTGAAGTCTTTCCGTTTATAAGATACATAGCCTTGGCATAGAAGGGATCCTTGGTGGCTATGTAAGCGCTCAGAAGCCACGAAACGGAGGCTGTGATGCCGCGGCTTGCGTATGCTCCCGCATCGCCTATCTGGGGAGTGTAATATCCCGCAGTTGCAAGCTTCATGTGAGCGTGGAACATTTTGAGGAATTTCGGATTCTTATACAGGTCTATATCGGGATAAAGCTCGTATCCGCTTACGATATCCGCCATATTGAGAAGGTAGCTTATCCACATACTGTTGTAGCCGGGGGAAGCCTCATTGCCCATACCGTCACGGTCCACTACATCGATAAGCTGCGCATAAACGTTTCCGCCCGTTCTTACGGGAGGTGTGGACCCCGTGTTTATCATTACGGAGGGACGTGTTACCCAATCGAGCCATTCCGCCGTTTCGGGAAGAGTGTTGAGAACGACTGCCGCCGCCGAAAGTGCATACTGATCCGTACCGAAGTTGCCCGCCACCTGACCGTTTCTGACCTGCTTGAATACGGAGCGGAGTATTCCGTCCTCCGCATTCTTTCTTAAGTGATCGGCGGTGTTCTTGGGATTTATGTGATCCGTTCCGTGCTTTTTCGCCTTTGCGCTCAGATATTCTATGAGCTCGCGGTTTTCGTATACGGGGAAAAATGCATCGTAGTAAAGACAGAAGGATGTGGCAAGACCGCAGCTCCATACGGGATCGAGAATCGCACCCTTGTAAGGATCCTTGCGGTATTCGTGCCAGATATACCAATCGTATTCGGGATAGAAGTCGGCTATTCTGTCAAGTATCTTCGCACCCGCAACGGCGTATTTTTCTTCGCCCGTGTATAGATATGCATTGCAGAAGGCTGCAAGGGGAGTTCTTACCGCATTCACACAGGGTGTGCCGCCCCATACAGCGTTATGAACGTAAAATGCGATGTATGAATGGCGCTCGGTCTCGCCGTTTTCGTTTACCGTCAGGTATCCAAAGCCGTCGTCAACGCCCCAGCCGTGAACACCCTTGTTGACTACATTGCCGTTTTCGTCAATGTGCTCATCCATTTCGGGATAAAGCTCGTTTTTAAGGTATCCCACATTGTCAAGAGAGCCGAAAAGCCTGATATGCTCGCGCTTTGCCTTTTCGGGATCGAAATGACCGTCCCTTGTAAGACCTAATTTATAATAGCTTTCAAAATCGTTGGAGGGAAATTTTCTCCCGCAAATGGGACATTCTATCTTCCACGGGGAATTGAAGGGATCTGTTTTCCATGAATACATACCCGAATGCTTTGCAATATCTCCGTGACAGTAGCGGCAGTTGAATCGCTTGGGATCGTAAGCATCACCCACAAAGTAATAACGGTAGAGCCCCTCGGCGACTACCGAGTCGTAAATAAAGTCTACCTTGTCAAGATATCGGTCTGCCTCTTCTGCATAAGCTTCAGCCTTTGCCCTTACGGCTTCGTCGTGCTTTGCATTGTAAAGAAGGACAGATCTTTTTTCATCGGTATAAACGGTTGACTTGCCTTTCTTCGTAAGAAATGAATTATTCATAATAGACCTTTCCTTTCTTGAAAACATGGTTTATTGATCCTTTTCGGAAAAGCTCAGGGGGATCCTGAAGACTTGTCCTTCGGAAATGTTGTAAACAAATCCCTTTTCGGGAGAGAGATTATCAATGTAGGAGCGAATAAGAGTGATGTCACCCGTATTCAGAATGAAGCTTCCTTTATCTGTTTTTTCGGTGCTCTTTATTTCGTATACCGCACTTCTTACTCCGTCGTTTGATATATAGATATGTCTTCCCGCAAGAGCATGGGGATCGATATCGTTATCATCGAAGGATACCTCGATGAAGTTCTTGAGAGAAAGGCTCTTTTCAAAATCAATGATCCTGCCCGTGTAAGCGGAAAGCTTCTTTTTGCCGCAAAGCAGAGAACAATCGTTACCGTAGGAATATACGATCTTGCCGTTTTCCGTGAAGATAACGCCCAAGAATCCCTTGAAGCTTATTCTGTTATCAATGATATATTCGATCGACGCATCCGAGGAATATATTATTATATCCTCACGTCCGCTATTGAGCACTACCTTTACGGCAGCCGCCTTTTCCTTTTCGCCGAATTCCTTTCCGTCAGCTCTCTTTATACCGAGAAGGGAAACGGATGAAATATACCGTGTATCCTTATAGGGCTCGAATACCGTGGTGAAGAGGGAATAAAGCTCTTTTTCGGATGAAGTCTTTCTTCTTGCGAGAACGTATTTTATATTCGTTTGAGGATTTGAGGAGTTTGCAACGGGATAGCCGTCTGCTATGGAAACCTCGTTCAAGGGCTCGTCTGAAAGCATATGCATACGAAGATATATGCCCTCGGGATCGGAAAGACGCTTTTTGAAATCGGTTATCTTAAACTCTATCATTACATCCTTTTCGGGTGAAAGATCCTTTTCAACATTTTCAAGCCATGTATACCCGTCGGGATAGTCATAAATGTTGCTCCATCCGGTGGTGTTTGACTTGGGGCTGGGATCGTCACCCCACGGAACATCGGGGGAAGCGTATGAACCGCCGTTTTGAGGAATGAGCGTAAGCCCCTCGGTCATTGATATCTCCTTCGATTGGGAATGGAAGGAGTAAAGATGATCGTATCCTCCGAAAATACGGAAAAAGTCCACGCCGTAGCTTTCATTTTCATCTGCTCTTATCATAACGACACATCGGCGGTAAGTCTCGATATCGGGATAAGCTGCTGTTCTGTCAACATCGACAAGCTTAACGATTCCGCTGTCATCGAAGTGGAAGGGTGTTCCTCTGTTCTGAGTATGCACCTGTGCCTTTTCGTTTACCATGACTGTGTTGTGGGAAAGAGTGGAGGATATCCACTGAACTCTGTTGGGATTGACACCTGTGTCCTTGGGGTAGCCGAGATCGGGAGCCATATTCAGACCGTGGAAGGTCATGCCCAGATTAAGGCTGTCCTTGTGACCGTGTCCGTAATTTGCGCCGAAGTAGAGCCACATGTCTCTTATCGGCTCACGGTTTATACCGCCGTCACGCAGAGATGCAAGACCGTATCCCGTTTGCATTGTGCCGGGAAGATCGAGCTCGCCGTATTTTTCTATTATTTCTTCCACCTCTTTTTCAAGGGATGAGGGATCCTTGAATGTATCGGGATAGCGCAGTCCCTTGGCGCTTCTTCCGTTTATAAAGTAGAGTATCTGTGCAAAAAGCGGATCCCTTGTGGCGATATATCCCGCCACGTTAGTGGGAATACCTGCATAAACTCCCGTGCTCGCAAATGCACCCGCATCGCCGATCTGAGCCGTGTAATATCCGCCCATGGTCATAAAAATATCGGAATAGAACATTTTCAGGAATTTGGGATTCTTGAAAAGATCGGCAACGGGATAAAGCTCGTATCCCAAAAGGGTATTTGCGGCTTCGAGAAGCGCATCGCGCCATAAGCTGTTATAGCCTGCGGAGCATTCATTGCCGAAGCCGTCATGGTCAACAACGTTAATAAGCTGTGCCATTACGTTTCCGCCCGCTCTTCTCGGTGTATGATCGCCTCTTCCCGAGGTTCCTCCGGGAGCCATTACCCAATCGAGCCACTCGCCCGTTTCGGGCATGGTGTTGAGAACGACAGCTGCCGTTACAACGGTGCTTTGATCCATACCGAAATTGCCCTGTATCTTTCCGTAGAGAGCCGCCTTGTATATGGCTCTCAGTATTCCGTCCTCCGCATTTTTACGGAGATGATCTCCCGTATTTTTGGGATTTATGTGATCCGTACCGTATTGTTTTGCCTTTGCACTTAAGAAATCCGTGAGCTCCTTATCATCGTATACGGGAAAGAAGGCATCGTAGCTTTCCGCAAATTCAGCGGCAAGCCAGCATTCCCAGATGGGATCGAGGATCTTTCCGTGGTAATCCTCTCTTCCTCTCAGCTCATGCCACATATACCAATCGAAATCGGGATAGAAGTCGGCTATTCTGTCAAGTATCTTCGCACCTGCGACGGCGTACTTCTTTTCTCCCGTATAGAGGTATGCGTTTTTGAATGCCTTGAGAGGGGTGCGTACGGCATTTATGTTTCCGCCCGTACCGCCCCACACTCCCGTATGGAGGTAAAATGCAATATATGAATGGCGCTCGGTATTTCCGTTTTCGTTTACGGTTAGGTATCCGAAGCCGTCGTCAACGCCCCAGCCGTGGACACCCTTGTTTACAATTCTGCCGTTTTCGTCAATGTGCTCATCCATTTCGGGATAAAGCTCGTTTTTAAGGTATCCCACATTGTCAAGAGAGCCGAAAAGCCTTATATGCTCACGCTTTGCCTTTTCGGGATCGAATCTGCCGTCTCTTGTAAGACCCAATTTATAGTAGCTTTCAAAATCGTTGGAGGGGAATTTTCTTCCGCATACGGGACATTCCACCTTCCACGGTGCGTTGAACGGATCGGTCTTCCAGCCGTACATATTTTTGTGCTGAGCTATATCTTCATGACAGTAACGGCATTCCGTACGGTGAGGATCAACTCCGTCACCGACGAAATAATATCTGAAAAGTCCCTCTCCTACGATAAGATCGTATATGATGTCGGCTTTGTCAAGATATTTATCCGCCTCCGCACGGTATTTTTCCGCTGTTTCCCTTACGTATTTGTCATGCCTTGCATTGTAAAGGAGAGCGGCTCGCTTTTCGTCGGTGTAGATTGTGGATCTGCCTTTAAGGCTTAAGGGTGCATGGTTCATGGTAGCTTTCTCCGCAGTTTTTAAAGGGTTGCCGAATGGCCCACAGGGATACGGAAGGCTTGTCCCTCGGATATGTTGTATTCGAAGCCGTCCTCCGGCTTGTATTTATCGAGATATTTACGGATAAGGGATGTGTTTCCGAGGCTTATGAGTACGTTTCCGTTATCGAGCCTTGAAGCGTTCAGAATATTGTAAGCGCCGTTCTGAACCTTGTCATTGTCTATGTATATCCACTTGCCCTTTATTACGTCAAGCTCCCCGTCCGTTATATCGCAGGATATCTCGATACTGTTTTCAAGAGTGAATTCCTTTGTGAAGGAAACGATATGTCCCGTATATGCATCTCTTGCATCTGTTATTACGTCCGAAATGTCCGTTCCGTCATTTGTGTAGGCGTATACGGCTTTTCCGTCAATATACGATATAACTCCCGCAAAGCCCTTGAAGAAAAGTGTATCGTCTATTATGTATTCCACGGTATTGTCATAGGATATGATAACGATATCCGTTCTGCCGTTTGCAAGGGATACCCTTACGGCTCTTACCTTTTCGTTTTCGGAGAGCTCCTTGCCGTCCTTACGCTTTACGTTTACAGCTTCGGCGGATGAAATGATCCTTTCACCCTTGTAAGGCTCGAAAACGGTGGTGAATACCGTGTCGGAATTCTCTCCTTCATCGTACTTACGGCGTGCGAGAACGTATTTTATAACAACATCGGGGTTATTTGCGTTTGCCACGGGATGACCGTCAACTATGGATACCTCCTCAAGAGGCTTATCGCAGAGCATGGTCATGCGAAGATGGAGATCGGAGGAGTCCTTTAATATTTTTCTGTAATCCGTAATTTCAAAGTCTACGGAAAAGTCCTTTTCGGGGGAAAGATCCTTCGTTACATTGTCAAGCCATGTATAGCCGTCCGGATATATGAATTCATTCTGCTTCCAGTGCTTTCCGGAAAGAGGCGATGGGTCTTGTCCGTAAGGAACATCGGGGGAAGCGTATGTTCCTCCGTTCTGATAAATGAGGTTTAAGCCTGCCGTTTCGGAAACCTTTTCCGATTGAGAATGGAATGAATACAGATGGTCGTTTCCGCCTCTTATACGGAAGAAATCCACGCCGTAGCTTTCGTTTTCGTTTACATTTATCATCAGAACCGTGCGGCGGTATTCCTCTGTCTCGTCGTATACGGCACTCTTGTCCGCATCCATTATCTTTACTCTTCCCGTATCATCGAAGTGGAGAGGGAAGCCTCTGTCCTGGAGACGTTTCTGAGAGCGTTCGTTTACCACTACCGTGTTGTGAGCGATTGTAGAGGATATCCACTGGACTCTGTTTGCTTCGGCGCCGGTGTTTTTCGGATATCCCAATTCGGGAGCCGCGTTAAGACCGTATGCGGTAATTCCCAGATTGAGACCGTCACTGTGAGCGTGTCCCGTAGTCGTTCCCATATACATCCAAAAGTCGCGTTTTGTATTTTTTTCTTCGGTGATCTCACCGTCTCTCAGCGCCGCAAGACCGTAGCCCGTCTGCATGGTGCTTCCCAATTTGTATTCGCCGTATTCGTCTATTATATTCTGAACCTCATTTGCAAGACGTGCGGGATCCTTGACTGTATCGGGATAACGGAGCCCCGCTGCTTTTTTACCGTTGACAAAATACATGAGACGTGCGTATATGGGATCCTTTGCGGCGGTATATGCGCTGATAAGGCGGTCAATGGGAAGGATTATTCCCGCACTTCCGTAAGCTCCCGCATCTCCGATCTGAGCAGTGTAATATCCGCCCATAATGAGAGGAAGGTGGGAAAGGAACATCTTCATGAATTTGGGATTCTTGAAAAGATCCGTATCGGGGTAGAGCTCGTATCCTCTCAATATATCCGCCATCTGGAAGAGGCAGTTTATCCATATGCTGTTGTAGCTGGGAGAGGATTCGTTGCCCATTCCGTCACGATCCACCACATCTACAAGCTGTGCGTAAACATTGCCGCCGATTCTGTCGGGAGTATCGTCTCCGAAGCGTTGAGGGGGAGAGGGACGCATTGCCCAATCGAGCCACTCGCCCGTTTCGGGCATGGTGTTGAGAACAACGGCGGCGACCGCAACGGCAGTCTGATCCATACCGAAATTGCCTGCCAGCTTATTCTTTACGGCGCCTCTGTAAACGGCGCGGAGTATACCGTCTTCTGCATTTTTTCGTAAGTGATCTCCCGTATTTTTGGGATTTATGTGATCCGTACCGTGCTCCTTTGCTTTTGCGCTCAGGTAAGCTATCAGCTCTTCATCATCGTATGCGGGATAAAAGGCATCGTAGGACGTGGAAAATTCACGGGAAAGACCGCATTCCCAAACGGAGTCCAGGATCTTTCCGTGATATCTATCACCTCTGTTTTCATGCCAGAGATACCAATCGTATTCGGGATAGAAGTCGGCTATTCTGTCTAAGATCTTGGCACCTGCCCTTGCGTATTTTATATCGCCCGTGTAGAGATACGCATCACGGAAAAGATTCAGGGGTATTCTTACGCTGTTTGATTTGCCCGTACCGCCCCATACACCGTTGTGAAGGTAAAAGGCTATGTACGAGTGAACTTCCTCGAATCCGTTTTCGTTTACCGTGTGGTATCCTGTGCCGTCGTCTACGCCCCAGCCGTGAATACCCGCATTTACGATATTTCCGTTTTCGTCAATATGTTCATCCATTTCGGGATAAAGCTCGTTTTTAAGGTATCCCACGTTGTCAAGAGAACCGAAAAGCTTTATATGCTCTCTCTTTGCTTTTTCGTGATCGAAGTGACCGTCCCGGGTGAGTCCCAATTTATAGTAGCTTCCGAAATCGTTGGATGGGAATTTTCTGTGGCATGCGGGACACTCGATCTTCCAGGGAGAGTTGAATGGATCCGTTATCCAGCCGTAAAGCCCCGATATCTTTGCTATATCCGCACCGCAGTAACGGCAGGTGGAATGCTTGGGGTCGGGACGTGAGCCGACGAAGTAGTAACGGAAAAGACCTTCGGCAACGATGGAATCGTATATGAAATCCACCTTGTCGAGATACTTATCCGCTTCACGGGCGAGATTTTCAGCTTTCTTTTTTATTACTTCATCATGCTTTGCGTTATGAAGAAGCGCCGCACGCTTTTCGTCTGTGTATATGGTGCTCTTGCCCTTAAGGGTCAAAGGGGAATTATTCATGATACTGCCTTTCGGTAATAAGTTTGATTTTTGTTTATTGAATAGTTGCGGTGAAGCTCATGGGTATCCTGAGCTTTTTGCCCTTTTCTATATTTGTTATAAAGCCCTCTTCGGGTTTGAATTTATCCTTATAGCTTCTTATGGGAGATACGCTTCCCAGGTCGATGAGGATATTTCCGTTTTCAAGCACTTCGGCGTTTTCAATGAGGAATACACCGTTCTGAACATTGTCGTTGTCGGCGTAAAGATGTCTTCCGATGATACCGTTTATATCTATATCTCCGTCGGGTATTATCTCAACCGTGTTTTTGAGAGAGGGGGTATCGGTCACATCGATGACGGTTCCCGTATATGCGCTTATCTTATCGGTTATAAGGCTTCCTATCCTTTCGCCGTCGCAGAGGTAAGCGTAGGTCTCCCTGGCGTTTTCGTAGGACAGTACTCCTGCAAAGCCCTTGAAAGTGAATAATCCGTCTACCGTATACGTTAACGTATTGTCAAAGGCGCAGATAACGTAATCCGTTCTGCCGGATGTAAGTGTGATCTTTACGGCACTTACGCCGTTTGTGCTTCCGTTTTCCGATACAGCCTCCGCCTTTTCTATGTCCTTGATATAACGTGTATTCTTATAAGGCTCGAATACCGTGGTGAAAAGCGTATCGGAATCGCTTTCATCATTGTATTCACGGCGCGCCAGCAGATATTTCGAAGGCGCCTTCGGGTTGTTTTCGTTGTCTACGGGATGACCGTTTACAACAGATACTTCGTCAAGCGGCGTATCGCTTGTCATTGTAAGACGCAGATGGAGTCCCGAGGAGTCCTTCAATATCTTATTGTAATCCGTTACCTCAAAATCCACGGAGAAGGTCTTTTCGGGGGAAGTGTCCTTTGTTACGTTATCAAGCCATGTGTATCCGTCGGGATATACGTAACAATTATGACTCCATGTTTTTCCCGATTCGGGTGAGGGGTCTTCACCGTAAGGAACATCGGGGGACGCATACGTACCCGTTTCCTGCGGGATAAGCTTCAAGCCCTCGGTCTCGCTTATGGATTCCGACTGAGAATGGAAGGAATAGAGGTGAGTCTTGCCGCCCTTTATGCGGAAAAGGTCAACTCCGTAGCTTTCGTCCTCGTTTGCTCTAACCATGATAAGAGCACGGCGGTATTCGCTGACCTCATCATAGGCTGTGTTTTTATCAGCATCCATGAGCTTTACCCTGACTGTGTCATCAAAGTGGTGGGGTGTACCCGTATCGTGGAGAGGTTTTTGTGTTTTTTCGTTTACCGTGACAGTATTATGGGATATGGTGGAGGATACCCACTGTATTCTGTTGGCTTCCGTACCCGTATTCTTGGGGTAACCCAGATCGGGAGCCATGTTCAGACCGTAAGCATCCATGCCGAGATTTAGAGAGTCCGCGTGACCGTGTCCCCATGAGATACCCATGTAGATCCAGAAATCCCTTACCGTGTTTTTTTCATCCGTATTCCTTCCGTCACGGAGAGCCATGAGACCGTAGCCCGATTGAAGTGTGCTTCCGAGATCGTATTCACCGTATTTTTCTATTATCTCTTCCACTTCTCTTGCAAGCCTTGAAGGATCCTCCACGGTATCGGGGTAGCTTAAGCCCTTTGAGGACTTACCGTTGAAAAGGTACATGAGCTGAGCGTATTTTATATCACCCGTAGCCATGTATGCACCTATCATGTTTCTGACAGAGCCTATTATACCGGGGCTTCCGTATGCGCCCGAATCGCCTACCTGAACTGTATAATAGTCACCCATTATGAGGGGGACGTGGGAAGTGAACATTTTGAGGAATTTGGGATTCTTGTAAAGGTCTGCGGAGGGATAAAGCTCATAGCCCGACAGAGCCTCCGCTATGTCAAATGTGCTGTTTATCCATATACTGTTATAGCTTGGTGAGCACTCGTCTCCCATGCCGTCACGGTCAACACGGTCAATGAGCTGTGCGGATACGTTTCCGCCTATGCGGTCGATTATTTTTTCACCGTAGCATTCGGGAGGAGAGGGACGCATTACCCATTCTATCCATTCACCCGTTTCGGGCATTGTGTTGAGTATTACGGCGGCATAAGCCACGCTTGCCTGATCCATACCGAAGTTGCCCGCAAGCTGACTCTTTACTGCGGCATGATATATGACACGAAGTATTCTGTCTTCGATGTGCTTGCGGAGATGATCGGCGGAGCTTTTGGGGTTTTCACCGTCTGTGCCGTGCTTTATTGCTTTTTCGCTTAAATACTTTATAAGCTCTTCATTTTCATAAACGGGGTAAAATGCATCATAGCACAAAGCAAATTCCTTGCAGAGACCGCATTCCCATGTTCCGTCGAATATCTTACCGTGATAAGGATCGCCGCCTCTTTGCTCCTGCCAGCGGTACCAATCGTATTCGGGATAAAAATCCGCTATTCTGTCCAAGATCTTTGCGCCCGCTATGGCGTATTTTTCATCTCCCGTATAAAGGTATGCATCACGGAAGGCATTGAGAGGAGTTCTTACGGCGTTGTTTTTTGTGGTGCCGCCCCATATTCCGTTGTGAAGATAGAATGCGATATATGTATGGGCTTCCTTAAAGCCGTTCTTGTTTACCGTGTGATATCCCGTACCGTCATCCACGCCCCATCCGTGAACGCCCTCGTTTACGATATTACCGTTTTCGTCAATGTGCTCGTCCTTTTCGGGATAAAGCTCGTTTTTAAGGTATCCCACGTTGTCAAGTGAGCCGAAAAGCTTTATATGCTCACGCTTTGCCTTTTCGGGATCGAAATGACCGTCCCGGGTGAGACCCAATTTATAATAGCTTCCGAAATCGTTGGAGGGGAATTTTCTCCCGCAAATGGGACATTCCACCTTCCACGGGGAATTGAAGGGGTCTGTTTTCCAGCCGTAAATGTCAACAAGAGAACCGATATCCGCACCGCAGTAGCGGCAGGTGGAATGATCGGGATCGGGTCTTTCACCCGTGAAGTAATAACGGAAAAGACCTTCGGAGGCGATGGAATCGTATATAAATTCCACTTTGTCGATATATTCGTCGGCGGTTTTTGCAAAGCTCTCCGCCTTCGCCTTAGTTGTTTCATCGTGCTGTGCATTATAAAGCATAGCTGCACGCTTTTTATCTGTATAAACGGTAGACCTTCCCTTTTTGGAAAGAGTACCGCATTCGGTGCGTATATCGGTGTTCATTTTTTTGTTTGCCTTTCTGTTGAACTCAGACTTTGTGTCCTGACAGACTTTTTCGGACATTTAAGCCTTTGATACGTGAAAAATACAAGTATACAAGCTCTATTATAGCATACCGCAGGTTTTGATGTCAACGCAAAAGTATTATATTGTTATGGAGTTATTAAATGAAAATGACAGAGAATATCTACTCTTTTTGTATAATTTAAGTAAATCGGTGGAAGTGATTTATCGGTAAGAAAAAAGTGACGAAAAGAGATAAAATTACCCTAAACAATTTGTGAATGAATATTGACAAGATGTTCTTATTATGTTAAAATGTTGTTACCGTTAACTCGGAAGCTCCCCGAAAAGACAGCTTTGATACAATCGGGGTTGTGCAATCTAAACAAAAAAGCATAAGGCACGTCTGAAAACAGCTTTTCGGACGTGAAGCTTGACAGAAAGGAAATGGAAATAACTATGAAAAAAACTATCAGAGCTATTTGCATTATGCTCGTGGCAATGCTTTGTCTCGGCATGGTTGCATGCGGCGGCGATCCCGTAAATACGGGCAGCGCAAACACCGGTGAGAATGCAGGTACTGTTGCCGGCACAGGCTCCGCAACAACGGAAGAGGACCGTTCGGCGATTCTTGAGCTTGATGAAAATATCAATTTCGCTGAAGGTGGCAAGCCCTATGAGTTCAGAATACTCGGTATAACGAACGGCGGCTACGATACGGATGACTTCTTTGCGGAAGAGCTTCTTGAAGAGCCCATAAACGATGCTATCTACACAAGAAATCAGACTCTTCTTGAAAAGCACGGTGTTAAGGTCACTATCAAGAATGACACAACAGCGAATACCTTCCAGGCGGCGAAAAACAATATCGGCGCACACCTTGACAGCTACGATATGTATATGCCTCTTATCAATGACGGTGTTCCGTTGGCAAAGGAAGGATATATATACAACCTTTACGAGGTTCCCAATCTTTCCGTGGAAAAGGTATGGTGGGATCAGAACCTTGCGGAATCCCTTACAATTTATGATAAGCTTTATTTCTCCATAGGCGATATCACAACGGTCGACGATGACCTTTGCTACGTAACCGTATTCAATAAGGACTTCCTTCAGGAGCTTAAGCCCGAGGAAAACCCCTATGAGCTTGTAAGACAGCATAAGTGGACGCTTGACAAGTTCAGAGAGCTTGTAAAGGGCTTCAACAATGACGATGACGGTAACGGCACTATGACAAGCACAGATACATGGGGCTTCAGTACATTTACAAACAGCGCTACCGTATTTTATCAGGCGGCAGGCGAGCGTATGGTAAGACCCGACGGCAACGGCGGATTCGAATTCTCTATGCAGACCGAAAGAGCGTATGAGGTCCTCGAAACCGTACTCGACTTCATGGTAACCGATTCCAAGGATTTTTGGAGAACAGATAAGATAGCAGGTAACTCCATTGACGCATTCAAGAGCGGTAAGCTTGCATTGAGAACAGTATGCTTTGATACTGTATTCGGCTTCCGTGAAATGGAAATGGACTTCGGCGTTCTTCCTTATCCTCTCTTTGATGAAGACCAGAAGGAATATCAGACACCTACATCCACAGAGTGCTACTGCCCCGGTGTTATGATCCCCGTAACAGCCTCCAACCTCGAAAGAACCGGCGCTATCACAGAGCTTCTCGCTTACTACGGATATCAGCATCTTACACCCGCATACTATGAAACATCAGTAAAGGGTGTCATCTCGAGAGATGAGGATACATGGGAAATGCTTGATCTCATATTCGGCAACAAGATATATGATATAGGCTACATCTACAACTTCGGTGATATGCAGTTCGTTATAAACGAACTTACAAAGAACGATAACCTCAATTACGTATCAAAGCTCGACTCCATAAAGGATGCCGTTGCGGCAGACATTCAAGAGGTTCTCGATGCGTTCCATTTCAATCAGAACTGAGTTAAAGTTTTAAAAAATAAACTCGTATGAGAAAAACACGGCAGAAGATCCGAAAAAGATCTATCTGCCGTGTGAGTTTTTATAAGCTTTCCATTGTAAGAAAATCTTTTAATTTAATATGCTTTACCGCACTTGTGGAATAATCGATGTCGTCGTTTGTGATGATGATCTTTTGCGATAAAGGATCTGTGTTTTTGAATGCATTGAATTCTCTTTGATAAGTTTTATCCTCGGCTACGCTGTAAGCCACCTGTACATAATATTGCTTTGAGCCCTTTGACGCAAGAAAGTCTATTTCCTTTCCGTCATTATTGTATACGTATAACTCATAACCCATATAAAGAAGCTCATTATAGACGATATTCTCAAGGTTGTGGGTAATGTCGAAACGGTTGTTCACACAGCGGATGGAATTGAAGCAAACGTCGGCATTGTAGATCTTTGAGTAATACGCCAGCTCTTTTTTTGTCTTGGTTGAGTATTGCTTTACGGATTCGATGATGTATGCCTCTTCAAGGTAGCTTAAATACTTCATTATCGTATTTATCGAGCAGCTTGCATGCTCCTGCTTTATATAATCGCGGATGGAGCTTACGGAAAATATTCTGCTGTTGCTTCGTAAAATGAAATTGACAAGAGATTTGAAGAGTACTTCTTTTCTTATTTTGTATCTTTTAATCAGATCGTTTATCACTATCGTATCGTCGAGGTCGCTTAAATATCTGCTTTGAGCGTCCTGAGAGTCGAATTCAAACCTCTTGGGAAATCCTCCCCATATAAGGTAATCAGTGACCGAGGGCTCCTTGCCCAGCTCCTTGCAATATTCTGCTATCTCCTTATAAACGAAGGGTCTGATGCGGAATGCAACGTACCTTCCCGATAGCTCTTTCGTGAATTCTCTTGATAAAAGCTTTGAGTTGGAGCCTGTGATAAATAAAGAGCAGTCATAAAGCCTCAATGTTTTGCACGCATCCTGCCATCCGTCAAGTGTCTGTATCTCATCGAAAAACAGGTAGCACTTGCCGCTTTTTTTGTTTTCCTCCACATATGATATCAATTTTTCGGCGTCGGTTATATTTGAAGATATTCTTTTATCTTCAAAATTAAGGTAAATGATATTATCTGTTTTTTCTTCTATCTCTTTTATGATCTGCTCCATGATAACGGACTTTCCGCATCTGCGTATGCCGGTTATTATCTTTATCAGATCCGAGTTATAAAACGGGCGTACCTGCTCTATATAATGCTCACGCTGTATCATATTCATCACCGTGCCTTTCCGAAGACTTCTGTTTTACTATATATATATTATATTTCAAATTATGCCCAAAGTCAAGAAAATCTTTCAGTACTACTGAAAGATTTTGCAAATTTCGGAATATCTTTCAGTGCTACTGAAAGATTTTACCCTTTTTATGAAAATCTTTCACTGCTGCTGAAAGATTTTTTCTTTATTGCGGTTCTTCTGTCTCAAACTCCGTAAAGGCGCAATAGCCCTCGCAGGCGGTAAAGCCTACATGAAAGCTTTCGGGGAAGTCTTCATTTGACACCTCAAAGCTTTTGCCGCAGGTCATGACGGTGACGGTCTTTTTGCCGAAGCAAAGAGTCATATCAATAAGGGTGTTTTCGGGAAGAGGAAATTTTTCGCTTAAAATGTTGGTACTCTTTATGGGACGGGCGGTGTTTTCCGGAAAGGGAACTATGTGCCACATATTGACACCGCCTTTATGGATGACCGCTTCAAAGTGGAGACCGTATCTTACGAAATCTCCCTCGCCCGTAATATCGTCGGTAAATACTATCAGAGGGGCGCCGTATCCCTTGAAGGCGCATTTTATCCGCACTTTTGTACCTGCGGTATATTTTTTTCTTGAAAGAAGGCTTATGTAATCGAAGCCGTTTATATTTTCATTGAATTTGTTGTCAAGACAAAAATATTCCCCGTCCGTAAAGCTTCTCTTTTCGGCGGGAGCAAAAGCCTTTTTCTCCAATGTATGAGGTGAGTATGCGTAATAAAAGTCCTTCTCGAATAAGGCGTTTTGAATGTCTGCTTTAGCCATTGATGATATTCTGTATCCTTTTTCTTTTGTTTTTTCGACGGTGCAACAGTATATCACAAAAGGAAGGATATGTCAAGTAGGGGCTGACGCCTATGTCTATTCGCCACACATGGCTCTTCCGCAGGGAAAGGCAAATGAATCAACGCGACAATCAAAAGGCGCCGCACTTGAAGTGCAACGCCCTGTTTTAACACTACTTATTATTTATTTGCGTATGCTCCCACCATCATAGCGGTGAGGTGCTTTGCTTCCTCCATTCCGCAGCCGGGGAGTATATCGCCCGTCAGAAACTGTACCAGAGGAGCGGGAGAAGCGGGAAGAAAAGGAACTGCTACTTCCTTTCTTTCCGTTGCATCGGTGGATTTTACAAGAGTGTTGCCGGATACACGGAGATAACCGGTCTCACCGCCTATTTCAAGGGAGGCGGGGCATCCTACCGTAACGAATCCCGTTTCGTTTACGGCTATGCAGCCATCGTCATAGCTCATAACTGTGAGAGCATTGTCTTCAACGCCGTCCTTATTCTTTTCAAGGACCTTTTCATCCTTGCATACATTGGTGAATACGGATTTGTAAGAAGAGGGAAGACCGCAGAACCAATCGATAAGGTACATTCCGTGAGCACCCAGATCTATCATGGCGCCGCCGCCGCATTCCTTTTCGTTGTAGAAATGAGGGGGGAGCCAATCGCCCGTGCTTCCGTTGTGGCAGTTGCGGAAGCGGATATAATTGATCTTGCCCAATTCGCCGCTGTCAACTATTGCTTTTGCGGTAATGTGACCTGCAAGATACTTCTGGAAAAGGGAAATAACGAATTTTACACCGTTATCCTTTACAGCCTTTTCAACACGGAGACAATCCTCGTTTGTGAGGGCAAGTACCTTTTCCGTGAAGATGTGCTTCTTTGCGTTTGCTATTTTTACCATTACGTCAGCGTGAGTGTCGCTGGAGGTGCAGACTATAACGCCTTCGGCGTCGCTTGCGAGAAGCTCCTCGGGAGAATTGAATTCATGAACGTTTTTGCTCTTGCAGAAATCCTTTCTCCATTCGGCGTTTTCCTCATATACTCCTACTACCTCACCCAGCTGAGATGCGGTATTGAAATATCCCGGCGCATGAACGTGCCAGAGTCCCCAAAGTGCTACTTTCATTCGAAATACACCGGCTTTCCTGTCTTGCTTGAAGTGTAGATAGCTTCAAGTATCTGAGATACAACGTATGCCTGCTCGGGGAGAACAACGGGATCTGTGTCGTCAACGATACACTTGATCCAGTTTGCGGCTTCTACCTGAGCGGGAGAAGCGTTTGCTCCGCTGTAGAATGCTACACCGCCGGATGCACAGTTTACACTTGTTTCAGTAGGTCTGTCGAGCTCTATCTTGTTGATGGTGAGCTTGTCATTCTTTATCTGAAGGCCTTCCTTGCTTCCGCAGAGAACGCAGCTTCCTTCGGTAATGGGCTCAGCCGTGTTGAGAGCCCAGCTTGTTTCGAGCATGATGGTAGCGCCGTTCTTCATCTGAATGAATGCACAAGCCGCTTCCTCGAGGGGAGTTGTGGAAACGCCCTTGTCGCCCCAGATGTTGCCCGCTTCGGGATGCTCCAATTTCTTATGTGTCTTGCCCATAACTACCATAGGCTCATAGTTATTCATGAGGTAAAGGGTAAGGTCGAGGGAGTGTGTTGCTATGTCGATGATGGGACCGCCTCCCTGAGCTTCTTCATCGAGGAATACACCCCAGTTGGGTGTACCGCGGCGGCGGATAGCCAGGCAGTTTGCGTAGTAGATATCACCGAGAGCGCCGCTTTCGATGTAGCTCTTTGCGAATATGCTCTGAGCCTTCTGGCGATGCTGATAGCCTATTGTCAATTTTTTGCCCGTTGCCTTTGCGGCGTCAAGCATTCTCTTTGCATCTGCCGCTGTCTTTGCCATGGGCTTTTCGCACATTACGTGCTTGCCTGCGTAGAGAGAATCAACGGTGATGTCCGCATGCTCACGGTTGGGAGTGAGAACGTGAACGACTTCTATTTCCTTGTCCTTCAGAAGCTCCTTGTAATCCGTGTATACCTTTGCATCGGGAGTGCCGAACTTTGCGGCTGCAGCCTTTGCCTTATCCTCGATGATATCGCAGAAAGCGACCATCTGTACATTGGGAAGTGCGTGGAGGGAGGGCATATGCTTTCCGTTTGCTATGCCGCCGCATCCGATGATACCGACTTTTACTATTCTGTCCATGATTGTATTCCTTTCGGGTATATTTTTATATTTCCCGTTTTTGCGATGACGGGTGAAGTGCAATTTTTTATAAATTACATGAGATTATTGTAGCATTCCCAAGCTTTTTATGCTATAATATTTTTGTCGAAAAATATAAAAAATTTGCTATATGTGAGAAAATAAGAAATGAAACGATACTATGTTGAGCCTGTCCGCCATGCTACCGCCGTCAACGGTGTGGAGGTAACATATCAGGCGACGAAAAAAAACACCGTGGCAACATCCGCCCATATACATTCTACCATAGAGCTTATATATGTAAAGGAAGGCAGCTTTGATGCATATGTAAACGAAAAAAACGTGATCCTTTCCGAGGGAGATCTTCTCCTTATAAGATCAAATACCATCCACCGTATTTTTGCAAGGGATGAGGAGAAAAACGGATATCACATCATAAAAATAAATCCTTCTCTTATTTTTGACTATTCCTTCGGAAGCAACGGAGAAAAATACGCTCTTGAATTTATTCTGACAAAGGAGGAGTCAAAGCTTCTTTTTACCTCTCGAGAGGTGGAGGATACGGGTATAAAGCCGTATCTTGAGACGATAGTACGGGAATCGGAGGAGATGGGCTACGGCTCGGATATAGCGGTAAAGGCTGCCGTGGCGAATCTGATGCTGGGGATACTGCGCTTTTGCCGTAACGAGACCATGGAGAGAGGCGGAGAAGCATCGGAGCTTTTGAACGAGACCGTGGGAAATGTGACGATAAGACATATTTACGAGGCGATAGTATATATAAATGAAAACTTTTCCGAGGAATTGACCGCCAAGGGCTGCGGAGAGCGGTTCAATATGAGCTACAGCTATTTTTCCCGCACCTTCAAGCAGATCACGGGAACAAGCTTCAAGGAATACCTGAATGAGGTTCGCATAAATCAGGCTCAGAAGGCTCTCATCACGACCGAAAGATCCGTTACTGATATATCGGCTTCCTGCGGATTCAACAATGTGTCGTATTTTATAATGGTATACAGAAAAAAGAAGGGGATAACACCTTACGCTTACCGTATGAACGCCAAGGGGAGCGTGTGAAAAGCCATATAAGATGTTGAGAGTAATGAACAAGATATGAATAATATGAACAGATTGTAAATATTGATATCAAATTGTAAATTCTTCGAAAATAGTATTGACACATACTGCCCCTTTATGGTATATTAAAAACGGTATATAAGACCACAAAACAAATTTTTACAAACAACCGAAAGGAGCCGGATTATTATGAAGATCAAGAAGATAATGCTGATAGTATTGGCGGTGTCGATGTTCGTTCTGACGGGCTGTCACGACGGGGCATCGCTGGCGGGCGTAAAAAACAAAGACGTGCAATCGGATCTGTATCTTAATATGGATGCAGGCAGTAACGATCTTATCTTGCTTTCACAGCAATCGAAAGATAACGCGACTCTTTCGAATGATAACAGATCGAATGCGAATGATAACGGCCGGGAGTCTGCGGAGATCGGGGACACGGTCATATTGGACGGTGTGGTCTATTCAAAGAATATGGACACTTTAATTTCTTATCCCCGTGATAAGAGTGACAAGAGCTATACCGTTCCTTCCGATGTAAAGCATATCGCGGACTATGCCTTTGCATCGAATCCTTACGTTGAAAATGTAGTTTTTCCGCCTATGGCGAAAACATTGGGCGAGGGCGTTTTTTCGGGATGCACCGCTTTGAAGAGCGTGACATTCCCCTTCGTGACCACAGAGATCGGAAAGGACTTCTTTGCGGCTTCGGGTGTCGAAGAGATAACGATCCCCGGAAGCGTAAAGGTCATCCGCACAAACGCTTTCCGTGACTGCAAGGGACTTAAAAAAATGATCATCCCCCGTTCGGTGACCGTGATCGAGAGCTTTGCCTTTGCGGGATGCACTTCCCTTGGCGAGGTTGAATTTGAGGATCCTTCTTTTGTACCCTCAGGCGATTCCGTTTTTTGGGGAACGCCTTGGTATAAAGCAAAGGTGCGCTATAATCCCGCCCTTTGGTTCTGCTACGTGATGAAGGGTGAAGAGCTCATCCTCGAAAGATACCACGGCCCCGACAAGAGCGTGTCGCTTCCCGAGGGAACCACAGCAATAACCGAGACGGCATTCATGTATTCCGACATTGAGGAAGCGGAGCTTCCCGCTTCAATGCTTACCCACGAATGCACGTACATTGGTGCGGACAAGAAGGAATGTACATTTGTTCCGAAGAAAAATGAAGCACTTTCCAAAGCCTTCCCCGATCTGAAGCGCTTTGCGGTATCGGAAAACGAGCAGACGGAATGTGTAAGCGGAAATAAGTTCTTCGAAGAAAACGGAGCGGTATATTACGGAACAAAGGAAAATAAAGTACTGTATGCTTATCCCGCCGCAAGAGCGGATGAGTTTACGGAAGAGACCAAGGAGACAGTATACGAAGACCTTGACGGCGACGGACTTATCGATATCGTTCTGCCGTCAAAGACAGAGTACCTAAAACGAGATACGTTTAAGGGATATACGAATGTAGGTACTATCTATATTCCCGCTACACTTACCTATATTCCGGTATTTGAAATTGAGAATAGTTCCGGTATTCATGTAAAGAAAGTTGTATATATGGACGGTACCAGATCGATATCCAGAGCAAACGACATAGGACTGGGTATATTTGTTGATGACAGCACACTTCCCAAACAGACTTCTCAGAGTTGGTTTAAGTGTGATGAAGTGGTTATTCCGGCAAGTGTCAAACAAGTAGCCGGAATCGAGAACTTCAGCGGTCTGAAGAAAATCACGCTCAACGAGGATAATGAGAGCTTTACAATATTCGATGAAGTGCTTTACTCTGCGGATATGACTCGTCTTGTTGCATATCCTAACGGAAAAGATGCACGTGAATTTGCTGTTCCTGACGGTGTTATTGTCATTGGTGAGAGTTCATTCAAGTACAATGACGATATTGAAAAGGTAAGTCTTCCCGATTCTGTTACTACTATTGAATTTCATGTTTTTTATAAGTGCTCTAAACTTAGAGAAGTTTCGCTTTCGAATAACCTGACTAACATAGAAGATGATGTTTTCATGTATTCCACATTGAAAGAACTGATTCTTCCCGAAAGCATTACAGAGTTAAGTACGAACGCTTTCAGAAGTTGCGATAATCTTGAATATGTTTACATTCCTGCATCAATATGCTATAT
Organism: Oscillospiraceae bacterium; assembly: GCA_015063605.1. Classification (GTDB taxonomy): domain Bacteria; phylum Bacillota; class Clostridia; order Oscillospirales; family SIG627; genus SIG704. The sequence goes on from SVTV01000001.1 coordinate 26,561, forward strand.
AGATGCATATGCATTTGATAGCTGCCTCTCTCTGCTGAATGTAGTATTTGAGGACAGCACAAGTACAATCTGCCACGAAACCGCCTTTCGTAATACGCCTTGGAAAAATATGCAAAATGCGGAGTTGGATGCAGAAGATTTCATTATAACTGCTTCGGATAAAGGAATAGTAACTTTGGAAAAATATCTCGGAAACAGCGAAAGCGTTGTTATCCCCAAAGGTGTTAACTTGATAGCCGACGATGCATTTGAAGGCAAGAAGGTAACTGAGGTAACTTTCCCTGCTTCCATGTTTTATTCTGTTCAAGGAAGTGTTTTCACGATTGCGACAACTGCCTCTGCAATGTTCCCTTATGCTGTGAATTACAGAATTGAGGCATCCGCAGATTTGAGTGAGGGTATTGTGGAAATCGACGGAGTTTTATACAGAAAAGATTTTTATTGGAATTCCGAATCTCCCCTTATGCTGTTGGCATTCCCCGCAGGAAAAACCGGAAAATATGTATTCCCCGAAAATGTGTCAAATTACAGCAACTATTCATTGGCATCGACACTTGTGGAAGAATTCACTTTCCCGGAAGCTTTTGAAAAATTTGAACTTATGGGTAATTTTTCTTATGCTCCGAATCTTAAAAGGATAAATTTGAGCTCTGCAACGGAAATCGGCTCCAATGTATATTCACGGTTGTTAAGCGAGTGTATTTATGTGGATGGAAAGTGCATAGCGAAAGACGATGCCGTAAAGGAAACGATATACAAAGATATTGACGGTGACGGACTTATCGATATAGTTCTTCCTTCAATACTTGAGTACGTGAAGACCGATACATTTAAGGGTTATGAAAGCTTCGGTACCCTTTATATTCCGGCTTCGCTTGGTATGCTGCCTGTTTTTGAATATCAGACCGGAATAAAAGTACATGCTGAAAAAGTGGTATACATGGATGGTATTAAGCAGATAACCGCTCTTACTATACCTGTTTTCGGTTCTCCCACATACACAGCAAACAGAAGCTTCAACGGATCGATTTTCAGCTGTGATGAAGTGGTCATTCCGGCAACGGTGGAAAGTATATACTATTTTTCTTATTTCAACGATCTTAAAAAAATTACCCTTCAAGAAGGAAATAATCATTTTACTTTGGTTGACGGAGTGCTTTATTCCGCGGATATGACGCAAATTGTAGTGTATCCTTCCGGTAAAGAGGATAAGGAGTTTACTGTTCCCGAAACTATAACTTCGATATGGAAATATGCGTTTGCGGGAAATTCATACATTGAAAGAGTCGCCTTTACAAGCAGTATCAGCTTAATAAGTCAACATGCTTTTTATAAATGTACAAACCTTAAAAGTGTAGTCTTTCCTGAGGGATTGGAGAAAATAGAAGGTTATGCATTCTATCATACGATGGTTGAAAAATTGATATTTCCGGACACTCTTGAAACGATCGGCGTCAATGCTTTTACTAATTGTAAAAAACTCAATTCAGTATATTTCCCTGATTCCTTAAGAACCATCGAAGCGCAAGCGTTCAAATTGTGTTCAGTTCTCAATGAAGTTGTGTTTGAAGATGTTTCCAATGTTACAATAGGGGATTCTGCATTTGCTGATACTCCTTGGGAAAATAAGAAGAATTCTCAATATGATGAGAATGATTTCATAATAACCACTTCCGATAACGGCGAAGTGATACTTGAAGAATATTTGGGAAGCAGTGAAGAAGTCATCATTCCCGAGGGGGTAACAACAATAGCTCTTGATGCATTCAAGGACAAAAAGGTGACCGATATTACGTTGCCTATGACTCTTTTTCCCATAAATGAATACGGCGGAAAAGACATAGATGTTTTCAGAAGCTTTTCCGATATTTTTCCTTACGCTGTTAATTACAGACTTGCCGGAGATGTCCCGGGACTTACTGAAATAGATGGAGTTTTGTATAATGAATTTTTGCGTGATGGATTCGGTATTATGACAAGACTTATGGCTTTCCCGGCAGGAAGAACAGGGAAATATGTGTTCCCCGAAAACATGTGCGAAATAAATCCGTTATCAATTAATAGAACGAATTTGACCGAAATCGTTTTCCCCGGTGTTTTTGAATCTATCAGATTCAGGTATACTTCTAATTTCAAATATATACCAAATCTTGAAAGTATAGTGTTTGCTTCCAACGGTATCTCCGAAAGGGAAAGTGCTGCAATTATTAAGTATATATTTGATAACGGAACAAAATAATAAAATAAACATTCCGTAGTAAAACAAATTGACAGTGCCATGTTATTATAGTATAATAAGACTAAGTGCATGACAGACAGCGTCAAATCTGGGGATGGTGCACGTAAATGCATCATCCCCGCTTTGTGTTTACATACCCCTTACGAAAGAATAATAAACAATATCAAAAAAAGTGACCTTGAATGAACATAAAAAGGTATGAAAGGAATTATAATGAAAATAGCTATTCTCGATACGTGCACCGTAACAAACGGTGACATATCCTTTAAATCAATAGAGGCTTTGGGAGAATGTACATATTACGACACGCTCGCTCCCGAAAAGATTCCCGAAGCGATAGGTGACTGCGATGCGGTCATCGTCAACAAGGCGAAGATAACGGCGGAGATAATGGATAAATGCAAAAATTTGAAATTTATCGGTCTTTTTGCCACGGGATATAACAATATAGATACAAAAGCCGCAAGAGAAAGGGGAATAGCCGTCTGCAACGTGCCGGGATATTCGAGAAATTCCGTTGCGCAGCTTACATTTGCCTTCATCCTTCACTTTGCGACGAGCATAGACAAATATTCCGCCTCCACGGCAAGAGGCGATTGGGCGAAGAGTGAGACTTTTTCATACCTTTCTTTCCCCATAAGCGAGCTTTACGGGAAGACTCTCGGTATTTTCGGCTTCGGAGATATTGGCAGAGCAGTTGCTGATATAGCTCTTGCCTTCGGAATGAAGGTGATCGCCGTATCGAGAAGCCGCAAGCCTTATAAAACGGTGGAATATGTATCAACGGAAGAGCTTTTCTCTTCCTCCGATTATCTGACGCTCCATTGTCCTCTTACGGATGAAACGAGAGGGCTTGTTAATGAAAAGACACTTGGTCTTATGAAGCCGACCGCAGTTCTTATCAATACATCCCGCGGCGGCGTGGTAGAGGAAGAACCGCTGAAGGAAGCACTCAATTCGGGAAGACTCCGCGGTGCGGGAATAGATGTCCTTGATATCGAGCCTATGCGTCCCGGTCATCCGTATCTTGAAGCGAAGAATATATGCATCACACCTCATGTGGCATGGGGCGCTTTGGAAGCCCGCACACGCCTCATTGAAATGATAGCGGAAAATATTAAAGCTTTCTTGAATGGGGAAAGACTCAATAGGGTGGAGTGATAAAACAACTGCCCTCTCCGTCACGGCTTCGCCGTGACACCTCTCCCATAGGGAGAGGCTTTAAGTTGTTTTGGAGAGAAAGGAATTGAGCTTGAGGCGATGAGGTTTCCGCCTAAAGCAATCGAAAAGTCGATTTGCCCTCTCCGTCACGGCTTTGCCGTGACACCTCTCCCATAGGGAGAGGCTTTAAGTTGTTTTGAGAAAAAGGATTGAGCTTGCGGAGATGATGTTTCCCGCCTAAAGCAATCGAAAAGTCGATTTGCCCTCTCCGTCACAGCTTCGCCGTGACACCTCTCCCATGGGGAGAGGCTTTAAGTTGTTTTGAGAAAAAGGATTGAGCTTGCGGAGATGATGTTTCCCGCCTAAAGCAATCGAAAAGTCGATTTGCCCTCTCCGTCACGGCTTTGCCGTGACACCTCTCCCATGGGGAGAGGCTTTAAGTTGATTTGGAGAGAAGAGGGAATTGAGCTTGAGGCGATGAGGTTCGTTTCCCCGAAAAAATATTTTAAATTTTTTTAAAAATTTTAAAAAAAGGTATTGACAAGACCGAAAAAATATGATATCATTAATGTGCACCGAAAAGGTATACATTAAATCCGAAAGGCGGTGGCAAAATGCGTATAACACAGGAAGCCGATTATGCCATAAGGATTTGTTCGATCCTTGACCGTGCCGATAAAATAACGGGTGCTTCTGAATTAGCCGAAAAAGCTTGCATAACGCAAAGGATAGCTTTGAAGGTATTGAGGCAGCTCGTCGAGCACGGTATAGTCAGATCCTATAAGGGAGCCTGCGGAGGGTATGTTCTGGAGCGCAGCGGAGACAAGTTAAGGATATCCGATCTTATAGAGGCAGTGGATGGCCCGATACAGATATCAAAATGTCTTAATTGCGATCATGAATGCTCACGTAACCCCGATAAATGTGTATGCAAGATGCACATGGCTTTTGTGGCAATAAACGAAAGCCTTATAAATAATCTCGGCAGCATTACGGTGCGTATGCTCAGTGACGAAGGCTTGAGCGCCGAGGGAATTTGCGGTCTTATTAAATGACCGGACGTTAAACCAAGAAAATTAAAAATATTTTATATTGACGAAGGAGATTTTTAAAATGAAAAAGTGGAGATGCAAAGTTTGCGGAGAAATAGTTGAGTCTGATGTACGCCCCGATAAGTGCCCCTTGTGCAAGGCAGCAGGCGAAAAGTTTGAAGAAGTAGTAGAGCAGGAAATGACATGGGCAGCAGAACACGTTATCGGTGTTGCTAAGGATGCTCCCGCTGAGATCATCGAAGGCCTCCGCGCTAACTTCAACGGCGAATGCATGGAAGTTGGTATGTACCTTGCAATGGCTCGTGCAGCTGCAAGAGAAGGCTACGGCGAGATCGCTCTTTATTGGGAAAAGGCAGCTTACGAGGAAGCAGAGCATGCGGCTAAGTTCGCAGAGCTTCTCGGCGAGTGCGTTTCTCCTTCCACAAAGGAAAACCTCACTGTTCGTGTAGCAGCTGAAAACGGCGCTACAGCAGGTAAGTTCGAGCTTGCAAAGCTCGCAAAGCAGCTCAACCTCGATGCTATCCATGACACAGTTCATGAAATGGCTCGCGACGAAGCAAGACACGGCAAGGCATTCGCAGGTCTTCTTGCAAGATATTTCGGCGACAAATAATTCATAATAATTATAATAATGATAATTCAGGGGGGAGCGGATATCCGTTCCTCCTTTTGTAAAGACATTTTCAATGAAAACCATTGATGTTTACAAGCAATATTTTTGTGCTGAATGTACATTTAACGGGGTGGAACGCCGTGGAGCCGCAGTATGGCTGACAGCCGAAAGCGACAGCGGAATGCGAAGAGAACTCACAGAGTATGTATTCAGTGACCGTAATTCCGTGCCGGAAGTTCAAAGAGGAACATTGCATCCGGGCGAAGCTGATGACATTCTTGACTTGTAACTTTTTAGCAAACAATCACGACGGCAGATTGAAAAATCTGCATACTTATGATAGAATATCTGTAAGACAAACTTGAATTTGGAGATGTATTTATGCTGTACAATGCCAAAGAATTGACGCTGAATGTTCGGGACATGCCGTTTGATTATATTACATTCGGCAATGGAACGAAGCCATTGGTTATGATACAGGGACTTAATACACGTGGAATAAAAGGCGCTGCGTTGTCCCTTGCCTATATGTACCGCATTTTTGCAAAGGATTACAAAGTTTATCTGTTTGACAGAAGACCGGTTGTTCAGGAAGGTATTACTGTAAGAGACATGGCTTCGGATATTGCCATAGCCATGGATAGATTGGGTATCACAAATGCTGATGTATTTGGTGTATCACAAGGGGGAATGATTGCACAGTATCTTGCAATTGACAGGCCTGATTTGGTAAATAAATTAGTTCTTGCTGTTACACTTTCCAAGAATAACGATACGTTAAAGCAGGTTATCAACAACTGGATTAAACTGGCCGAACTGGGTGCTATGAAGAAACTTGTTGCAGATATGGCTGAAAAGATGTATTCTGATGCCTATGTTAAAAGGTATCGTCCGTTTATGCCGTTGCTGACACTTCTGCAAAGGCCAAAGGATGTGGGACGGTTTGTTATACTGGCCAAAGCCTGCCTTACTTGCAATGCGTACGAAGTTCTGAATAAAATCAAATGCCCTGTGCTTGTATTGGGCGGCAGACAGGATAAAGTCGTTACCGGCGTGGCTTCTGAGGAAATCGCAACGAAAATTGGATGCAAGATACATATGTATGATGGCTTAGGACACGCTGCGTATGAGGAAGCAAAGGACTTTAATCAAATTGTGTATGATTTTTTAATTGGGTAGGCAAATTCCAATTTACTCGAACAGATTAGGGGCTTGCCTCTTGCGTTTTTCCGCATTTGAGACAAGCCCCTTTCTCTATTTAACTGTTCGACAAGTTGAAATTTGTCGTTATATTGTTTTCCAATATCTACGAGTGATACAAGTGCTACCATCATTAAAAGCATTTTCGATTTTATCACCGAGAACAAAACCATTCTTCTCCATGACCCTTGCCGAAGCAATATTGCTGTCAAAACATGTGATTAGTATTTTCGACAACCCAATTTTTTTTGCTTCCTCCAACGCTAATTTAAGCATAAGCGTGGCATATCCTTTATTCCATTCGAAAAACCGAATGCCATAACCGATATGTCCCCCATATCTTTCTAATTCTTCATCAAGGTTATGTCTGATAACAATTTCCCCAATAAAATAGTCTTTTTCATCATCCACCAACCAAAAGAAGTGCGCACCAACTCTACCCGGCTCCAAATCTCTTTCATTCCGTGCCCTGTCAAAATCTTCGAGAATATCAATTTTTCTTGCATCTTCTAATCCGTAATAGGGAACATCATGTTCCAAGTATTCATCAAATGCTTCGATATATGATTTTATATACTGTTCGCTGGGTTCTACAAGTTTTACCATCCCAAGCCTCCGCCAAATTCAGTTTTATCGAACTGTTTTCACATTTCTATTTTACCATAAGTATGCAATTTTTTCAACCTGCAGCTCTCATAATTTACAAAATTGTTATGAAAAACTCTATGAGGAACGTTTGTTTTTCCTCATATATGTTTTGTTTTTACCGTTATCGCAGAATCTCGTCTGCGATTTACCAATCCGTTTTTATCTAAGAAAAGGAGATCGTTTTAACGGCAGAGCTTCAACAGAGCTTAACCGATGAAAATAAATTATTGAATAACAACTTGAAATTTAGGGAACACTTTGCGATTTCAAAACTGCAAATGTTCCCTAAATTTATGCTTTGAGATATACTGTTGTACTCTAACCTCTGCCCCTTAACTGTTCGACAAGTTGGAATTTGTTTTAACGCTGAGCGGGAAACCACTGAATATTGAATAACTCCAAGGTAAAGATGAACCCAACGAAGCACGTAAGCAAAAGTGAACTGATAAAAAAGAGACCGAACACCAACGTCAATAAACAACTATCGCTAATTCTCAATTTAACAAACAATAATCGCAGGATTGCCAGTCCAAGGGATATGCATTGAAAGACGAAGAGTATGGTCGACAATACACTATAGAGTAACAATTCTTTTCCATTCCAAAGCGGAAGATACATTAAAATGTATAGTGATGGGGCAATTATAGATAAAAACAAAATAATACCTTGCCCTGATATTTTTTTCATACGTATTCTCCCTCCTTTGTCAAATTCAGTTTTATCGAACTGTTTTCACATATCCAGTATATCATAAGTATGCCGTTTTTTCAAGTAAAGCGCTCAAATCTTCACAAATAGGTCAAAATGTTTGTACGGATACCTCGGTTTTTTTACGTGATACGAATCATAGGGCAATTACAGAGCAAAAAACAGGAGCAGAGGCAATCTTGACAAAGTCGATACTAAAACCTCTGCTCCTTAACTGTTCGACAAGTTGGAATCGGTTACTATCCTTAAGCTTGTTCTCCCATCATCGTAACGATCTTATCAACCGTTATGCGGATCTGTTCCTCGTTTGTGATAGCAGGTGTACCGTCGCCGTCCTGCGCTCCGTACATGCCGAAGTATGCGTGACAGCCGCCGTCAATGACAAATTCCGTAAGATCCTTTGGGAGGTTCGGCTTGTTATTTTCATATTTCTCACGGTTCATAACCTTATCCTCGCTTCCGTAAACAGAAAGCACAGCGATGTCGGTATCGGATATGTCAGATGCAGAGTACGAGCCGAGCAGGATAAGACCTTCATATTCCCCTGCGTGATCGGCAATATAAGAAGATGCCATAGAGCCTCCCAGCGAATGACCGCCTATATACCATTCCTTTATTTCGGGGTGTTCCTTCTGTATACCATCCGCGGCATTCACATCAAGCACAGCAAGATTGAAGGGCATTTCCACAAGCACGCATAGAATTCCTTCTGCGGTACACGCCTGCATCAACGGAATGTATGAAGTATATTCCACCTTACCGCCGGGATAGAAGATGAAGCCCTTCGCTGCTCCTTCAGGCTTGAATACGATCTTGCCGTCGGGATCTTCCTTCCACGATGTGCCCTGCGGCATAAAGAGGGCTATTGCTTCATTATCCGCATGGTAATAGTCGCCGAGATAGACAGCGCATGCGCCTGTGATAATTGCAAGAGCAAGAACGGCGGATAATGTGATAAAAAATATTTTCCGTTTGTGTTTATCTTTAATAAAATTCATAATGTTAAGATCAATACGTGGTATTATTACCGTATTTTGCGATATAAAGTCTGAAGACGATCTCGACCATAGCTATAACCTCATTAAATTCAATTTTTGAGTGCGGTAATGGGTACTACATACACTCCGTCGGGTCTTTGGTATGCGGCATTTGACATACCGCATATGACACATAATACAGACGGCGGTATAGCATTTTTCTCTTTTTCTATTGATTTTTTAAGTTCGATAAGTTGTGCGGCGGCAGAGTCTATCTGATTTGTTCCGAGCTTGATTTCGAATGCACTCCAATCACCGTTTGCAAGCTCGATCACAGCGTCAATTTCTTTGTTGCTGTAATCTTGATAGTGATATAATTTCGCACCGAATGATTCTGCATATATCCTCAAATCTCTTTCGCATAATGCCTCAAACATAAATCCCAGTGTGTTCAAATCTCCGAGTAGTTTTTCAGGGGTTGCTCCAAGTAAAGCGCACGCAAGAGAAGGGTCGGCAAAGTGTCTTTTTTCTGCTTGCTTTACTCGCACGGATGATCGTATATTTGTTGAAAATGGCAATTGATTATCTGTAAGAAATAATCTATTGAAGATGTCCATGTATACGGATACTGTGTTTTTGTCAAGTTCCTCATCATCAACAGCTTTTATGTCATTCAGGATGGTACTGTTTGTTACTGTTGTGCTTTCGTTTCGAGCCAAAGAGCGAAGAAGCAATTCGATTTTTCGTTTATCTCTCTGAATGTCATCAATACGATGAACTTCGTCGTCAATAACTCCTGCAATATATTCTTTGGGTAGAAGAGCGGCACTTTCTATCGGAGTATCCTGGTTTCCCGGCCATCCTCCGCGAATGATATTATCAATAAGCTTGCGAATATCAACGTCACCCGTAAGTTTGGGAATCATTTTGCCTTCACACAATTCAGACAGCGATACTTCTCCGGATGAACAGCCCGATTCATATAGGGTCATAGGGCGCATTCTGAGTTTTCCTATTCTTCCCACTCCGCTGTGAAGTATGCCTTTACGCTTTGGAGTTGATGAACCCGTAAGAATGAATTGTCCTTTTTTTCCGCGTGTATCAACTTCGTATCTGACCGCATCCCAAATTGATGTAACTTCTTGCCATTCGTCTATCAACCTCGGCGTATCTCCCGGCAGAATGAGTGCAGGGGATAATTGTGCGAGCTGTCTGTTTTGAAAGTTGTTCTGCGGATCTCCGACCAGATATTCGCTTTCGCTGTGATGTCTTGATGTCCATGTTTTTCCGCACCATTTAGGACCCTCAATGCAAACTGCACCAAAAGCAGAGAGATATCTCTTTACATCATTATCTATTATCCTTGGTTTATAATTATTGTCTTTCATTCGGCTTCACCTCTGTATCATTATACACCATTCATACAGATTTGTCAATCTCATTCATACACATTTTGCGATTTCATTCATATAGATCGGCGAATTACAATCATACAGATTCGGAATCTCGATTCATACAAATTGGTTTATACTTATTATTTGTATCTTTGAATAAAAAATACAAAGTCTTAAAAGTTAAACAATGTTATAAAACGGATTCGGATATCGCACGAGGTGTACATTATGAAAGGGGGGCGTCGCATTAAGCGACGTCCCCGCTAAAACAGCGGACGAAAATAGGGGACGGGAACCCGCTATTCAGGGCTTGGCTCACGTTAGTGAGACAGCCCCTTTCTCTATTCAACTGTTAGGCAAGTTGGAATTTGTCAATTACTTAATTCATTCAACAAGGCATCAAAACGACTTGCTTCATCATAAGTCATTCTATACCATGAACCTTTTTCAGAACGGATAAACATATTTCCGAAGTGATACACAGTTAATATCTCGCCATTGTCATATTCCAGAGAAATGACCCACGTCATTCCGTCGTATTCGTTAGGGTTTTCTTCGAACTTGCTATCCAGGTTCAAGTTAGACAGATATTCGGTAATTGCTTTTGCATCTTCACCATCAAAGGAATAATTGTATCCTTCAGGAAGAGAAGAAACATCAATCTTAATTACATTGCCTTCTGCTAATAGTTGGTCGTCTTGCACTTGCTGCTGTTGTATACTGCATCCGACTATGCCCAGCACACAAATTAACACCAATACTATTGTTATTAACTTTTTCATTTTGATTACCTCCGTTCTATAAATTCAGTTTTATCGAACTGTTTACACATATACAATGTACCATAAGTATGCTGTATTTTCAAGTAAAGCGCTCAAATCTTCACAAATAGGTCAAAATGTTTATACGGATACCTCGGTTTTTTTTACGTGATACGAATCATAGGGCAATTACAGAGCAAAAAACAGGAGCAGAGGCAATCTTGACAAAGTCGATACTAAAACTTCTGCTCCTTAACTGTTCGACAAGTTGGAATCGGTTACTATCCTTAAGCCTATTCCCCCATCATCGTAACGATTTTATCAACCGTTATGCGGATCTGCTCCTCGTTTGTGTTTATCTTTAATAAAATTCATAATGTTAAGATCAATACGTGGTATTATTACCGTATTTTGCGATATACAGTCTGAAGATCAATTCGATTCTTCGTTTGCTGTAGTGGTAGTATCTGTAACAAAAAACAAAGATCAAAGCGACCAACAATAATAACAGTGGTATCGGTTTTTTGACAACAATCGACATTATAAGAAATATTGTAAAAGCGATCGCCAGAGCAGAGCTCATAACGATATGAGTCAATGGCTCGTCGATAGTTTCCTGAAATCCGTCACTTATAAGCTTGTTTTCACAATCTTTGTAATTATATGCCGCATACTCTTTTCTGCTTGAAATACGTTTGCACAGTCTTTTGCGGAATCTTATTATTTGTTCGAGAATGTAAGATAATTCCTCTAAAACCAATCCGCAAAAATATCCGGCAATTAATACTGCCCAAATGGGAATTGAATTTATGAGTTCATTTAAGCCGGGAATATTGAATATTCCCATGATCCATCCGATGACAAAAACTACGATGCCGGTCAAGCCTCTGGCAATCAAATCATATATTCCGATTTTTCCTAATATCTTATCCATGTTATCTCCTTGAAGTGCTTTTATTGATATAGCAGATAAACTGATATCGCTATACAGTATACCACAGCTTTGAGAGGGTTTCAATATAGGAATTACTTATTCCGAAATAAAAATGTGAGTAATGAATCTATTGCAAAGCATTTCTCTCGTTGACCGATACTTCAAAGGATATGAGTGCGCCTCCTTCGGCAAAAGAGAGTATAATGTGCCGTGTTACCGTAGGAGCTTTTTCGCTTTGCTCAGCGGGAATCTGTGTTTGCGTATATTTTAATTCATAGCCCTTGGACGAGCTTGCCGATGATTCGGAAACCAAACTGAGGTCTCTCAATTCAAATGACGAATCCGAGCCGGAAGACAGGGTCATTATACCGGGAGTGCCTTCATCGAAAGCAAGATCTTTTGACGGATCGATATTGAATCCGAGCTTTTTTAAAGCGGTGGTGAGAGTATCATCAAAATCTATACCGTACGGAAGTGTAAGCCCCTCCAAGGGTACTTTTGTGTGCAAACTATTGGAGTAATCGGAATATTTGCGGTCATCCGCGACAGTGAAGCTGTTGTAGAAATCGAACAGTTGACATGATGCGCTCCAGCCGCCTCCCGAATCTCCGTCGTAGTGTATTCCGGAAGCGGTCTCCTCAATAGGCTTTCCGTTGTAACTGTATTGATTTGTCATGGATATAAATTCGCCTTGAGACACGCCTGCCGTGAAGTTCAGCTCGTCAAGGTAATCGGAAAGCTTTTCGATATCAAAGCTTATGTACAACACACCCGTTTCGGAACCGGTTGGATGAGGCTGTGAACAGCTTGCCAATGAAAGTAATGAGAGACATAATAAAATAAGCGGTGTAATTCTTTTCATATGATTGTACCTCCTGTTATTTTAGACCTCAATAATTCGTGATTGTTCCCGCTTTCGGCGTTTGTGATTCAATCTCTCCCTCAAATCAAGCGCATCCTTGAAAACCAATCTTTTTCTCTGCCGCTTATATCAGTACCCTTTAAGTTTATTGCTTCATATACTGTAAGGGCGCATTTGCGCCGAAGAAGCTTACGGATCGGAATTTTATCCGATCGGAAAGGTTTTAAAGGTATATGCAGACATTTTACATAAATACGGGCTCGGTCACTTATGCTCATAAGGCGGTATCGGTGCTTGTGAAAAACGGATATAAGGCAAGGATAGGCAGAAGCCTTATAAATTCCTGCGGATACGGAGTATATGTTGAGGGCGAGCACCGTGAGGATATAGAAAAACTCCTTTGGGAAAACGGTGTAGTTATCGAAGGAAGGAAGGAAGTGTCATGAGGAGAACGGATATCGTTTATTTCGATCACGCCGCCGCATGGCACGGATATGTTCCGGAGGTGTCGCAGGCTGTAAAGGAATATTTGGCGGGAGACTTTGGGAATCCCGGAAGGGGAAGCCATATGCTTTCCGTAAGAAGCTCGGAGAGAGTGTATGAGGTAAGAGAAAGGGCGGCGAGGCTTTTCAAAACGAGCCCCGAAAGAGTTGTTTTCACCCAGAACACAACTTATGCATTGAATCTTGCCATACAAGGCTGTATAAAGAAGATATGCGGTGAAATATCATTTACGCCCAAGGTTATCACGAGCGCATTGGAGCACAATTCCGTTATGCGTCCTTTGAAGGAGCTTGAAAGGAAAGGCGTTATTGAGCTTTGCATCCTTGAACCTGCCTTTGACGGAATGAGGATAGACAGCGGGAAGACCTTCATGAGATTCCGCAGTCAAATTTCCGGGAATACGTGTCTTGTGTGCATGACGGTCAGATCAAATCTGACGGGAGAAAGAGTTCTGACATCGGAAATGGCACGTCTTACAAGAAAGCTCGGTATTCCCCTTATAGCGGACGGGGCGCAGAGTGCGGGTCATGAAGGGCTTGACTTTGATGACCTTCCCGCAGATATAATATGCGTACCCGGTCATAAGGGGCTTATGGGTACCATGTCCTCGGGAATGATGGTGATTTCCGACGATGCCCTTGTTCTGCCCGAGCCCGTCATATCGGGCGGAAGCGGAGCGGGAAGCCGTTTGTGGGAGATGCCCGCTCTTCTTCCCGAAAGGCTGGAGGCGGGGACACTTCCTCTTCTCGGTATCATGACTCTGGGAGGCGGTATGAAGGCGCTTGAAAGGATAGGCATCGAAGAGATAGAATACCGTGAAAGGATCGTTACAAGATACATTACGGAAAGGCTCATGGCGATGAAAAATATCACGGTATATTCTCCGTCGGGAAGCCGTTCGCAGGTGCTTTTCAACGTGAAGGGAAGAGAAAGCGGAGAGGTATGTGAGCTTCTGGAAAACAACGGGATACTTGTAAGAGGCGGAGTTCATTGTGCTCCCTCGGCTCATTTGTTCTATAAAACGGGAGAAAGCGGGGTAAGAGCATCCTTTTCTTATAAAAATTCCGTGAATGAAGCAGAATATTTTATACTAAAACTTTCAAAACTCTTGACATGAAATGCACACATTGATATAATATAGATGTGAAAATATAATCTTTCAAATGATGTGCGGTGATGCCTTCAAAGGGTAATACGACAGATCAAATGAGAAAAGAGGAATGATAAAATGAAAGCGTTGATAAACGGTAAGATAGTATTCAAGGACGGCATAAAGAGCGGTCTTGCGGTGCTTTTCGATGAAAAGATAGTTGACATAATCGATAATGAAAAGGCAAAGGCGATGACAGGTATTGAATTCGTCGATGCCGACGGAAAATACGTTCTCCCCGGTCTTGTGGATATACATATCCACGGCTACAACGGTGTTGAAGCGGGCGAGGATACGGAAAACTCTGTTCCCGTAATGGCAGAGGGCGTTATAAAGAACGGCGTTACATCCTTCCTTCCCACCACCATGACGGTAGCAAAGGAGGATATTGAAAAGTCTCTTACGGCTATCAGAGGTCTTAAGGAAAAGAGTAAGTCCTGGGACGGCGCAGAGGTCATAGGCGCCAATGTTGAAGGTCCCTTCATCAATCCCTCCAAGAAGGGCGCTCAGGATGATAAGTATATATTGAAGCCCGATGCATCATTCGTTAAGAAGTATGCCGATGTAATAAAGATCATAACTCTCGCTCCCGAAATGGATGAGGATATGGCTTGCATCACGGAGGTAAAGAAGGATACGGACGTTCTCATTTCCATGGGACACACGGGCGCAGATTACGACACGGCGGTCGAAGCCGTAAGACGAGGCGTAGGCCACGTTACACATCTCTTCAACGCCATGACTCCTCTCATGCACAGAAACCCCGGTGTTGTCGGTGCGGCTTTGGGTGAGGATGTTACCGTTGAGATCATTGCGGATACATTTCACATCAATCCCGGTCTTTACTCCATCGTATATAAGGTAAAGGGCGAAAAGATGCTTCTCATAACCGACTGTATAAGAGCGGGCGGTCTTTCCGACGGCGAGTACACTCTCGGCGGACAGAAGGTCGTTGTTAACGGTATCCAGTGCAAGCTGGAGGACGGCACCATTGCGGGAAGCGTATTGAAGCTTAACAATGCTATCCGCAATATAAAGGAATATACGGATATACCTCTTCATGAGATAGTCAATGCGGCTTCCTTCTATCCCGCACAGGCAATAGGCATATCCGACAGAAAGGGCTCCGTTGCCATAGGCAAGGATGCAGACCTTGTAATAGCCGATGAGGATATCTCCGTATTGAAGGTATTCAAGAGCGGCAAGGCGGTAGTCTGATAACTTTATCAAAGAATAAACGGAATTTATAATTACAGATCAAAAGATTTTGAAAGGATTTTTATCAATATGGAATTGAAGGTAAAAGCAAAATACGATCCCGGGTTTGAACCCATCTCCATCGTATACAGAGAATTCATGAAGAGATGCGAAGGCGAAAACGGTACCGATATCGTTATCGGCGCAGTAAGAAACAAGGAATACGTTTCCGCATTCAAGACAAGGATCCTCAAGGAGGGAATAGACGATAAGGCTAACTTCAAGTTTATCGAGCGTATCGTAAAGTCCATGCTCTGGGTATACGGCGGCTATAAGATCATAATCGCGGGAAGCGATAAGGTTGCCGAATATATCAAGGCGGCATACGCAAAGGGCGGAAGCCGTGAGTTCGATGCAAACTTCATGTCCAGAGTTTTCGAAAAGCCCTTCGAGGTAGTAAGCGTTTCCATAGATGAAGCTCCCGTATCCGTAGGAAGCTCCTCCTCCGTAGGACGCAATCTTGACGGTTGCAGAATAGGATTTGATGCAGGCGGAAGCGACAGAAAGGTAAGTGCTGTTGTAAACGGCGAGCCCGTATACTCTGAAGAGGTAGTATGGTTCCCCAAGCTTCAGAGCGATCCCAAGTATCACTATGACGGAATCCTTGAGGCGATGAAGTCTGCGGCATCTCATATGCCCAGAGTTGATGCTATCGGTGTCAGCACAGCAGGTGTCGTTATCGATAACAGAATGATGGTCGGCTCTCTCTTCCTTAAGGTATCCGATGAGGATTTCGAAAAGCACGTAAAGAATATCTATCTTGATGTTGCGAAGGAATTGGGCGACAATATTCCCATCGAGGTCGCAAACGACGGCGACGTTACAGCTCTTACAGGCGCTATGAACCTTGAAGACGTCAAGGTCCTCGGTATCGCTATGGGTACCAGCGAAGCGGGCGGTTACGTTGACGAAAACGGCAACATCACAGGCTGGCTCAACGAGCTTGCTTTCGTTCCCGTTGACTACAACGAGGACGCTATGCTCGACGAATGGTCCGGCGACTACGGATGCGGCGTTAAGTACTTCTCTCAGGATGCAGTTATCAAGCTCGCTCCCGCTGCGGGAATCGAGATCGACGAAAGCCTTTCTCCCGCCGAAAAGCTCAAGGTAGTTCAGAAGCTTATGGAAGAGGGCGACGAAAGAGCAAAGGGCATTTACGAGACGATCGGTGTTTACTTCGGTTATCAGATAGCGTTCTACGCTCTCTTCTATCAGATAAAGCACGTTCTCATCCTCGGCAGAGTTACAAGCGGTAACGGCGGCGTTCTCCTCCTCGATAAGGCACAGGAGGTTCTCGATAAGGAATTCCCCGAGCTTGCAAAGGAAGTATGCCTCAACATACCCGATGAAAAGAGCAGAAGAGTAGGTCAGTCCGTTGCGGCGGCAAGCCTTGCCGAAAGCAGAAAGTAATATTCAAGGCGTAAGCCTGACAAATAATTACACAAATCATTAATATAAAGGATTGGTATTAAAAATGGCAAAGATCAGATGCGGTTTCGCTCAGTGCGATATTACCCCGGCTCCTTATGAAACATTTCAGGACGGTTACGGCTCCAGATTGGGTCCCGCTACTGCAATAAGAGACAAGATATATGCAAAGGTATGCTCCGTTGAATCCTGCGGCGACAGAATAGTATTCATATCCGTTGACGTTTGCGGCTTCGATCCTCAGCTTTCTGAGGTTATCAAGGATGCTATAAAGTACTATGCAGGCGTTACAGAGGATAAGGTAGCTCTTTGCGCTACACATACCCATACGGGTCCCGCTTGCGGAGTTCTTGAATCCTGCCCCAAGAATATGATATACTGGTACAGATCTGCAGAGACCATAGCAAAGGCTGTAAAGACCGCTATGGACAACGAGACAGACGGTGCTTTCGAATTCAAGCTTTGCGATAAGCCTCTTGAAACGATATATAACCGTGTAGGCAGACAGTACTGCGATCACAGGGTAAGAATAGCCGTATTTACCGATACGGAAAAGAATATAAAGGGTGTTATAGCTCACGGAGCATCCCATCCCACGGTTCTCGGCGATATGATGTTCTCCGCGGATTACCCCGGAATTATGACAAGAAACATGGGCGTGGATTACCCCGGAGTTCCCGTTGTATATCTTAACGGACGCGGCGGCGATACAAACCCCCTCCACAGAGAAAAGCTTCCCGCGGATTACCTTGTAAACAAGCTGGGAACAGAGCTTTCCGACAGCATCAAGGACGGAATCGAAAAGCTTTCCGGAAATCCCACCGAGGATTACGATATCAAGTCCGCTTACAACATGGAAACGATACCCCGCAAGGCGTTCCTTCCCGTTGAGGATTACGAGGCTCTCATAGAGGCTGAATACAAGAAGTATTTCGAATCCACAAATCCCGTAACAAAGAGATGCGTATTCCCCGAGATCGAATGGCTCAAGATGTGCCGTGACCTTGCTAAGGAAGGCAAGGATTCCTCCATCAAGGCTCCTCTCCAGGTATTCAAGCTCAATAATGATGCGATATTTGCGTTCATTCCCTTCGAGCTTCTCTGCGTAACAGGCAATACCATCGAGGAAAAGCTTGTTGAAATGGGATACAAGAGAGAATCCGTATTCGTTATCGGTTATGCAAACCAGGTATTGAGCTACCTTGCAGCTGTTGAGCATTTCGACAAGGGCGGCTACGATATCGGCGGTGCTTTCGGTGCGGCTTCTCATTGGTACAAGCTTCCCGACTGCTCCAAGGAGACAGAGGGCGCTGTTATCGACGGTATCATGAAGCTTGCAGAGCAGGTAAAGTGATATTCTGAGATAACCTTCAGATGAAAAACAGATCGAAGATCGGCAAGGGGAATTCCTTTTCCCCTGCCGATATGATCGTTATTGCGGCGGCGGTCATTTTTTCCGCGGTCGTAAAATACGGAATAAGGAGCTTTTTTGCACCCCTTGAGAGTGTTACGCTTCTCTTTTCCCTTGCTTTTTACGGCTCGGCGTTATTATTGCCCGGGCTTGTGCTTTTGTTTTTTTTCGGAAGCCGTAAGTCTTTATCTGAGGAACGTGACGGTAAGAGCGACGGTATACTGTTGTTTTTGACGGCACTTACCGCACCTCTTTTTTTCGGTATGGTCTCTTCATTTTTCGGAAATGCGGGAGATACTCCGTCGTTGCAGTTAAGCGGCTTTCCCGATCTTTTAATGATGTTTTTTTCGTATGCGGTACTGCCTGCGGTATGCGAGGAGTTTTTTTACAGATGTGCCTTGACAAGGAGTATCACGGTTCTTGCGGGAAGAGAATGGGGAATAGTGATCCCCGCACTTCTTTTCGGCATAGCTCATGTATCCTCGGAGAATGTGTTTTCGGGAGTTGTATTCCCCGCACTTTTCACGGGATTGTTTTACGGCACGCTGGCAGAGGGCGGAAAAGGATGGAAAAGGTGTGCTCTGTGCCACTTTATAAATAACGGATGCGCTTTTGTCATGGCGGCGGCGCAGTCTGCGGATCTGACCGTGCTTACACGGGTGACGGGGGTCATGGGAGCTTTTCTCGGAATATCGTTTATTCCTTGCGTTATTATGTATATCCTCCGTCGTAAAAAGAATGATTTTACAGAAAATAGAGATGTTTGAAAAAAATGAGCTTTCCCATGAGCTTTTTATGAAAAAAGCCCTTCACTATGCACGCCTTGCGGGAAAGCGGGGCGAGGTGCCGGTAGGTGCTGTTGTAGTAAAGGACGGAGAGATAATTTCATGGGGCTGTAACGGCAGAGAATCGAAAAAAAGCGCTCTTGCCCATGCGGAGATTCAGGCAATAGCAAGAGCAAATAAGAAATTGGGCGGCTGGCGCCTTCATATGTGCGATCTGTACGTTACCCTTGAGCCTTGTCCCATGTGTGCGGGGGCAATAGTAAACGCACGAATCAAAAGAGTGATAATAGGCGCATCCGATAAAAAGGCGGGAGCCTTCGGAAGCGTTTTTGATATGAATACGTTTCCTCTCAATCATAAGCCCGAGATCGTGACGGGTGTTATGGAGAAGGAATCGGCAGAGCTTCTCGGTTCATTTTTTACGGAATTGAGAAAAAAGATTAAAAACAGCGAAAAAAGGAAAGGTAATATCATGAAAAAAGCGGTTGTGTTCGGTGCAGGTAATATAGGAAGAGGTCTTGCGGGAAGAATATTCTCCGAGGCGGGTTATGAAGTAGTGTTCGTTGAGGTCAACAAGGATGTTAACGACAGAATGAATTCCGACAGAAGCTATCCTCTCTACGTTGCACAGAACGGAGTTTACGACAAGAGAGTAATAAGCAATGTAAGAGCTATCGACGGAAGAGATATGGAGCTTATCTGCAAGGAAACGGATGAGTGCGACATTGCCGCTACGGCTGTAGGCGTAAACGTGCTTCCCATAATATCCCGTTCCATTGCGGCTGTTATAAAGCACAGATATGAAACGAAGAACGAAAAGCCTCTCAATTTCGTTCTTTGCGAGAATAAGATAGACGTTCATCTTTTTGTATGGGAATTGTTGGGCGGTCTTCTTTCCGAGGATGAAATGGCGTATGCGAGAAAAATGATCGGTCTTTGCCAGTCCTCCATAGGATGCATGGTTCCCGCACCCTCCAAGGAATTGACGGCGCAGAATCCTCTTACAATAGTTGTTGAGAATTATAATAAGATATATACCGATAAGAGCGGTGCCGTGGGAGAATTGCCCGCTATTGCGGCTCTCATTCCCTATGAGCCTTTCTCTTACTACATTCAGAGAAAGCTTTTCATGCACAACATGAGCCATTGCGTATGTGCGTACCACGGCTTTAAGAAGGGTTACAAATACATTTGGGAGGCTATTGCCGATAAGGAGATCAAGCAGGTGGTTTCCGATGCGTTGAATGAAAGCGGCGCAGCTCTTGCAAAGGCATACAACACCGATATCGACGAGCTTTCCGAGCATGGCGAGGATCTTATGGAAAGATACGGAAATAAGCTTCTCGGCGATACGATCGCACGTGTCGGCGCAGATCCCAAGAGAAAGCTTTCCCCCGTTGACAGATTGACGGGTGCGGCTCTCTTCTGCCTTGAAAACGGTATTGAGCCCAAGAGCATCGTATCTGCGATCGTTCTCGGATTCGAATTTTCTCCCGCAGATGCACTTCCCAATGATACCTGTGCAGAGGTCACAGCTTATGTTAAAGAAAACGGCTTTGAGGAAGCGGTTGTAAAATATTGCGGAATCGAAAAGGGAAGTAAGCTTTACAATATGATCCTTGCGGAAAAAGCAAGCAAGTGAAAGGCTGAAAAATATGTTCAAGCTTATAAAAACAGATAAAAAGACGGGCGCAAGAAGAGGCGTTATAGAGACCGTTCACGGTACGGTGCAGACTCCCCTTTTCATGAATGTGGGAACATGCGCCGCAATAAAGGGTGGTGTGGGAGCAAGCGACCTTGAGGAATTGAAATGCCAGGTAGAGCTTTCCAACACATACCACCTTCATGTGCGACCAGGTGACGACGTTATAAGAAAAATGGGCGGTCTCCATAAATATATGGATTGGAAAAAGCCCATTCTTACCGACAGCGGCGGATTTCAGGTCTTTTCCCTTGCGGGACTCCGCAAGATAAAGGAGGAGGGAGTATCCTTCCAGAGCCATATAGACGGAAAACGTATTTTCATGGGTCCCGAGGAGAGTATGCAGATACAGTCGAATCTCGGCTCAACAATAGCCATGGCATTTGATGAGTGCATAGAGAATCCCGCAGAGTATTCCTACGTAAAGAATTCCGTTGCCAGAACAACAAGATGGCTTCACAGATGCAAAACGGAGATGACACGGCTCAATTCTCTTGAGGATACGGTCAATCCCCATCAGCTTCTTTTCGGAATCAATCAGGGAAGCACATATGAGGATATCCGCATAGACCATATGAAGCAGATACGTGAGCTTGACCTTGACGGCTATGCGATAGGCGGTCTTGCTGTCGGCGAAAAGACTGAGGATATGTACAGAATAATCGAGGCTGTAGCTCCTCATATGCCCGTTGATAAGCCCCGCTACCTTATGGGAGTGGGAACATGCTCCAATATCATCGAAGCGGTTTACCGCGGTGTAGATATGTTTGACTGCGTTATGCCGTCGAGAAATGCACGCCACGGCAATCTTTGTACCCATGCGGGCGTTATCAATCTCAATAATAAAAAGTATGAGCTTGATCCCAACCCCATCGATCCCGAATGCGATTGCCCCGTTTGCAGACGATATTCCAGAGCGTATATACGCCACCTTCTCAATGTGGGTGAGATGCTCGGCTTCCGTCTCTGCGTTATGCATAATCTCTATTTCTATAATACACTTATGGAAAAGATACGCGAGGCGATAGACGAGGACAGATTCCTTGAATTCAGGGAAAAGTGGTCTCCCATATTGTCAACGAGAATATAATATAAAACATATCAGCCCGACTCCCGAAAAGGAGATCGGGCGTTTTCGTATAACAACAAATCAGCCGATACGGGTTTCCGTATCGGCTGAAGCTTTATACATCGGCAAGATCTACATATTTATGACCGTTTTCCGCTATGAAGCGCTTTCTTCCGGGAAGATCGTCTCCCAGGAGCACATTGAACATATGGAATGTTTTTTCCTCATCCTCGGGGGTGATCCTGATAAGACGTCTCGAGGCGGGTGACATGGTGGTCTTCCACATCATATCGGGATCGTTTTCACCGAGACCCTTGGAGCGCTGTATGGTATAGGGTTTGTTTCCGATCTTTGCGAGAATTGCCGCCTTTTCCTTTTCGTCATAGGCGAATTGGATATCCTTACCGCAGGTTATCTCGTAAAGGGGTGATTCGGCAATATATACTTTTCCTTCTCTTATCAAGGTGGGGAGAAGTCTGTACAGCATGGTCAGTATAAGAGTCCTTATCTGGAATCCGTCCTCATCGGCATCGGTGCATATGATTATCTTGTTCCATTTAAGATTGTTGATGTCGAAATCCGCCAATTCCTTATGGGATTTGGAGCGTATCTCCACACCGCATCCGATGACCTTGAGAAGGTCTATTATGATATCGCTTTTGAATATCCGCTCATATGATGCCTTCAGACAGTTGAGCGTCTTTCCTCTTACGGGGATAAGAGCCTGAAATTCCGCATTCCGTCCCATTTTACATGAGGAAAGAGCGGAGTCTCCCTCCACGATGAAAAGCTCACGCTTCTCAACGTCCTTGGTACGGCAGTTTACGAATTTCTCCACACGGTTCGATATATCGAGAGATGTGGAAAGCTTCTTTTTGAGGTTCATTCTCATGACCTCGGCGTTTTCACGGCTCTTTTTGTTTATCATTACCTGAGTGGCTATTCTTTCTGCATCGGCGGGATTTTCAGCAAAGTAGACCTCAAGCTCCTGAGCGAAGAATTCCGTCATTGCCTTTTCGATAAAGGCGTTGTTTATCGCCTTTTTCGTCTGGTTGGCATATGATGTATATGTGGAAAAGCTGCTTATGACCATAACGAGACACTCTTCAACATCGTTGAAGGATATCTTCTGATCTGTTTTTCCGTATTTTCCGTTGTTTTTAAGATAAGTGTCCACCGCCTTTGTAAAAGCGGAGCGGACTGCCTTTTCGGGAGAGCCGCCGTGCTCAAGATAGCTTGAATTATGATAATATTCAAGCTTTGCGGCTTTCGTGGAGAAGCAGAATGCGGCATTGATGAGAAGATCGTAGTCTGCCTGATCTGCTCTGTCACGTCCCGTGCGCTGACATTGGATAAGATGGGGGAGTGTGAGGTTTTTTCCTGCGGGTGCACTTGTCTCGCCGTCCTCGTCATCGATGTCGGCTTCTTCCTTTTCCGCCTCTTCCTCGTTTTGCTTCTGCCCCGTCAATTCATTGATGTATTCTATAAGGCCGTCCCTGTAAAGAAAGGTCTCTCTGTGGGGGTTTTTGTTTTCCTCCTCGGGATATTCGTAATAAAGATCGAGCGCAAGCCCCGTATTGACGACCGCCTGCATCTTCAACGTGCGTATAAAGTATTCGAGGGGGATATTGATATCGGTGAAGACCTCTAAGTCGGGCTTCCACCTTACAACGGTTCCGCTTTTCGATCGGGACATCGTTTCTTTGCAAAGCTCGGTAACGGGCTCTCCCTTTTCGAAGGAGATCGTATATTTTGCCTTATCCTTGTAGGAGGTAACGTGCATAAACTCGGAGCTGTACTGAGTTGCACATGCGCCGAGACCGTTTGTTCCCAAGGAGAATTTATATGAACCGTTTTCAAGATTATTGTATTTACCGCCTGCGTAAAGCTCGCAGTAAATAAGTTCCCAATTATATTTTCCTTCGTTTTCATTCCAATCAAGGGGAACGCCTCTGCCGTGATCTTCGACCTCTATCGTCATGTCGGAATACACACGAACAGATATCTCCTTTCCGTAGCCCTCTCTGGCTTCGTCTATGGCATTGGAAAGAATTTCGAAGAAGGATTGCTCACAGCCTTCAAGGCTGTCGGAGCCAAACATGACCGCGGGCTTTTTGCGGACTCTGTCGGCTCCCTTCAGCATTGAAATACTTTGATCGGAATATTCTGTTTTTTTAGCCCCGGGCATTACTTGCTGAGCTTGTCATTGGATCCGAGAACGTTTACGATCTTGTGGTAAACGGTTTTCTTGACCTCTTCGCGTGCAACGGAGAGATAAGATCTGGGATCAAATACCTCGGGCTGAGCTGTAAGAACACGGCGTACGCCTGCTGTGAGAGCGAGACGGATATCGGAGTCGATGTTGATCTTACATACTGCCATGGAAGCTGCCTTGCGGAGCTGTTCTTCGGGGATACCTACAGCGTCGGGAAGCTTTCCGCCGAGCTCGTTGATCTCCTTGACGTAGTCCTGAGGAACGGAGGAAGCACCGTGGAGAACGATGGGGAATTCGGGAAGTCTCTTGCCTACCTCTTCAAGAATGTCGAAGCGGAGAGGAGGAGGAACGAGGATGCCTTCTTCGTTTCTTGTGCACTGAGCAGCTGTGAACTTGTATGCACCGTGGGATGTACCGATGGAGATAGCGAGGGAGTCAACGCCTGTGCGTGTAACGAATTCTTCAACCTCTTCGGGCTTTGTGTAGGAGGAATGCTCAGCTACAACTTCATCCTCGACGCCTGCGAGAACGCCCAATTCGCCTTCAACCGTTACGTTTCTTGCGTGTGCGTATTCAACTACCTTCTTTGTTACGGCGATGTTGTCCTCGAAGGAATGGTGAGAGCCGTCGATCATAACGGATGTGAAGCCGTTGTCGATACAAGCCTTGCAGATCTCGAAGTCTGCGCCGTGGTCAAGGTGAAGAGCGAAGTCGATGGTAGTATCCTTAGCTGCCGCTTCTGCGAGAGCCATGAGATAAGCCGCCTTTGCATACTTTCTTGCGCCCGCGGATACCTGAAGGATAACGGGAGAACGAAGCTCGTTTGCAGCTTCTGTTATCGCCTGGATTATTTCCATGTTGTTGATATTGAACGCGCCTACGGCATAGCCGCCCTTATAAGCGTCGTTAAGCATTTTTTTCGTGTTTACGAGTGCCATATTTTTTGCTCCTTTATAAAATAAAATATATCACACTATATTATACAACAAATATCATGCATTGTCAAGAGTTTAGCCTGACAGCCTTATGCCTCGTAGCCGGGCTTTCCGAGAAGACGGAACATATTCGTCTTATACGCTTCGACGCCGGGCTGATCGAAGGGATTGATTCCGAGAATGTATCCGGAAACTGCGCATGCCTTTTCGAAGAAGTATACCATGTAACCGAAGTTTTCTTCATCGGCGCAGGGCATTTCGAGAATTACATTGGGGATACCGCCGTCACGGTGAGCCGCCATGGAGCCTAAGAACGCCTTGTCGTTTACATAATGTAGAGACTTGCCCTCGATGTAGCCGATACCGTCGATGTTTGCCTCGTCATGGGGAATGCTTATTGTGTGGCGGGGTGCGCCGAGAGTGATGACTGTCTGGAAGATTATGCGCTTACCCTCCTGAACGTACTGACCTACGGAGTGAAGGTCTGTGGAGTATATAACGCTTCCGGGGAATATACCCTTGTTTTCTTTTCCTTCGCTTTCCGCAAAGAGCTGCTTGAGCCATTCGCCCGTGAATCTGAGATCGGGAACGAATGCGCCGAATACCTCCATATCCTTGCCCTTGGCGTGGAGGATATTGCGGATAGCCGCATATCTCATAACGGAGTTAGTTTCGTAATCCGTGTTGTCAAATTCCTTACGTGCCTTTTGTGCACCTGCCATCATGGCATCTATGTCGCATCCCGCAACTGCGATTGGAAGAAGTCCCACTGCGCTGAGAACACTGTATCTGCCGCCGATATCGTCGGGAACGACAAATGTTTCGTATCCTTCTATTTCGGCAAATTCCTTCAATGTGCCGGGGCGGATCCTTGCATCGGTGGTAACGAATATTCTTTCCTTGCTGCCTTCTTTGCCGTATTCCTTTTCGAGAAGTTCACGGAATACTCTGAACGCTATTGCGGGCTCGGTCGTGGTGCCTGATTTTGATATAACGTTTATGGCAACTCTCTTGCCGCGGCAAAGCTCTACTGTCTCATAGAGGCTGTCGGAGTCTATGGAATTTCCTGCGAAGAGGATCATGGGATCGTTTCCGGAGAGAAGGTTGTGGTTTTCGCCCTTTACGAATTCGATAGCCGCACGTGCGCCTAAGTAAGAGCCGCCTATACCTATTACAACGAATACGTCGCACATCTCTCTTATTCTCTTTGCTGCTGCCTTTATACGTGCAAATTCATCTTTATCGTAATTTTCGGGAAGAGTTACCCAGCCTACGGGCTGAGACTTATCCTGTACGTTTGAGTTGAGCTTTTCAGCCGCCGCAACGGTCTTTTCCTTCATTGACGCCATTTCCGCATCGGATATAAAGCCTTCGAGGAATCTTGTTTCAAGTTTTATTGACATTGTTTTTCGATAACGCCGCATTTACGGGCAGTATTACCGCCGTCTTATTGCGGATGTTATCCCGTCCTTTCTTTTGTTGCTTTTTTGTATGATGATATTTTACCCCAAAACTTGCCATAACGCAAGATGAAAAGCGTAAAAAATTGAAAAAAATAAATTTTTTCTTCAATATTAGATGTCATAAACCCCTTTTCGCCCCGTTCGAGGGGTTCGGCATACTTGACAATAGCCGTATACATATGCTAAAATATATAAAATATTCAAATGCGCTATATAATTAATGATGTGTTTTTAAAAAAGAAAGGCGGGTCTTATGGGTTACAATGATAATGATGATTTCTGGACTCTCGATAAGCTTATACCTCCAAGATCCGCCCGTCAGATACCGAAGGGGGAAGAGCCCCGCAGAGGTACATCCGATATAAGCTTTGCCGAGATAAAGCAGAATGCCGGTACGGAAAAGCCGGACAAGCGGGAAGAGCCCCTGAGCTTTGTATCCGTGCCGAAAAGCTATGTGAAGTCGGAGTCACGTACCTCGGAGACGCGCACATCGGAAAGCGTTACGAAAAAAATAGAATTTACGGAAAGCAAGGTGCTTGTATCGGCACAGCTTTCTCCTGCTCTTTCCTATTCCATGAGAGGGCAAGGCTTTTTGAAAAGCGCCCTCGATACCGAAAGGTATTATTCCGAAGGTATAGAAAGGGAAGACCTTCCCTTTGACGGCAGGATGACGGAAAGGGAAAAGGCTATCCACGTTCCCATATATGCTCTCATGCCCACCTTCAGGGATATGACATCCGCTCAGAAGAGATGGTACGAATATTGGAAGCTTTGCCAGATCGAAAAGCATAAGCTCGATACGGAAAGCTCATACTTTTATCTTTACATTTCCGAAACGCTGAATCTTTGCGAGGGTGAGCTTATCTCTCCCGATTACGCTCTGGACAGACTCCTGTGGCTTGCCGAGACGTATTGCCTCGACGATTCCGGCACGGGCGTGATGCTGAGAAGGATACTGACAGACTGCATATTTGATCTTGTCATCTCGCAGGAGCTTCCTTTCCCCACGGAAAGGCTTGCGGGAATATTCGACGAAAGATACATCCCCTCAAGACCTCTTCTTTGCAGTGTGTATATTGCCGATCACGTGCTTTCGGGGGAGTGCTATATAAAGAAGCTTGACAAAAAAGCATTGAGCTTTGTTTTCAGATATATAAGCGATCACGATTATACGAAATCGAAGTATTACCAAAGAGATCCCGAATACGCCTCCTTTGCGGATAAGTGCTTTGCCGATACCGCTCCCGCCGTTCTCATTTCCGATTGTATCAAAAGCGGCAGAACGGGTGAGGCATCCGCTATGATATCCGCATCCCTTATGACCACCACAAGAAGGCTTTACCCCGGTGCGCTTACGGATACGGAGCTGACGAAAACAGTGGTGCTGGAGCATTACCCCGTATTTGCAGATCCTTCATTCCGTGCCGCCAGCGGTGCTTTGTTCAAATACATTGAAAATAAAGTCAGAGGCGTTTACGGCATAAAGACGAAAATGTCGGGTGTCAATATAAACGAGGAGCGCAGAAAAAAGGTGGATGAGTATTTTTATCCCCTTGAGGAAAAGCAGAGGATCGAGGCTCACGAAAGAGCCCTCGAAAAGCAAAGAAGCAGAAAACGCTTTGCCGATGCGGAAACGGTCACGCATGAAGGATCGCAGCCTGCGAAAAAGCGCAGTATCGAGGATATCGTCATCGATACGGGAAGGGCTTCCATGATAGAGGAAAGCTCCTGGAGCAACACGGCGAAGCTGATGGAGGGTATCGAATTTGAGGATGATGTCCTTGACGATCCTTCGGCACTCATCTCTCTGAATAATGAAAACGATACGGCAGAAGATGCAGCTTCGGAAACGGAAAAGCATGAAGAGGCGAAGACCGTGTATGAGGACGTATACGAGGAATTCGTTTCCTCTCTCGACGATCTTTCGCTTTCACTCATGAAGCTTCTTTTTGAGGGTGACATTCCGAAGGCTCATAAGCTGTGTGAAAAGAGAGGTATATTCCTTCAGGCGGCAGTGGATGGAATAAACGATAAGGCGGCTGAGATAACGGGAGACATAGTTATAAACGACGATAACGAAATTATAGAGGATTACAGAGATGATATCTCGGAAAGGATAAAGCATAAATGGATGAGCTGAATTTGAAGATACCCAAAAGAGTGCTGGGAACACTTCTCAATGCCTATTCGGCAGGCGTTGTGCCCAGAAGCGGACTTGAGTATGCCGCTATAGGAAGAAACGAAGAAATAGACATGTTTCTGTCCGATTTTGAAGAGGTATCCTCGGGCATGGGTGCCTTCAGATTTGTCATAGGCAAATACGGAAGCGGAAAAAGCTTTCTTCTGAACCTTATAAGATGCAACGCCATGGAAAGAGGCTTTATCACCGCAGACTGCGATCTTTCTCCCGAGAGAAGATTCCACGGCAGTAAGGGTCAGGGTCTGGCGACCTTCCGTGAATTGATGAAGAATCTTTCGTCACGCTCCTCTCCCGACGGAGGTGCGCTTTCGAAAATACTTACAAAGTGGTTTTCCGATATTCAGATGAAGGCGGTATCCGAGGGACTCACAAACGGAACTGCGGAATTTTACGGATATACGGAGAAAATAATATACGAGACCGCATCATCCCTTACCGAACTTGTAAACGGATTTGATTTTGCGGTGGTGCTGAAGCATTTTTATGATGGATGCTCCTCTCCCGGAGATGAGGGCGAGGCGAAAAAGGAAACGGCTCTCAAATGGCTGAGGGGTGAATTCTCAACGAGAATGGAGCTTCGTGCTTCGGGACTCGGTGTGGCTTCCATGATAGACGACATGAATTGGTACGACTTCGTGAAGCTTTACGCCGCATTCTTCAGAAGGATAGGCTACAAGGGATTTTTCGTCTTCTTTGACGAATGTGTAAACCTTTACAAGATAACGAACCGTCAATCGAGAGAGGCAAATTACGAAAAGATACTGTCCATGTTCAACGATGTCCTTCAGGGAAAGGCGCAGGGCGTGGGTATCGTTCTCGGAGGAACGCCTGCGTTTCTGGAGGACAACAGAAGAGGTCTTTTCAGCTATGAGGCATTGAGAAGCAGACTTCAGACGGGACGCTTCGGTGAAGGGTACAGAAATTACTTTTCTCCCGTGATAAAGCTTGAAAGGCTGGGAGATGAGGAGCTGTATGCTCTTGTTGTCAGAATGTTCAAGCTCCATTCCATGTATCATGGAGTAAAGCTTGATGTGACGGAGGAGGATCTTGTTGCTTTCCTGAAGATAGTTCTGGGCATCATGGGTGCGGATGAAATGATAACGCCACGTGAGGTGGTGAGAGACCTTTTGAACATCCTGAATATAATGCTTCGTGAGAAGAACGTTACCTTCCGTCAGCTTCTCGGTGAAAATGTAAAGCTTACCGATGATAAAAAGGATGAGGATGACGGAGACGATGACGGACTTTTCGACTTTGACGATATAACTCTTTGAGAAAAGGTCATTGATGAGAAAATGAAAACGATAACAGGAAGAACGAACCCTGCGGTAATGCTTGCCGCTTCATTGAAGGATAAAAAGAACAGGGACGAAACGGGACTTTTGCGCTTTGAGGGCAGAACGATGCTTGAGGAGCTTATACAGAGAAAGAGGCCGTGCAAGTCGATATTCGTTACGGCAAGATTCTTTGACAGAAATACGGATCTTGTGTTTGAAGCGGAGAAAAACGGATACGGCGTCGAGCCCGCCGAGGTGTATCTCGTTACCGACGGGGTATACGATAAGATCACGGAGCAATCCTCTCCCGACGGAGTGCTCTGCATATGCGAAAAAAAGCATTTTGAAAACATCTGCGACATGACACGCTCCTTTGACGGGAAAGGATTTATTCCTCCCGAAAGATCGAAGGGCATCATGATATGCGAGGATATACGTGATCCGGGAAACGTGGGAACGGTGATAAGAAGCGCCGCCGCCTTCGGTACGGATGCTGTATTCCTTTGCGGATGTGCCGATATATATTCCCAGAAGACTCTGCGTGCGGCAATGGGTGCCGCCTTTACAACGGGAATATACATTTTCAAGGATATTTCCGATGCGGTAAGGCTTGCGAAGAGTAACGGATACACGGTCATCGCAACGGCTCTCCACCGTGATGCGGAATATGTGGAATACGGCTCTCTTCCCGAAAGATGCGCCGTGATGATAGGAAGCGAGGGCTCCGGATTGAGCGAAGAGGCGATAGCGCTTTCCGATAAGAAGGCTGTAATTAAAACGGAGATGGAATCCCTCAATGCCGCAAGTGCGGCGACGCTGTTCATATATCTTATGAGCAGATAAGGAACAAAGAAAGGATGCAAAAGGTAATGAGAGACGATATTTTATATTGGGTATGGCTTTCCCTCACATCTATGCCGGGAAGCATGGTATCGGGAAGACTTCTGAGCTATTTCGGAAGCCCCGGGGAAATATACCGTGCCGATGAATCGTCTTTTTCCGATTCTCCCTTGGATATGTCCGCGGATGCACTGAAGCCCTTTTTGAATAAAAGCCTTAAAAGCGCCGAGCGTATCCTTGAATACTGCGAAAAGAATAAGATAGGTATAATGACCTCCTCCGATCCCTTTTACCCTCCGAGGCTTGGGATGCTCCGAAACCGTCCCATACTTCTTTATTACATAGGCTCATTTGTGGATTTCGATACTGTCCCCTGCGTTTCCGTGGTGGGAATGAGAAAAATGAGCGAATACGGAAGAGTATGTGCGGATAAGATATCATACGATCTTGCGAAAAAGGGCGTATGTATCGTAAGCGGTATGGCAAAGGGCATAGATGCAGCTGCCCACGGCGGTGCGCTTCGTGCGGGAGGAAAGACCATTGCGGTCATGGGAAGCGGTCTTGATGTGGTGTACCCCTCGGAAAACAGAGCTCTTTATGAGAAAATATGCTCCGACGGTCTTGTCATAAGTGAATTTGCACCGGGAACACCTCCAAACGGAAGAAACTTTCCCATAAGAAACAGGATAATAAGCGGTATATCCTCCGCTGTCATCGTTGCCGAGGCTGCGGAAAGGAGTGGCTCTCTCATTACGGCGGAATACGCCATACGCCAAAGAAAGCTTCTTTTTGCGATCCCCGGTAAGATTACCGACGAAAGCTCCAAGGGGACGAACCGCCTTATCGCCATAGGCGCAAGGGCGTGCACCTGCGCCGAGGATGTGCTTTCCTGCGTTGAAAAGGAATTCAAGAGTGCGGAGCTTGGAAGCAAGATACCTCTCCGTCCCCGTGAAAAGGCTTCGGAAAAGAAGTCTTTTGAAAATACACCTTCGGAAAAGGAGAACAACAGATCCGATTTCGTGTTTTCGGGAAAGAGAAGGGAAGAAGAGGTCGGGGAAACGGGCGGAAATATCGTTCCTCCGGATTTCTTTGAAAAGGATAAAACACCTCTTTTCGGTAAAGAGGGAAGTAAAACAACAAACAAAAAGGAAAAAGATGCCCCGTCACAGCCTTATCCCGAAAAAGAGGACAAGAGTGACAGCGGCAAAAAGGATCGTGAAGGCTTTAGCGATAACGTCAATGACTTTTCCGCAGGTACTCTTGAAAGACCGGGCGAGTTTATGAAGCTTTCCGACAATGAAAGAGCATTGTATCTCTATCTTACGGGAGATCCCGTTTACGGCGAGCCCTGCTTTATAGATGATATTGAATGCGGACTTACTCCCGCAGAGCTGATGAGTGCCGTGACCATGCTTGAAATAAAAGGTCTTGCCGAGCATTCGGGCGTGGGGAAGATAAAAGCTGTGTAGGCTTACGAATAAATTTGAATATGCGTCGAATCTTGTGAAAGGTACGGTTTAAATAAATGAACAATCTTGTAATAATCGAGTCACCCTTTAAGGCAAATACGATAAAGGGATATCTTACGTCAAGCTATAACGTTGTGGCTTGCAAGGGACATTTGAGAGACCTCCCCAAAAGCTCTCTCGGAATTGATATTGAAAACAATTATCAGCCGAAATATATAACGATAAGAGGAAAGGGCGATATACTTACGGAGCTTCGCCGTGAAGCGAAAAAGGCGGACAGAGTATACCTTGCAACGGACCCCGACCGTGAGGGAGAAGCGATCGCATGGCATCTTTCCCAAAGTCTGGGGCTTGATCCATCCAAAATAAAGAGGGCACGCTTTAACGAGCTTTCCAAGCCCGCCGTAAGAGAGGCGATACAGAAGGCGGGAGAAATTAATATGGATCTTGTTGATTCTCAGCAGGCGAGAAGGCTTCTTGACCGTCTTGTGGGATATAAGATAAGTCCCCTTTTGTGGAAGAAGATAAGAAGCGGTCTTTCTGCGGGAAGAGTGCAATCAGTGGCAACGAGAATGATCGTTGACAGAGAAAATGAGATAAGAGCCTTCAAGAGCGAGGAGTATTGGACGATAGACGCCGTATTTACTCCCGAAAAGGGAAGGAGCTTCAAGGCGAGATATTACGGTACGGAAAACGGAAGAGTAAGCCTTGCCAACGGCGGAGAGGCTGAAAAGGTATTGAAGAGCCTTGAGGGTGCATCTTATTTCGTATCCAAGGTAACGGCATCGGAAAAGCAGAGAAATCCTTCCCCTCCCTTTACCACATCACTTCTTCAGCAGGAGGCTTACAGAAAATTGGGCTTCCAGTCTCAGCGCACCATGATGATAGCGCAGGAGCTTTATGAGGGCTTGAGTCTCGGTAAAAGCGGTCAGCACGGTCTTATCACCTATATGAGAACGGACTCCGTCCGTGTTTCCGATGAGGCGAGAGAAGCGGCGAAGGAATATATAATCAAGAATTACGGTGCGGAATACTATCCCGAAACACCGAGAAATTACAAATCAAAGTCGAGAACGCAGGATGCTCACGAGGCGATACGTCCCGTAAATCTTTCCTTCTCACCCGAAAGCGTCAAGGCGTTCCTTTCAAACGATCAGTATAAGCTGTATAAGCTCGTCTGGGACAGATTCCTTGCAAGCCAGATGGCAAGTGCAAAGATAAACGGTCTTGCCGTTGTTATCGAAGCCGTTCCCGTAACGGGAGAGGAGCATCCCTTGTTCAAGGCGTCGGGCGACACCATAGCCTTCAACGGATTCCTTGCGGCGTACGATGAGGCGGGCGAGGAGAATGAGGATTCGAGAAATGTGACCGAAACGAAGAATGCCCGTCTTCCCATGCTGACGGAAAAGCAGACCGTCACCGCCAAGAGCATAGATCCCGCTCAGAACTTCACAAAGCCCCCTCAGAGATATACGGAGGGTACTCTCGTTAAGGTTCTTGAGGAAAAGGGAATAGGCAGACCAAGTACCTTTGCCACCACCATTTCCCTCATTATCTCGAGAGGCTACGTTTCGAGAAAGAACAAGATGCTTGTGCCCACCAATCTCGGCGAGGTTACCACGGAGCTTATGCTCAATTTCTTTGAGCCCATCATGGATTACAAGTATACGGCAAAGCTTGAAAACGAGCTTGACGATATTGCCGAAGGCGACAAAGGCTATATTTCCGTTATAGATGAATTCTACAAGCAGCTCAAGGAGCTTCTTGATAAAGCGGAAGCCGAGACGGGCGAGGAAAAGATAAAATTTGAGGAGCAGAAGCTTGATTTCAAATGCGATAAATGCGGCGGCGATATGATCCTCAAGAGAAGCCGTTACGGATATTTTGCGGGATGCTCAAATTATCCCGAATGCCGTAATATAGTGGCTACCGACGATCAGGGCAATCCCAAGGTCAAGGACGAGCCCGTTATTATAGAGGGTGAATTCTGTCCCAAGTGCGGCGGTAGAATGATAAAGAAGAGAAGCCGTTACGGTGAGTATCTGGCTTGCGAAAAGCATCCTCACGAATGCGATTTCACAAAGCAGTACAACATGGATACGGGCATCCAATGCCCGGAATGTAAGAAGGGCACGATAGTGAGAAAGAAAGGCGCACGCTCTTACTTTTACGGATGTTCGGAATATCCCGAATGCAACTTTGTGATGTGGTATAAGCCTGTAGCGGACAGAAGATGTCCCAAGTGCGGCGGAATACTTGCGGTAAAGAAAAACGAGACAGTCTGTATCGGAAAGGACTGCGATTTCAAGGAGCAGAACACCGAAAGCAACTGATCTTAACGATGAGACCCATAACAAGAACTGAAAAAATGTGAAAGGAAGGTATATTCATGAAGACGAGAAGATTCATATCGTTCGTTACTGCGGTAATAATGACGCTGGCTCTTACGGTTCCCCTTTTTACGGCTGTTGCCGCCGAGGAGGAGCCTATAAAGAAGAGAGCTACGTATTATACCGAGGAAAAGGTAAACAATGCCCGTGAAAACATAAAGAAGTATGATTGGGCGAAAAAGCAGGCGCAGACTGCCATAGATACGGCGGATCATTATATTTCCGCAGGCTATGCGTATATCTGGGGCAACATTGCTTCGCAGGGACTTCCCCGCTCCTACGGCGTAAACCAGAAGGACGGATGTCTCAACTGCGGAAAGGCGATAGATGCATACGGAAACTATCCGTATAAGTACGATCCCATACCCCATCCGTGGAAGCTTACATGTCCTTCGTGTAATTATGAGTTTCCCACCAACGATTTCGAATCCTTCTATTTTTCGGCGCTTGACGAAAACGGAAACTTCGATGCTTCAAGGGGAGACAAGCAGTACCTCAAGAATATAAAGTATCCCGAAAAGGGTGAAAATTGGGGCGTTGACAATGGCTGGGGCTATGTCCACACCGACGGAAAGAAGTATACCTTCGTAGCTCATTACAATCATGAGGTAAACTTCCATTATTCCTTCAATCAAGCCATAACGGCAGCATATCAGGCTTACATCTATACGGGCGAGCAGAAGTATGCCGATTGGGTAATAGTACATCTTGACAGAATAGCGCAGATATATCCCGCAATGACCACCTCAAACCAGAAGGTGGCGGACGGCTTTTTGCACAGCGACGGCGGAAGCGGTCTCGGTAAGATAATGGGACGTATCTGGGAGACGAGCATCGTAAGATCCTATCTTTTTGCTTACGATGCGGTATTCGATGCATACAAGACCATGTCCGAGGAGGCAAAAAGCTTCTTGAAGACAGCGTCTCAGGGAAAGCGTGATACATACAAAAAGCTTATGTGCCATGTGGAGCAGGGACTTTTTATGGAGATATTTCCTGCTGTAAGAGACTGGGTCATTCACGGAAACCAGGGAATGCATCAGTATACTCTTGCCACAGCGGCGGTTGTGCTGGATCATGAAACTCTTTCGGAGGAATGGCTTGACTACATATTCGCAACCTCCTCGGGAGCAAGAGGAAATCTTGACGGAGTATTTATAAATTCCGTTGACAGAGACGGATACGGAAACGAATCCGCTCCCGGCTACAACAGACTCTGGGTAAACAACTTTATGGGTATAGCGGGACTTCTGAACGGATATAAGGTAGGAGGAGACGGTGCAAGCTATGACCTTTTCCAAAACGTAAGGTTTAAGAAGATGCTTTACGCCTTTGTTGATCTTATAATCTCCGATAAGTTTACACCTTCCATCGGTGATACGGGTCAGACGGGATATACGCCCATACAGGTCACTTTGAGCAATCTTGTTACGGCATATCTTGCTTATGACGATCCTTATCTTGCTCAGGTAATATATCTTATCAACGGTAATACGACAGAAGGACTTTCTGTCGGCATTCTCGACGGCGATGCCGAGAAATTGGCTGAAAAAATCGAAAATGTGGTCAAGGAAAAGGGTACGATAAGAATAGACTCCGTAAACCTTACGGGATACGGCTACGCCTGTGTCAAGGGCTTTGACGATGCCGAACCGGAAGAGGGCAAGGCTGTAAATCCCGAAACGGCAGTATTTATGTATTACGGCAGAAACAGCGGCCACGGTCATAAGGATACTCTCAATCTCGGTCTCTTTGCCTTTGATGTTGATCTTATGCCCGATCTCGGATATCCCGAGTTTGCCGATTCGAGAGATATGCACAGAAGATATTTCGTTATAAATACGATCTCCCACAATACGGTAATGGTAAATGACTCCAACCCCGGATCTCAGGTGGTCGGTAATCCCGTGCTTTTCGACGACAGCGATTTCGTAAAGGTCATTTCCGCAAGCTCCGAGGCGTATTCAAATGTAAACGAATACAAGAGAACGACGGCTACGGTAAAATATGATGACGGTATGTATTATCTTGTGGATTTCTTCAGTGTCAAGGGCGGCAACAAGCATACATACATCCTTCACGGTGCGGAAAGCTCCGAGGTCAATGCATCGGGAATTGATCTGATACAGCAGAACGGCGGTACTCTTCTCAGCCCCTACGGTGTATACGGCGTTCCCAATGAGGACCCGGGATATCAGTGGTTTACCAATGTGAGAAGGGCGGAAAACGTAACGGGTGATTTTACCGTGGATTGGTCTATAGTCGATACGTACGGTTATGCCACAGCCGATGATATTCATCTGAAGGTGCATATGCTGGGCGAGCTTGACAAGGTCGCTCTTGCCGACGGCGTGCCTCCCACGAATAAGCCCGGAAATCCCGAAAAGCTTACATATATGTTTGCAGACAGAATAAACGAAAACGGCTCACAGCTTGAAAGCATGTTCAATTCCGTAATAGAGCCCTACAGCAAGACTCCCATAGTAGCCTCGGCTTCTCAGGTTCCCGTTTACGAAAAGGGTAAAGACACACCCGTAAAGGGCGAGGATGTAAAGGCTGTCAAGGTCGTACTTGAAAACGGCAGAACGGATATCATCGCATACTGCTCCAAGAATAACGGCAAGGTATACAATGTAGACGGTGTATTCGACTTCAGCGGATCACTCGTTGTCCATTCAACTATCGGTGACGAAACGGTAACGTATACAAACGATGCCTACATCAACGAGGGAACGAAGGCAGACAGAAGAGTAACCGGAACAGTAGAGGATTTCACAAAAGAGCTTACCGATAAAAACTACATCACAGTATCATTCCTCAGCGGAGAGCTTAGTCCCGAAGAGCTTGCGGGCGAGTATATCTACATAAACAGATACGAATCAGCTATCTTCAATGCGTGCTATAAGATAATATCCGCAGAGAAGAGAGATGACGGAAAATTCGATCTCTTCATAGGCGACGTATCTCCCGTTGAAACACGTTCTCTTTCATCTCAGACAAAGAACGGATACACATATTCGATAGTTAAAAAGCAGAATTTCTATATTCCTCTCACAAATACAGAGGGTGATCCCGAAAAGCTTTACGGCGCTGTATATGAGGGTGACGAAAGCACAGGCGGTACGGGAGAAGGTCCTCAGACTCCCGATGATGCAGGCGGTTCTGTTATATGGATAATAGTAGTAGCCGCAGTCGTCCTTGCAGCGGCGGGTGCCGTTGTTGGAGTGACGGGAGCGAAAAAGAAGCAGGATAAGAAATAAGACATTAAAGATAAAACAGGAGGATACCGATGAAGACCGCTATGAGGATAACGGCGTTTATCATATGCATCGTCATGGTGTTGGGAATGGTGCTTCCCTATATCATAGCTTCCGCTGCAGAGGAGGAGCCTCTCAAGAAGAGGGCAACTTACTTCACGGAAGAAAAGATAGCCAATGCCCGTGAGAATATCACAAAATATACTTGGGCTTCCACCGAAAAGAGCAATTATCTTTCCGTGGCAAACCTTTACCTGAAAAAGGGATACGATTTTATATGGTACAGCCTCGCTTCTCATAGCCTGCCCCGCTCTTATGCGGTAAATCAGGATGCGGGATGCTTGAATTGCGGCAAGAAGATCGATGAATTCGGAAATTACCCCTATAAGCACGATCCTCTTACCGAACCGTGGAAGATCACCTGTCCCTCCTGCGGGATGAAATTTCCCACAAATGATTTTGAAGCCTTTTATAACAGCGCCCTTGACGAAAACGGAAATTTCGTTCTTGAAAAGGGTGACAAGAGCCTTTTGAAAAACACTCTTTACCCCGATAAGGGTGAAAACTGGGGTGTTGACAACGGCTGGGGCTACAAGCATACCGACGGAAAGAAGTATACCTTCGTGGCTCATTACAATCACGAGGTCAATTTCCGTATTGAATTCATAAGAGCGATAGATGCATTGTACTATTCGTACCTTTACACGGGCGAGCAGAAGTACGCCGATGCGGCTATCGTGTATCTCGACAGGATAGCATCGATATATCCCGATATGGATACATCCAATCAGACCGTGGCAAACGGATTCCTTCACAGTGACGGAGGAAGCGGAAAGGGAAAGATACTCGGAAGCATATGGGAAACGGGTCTTGTGGATCATTACATTTATGCTTACGATGCACTTTTTACAGCGTATCCCAATATGTCCTCCGAGGCAAAGGATTTTCTGAAGAAGGTGTCGGGCGGTGAAAGGGATACATACAAGAAGCTTATGATCCACGTTGAAAACGGAATATTGAAGCAGGTCTTCCCCGCATTCAAAAAGGGTCAGATACGAGGAAACATGGGTATGCATCAGCAGACCCTTGCACTTGCCGCAGTCGTTCTTGACGATAAGACACTGTCCAAGCAGTGGCTCGACCACGATTTCAAGATGGGCAACGACAATTCCGTAGGCGGTAATATTCTCGGAGTATTCGTCAATCTCGTTGACAGAGACGGATACGGCTATGAAGCCGCACCCGGATACAACAACGGATGGCTTTCCGATTTTTTGGGTATAGCGGAACTTCTCAAGGGCTACAGAATAGGCGGTGACGGAGAAAGCTTCGACCTTTACGAAAATGTAAAGTTCAAGAAGATGATATATTCCTTCATCGACCTTACCATAAGCAATAAATTTACTCCCAGCATCGGAGACTCGGGCAAAACGGGTTATTCGGGCTTGAGTGTAAATATAGACAATCTCATAAAGGGATATCTGCAGTATGGCGATCCTTATCTTGCTCAGGCGATATATCTTGTAAACAAGGAGACTACAGAGGGTCTGAAGACGGGTATATTCGATAAAGATCCCGAATCCTTGGGAGAAAGGATCGACGCGGTCGTAAAGGAGAAGGGAACGATAAAGGTAGATTCCGTAAACCTTACGGGATACGGCTATGCCTGCGTCAAGGGCTTTTCCGATAACGATCCGGGGGGAGAAGCGGTGTCTTACCCCAAAAGCGCAGTGTACGATTTCGCTTCCCTTGAGGTGCTTAACGGAACGGTAATGACGGGAGTGGTAAAGAATGACGGATACGTTTCCTTTACTCCCGACGAGGTGCATAATGCCGCATCCTTCTGCTTCTATCTCGATAATATACGCTCGGTATACGAGATTACCTTCAAGGCAGTAGGTACGGGAAATGACAGCAAAGCTGCCGTATACATAGACGGCAAATGTATTCAGGATTCCGTATCCTTCAAGGAGAATGAGGGAAAGGA
The DNA here is from genome assembly GCA_015063605.1 of Oscillospiraceae bacterium. Taxonomy (GTDB): domain Bacteria; phylum Bacillota; class Clostridia; order Oscillospirales; family SIG627; genus SIG704. The sequence continues at coordinate 66,449 of SVTV01000001.1, forward strand.
ATTTACCGTATTCATAAAGAGGACGTTGGAATTGTCAAAGGGCTTCCACATGGTGACCTTTGACAGTCTTACGGGCGATGAGATACGTCTTGTTTCCATGTCCGTAAGGAGAAGTGCAAATTCATCATCGGAGGGCAGTATCGTCGATCACAACAAGGAGACAGCCGTATATATGTATTACGGCAAGAGCACTGCTCACGGTCATTTTGACAATCTGAATCTTGCCTTGTATTCCTACGATGTGGATATGATGCCCGATCTGGGATACCCCGAATTTACGGATGCCTACGATATGCACAGGAGATATCTTGTAGATCATACCATATCTCACAATACCGTAATGGTTGACAACAGGGCTCAGGGCGATGTCAATGTGGCGATCCCCGTGCTTTACGATTCAAGCGATCTTGTAAAGCTTATTTCCGTTGAATCTCCCAAGGTTTATCCGGGACTCAAGGATTACAGAAGAACCACGGCGGCTATCAAATGCGGGGACGGAGAGTATTACCTTGCGGACTTCTTCACCGTAAAGGGCGGAAGCAATCATAAATATATCCTTCACGGTGCGGAAAGCAGCTCCGTGGACACTGCGGGCATTACGCTGAAGGCGCAGGAGGGCGGTACTCTTCTCAATGAGAAGGGTGAGTACGGCAAGCCCAATGACGCAAGCGGTATGCAGTGGTTCAGAAACGTAAAGCGTGGCGAGAATCCCGAAAACGGCTTTACCGTTGATTGGTCTGTTGTGGACACATGGGGATATGCTACGGCACAGAACATACATCTCAAGGTGACGCTTCTCGGTGATTATGACAAAGCGACTCTTGCGGATGCAACGCCTCCTTCAAATAAACCGGGAAATCCCGAAGCTCTGACGTATCTTTTCGTTGAACGTGAGGGAAAGGATCTTGCCTCTATGTTCAATTCCGTTATAGAGCCTTATGCGGGCGAATCAAAGATAAGCTCGGTTTGTGAGGTTCCCGTATATGAAAAGGGTGGCAAGACCGATGTGACGAGCGAGTATTTGAAGGCTTGCAAGGTGGAGCTTGTAAACGGACGTGTGGATTATATCGTTTACAACGGCGGTGATACAAATAAGATGTATACAGTAGCCGATGTATTCGATTTTACGGGAAGCTTTGCCGTATATACGGTAAACGGTGAGAATACGGTTATATATACAAACGATGCGTATGTTAACGGCAAGGAAGACAATGTACGCGGAATAACGGGTAAGGTCACCGATTTCACAAAGGAGCTTACCGATAAAAACTATATAACAGTCTCTCTGAATAAGGACATAGATCCCGAAAAGCTTGCGGGGCAGTATGTTTACATAGATAAATACTTTGAGGCATCATATAACGGATGCTTTGAGATAGTATCGGCTGAAAAGCTTTCCGACGGAAAGTATTCTCTTTACATAGGAGATGTAACTCTTGCGGAAGCATTTGCATCCTCATCCGATGTAAACGGCGGATACAAGTATTCCATAGCGGTAAATGCAGGTCTTTATATCCCCTTTGCGTACACGGCGGGAGATGCTGACAGCCTTTTCAAAGTCAAGGCGGAGAAAGTGTTCAGCACACTTACCTTATCCCACAGCATGAAGAAGGACTCGGCAAAGGGTGATTACGTGGGAACAATATTCCCCGTTTACGAAAATGTCAGAGCATCAAAGGATATGAAGCCTTATTCTCTCAAGATCGTTTCGGACTTCAAGGACGGAAAGCTCTTTGAATTGCGTGACGGAAACAAGCTTTATCTTGCACTTGATCCGGGAGAAAGGGCGCTTGGCACGGAATTCGCTGTGAGATTTGAAATAACGGCAGAAGGGGGAGCGGCGGAAAGCTTTGACATAGGTATACCCATGCTTACCAAGAACGCATCCGATAAGCTTGTTTACCCCTCCTTCTCTCTTGAAAGAACGGCACCCTCCTCGGAGGATGAGGTGTCGGAGGGAGAAGGCGAGGAGCAGGGAGAAGAGCCCTCGGGAAGTATTACATGGATAATAATTATCGCTGCGGTGCTTGCGGTCATTGCAGGGGCGGCGGTGTTTGTTATAATAAAGAAAAAAGGAAACAAAGCGTAAGGCGGAAACGCTTTGCGGAAAGGAAATTACTATGGCAGTAAGAAGAATAGCGGCGCTTATATTGGCGGTCGTCATGATAAGTGCTCTCGTTCTTCCGACGGTGACGGTCTTCGGTGCCGATGAGGAGCCTCTTAAGAAGAGAGCCACCGTTTTTACGGAAGAAAAGATAGCAAATGCCCGTGAAAATATCAAAAAGTATGCATGGGCGTCAGCAGAACTCAATAATTATCTCACTATAGCAAATCAGTATGTGGGCAAGTACGATTTTATATGGTACAGCCTTGCTTCTCAGGATCTTCCCCGTTCCTACGGTGTAAATCAGAAGTACGGTTGTCTTAACTGCGGAAAGAAGATAGATGCTTACGGAAACTATCCTTATAAGTACGATCCTCTTTCAGAGCCCTGGAAGGTGACGTGTCCCTCCTGCGGAATGAAGTTCCCCACAAACGATTTCGAAAAGTTTTATGAAAGCGCACTTGATGAAGACGGAAACTTCGATGCAAAGCGCGGTGACAAGCAGTATCTGAAAAATGAGCTCTATCCCGAAAAAGGTGAAAAATGGGGCGTTGATGACGGCTGGGGATACGTCCACACCGACGGAAAGAAGTATACCTTCATAGCTCATTACAACCATGAAGCTCATTACAGATACAATTTCCAATCGGCTATCGAAGCTCTTTACATGGCGTATGTATATACGGGACAGCAGAAATATGCCGATACAGCAATAGTATATCTTGACAGAATAGCCCATGTTTATCCCGACATGGATACATCAAAGCACTATCTTTCCGCAGGCTTCCAGCACAGCGACGGCGGCAGCGGAAAGGGTAAGATATTGGGTAGTATCTGGGATACGAGCATTGTAGAGCCTTATCTTGAGGCTTATGATGCGTTGTTCCCCGCATACAAGACCATGTCAAAGGAAGCCATGGACTTTTTGAAGAAAGCATCCAATGGCAAGCGTACCACATACAAGCAGCTTATGGTGCACGTTGAAAACGGTCTTGTAAAGGAGATATTCCCCGCCTTTGTAAATAAGCAGATATCAGGTAACCAAGGTATGCATCAGCACGCTCTCGCACTGGCGGCAGTCGTTCTTGATGATAAGGAGCTTACCGAAAAGTGGCTCGATTACGACTTTTCTCCCGTAGGCGGCGGGCTTAATACCGTGTTTGTGAATCTTGTTGACAGAAACGGATACGGAAACGAGGCTGCTCTCGGATATAACAGCGGATGGACATCCAATTTTATCGATATAGCAAAGCTTCTCAAGGGCTACAAAGCAGGCGGCGACGGAAAGAGCTATGACCTTTATGAAAACGTAAAGTTCAAGAAGATGCTTTATTCCTTCATCGATCTTGTCATCAGCGACAAATTCAGCCCTACTGTAGGTGATACCGGTAAGACGGGCTACACGGGCGTTGTTGCAAGCAAGGCGATATTCATAGAAGCGTTTCTCGCCTACGGCGATCCTTATCTTGCTCAGGTAGTATATTTCCTCAACGGAAACAAGACCGATGGGCTTGCAACGGGTATATTTGACAAGGATCCCGAGTCCTTGGGAGGAACCATAGAAAAGATCGTCAATGAAAAGGGCAGAATAACAATAGACCCCGTAAACCTTACGGGCTACGGATATGCCTGCGTCAAGGGCTTTTCCGATGATCCGGGTGTGAACGATACGACAGAATATCCGAAAACAAATCAGTATCAGTTCAAGGAGCTTGAGATTCTTAACGGAACGATAATGACGGGAATAACAGAGGGCGAGGATTACATTTCCTTTGCTCCAACGGATACTCATAAGGCGGTTACATTCTGCTTCTATCTTGACAATCTCGATGCGGTATACGATATAAGCTTCAAGGTATACGGTGCGGCAACAGAGAGCGTATACGATATCTATATCGACGGCAGGAGCATTCAGGATGACGTGAAGATCCCCGCAGGAGAGGGCAAGGAAAACACCTTGTACATCCGAAGAACGATAGCTCTGAACAGAGGCTTCCACCTTATCACCTTCGACAGCAATTCCGACGGTGAAATAAGACTTAAGTCCATGAATGCCAACAGAGCGGTGACAAACGTATCCACAAAGGCGGAAAACAATCCCGAGACCACCCTTTATATGTATTACGGAAGAAATACGGGACACGGTCATAAGGATACCTTGAATATCGCTCTTTATGCATACGATATCGACCTTATGCCCGACCTCGGATATCCCGAATTTGCGGATTCCACGGATATGCACAGAAGATATTTCGTAAGCAATACCGTATCTCACAATACGGTGCTCGTAAACAATACGACTCAGAACAGCATCGTTGTAGGTACTCCCTTACTTTACGATGCAAACGAACACGTAAGCGTTATTTCCGTTGATGCGACAAATGCTTACAGTGTAAATAAGTACGTAAGAACTACCGCAACCATCAAATACAATGACGGTGAATACTATGCGGTGGACTTCTTCACCGTAAAGGGCGGCAACAACCATAAGTATATCCTTCACGGTGCGGAAAGCTCCTCGGTTGATACAAACGGAGTTACATTGACCGCACAGGACGGCGGTACCCTTCTCAGCGAAAAAGGTACATACGGTACTCCCGATGATTCCTCGGGATTCCAGTGGTTCAGGAATGTCAGAAAAGCAAGCGACCCCGAAACGGGCTTCTCCGTTGACTGGTCCATAATCGACACATGGGGCAGAGCTACCGCAAACAATGTACACCTTAAGGTAACTATGCTGGGCGATTACGATTCTCTCGCTCTTGCAGACGGTACACCTCCCACCAATAAGCCCGGCAACCCCGAATCCTTGACATATATGTTCGTAGAGCGCAAGGGATCGAACCTTTCCTCCATGTTCAGCTCCGTTATCGAGCCCTACACAACGGAATCCAAGATAATGAAGATAGAAGAGGTTCCCGTTTACGAAAAGGGAAAGAGCACCGATGTTACCAATGAGTTCATCAAGGCTGTCAAGGTCGAGCTTGTAAACGGCAGAACAGACTATATTGCTTATTGCGGTGACGGCTCCGGAAAGACATATTCCGTAGGCAATGTGTTTGACTTTACGGGAAGCTTTGCCGTTTATACCGTAAACGGCGATGATAACGTTATCTACACAAACGATGCGTATGTAAACGATAACAAGGAAAAGCCCTCACGTATAACAGGTAAGCTTGAGGACTTCACAAAGGAGCTTTCCACGGAAAACTATCTTACCGTATCTCTTAACGGTAATGTGGATGCAAAGGATCTTGAAGGAAAGTTCGTTTACATCGACAGACTTTTCAATGCACAGTTCAATGCGTGCTATGAGATAGTCTCCGCAGAGAAGCTTTCCAACGGAAAATATTCTCTCTATACAGGCGATGTTACCTATATCGAAGCTTATAAGAGCTCATCCAATCCTGCGGGCGGATACACTTATTCAGTAAAAGAAGGTCAGAAGCTTTATATCCCCTTTGCAAGTATCGTGGGTGATGCAAATGCTCTTTATGAGACCGAGCCCGTAAATGTATTCAACGGCGTTACATTGTCTCACAATATGAAGAAAACCATCGTTAAGGGTGACTATATAGGAACTCTCAGACCTGTATTCAAGGATGTGAAGGCGTCCAAGGATATGGTGCCTTATACGATGTCAGTAGTTTCCGATTATAAGGACGGAAGCATATTCGAGGTCAAGGAGGGAAATAAGCTTTACCTTGCAAAGGATATAGACACATCGGGTGTAGGTAAGGATTATACCGTCAAGCTTGAGATAATTGCCGAGGGTGGAGAAGCGGAATATCATAATGTGGATATCTCCGTTCTTTCCAAGAGCAATTCCGAAAAGCTCGTATACCCCGAGTTCTCCCTTGAAAGAACGGCACCCTCCTCCGAGGATGAGGGAACAACAGACGATCCTTCTGTGACAGATCCCGAAAAGGGTGGTGTCAACGTTGTTCTTATCATTGTTATAGCAGTTGCGGTCATTGCCGTTATAGGCGGTGTCGGTGCGGTCTCCTTGAAGAAAAAGAAATAAGAACGAAAAGCGGATAGATCATATCTGAAAAAATGAAAAAAGGCTTGCCCGGTGCATTTTTAAGTGCGTGGGGTAAGCCTTTCTGTTTTTTTGAATAAAAAGTCTGCCTTAATGCTTCTAACACCATAGGCAGATAGTTGTTTTTCTAATCCCTTATGATATAGGTAAATTTGTCGAAATTCGTAAGCCCTATACTGCGGAGAAACTTTTCGCTTTTTTCTCTGTCCTTTTCGGAATTGTATCCGGGAATGAGAGGCAGGCGTATTACGATCTTGTCATCGTGCCCGAGAGCGGCAAGCCTTTTTAAGTTTTCGATCACTTGTGTGTTGTCATTTCCCGTATACCTGAGGTAGATATCGGGATCTGTATCCTTCACATCCACGAAAAAGGTGCTGATATACGGCAGAAGCTTTTCCGCATTTTCAAACGGAACATTGAGACACGTTTCCGCACAGAAATTGTAAGTGCTTCCGCATATCTTACAAAATTCCGCTATGAAATCGGAATGAAGGAGAGGCTCTCCTCCGCCGAAGGTGACGCCTCCGCCCGTTGCGAGGAAATAAAGCTCGTCGATGCGTATCTTTTCGTAAAGCTCCTTCGGTGTCATATGAGTAACCGCCGTTTTACTGCCGAAGCATTGAGGATTAAGACAGTATCCGCATCTTAAGGGACAGCCGTAAAATCCCGCAAGAGTGGTGACTCCCTTGCCGTCGGTCATGATCCTGTGACGTACCAATCCCATAACGGGAGCGGTTAGAGTGTGCGTACTCTTATCCATATTTCTCTTTATTTATCCGAATATACGTTTTCGGAAGCTCCGTCCTCCTCGACGAAGAGATCCTCAGCTCTTTGTGTTCCTTCGCCGTCTCTGTCGGAGAATACCACCGTGACTGTCAGCTTTTTATCGGGAATACGGTATATGGATTTATTGTGGGAGGCGTATTTGTTGGGAAGCCCCCAATTCTCATTCAATTCGTCTCTCGTTCTGCTTATGACATTTGCGGAAAGACAATCATTTACGATGTTGACGGTGTTAAGAGCGCTTACGTCATTTTCGTCAAATACATAGCTTATCAATCCATCACCGTTTATATCGATGCCCGTTTCAACTTCTTCTGTTATGACAGGTATTTTTGATGATGCATCGGGCTCGTATGTTTCGGACGGTAATTCACCCTGTGTCTCAACGTATGTCATGGGAATATCCCCTGCTATCTCAACTATATCGCCGTCAAGCTCCTTTTGATCGTATGGCGAAACGGTCATCGCACCTTGTACATTATTGAAGTATCTTCCGGGATTCAGAAACGATTCTCCCGGATCGGCGCATCCCGTGGTTGAAAGTGCGATTGAAGCAGTAAGACCGGCTATTGCAACGCTCTTACCCAATTTCCTTCGCTTTTCCAGCTCCCTTTCAAGATAGCGAAGCTCACTTTCGCACTTGGGGCATGTGCCGAGGCAGTCACCTTTATGACGGCATTCCTCCGTTACAAAGCGGATATCGTTTTCATCCGCAATTCTTTGACGTATTTCCTTTAAAATTTTGCAGCGTTCCTTGCCTTTCATTAAAGCACCGCCTTTCTGTTGTTCTGTATTAGTTAGACAATGGTAAAGAAGAAAAAGTTCCCGTAATAGTTTTCAAGTTGAATGTATGTGTTGAATTTTTCGTTAGTTTATGCTATAATTTTTATATCATAATAGCAGTTGGAAAATTGGGCGCGCAGCCGCACAATTTTGTTAAGCGCATGTATTTGTTCGCACTGTAGTTGTTTGCGCTTATTATATCATAATAGCAGTTGGAAAATTGGGCGCGCAGCCGCACAATTTTGTTAAGCGCATGTATTTGTTCGCACTGTAGTTGTTTGCGCTTATTATATCACAGTGAAACTTAAAAAGGAAAATGGTAATGGTAATGAAAAACAAGTATGAATCTTTAAAACCTGTATTAAGTTTTGTGTTGAGCTTATTATTTGTGTTTTGTTTGCTGCAGATTGAGATCGGTGTTCACGTATCGGGTGATTCCTTGTCCAATGATATCGTTATACTATATACCAATGATGTTCATTCGTATATCGACGGTACATTGAGCTATGATGTCATATCGGGTATAAAGAAAGATTTGGAGACGAAATATAAATACGTTTTATTGGTGGATGCGGGAGATCATGCACAGGGAACTGCGTACGGATCTATGGATAAGGGAAAGACAGTTGTCAAATTGATGAATGAGGCAGGTTACGATGCCGCTACTCTCGGTAACCATGAATTTGATTACGGTATGCAGGGCTGTATGGATATCATAAACAGCGCGGAATATGAGTATGTTTCCTGCAATTTTTATTATAAACAAAATGATGTTCGCGGAGAAAATGTACTTAAAAGCTATAAAATATTCGACTGCGGAAGCGAAAAGGTTGCTTTTGTGGGAATTATGACACCCGAAACCATTGCAAGTACAACCCCCGCTTATTTTCAAGATGATGAAGGAAATTATATTTACGGTATTTCCGGTGGAGAGGACGGCGGCGAATTGTATGAAGACATTACCGAGGCGATATCTTCAGCAAAAGCGGACGGTGCTACGAAGGTGATTGCATTGGGACATTTAGGTGTGGATGCATCATCAGGGCCATGGACAAGCGAAGCCGTTATAGGTGCGGTCAGCGGACTCAGCGCATTTATTGACGGACATTCCCATACTGTAATTGAGGGAAGAAATATTGCCGACAAAGGTGGAAAAGGCGTTATTCTTACTCAAACGGGACAGTATTTTGATCGGATAGGAATTATGGTCATTGATTCCGAAACGGGAAATATTAAGACTGATCTTATAGAGTATGACCCGGAGAAAGGTGAGTTATCATCGGAGCTTTACAACGAAAAGGTTGTTTCTGCCGATACGGTCGTAAAAAAGATAAAGGATGATTGGTTGACCGAGATAGATGAACGCTTGGGTGAAGTTATAGGGCAGGCGAAAGTCGTTTTTGATAATTATGACAGCAGCGGAAATAGATTGGTCCGTCTGGGCGAAACCAACACGGGAGATTTTGCGGCAGACGCTTTGTATTATCTGTTTGATGATATGGGCCTTGATGTGGATGTTGCCGTGATGAACGGCGGCGGTATCCGCAACGGTGCCGTAACAGGTGATCTGACATATAAAACATGCAAAGATATACATCCCTTCGGAAATGTGGCTTGCCTTTTGACAGTTTCGGGTCAACAGCTTTTGGATGTATTGGAATGGGGCGCCCGTCACATGGGCGAGGGAGAGGATGGAAGTCTTCTTCACGTGTCGGGACTTACATATAAGGTGGATACTTCTGTTCCGAATACGACGCAAGCCGATGAGATGGATATTTGGAAGGGCGCACCGTTAAAATACCGTGTGTATGATGTTAAGGTATACAATAAAGTAAAGAATGAATGGGAAGATCTGCAGCTTGCGGATGAATATAATCTGGCGGGATACAACTATACTCTGAGAGATCTCGGAGGTGGATTTGCTATGCTTGAAGGTGCTGAAAATGTTCTTGACTATGTTATGGAAGACTATATGGTTTTAGCGAATTACATTAAAAGCTTTGAGCGCGGGGTAATCGATTCAGAAAATTCGCCTCTTCTTTCAAAGTATCCAAAAATGTTCATCGATTACGGCGATATCAACGGATGCGGCAGGATAATGGAGACCTCCGGAACTGCACAAGCTCCCGACACTTTAGACAGAGGTTTTGTTTTGATGTGGTGCGCGATGGTTATTATGAGTACGGCAGGACTGTTTTGTTTGAAGCGGATTTCAGCTAAAACGAACAAGAAGCTATAAGAATAAAACAAAAAAGCGAACGCCGATCTGCCGATATAGGCAGGCGTTCGCATTTTTTATTTACGGTTCAATCACACATGCTCCGCGTTCTTTTTCTCAAGCCAGAGATTGCGTACGTATTCATACGTTTCATCGGGAATATCCGGCTCACCCAATGAGGTGCAGGGAAGGAGCTGATCGCCCGCTACCGAAGGGGTAGTGCAGGCATTGTCGTTACGGTATGCATCACGCTCCCGTGGGTCTCGGAGATCGGGTACTGCGATCTTGCAATTTCCGTTAAGCACCGATCTGTAGGCGAGTATACCGCATATACCCATATTTACCGCCGTGTACACATCTATCGACCATTCGCCGTCGGGACGCCCCAGGATCTTTTCGATAAAGAAGTGAGTGGGATAAAAGTCGCTTCCGCCGTGTCCCGGATAAAGAGCGGCTGCCTCCTTGGCTATAGTAGGCTCGGGATCGTACTGCATCCATGTTCCTTCGCAGAATTTATCCCCTTCCTTATACATGTTGAATTTCTTCTGAGGTTCAAGCCTTCCTGTTTCCATCATACCCTTGGAGCAGTAAAGCTCATAATTTATACTTCCCGGCTCACGTTTGAGACCGCCGTGTATACTTTTCAGAACGGCTCCGTTTTCGAGTGTGACCATTTCTATTCCGGCACCGCCTCCGAGGGAACCGAGCTTTGTCATTTCCTTGTGAGGAGGCATTTCAAAGCCCACAACGGAAACGGGTCTGAGACCTGTCATGGTGAGAAGCGGACCCAGAGAATGTGTGCAATAGAAGTTTGCGTGCATACGGTTTCGCCAATGATCTCTTTCGCCGTACGTTATACGCGGCCATATGGAGGAGCAGTCATGGATGTATTCTCCCTCTCCGTAGGTTACGTATCCCAATTCTCCCGTTTTATATTTCTGCCACATTTCAAAGGCGTGTCTCATGTAGCAATAGTTTTCTGCATAAGCATATACCTTTCCCGTTTTTTCAACGGTTTCGATAAGCTCAACAGCCTGTGCCATCGTTTCACACGGGAGTACCTCAGACAAGACGTGCAGACCCTTATTCATGCATTTTACAGCATAAACTGCGTGTTCGTTGGCGTAATTTGCCAACACAACCGCATCCATATCGTATTCGATAAACTCGTCGAAGCTTTCAAATACCTCGATCGTCGTACCGCATTCTGCGGCGGTCTTTTTTGCTTCCTCGAGAAGAGGGACGTACTTGTCGCAGACAGCCACAAGCTGTGCGTCGGGATGCTTAAGCAGGATGTGAATCATTGATCTTCCTCTTGCACCGCCGAATACACCGATACGCAATTTTTTACTGTTACAATTCATTTCCGATTCCTCCGCATCATTATATTGAGTGATACTTTCAACGGGATCGTCATTCCAATCGGGGCAATTGGGATCTCCTTGCTTTTCGGGGAGTCGTTCTCCTCCCAGAAGCTCGTTTATGGAAATGCCGTACAGTGCGGACAGCTCCTTCAATGTTTCGAGATTGGGCGTTGTGCATCCCATCTCCCAGCGTGATACCGCCTGACGGGTAACATGAAGCCGTTTTGCCAAAGCGTCCTGCGAGATATTCATATCACAACGAAGCTTTTTCAATATACTACAGGTTTTGTTTTTGTTATTGTCCATGTCGGTTCCTCCGATTCCGTCAATATCTCTTAAATTATACCATCAAAAGCTTAACTTGGCAAGCAACGGTTTGTTGCATGTTAAATTTTTTTGAGAAAATACCGCAAGGTATTGATATTTCACTTCTTTTATGATATATTGTATATGGATAATGGAATTATTGCAACGATGAACGGAGGAAATATGAAAAAAGCTCTTATATTCAGAGGTGGCTGGGAAGGACATGAGCCCGTACCCGTTTCGGAAAAATTAGCGGGAATGCTTTTGAGAAACGGGATAAAAGCCGAAATTTTTGACGGTGTGGGATGTCTTGCGGATAAGAACAAGCTCACGGAATATGATCTTATCGTTCCGTGTATGACGATGGGCAGTATCACGGAAGAATATGTAAACAATGTATCATTTGCCGTTTCACACGGCACGGGAATAGCGGGATGCCACGGAGGAATGTGTGATGCATTCAGAAATTCCACGGAATGGCAGTTTATGACGGGCGGTCAATGGGTATCGCATCCCGGCGGAGGTTCGGTTGAGTATACTGTCAATATCTGCCGCGGCTCAAGCCCCATTACGGAAGGAATAGAGGATTTTAAGGTCATATCCGAGCAGTATTACCTTCACATAGACCCGGCGATAGAGGTTCTTGCAACAACGAGATTTCCCGCAGCGGACGGTCATCATGCGGTAAATAAGCCCGTTGATATGCCTGTAACCTGGACAAAGCTGTGGGGCGCGGGACGTGTTTATTATTGCTCTCTCGGTCACAATGCGGATATTTTCGACAAATATCCGTCGGCAGGTGTTCTCATGGAGCGGGGCATGGTATGGGCTGCAAGAAAATAAAATATTTAAAAGCAAAAAAATAAATAAAACTTATTGAAAAGGAGATAGAATTATGTTGAACGTGGGAATGGTTGGAGTAGGCTGTATAAGCGGTATCTATCTTAAAAATATTTACGGCGTTTTTAAAAACGATATCCGTCTTGTTGCAGTATGCGATCTTATAAAAGAGAGAGCGGAAAAAGCACAAAAGGATTACGGTGTTCCGAAGGTTTACGATACTATGGAGGAATTGTTTGCCGATCCCGAAATAGATATTGTTCTCAATCTTACCCGCCCTTATCAGCATTATGAGGTTTCGAAGGCGGCACTTCTTGCGGGAAAGCACGTTTATTCCGAGAAGCCTCTTGGTGCGGATCTTGAAGAAGGAAAGGAGCTTGTTGCCCTTGCCGAAGAAAAAGGACTTGTTATAGGCGGTGCTCCCGATACGTTTATGGGTGCGGGTATACAGACGAGCAGAAGACTTATCGACAGCGGTGTTATAGGTAAGGTCATCGGCGGAAGATGCGCTATGGCAGGTCACGGAATGGAATCTTGGCATCCCGATCCCGATTTCTATTATCAGCGTGGCGGCGGTCCTCTTTTCGATATGGGACCTTATTACATAACGGCTCTGATAAATCTTATCGGCGGCGTTAAGAGCGTTTACGGATACGGCAGAATTTCCTATCCCACAAGACTTATTACGGCAGAGCCTCATAAGGGTGAAATAATTAAAGTGAATACACCTACACATATCGAATCCTTCCTTACATTTGACAGCGGTGTGGTCGTATCGCTTCTTACCTCGTTTGATATATACAGCTCCCGTCAGACAAATATAGAGATATACGGCACCAAGGGGACTCTGTACGTTCCCGATCCCAATACATTCGGCGGCAAGGTCGTCTTCTTCAATGGAGAAACACAGCAGAGCGAGGAATATCCTCTTGAATTTGACTATTCCGAAAATTCACGTGCGCTCGGTCTTGCGGATATGGCGAGAGCTATTGAAACGGGAAGTGTATCACGTACCACATCAAAGCAGACATTCCACGTGCTTGAGATAATGGCAAGTATTATGAAGAGCGGAGAAACGGGAATGCCTGTTACATTGACTTCACACTTTGAGCGTGAAGCTCCCATGGACAGTAAAAAATGAGCGGATGGAAAAAAGGGGCAGTGACACTTGCCTGCGATGAGCTTCGCCGGAGGATATCGGGAAAAAGAGTCGCATTGATGATGAACACTACAGCCATTGATAATGAAGGCAGACTTCTCATTGATGTTATCGTCAATGAAAAGTGGGCGGAGGTGATGTTTCTTTTCGGAATGGAGCACGGTGTAAGAGGGAACCTTTACGGCGGTGACGGAGAGCTTGACGAGGTCGATGAGAAAACCGGAATAAAGATCGTGAATCTTTATAAGTATAAGGAACTTCGTCCTCCTGTTGAGTGGATAGAAAAGGTGGATGCCGTTGTGTTTTCGGCTCAGGATGTTGGTGTGAGACATTGGACGTATACGCCGTGGCTCATGCTCCTTATAGAATCCTGTGCGAAGGCAAACAGGGAGGTCATAGTTCTTGACAGACCCAATCCCATACGGGGAGATATCGTTGAGGGAGATCTTCCCGAGGAAAAATTCACCTTGAGACCTGCAGGACTTATCTCCGGTGTGGATTACCCTCTGCGCCACGGAATGACAATAGGCGAGCTTGCGCTGATGTACAACGATATGCGTAATGTGGGTGCTGACTTGACCGTTCTGAAAATGCAAGGATGGCGCCGTGATATGTGGTATGACGAAACGGGACTTGTATGGGTTCCGGGAAGCCCCAATATGCCCGATACGGATACGCCCTTGTTCTTTGCCGCAACTGGACTTATGCAGGCATCGAATTTTTCTCTCGGAATAGGGACTACAACGCCTTTTGAATACGTGGGCAATACCGATTTTGACGGTGAGCTTCTGGCAAATGAGCTGAATGCACTCTGCCTTCCGGGAATATATTTTGTCCAGAAGTATTATATGGCGATGACCTACCTTGCTCCGAAGGAGGGCTCGGAGCGTAAGCTTGTTTTGTGCGACGGTGTCTATATGGTGATAAGCGACAGAAACATATGGAGACCCGTGGAAACACAGCTTTATATAATGGATACGCTGAACCGTCTTTTTCCCGATAAAGTGAATTTCGAGCACAGCAGAAGCTGCCGCTACAGAATGTGCACGGATAAGATCTGCGATGCTCTCAAGGAAAGAAAAAGCCTTGCTCCCATTATAGAAGAATGGAAGCAGGGCGCGGAAAAATTCAAAAGGATAAGAGAAAAATATTTGCTGTATTAAAGCTTTCGGATGCCTTGCATATGTGAGGCATCCGATTTCGTTTAAATGATGAATGTAACATTTAAGCTTGAGATGTGTCGTTTTGACATTTTTAAGCGACAAATAAAAAATACAGAAACCAATGAGACTTGATACATGAATACATTGCGGAATATAAGAATTTTTAAAAATCATTTCCCAAAAATGAAAAACTATTGATTTTGGGAAATAATTATAATATAATAATATTGCGAGGTGATTTTATGAAAGCTAAAGCACTTTTATCTGCATTTACAGGTTTCTTTTTCGGCTTGATTACATATTTCTTACTGCAATATTTAGAAATGGATGACGCTCTTTTAATTTCAGGTTTGGGAGGATTTCTAGTCTATATTCTGTTATTTGTATTTCTTCTTGTTTACGGAAAGATTATGGATAAAAAGTATGCAGAATTTGAAAAAGAGATAACCTCTCCTGTTTTTTATAAAACCAATGGTAATTTTAACTTAGGAAACGGCAAAGTTAAAAACGGAAATGTATATTTTTGCGAAGCGGGTATCGTTTGTTTATGCCTTGAAGAAAAACCATATACATTGGATGAAATATTATTACAAGATGTTGACCGTTATCAATTTGATGATATTCACTTAAACATTTTCACCAAGGACGGAAGACTGTTTGTTATTACCCTTCCAGATGCCAAAAACGTTATAAAAACATTAAAAGAAAAAGATTGGATAGAGTTTTAAATTGAAAAGCGGAGTGATTTCACTCCGCTGTTTCTTTATATCTTCCACTACACTATGTATCGCTATGCAAAACTTGTCAAAAGGTGTCAATGTTGTCAGCAGAGGGTCGGCCTTGCGGATATGGCAAAAGCAATTGAAAACGGCGGCGTATCTCGCACTACATCAAAGCAGACCTTCCATGTGCTTGAGATAATGGCAAGCATCATGAAGAGTGCGGAAACGGGAATGCCTGTTGTTTTGACCTCTCATTTCGAGCGTGAGGCTCCCATGGAAAGCGCAAAATAAGCAGTTGTAAAATAAAAAGCTTGCCTCATTTGCTTTTTGCATTTGAAGCAAGCTTTTTATTTTCAAACTCTTTCCTTTTGCTTTCCCTGTGACCTTCGTGAGCTTTCGCGGTATTCGGTGGGAGTTTCTCCCACGGCTGACTTGAAAGTTTTCGAAAAATACTGTACGTCCATTATACCGCAATGAGTAGCAATGGTCTGTATCTGCAGATTTGTGGTGGTGAGAAGATGCTTTGCATATCCCATGCGCTTATCCCGTATATATTCGGAGATCGTTTTCCCCGTCTCTTTTTTGAATACGGTTGCAAGATATCCGGTGCTTATCATCTGCTTCTCAGCCAAAGTGCGGAGAGATATTTCCGCAGAGATATCGGAGTCGATTATCATAACGGCTTTTCTTACTATTGGGGAATAATTCTTTGCGGAATGCTTTCTGACTATTCGGCAATATGAGGAGAACATCTCCTTCATGAGCTCGGGGATACTTTTCAATTCCGATGTCTGCTCAATTTTGGCGGCAAACTCGGATGATGCTCTGTCGATATATATGGGATGGACTCCGCCCTGCTCAGCGGCTTTTCTGAGGAGGGTGTTCATAATGATGCAGTAATTCTTAGCATTCCTTACGGGATCCTGAAGTCTCTTCTCAAACATCTGTTCATTGAATGCAAAAAGGAATGCTTTTTCCATGTGCTGCTGACCGAGAGTTACCGCCTTCATCAATTCGTTTTCCGATGCGTACCGCCTTTCCATCATTTCCATATTGGCAAGCGTCTCGTCAACGGTTCTTTCTCTGGAAACAGAATAGATTGGAGAAACGGATAAGGTGTGCTCTTCGTTTATATCCGTAATGGTGAATGACGGTGTCCGCCAGATATGCTCGCAGAAGGTGTCTATCATGGTGAACAGTCTGTCACCGTCAGAGAGAATGGGAAGAGACGCATAATATTCATTCAGATTTTTTTGAGTACTGGGTGAAAGGCTGAGCTTTTCTCCTGCTTCAAGAAGCTCGTTTTCATTCAGAGGTGCAGAAAGATACGGCCCGATGAAAAGAAGATTTTTTTCACTTAACAAGGGAAGTCTCATGAAGATATATTTAAGCTTAAGTGCGTTTGTCAGCCTGTATTTTGTCATATTCTCAATGCTTCCCGCTATTTTGCGTATCGTAAGATCTGGATCGGAAGAAATACCCGTTATTGCTATCATCCATGAATCGAACATCGAATCGACTGTATCGTTTGGCGACAGCATGTTGGTTCTTATATGGCATTTGTTTAATATTTCGCATAAAAAATTCAATTCGTATTCACTCTTCATTATACTTACCCGCTTTTATTTCCCGACTTATAAAGGGCTCATTTGTGCTTTGTCTTATTTTATTCACATTATATCCTTTTTTTTCGCCTTTTGCAACATTTTTTTGAATAAATATGAAAATAATACAAGAATAAATGAATTTTTTACTATCAGTTTCTTTTTGAAAGAGTTATAATATACCTTAGCATACAGACTTTTTGTACAAAAACGCAAAAGGAGTAAAGACAAATGAAAAAAGAAAAAATACTTGATGCTTCCGGGCATCGTAAATTCGGTATACGCGACAGTATAGCGTATGCGGCAGGTGACCTCGGCTGTAACATGAGCTTTGCGCTCAAGGGAACAATGGCGCTTTTCTGGACTCAGGTCATGGGTATGAGTGCATGGTACTCCCTTCTTCTCGTAATAGTCCAGTTCTGGGATGCTGTCAATGACCCGCTTATAGGCTCCATGATAGACGCCGATAAGCATAAGTACAAGAGAAACAAGTTCCTTCAGTACATATTCGTAGGATCTATAGGTCTCATCGTAGGCGGCGCATGCTGCTTCCTTCCTTTCCCGCAGGCTCCCGTATTTGCTAAGTTCATTATCTTTATAGCAGGATATGTTGTATGGGATGCTTTCTACACCATAGCAAACGTTCCTTACGGCTCTCTTCTCTCCATTATTTCCGATAAGCCCGCTGACAGAGCTTCTCTCTCCGCATGGCGTTCCGTCGGATCCATGGTAGGAAATATGCTTCCTATGGTCATCCTTCCCTTCATTATATACAATGAAGACAAATCCCTCAACGGTAATATGGTATTTGTTGCTGCTCTTGTAATGGGCGTACTCGGATTTATCTGCTTCCAGTTTATGATAAAGAACACGGAGATCCGCGTTGATACCGATACAAAGCTCAATGAGGATGCTCCCAAGTTCAACGTTATTCAGGCTCTCGTAAACTTTGCGAAGAACCGTCCCGCAGTAGGTGCTACCATCGCAGCTATGGGTATGTTCATCGGTATGCAGGGTGCGGCTACCGCTGTTTCCGTTACATTCCAGATATACTTCAAGAATACCGATATATCCGGTATAGTTCAGCTTTTCGCTATGATTCCGATACTCGTCTTCACACCTCTTGCACGTAAGATGGTCGTTAAGTACGGTAAGAAGGAGCTTTCCGTAGTCGGATCCATATGCTCCATAATCGGCGGTCTCGGTCTCTTTATAATCACTCCCAACAATACAAATCTTGACCTTGTTATATACATTCTCTGCCAGCTCGTATACAGCCTCGGTCTCGGTATATACTCCACGGTATCCTGGGCTATGATGGGCGATGCTATCGACTACAACGAATGGAAAACGGGTAACCGCGAAGAAGGCGTTGTATATTCGCTCCATTCTTTCTTCCGTAAGCTTGCTCAGGGTATAGGACCTGCTGTTGCTCTCATTATAATGAAGGGCATGGGCTATGTAAACAATGCGATAGATCCCGAAACAGGTGCGGAATTTATCGATGTTACAAAGCTTTCCTGGGAATTTGCAGTAGAGCTCCGCGGACTCGTAGCTATCCTCTTCTTAGCTTCTGCCATAATGCAGTTTGTAGGTCTCGGACTTATATATAATCTCGACAAGAAGACTCTTGAGCGTATGAACAGTGATCTCGGACGCAACGGCTGATAAGTGTTATTCCGAACACAAGAGTTCTTGAACCAATGATTTTTTATGTGCCCGACGGTAATAATATTGTCGGGCACTTTACAGGTTTTAAAAGAAAGGAACAGTCAAAAAATGAGAAACATCATCAATATCAATAAAGGCTGGTTATTTGAAAAAAATACCACGGATATAAAAATAAAGGAAGGCATTTCGATAGACCTTCCCCATACATGGAATGCCGAAGATGGATTTGACGGCGGAAACGATTATTTCCGAGGTTCATGCCTCTACACAAAAACACTTAACAAGGCTGAGCTTCCCGCATCCGACCGCTATTACCTTGAGATACGCGGTGCAAACTCCTCCGCAGACGTATATGTCGGTGGTGAGAAGCTTGCTTCACATCACGGCGGTTACTCCACATGGCGAGTAGATCTTACGGGAAAGCTTACAGACACAACAGAGCTTGCTATCGTTGTGGACAACTCCGCAAATGAGACAGTTTATCCCCAGATGGCGGACTTTACATTCTACGGCGGTATTTACAGAGATGTAAATATTATTTGCGTAAGTGAAACACATTTCGATCTTGATTATTACGGCGCTCCCGGTATACAGATCACTCCCGTTGTAAGGGGAAAGAATGCCGAAGTCGAAGTAAAAGCCTTTGTTAAGGGACTTAAGGAAGGTCAGAAGCTTGTATATACCATATACGACAAGGACGAAAATGAGCTTCTCAGAAAAGAGACCATCGAAGCAAGCGCAAGCTTTACAATAGAAAATGCTCATCTCTGGCACGGCAGAAAGGATCCTTATCTTTACTGCTGTGAGGTAGAAATAGTTGAAAACGGTGAAGTTATAGACAATGTATGCAATAGATTCGGTTGCCGCAGCTTCAAGATAGATCCCAATAACGGATTTATCCTTAACGGTGAGGAATATCCTCTCCGCGGCGTATCCCGTCATCAGGACAGATGGGGCGTGGGCAATGCGCTTCTTCCCGAGCATCACGAAGAGGATATAGACCTTATCATGGAGGTCGGTGCTACGACCATACGTCTTGCACACTATCAGCACGATCAGTATTTCTATGATCTCTGCGATGAAAAGGGTCTTGTAATATGGGCTGAAATACCCTATATATCCAAGCATTTGCCCGGTGGACGCGAGAACACGATCTCTCAGATGAAGGAGCTTGTTGCTCAGAATTACAACCATCCCTCTATCGTTGTATGGGGACTCTCCAACGAGATATCCATAGGCGGCTCCGACGAAGATCTTCTTGAAAACCATCGTATCCTCAACGATCTCGTTCATGATATGGACAAGACACGTCTTACCACTATAGCGGCTGTTTCCATGTGCAAGATGGACGATCCCTATCTTCTTATTCCCGACGTGGTTTCCTATAACCATTACTTCGGATGGTACGGCGGAGATACGACAATGAACGGTCCTTGGTTCGATAAGTTCCATGAAACACATCCCAATATTCCCATAGGATGCTCCGAATACGGCTGTGAAGCTCTTAATTGGCATACAAGCGATCCCAAGCAGGGCGACTATACGGAAGAATATCAGGCATATTATCATGAGGAACTTATAAAGCAGCTCTTCACAAGAAAATACATGTGGGCGACACACGTATGGAATATGTTCGACTTCGGTGCCGATGCACGTGCAGAGGGCGGCGAAAACGGACAGAACCATAAGGGTCTTGTAACCATGGACAGAAAGTATAAGAAGGATGCCTTCTATGCATACAAGGCATGGCTCTCCGACGATCCCTTCGTACACCTTTGCGGTAAGAGATATATCGACAGAGTTGAGGATGTGACAAAGGTTACCGTTTACTCCAATCTTCCCGAGGTAGAGCTTTTCGTTAACGGCGAAAGCATCGGCAAGAAGACAGCATCTGACCATTTCTTCTACTTCGATGTTAAGAATGCGGGCGAAAGCACGATAGTTGCCAAAGCGGGCGAATTTACCGATGAAGGTAAGATCCGCAAGGTAAGCGAAATGAATATGGATTACGTTCTCGTGGAAAAGGGTGCCGTTCTCAATTGGTTCGACATAGATGCACCCGAAGGACGCTTCTCCCTTAACGATACCATAGGCGATATTACTTCCTGTCTCAAGGGTAAGCTTTGGTTTGCGGGCGTGGGTCTTTCTCTCAAAAAGAAGATGGACGCGAACAAGAAGGATAAGGAAGAGGGCAAAAAGTCCGGAGGCTTTGATGTGGATCTCAAGGCTGACAGCGGTCTTATGCAGATGATGGGCGGATTTACCGTTCTCAGACTCACAAGCATGATGGGAATGATGAATATTTCCTTTACAAAGGAAGAGCTTCTCGCAATGAATAAGGATCTTAACAAGATCAAAAAGCCCAAGAAATAATTCTTTTCGAAAAATGAATTGAAAAAAGTAACACTCTCCATTGGCGCACTTGCTTCACCGCAGGTGCGCCGATTTCACTATAATGGTGAAAAAAACTCTCTGAATGTGATATTGAATCTTTAGTTGTACTGTGATACAATATAGGCAGAAAGAAGCGCGACTTTCAATTTTTGAAAGAAAGGTATTCCTTATGAAACTGAATATTGGAGAAACAATAAAGAGATTGCGAAAGGAAAGGGAGATTACGCAAGAAGAATTTGCAGAAATGCTCGGTGTATCTTGTCAATCTGTTTCGCGTTGGGAGAATAATTCCTGCTATCCGGATATTGAATTAATTCCCATTATTGCCGCATTTTTCGAAATATCGACGGATAAGCTTATGGGTGTTGACGAAGTCGCAGAAAAGAAAGCCGTGGAACGGTATTTAAAAGATTTTCAAGCATCGATCAGCATTGGCAATATAAATGAGTGTATTCGTATCGCCCGTGCGGGAGTTGCGGAATTTCCCAATAACTATGCTCTTTTGAACAAGCTGATGTATGCTCTTTTTGCTGAGTGTGATGAAACAGGAAATATCCCCGGCTGGAAAGAAAATATGGAGAAAAACGATGCGGAGATCGTAGCCCTCGGAGAGCGCATTATGAAATACTGTCCCGATCAGCAGATCAAATTCGAAGCTGTAAACCGCCTCGCGTTTCATCATTGTGAAATGGGAAGGAAGGATCAAGGAAGAGCAATATATGAAACTTTTCCGCCGATGTACTATTGCAAGGAATGGTCATTGAAATGGGCTCTTGCCGAGGATGAAGAATTACCTCATTGGAGAAAGTTTATTCTTCAATCTTATTATGCGTTATCCGATGGACTTTGGCAGTTAGTCGATTTGGTATCTGATGAAGAGGCGGTCACCGTGTGTGAAAAAATGCATGTCTTAAATCATCTAATTTTTGATAATGATCCCCCGAACGATAGTTGGTGCAACGCAAACCATTATTTTGATTACGCAAAGCGATTGGTTAAAGTCAATCGTATAGAAGAAGCGATAGAGAAGCTGAATGTTTGTGTAAAATATGCTTATGAGTTTGAAAACCGTCCCGATGAAATCAAAACAACATCACTTTTGATCGGTGAAAGAACTAAAAAGAAAACTGATTTTGAAACAACAGATTCTCGTCCGCTACACGAAATACTCCGTGATTCTTGGTTAGCGGAAAAGGAATTTGATGCTATCAGAGATACGGAAGAATTCAAAGAGATTTTAGAGCAGTTAAAGTGATTTTTTAATTAGTTTGAGCATATCGTGCAAAATTGCTCTGCAATAAACAAATAATTAACGCCGATAGAATCTATTATTCAGATCTGTCGGCGTTTAATTTGAAAAAATGAATTTAACGATCATGTGATATAAGGATTCTCTGTAGATCTCTCCGGAACAATTCATGATCTCTATTATCATCATTAAATAAAATTGTAGACATTCCCATTTGTTTAGGGACGATCAAATTCTTCTCTGTATTATCAATAAATACACATTCATTAACGTTTACATTTAACTTATTCAAAGCATGATCAAATATATTGCGGCTCTCTTTGCCTGAATGCACACTTGCTGAAATTGCAACAACATCGAAATATTGGTTTAATCCTCTGTAATTAAGAATAGTACTGATTCTGTCATATTTATTGTCCGTTACCATTCCAATAAGATATTTTTCTTTTAATTCTTTTACCAGAGCGATCATCCTCTCATCAAGACGAGTTTCTCTGAAAGAATCGAGTAAGATGTCATAATCAACACTTTGTCCCAAAGATTCGCAAAATTCTTGCCAAATTTCTTGATGTGTAGTTTCTCCCAATAATAATTGCTTGTTAAACTTGTAGTAATTCGCTTTCACATTGTCCAATGGAATATTACAAGTATTCGCAATATAATTTATTGTTGTCGTTGAACCCGTTTTATCTATTGTCAAAACTCCGTCAAAATCAAATAGCACTGCTTTTATCATAATGATATTTCCTAATATAATCTTTTATTTATCGTTGCATTTTTCGCGAGTTTCGCCAAAGTGTTACAAAGACATTTTAATGGTGCTTGCTCCGTTTTGCCCTCTCTGCCGGCTGTGCCGCCACTTCTCCGGAAGGGAGAGGCTTTTTTAGTTACTTTAATTATAACATAAATCGACAGAGAAAACAATCACTCTGCCGTGATTTTACGCCTGCTGATTTTCCGCTAAGGGTAACAGGACATAAGGCAGGAAGTTTTTTATTAAATAAACACAAAACAATTGTATTTTCCTTTAAAACATGTTATAATTAAAAAACAGAAATGTGAAAAGGAGGAGATAACGTGTTATATACGCTTATGCACCGCGAGGTGAAGGTCATGGAGCTTGAAATGAATGAATATGCTAATATTACCGCTTTGGGAAAAGTATATGATGCAAAGCATCTTCCCCTCGGAACATACAATAAGATCGGCGTTGACCGTAAAACACTTAATGCATGGTGGATGAATCGCTCCATACCCGCAAGCCGCCGGGGAATACGGAGCTTTCTCGATGCATTGGAATTGTCAAGTCCCTCGGAGCTGATACAAAAATGCTTCGGGCTGAGCTTATCAGATCAGTATTGGGTATGCCCTTCGGATATGTCTCTTGATTGGAAAAAAGTCAACTTCTTTGATAACGGCTTTTCCGAGGATATAGGGGATCTGCTGTTTGGTAAGGGCGGTACTTCGGATTCTATAAGTCTGTTTTCTCCGGATAATACCGCAAACGGAAATCTGAAGAAAAAGTGGAAGATATCGGACGGAAAACGCATTCTCATAAAAGGCTCATGTGCGCCGTTTTTCCAAGAAGCGTACAATGAGGTTATATCATCCTTGATCGCCGAAAGACTCGGGATACCTCATGTGACCTACGGGCTTATAAATGAGCACGACGAAGCCTGTTGCTTCTGTGAGGACTTTGTTACAGCAAAAACCGATCTTGTTTCAGCGGCTTATGTTATGAAAGCCTTCAAAAAGAGAAACGATGTGTCGGAGTATGAGTTCTATATTGAGTGCTGTGAAAGCCTCGGTGTAAAGGATGTCCGTTCACAGCTGGAAAAAATGCTTCTTCTTGATTTCCTTACAGTCAACGAGGACAGACATCTGAATAATTTCGGCATTATAAGAAATGCGGTCACCCTGGAATGGATAGGTACCGCACCGATTTATGATTGCGGTAATTCTTTGTGGTTTAACAAAGTCGATTCTCATATAAATGCTTTGGATGACAGCAACATAAAATGTCCTCTCTGGGAGAAGAATCCCACGAAAAACCTGGATCTGATAACAGACTTTTCGTGGGTGGATATATCGGCTCTTGACGGAATAGAGAATGATATAAGAATGATCCTTTCGGGCTCCGAATATCTTTCGGATACACGTGTGGATATATTGTGCAATGCGATACGTACGAGAATAGATATGTTAAGAGATACCATTTCCGAATGGGTAAATAAAAAATGAAATTCCTGCCTTAAAGCTTTTTGCAAAAATAAGGCAGGAAGTTTTTTATTTTCTATTCTTCGTAATAAGCTCGCTCATGCTTCCGTTCGGCGGGAGCATGGGAAGGACTAATTCGTCCTTGTCGATAACGCAGTCTATAACGTAAGGGCCGTCCGAAGCTGCGGCTTTTGACAGGGCGCTGTCCAATTCCTCCGGAGTTGACACCCTTTCTCCGTCCGCTCCGAAGGCTTTCGCCAACGCCGTAAAATCGGTTTTTCTGTCAAGGACAGAATTGGAATAATGCTTGTCATAGAAAAAAGTCTGCCACTGACGTACCATTCCGAGAACGCCGTTGTTCATGATAACGACCGTTACGGGAACATTGTATGTGACAGCCGTTGCAAGCTCATTGAGGCACATTCCGAAGCTTCCGTCTCCCGTGATAAGAACGCTTCTTTCTTTCGTTCCGAATGCGGCGCCAATAGCGGCACCGAGACCGTAGCCCATAGTACCCAAGCCGCCGCTTGATGCGAATCTTCCCGGCGAGCGGAATACAAGGTGCTGAGCCGCCCACATCTGATGCTGTCCCACATCGGTGCATACAGCCGTGTTTTCTCCGAGATGACGGTTGACGGTAAGTATTGCTCTTCGGGGAGTAAGTCCGTCACGACGATCGAGGTACTTTTCTTCCTCTTTGCGGAAGGAGGCGGCTTTGTCCATCCATTCGGGATTTGTTCTTTCGTTTATCAACGGAATAAGCTTCTGAAGGGTAGCCTTTACATCGCCGCGCATACCGCATATTGCCGTCACGTTTTTGTTAAGCTCCGAGCCGTCCGCATCTATTTGCACGATCTTTGAGTTGATCGCAAATTTAGCTCTGTTTCCAGTGGATCTGTCGCTGAACCGTACGCCGAGAGCGATTATCACATCGGCATTTTCCATTGTCTTTGATGCGGCAAAGCGTCCGTGCATTCCCTGCATACCGAGGAATCTCGGATGGTCCGTGGGAACGGCGGACAATCCCATCATGGAACACGCTATCGGGCAATCCAGCTTTTCCGCAAGCACGAGCAGATCGTCTCTTGCGCCCGATGATACGGCGCCTCCTCCGAAGTAAATGAAGGGGCGTTTTGCTTCATTTATTATTCCGGCGGCTTCCGATATCCGTATATCTTTTGCCGCACGGGGCTCTTCCTTTTCGACAGGGGGCTTGGGCTCATATTCGCATTTTGCTTGCTGTACATCCTTGGGGATATCTATAAGTACGGGACCCGGTCTTCCCGAGGCTGCAAGTACGAATGCTTCTCTTACGGTATCAGCCAGCTCCTCCACTCTTCCCACAAAATAATTGTGCTTTGTTATAGGGAGGGTAATACCCGTTATATCTATCTCCTGAAAGCTGTCTGTTCCTATCTGTGTGGTGGGTACATTTCCGCATATGAGCACCATGGGAATGGAGTCGAGATATGCTGTGGCGATTCCGGTGACAAGATTCGTTGCACCGGGTCCCGAGGTGGCGATTACCACACCCGTTTTTCCCGTTGTTCTTGCGTATCCGTCTGCCGCATGGACAGCACCCTGCTCATGGGAGGTCAGGATATGCTTCATTTCATTTCGATGAGTATAAAGGCTGTCGTATACACTTAATATTTGTCCTCCGGGATATCCGAAAACAATATCACAGCCTTGCTCCATCAAGGTATTCACAAGTATGTCTGCACCCGAAATAAACATATTTTTTCTCCCTTACAAATAATTTTTTCGATCTTGTCACCATAATTATTTTACCATATTGAATGAATGGTGTCAAGAGTACCACGGATATATCCCTCTTTATACTGCCCTTACTTTAATACAGGTTATCAAACAGCCGCATTTGCATTTATTTTATCTATTATTTTCTTAATATTTAACCAAAGAGATATATCCGAAAAAATATCAACTATGCTTCCTCTGTCGTTAAAGGGTGATTCTTGAAGGACAGACATATCCTTCATTACTCCGTTGCGAACGATATACTCAACTATTTGATTAACAAAATAAATTTGATCCGCATCAAGTCTGACATCATTCAAATATTCTGCAAAAGCCTCTTTGGCAGCCGTCATATCAAGTCCGATGATCTCGCGAACGAACTCTCCAAGAGGTTTTTCACCGTATTCTGCTTCATAATCTTTTTTACTGCCAACCTCACTCCAAAGAATGCGCTCAAGCACTTTAACATCTTCTGCGCTCAAAGGAATGTTGCTCTTCAGCTTTGCTATCGCCGCCTCATCTTGATGTTGACGAATATAGAACTCTGCTTTTGCTTTATAGTTCTTGAGATCATCGCTTTCAAGATCAGATTCCTTCCACTCTATCGAAAGGATCTCATCATCAAAATTTGTATGATACGTTACATTGACGATTGGAATATACTTCAACAAACCACGAAGCTTCTCTCTGATATACTCAAATTCATTTATTCCCGCCTTATCCAAATAATCTGTATGCAATATCTTCTCTATAAGCTCCGACTGTGCCATAATTTCGGGAATATTAGCTACACCGGCAATGCCGCTGACCTTTTTATAAAGATCTGTACGCGCACGGGAATACTTCTTGCCGGCAAGGTATGCAAGCTCAATGCCATACATCAAAGCGTCAAAACGAACGGCAGATGCCTCATCCCCGTCGGGCATAATCAACGGAGCAAGTTCTTCTGCAATGAGCAGAGTATCCTCATAAGTGAGCGAATTGTAATTATCGTGATCGGCATACTGCTCAACATACCGCAAGTGCTGTCGAACAGCAAAGCTTTCTTTGTTAAGCTCACGCACCTTGCGAACCATATCATCGACCAAAGATTTACGAAACGGAATAAGCTCGTTCGTCTGATATTCAATATCCTGCAATTTATAAGCTATCTGAGCCTTTAAATTAAAGACAGCACCTTGAAGAGCAATTTGACATGACGCAGGGCGGCCGCTATTCATGCGGAAGAACTCAAAGTTTCCGCAAAAATCGAAAATATAAAACTTTTCTTTGTCTTTACCATCCATAAGCCCGTCGCAGCGACGAGTTCCGCGCCCTATCATCTGCCAGAACTTTGCCTTGCTCATAACCTTCTTAAAGAACACAAGGTTCAGCACCTCGGGAACGTCGATACCCGTATCAAGCATATCCACAGATATAGCTATCTGCGGAAGTTTCTTAGGATCGGAAAACTCATCTATCGCACTTTGGGCATATGTCATATAGTTGTCGATCACCTTGGTATATCCGGGAAGATTTGGGAATTCCTTACCGAATATATCGTGTATTTTCTCGGCGTGAGAGTGATTCTTTGCAAAGATGATCGTCTTCCCGAGCTTTTCTCCATAGTCAATACGAAGTCCGTTAAACATGAGGATATGAAGCACCTGACGGATAGTATCATCGTTAAAAACCCATTCGTTCATTGCCGAAGAAGCAATATTTTCCGGCAACTCTCCGTTTTCATCCTCAAAGGTGTTCTCATAGGCTTCTTTGTCGGCTTCGGAAAGATCATCATATACGATTCCTTCTTCAATAAATTTCAGTTTGGTTTCTACCGACATGAAATCCACCAGATATCCGTCGGAAACGGCTTGGCTGAGTTCATAACCATAAGTGGGAACGCGGTTTTCAAGCTCAAAAATCTCATAAGTATTCTTATCGATCTCATCCTTTGGTGTCGCTGTAAGACCAATCAAAGCAGCATCGAAATAATCAAAAATATCCTTGTACTTATTGTAAATGGAACGGTGCGCCTCGTCCACAATGATGAGATCGAAATGTCCCACGGTAAAGAGCTTCTTATCATTCTCATCCTTGACCGTGTCAATGCAGTTCATCATAGTTTGATAAGTCGAAAATACGCAACGGGAATCAAAGTTTTCTTTGTCCTCGCAGAGATTGGTTACAGAGAGATCGGGAAGCATATTCACAAAGGCACGCTTCGCCTGTGTAACGAGCGAATTGCGATCTGCAAGGAAGAGAATATTTTTCACCCATCCGTGATCGAGCAATACCTTGCAAAGGGCAATGACCGTTCTTGTCTTGCCCGAACCCGTAGCCATAACAAGAAGAGTCTTGCGGCGGTTTTTTTTATCAAGAGCCTCGCACACCGCCTTGATAGCTCCCTCCTGATAGTAACGTCCGGCAATTGCTTTATCAACCGTTACGTTTTTAAGGCTTTTCTTCATCGAGTGAAGATTGAACAGCCTTTCAAGATCACGCTTGGAATATATGGAAGACACCTTGCGCTCGGGATAATACTTATCGTTCCAAATTCGCGTATCAAAACCGTTTGAAAGAAAAATGATGGGCCGGCGTCCGTATTTCTGCTCCAACAGGTCAGCGTAAAGCTTTGCCTGCTGTCTGCCGACCGCAACATCCTTGCAGGTTCGCTTCGCTTCAACGACCGCCAAAGGCTTGCCGTCATCACCAAAAAGAACGTAATCGGCATACCCCACCTCACTCTTGTTGGGCATTCCGGAAAGTTCAACTTCGTTCAACCAATCTTTGCCCTCTACCCAGCCGGCATCTTCAAGCATATAGTCAATATATATCTTTCTTGTCTTGTGTTCCGAAAGTTCAAGAGGCTTCGGCACGTAAGTCTGCTGTTGCTCTGCACGGCGTGCGGTCAACTCGTCCTTGAGAGCCTTGTTTTCCTCGATCAGCTTTGCTATATCAATTTCGGCTTCGGGCACATTAAAAGGTGCCTTTTCTACATTGAGTGTAAGCAAGGATTTGTCAAACTGCCGTTCTTCTCGTTGCAAACCATAGCAATGAGAAACAAAATCAAGGTAAATAAAGAGATTCTCAAGGCATAATTCAGCCTGCTCCTTTGAGACCTTTTTGCCGTTGTGCGCCGCATTGTTGCCAAGTTTACGAATGAATTCCATGCGGCGCCAAATGTCAGCCCCGACGATGTCACGGAATTCTTCACCGTTCATCAAGCTGACAAGATTGTCCTGATAGGGCATGACGAGATCACGGTCAACGGAATACATCCATTTGACCGCAAATTCCATCGCCCTGCGGCAGTTCAGTACGCAAGCGTCTGCGTCGGTATGTAATATTTTCTCCGCCGAAATTGCAACGTCCGCAAAGGCGGCAAAGTCGGGGGTAGTTTTTAGGAAATCAAAGTTGGTCATTTGATTGTTCTTTCTCCTCATCTTTTCGAGGTGGGAATTCTCTTAAAGCCAATGTATTATAGCGTATATTCTCACCATCATACGTGTGTATTTGGTGTAATGTTATAGAAACATTCCCCTTATTATTTTTTTCAATTTCTTCAGCGAAATCACACAAATAACTTTCATTTGAATCACACTCTAAAATTGAATACAATTCTTTCCCTGCCTGTGTTAATCCAAATATTCCAATCGAAATCTTAGTTGGTCTTTCGCTCGTACCTTTTAATAACAAAAGTTTCGATTTTGAAAATATCGCTACCGAATCATTAATAGATATCTTAGGATTATAGGATACCATTCCATCTGAATTGATAAGCCCACATTCATCTAGACAAAGTATAGCATCGTAAGATATTTCATACCTTCTTAATATTTCGGTTTCACAAGTCAAAAATAAATTACTATGCATTCTTGTAGCAAGCGTTGCAACTTTTTCAAACAGTTCTGCTTCATGTTTCGATAAGTTTTTTAAAGTTTCCAAAGTCCTCAAAGAATACGATTTAGGCTGCTTGATTTCGCCTGCTAATACTTTGCCCCAAAGTTGCTGTAAATCTTCATCCGAAACATCTGCAACGGAATCAAAAAATCTATTTACCCATCCCTGATCGATAGGTTCTTCAGAACATTGTTCTTCCTTTTCCAATAACTCATAAGCATTATCAATAACACTTTCGATATTATGCTGCTTGATTGTTTCTTGAAGTACCAAACGAGTTCCTGCACGCTGCATAAGTCGATTGAAATCTTCCGAATTTATTGCAACACCATTCTGATCGTACACAATTGGCATATCGGCAGCCTTTCGCATAGCTTCTCCAATGACATTGATTTCGTATGCCGTAGCATCTGCCATTTTTCGTTTGTGTCGTGGTTCGTACACTGTTCCTATTGCTCCACCGACCATATCCAACAATTTCATAGTTGGTTCTACTAATGCTTTTGCAACTTCTAATGCTTCTCCCATAATATCACCTCACCCAATTTTTTGCATAACTTGGTAAAACGTCTCAACAGCTTTAGCTCCAAAGACGTCATTGATCAAATTCCATTGTTGTTCGTAAGAAAGCTCGTTAAAAGATTTCAGAGCTTCTATCAAATCTTGTTTTGCTTTTTCATATTTGTTTGTGGATTCCGGTTTTAAAGCAATTTTGTAATTATTCATAAAATCACCCCTTTCGTACACATTCTATCACAAACACTTTAAGGGATGATACCCACCCAGGGGCAGTTTTTTTAAAAAAATTTATTTTTTTATCCGAAATATTTCTGCATCAATGCTTTTTTGAGAGTTTCAAGCTTTTCAAGGCTTTGCTGAATTGACAATTTTGATTTGTCGGTCTGTTCGACGAAGGTTACAAACTGATTCTGTTTATCAAAGGACGGCAATGGTATCTTAAATTGCTTGACATCTTTCACATTCACATGCGCCACAGTTGAAGCATTATTTTTCTCAGTTGCCTGTCTATAAACATCATCCGATATTACTGCATACAGCAAATATTCAGATGTACATTGGGAATAATCAGGTCGTAACAGCATTACTCTTTGACCCAGGCAAAAATTATATCCCTCAGGCAAAATTGCTGCGTTTCCAAATGTACCTTCGCGTCCATATACAATATCGCCCGCTTCTGGTTTTAGTCTCGCTATTCTTTCCTCATATTCTTCGTCAGACACATATCGCATTGTTTCCCATGCAATGTACCCTTTTTTTATCTCAGCAGTTCTGATTGCTGGATTTTTCAGCTCACCCTCGTATTTAGGAGTTGTATGTGGACAATCAACAATAGCCGTACATAACTCTTCTACTGTTTTTATAGGTGATTCCCCATCCCCAAACAGTTCGATAAATCGGGATTTGGCAAGCTCATCCAATTTTGAAAGTTGCTGTTTTCGAAGAAAAATCAAGTTGCTAACTTTATCAAGGCTATCAACAATACACTGCTGTTCTTCTAAAGGGATATCAGGAATTATAAAATCACCAATATCTTTCAGTGACAAGTTTAATTGTGCTACACCCTGCTTTTTCTTTTCCGCTTGTTCAAGTATCACTGAAGATTGCAATATGTATAAAAGAAATGAGTAATTTATAGCGCCTTGCGGTATTCGTATAATCGCAAGTGCTTGATTTGTATTGGCAGGAAGAATATCCTTTGTTACGATTGCAGTTCTGCCAATAGCCCCAGCGATTGAAAATAAAATGTCTTTCTCTTGTAATTGTGATCTTTTGAGCTTTTCGTGACATTCATCACTTATATGGTCGAACTTTTCGCAAATGAAATTGCCGTTTTCATCAACGCTCTCAATTTTTACAAAGTTTATCCCCTCATCTTGAAAGGCAAATCCAATTGATGTAGGTGTGGTGCCTTTTGTTATTACTGTTGCAATATCACCCAATCTCGCCATCACAGCATCTCCTCCAACTCCGCAAGCCCCTTTGTGATCTCCATTTCCAGCTCATGAAGTTCTGCCAAAATCTGCGTGGTGGGTGCGTATTCTACAGGCTTATATTCGGTCTTTTTGTACTTGTTGATGGAGAGGTCGTAATAGTTGCCTACAATCTCATCCTTGGATACGAAGAAGGACTTTTCGGTGCGTGCGCGGTCGCTTTCCTTTTCAAGATCACGGAAGCGTGCGATAATATCGGGAATATCATTTTCCGTGATGGGTGTACGCTTATCATCAAGGCTGAAGCCATCAGCCTGCATATCATAAAACCACACCTTATCCGTGCCGCCATGTCCCGTCTTCGTGAAGATCAGAATTCCCGTGGAAACACCCGCATAGGGTTTAAACACGCCGGAGGGCATGGAGATCACCGCTTCAAGGCGGTTTTCCTCTATCAGTGCCTTGCGGATCGCCTTATGTGTCGTGGACGAGCCGAACAACACACCGTCGGGAACGATGCACGCACATCTGCCACCCACGCGAAGCATACGAAGAAAGAGAGCCAGGAAAAGAAGCTCTGTCTTTTTTGTCTTACACGCCTTAAGAAGGTCTGCAGAAACTGTATCCGAATCCAAGCTTCCCTTAAAAGGAGGGTTCGCAAGGATCAGCGAATATTTATCTTTATCGGGATTCTGATCGGATAAGCTGTCACGATATTCAATGAAAGGATTGTCCACGCCGTGCGTCATCATGTTCATCGCACCGATACGCAGCATAGTCCTGTCCATATCGTAGCCATGGAACATTCCGTTCATATAGTGCGCCTTCTTATGCTTGTTGAAGAATATTTCTTCCTTGCGCTTTTCCTTAAGATATTCCCCCGCAGCAACGAGGAATCCTGAAGTACCGCAAGCAGGATCGCAAATGATCTCATCCGCCTTGGGATCCATCAGTTCCACCATCATGCGAATGATATGACGAGGGGTACGGAACTGACCGTTCAGACCCGATTGCGAAATCTTGGAAAGAAGGTACTCATAAACGTCACCGCGGATGTCGCTGTTCTTGATCTGAGCCATCTGTGCGTAGATATCATCAAGAATGGTTACAACTTTATCGAGAAGCAAAGGTGTGGGGATCTTGAAGATAGCATCACCCATATACTTGGAGTATGCGCTTTCTTTATCATCGTGAAGCCCTTTTATAAAAGGAAACACCCATTCCTGAACTGTAGAATACATTTTACCCGCAGGAAAGTCGTGGAACACCGACCATTTAAGCTGTTTTCCGTCGATTTCACGGTCGCCGACTTTCACCTTATCGGCAAAAATGCTCTTATTAGCAAGTCCAAGCACCACCGCCTCCTTCGCACGAAGATTATCCGAATCATCAAGATCGCGTATGAACATAAGATAGGTTATTTGTTCTATAACATCAAGCGGATTGACAAGTCCGCCTGCCGCAAATACATCCCAAAGTCCGTCAATTCTGTTTTTGAGTTCACCTGTAATCATACCATTCTCCATTTTTCGATTATATCAATCGTTCTTTTCTCAACACATATGTTTTACTTCTCAACAGTTCTCACTCCCCCCACAATTCTCTTTTGCCTGTTGAGACTGCCGAGGCGCCGTGGGAAAGCGCCTTGAAGACCTCTTCCTTATGCTCGATAAGTCCGCCCGCAATAATGGGGATGCGGACATTCCTCTTGATCTTCTCGATGGATTTATACGCTATTCCGGGCATTATCTCCACCATGGATGCCCGTGATGCTCTGATCGTTTCCAGCGCCGTTTCCACAGAGCGGGAGTCGATCATAAAGAATCTCTGGACGGAATCTATACCGCAATCGTGAGCCGCCGAAATGATATTGGCTCTTGTGCTGATTATGCCGTCAATGCCCTTTGTGGCAAGGAATTTTACACCCGGGGCATCGTTGCTTATGCCCTGAATAAAATCCATATGCACGAAAATAAGCTTCCCCGCATCGTGTCCCTTTTTCAGAACGCTGTCAATGGTCATGATGCCGGAGCTTAAAAGGAATATTGTCTGTACATCGTATTTCAATGCGGCTTCAAGATCCTCGTCGCTTCTCACCGCTGCAATTATGGGATAATTATCAAAATCAAGCATTATGGCTGCCCTTTCTTTTATACTTCAAATATATTATATATTCTCCGTTTACAAATGTCAATACCCGTCGAAAATGTTAAAAAGATAACAATGATCGTTTTCCGCTCTGATCCGCTTTCTCCTCATTTTTCACAGTTTTTCATGTGACTATCTTGACAAAGTTTCATTTTGGTGGTATACTTTTATACATAAAGAATATGTGCAAAGAGATTGTGAGATGCGCCGAAGCACGGGAACCCGTTTCCCGTCCTTTGTCGTGTCTTTTTTCTTTTAAAATACGATCAAGGATGTCTTGTGAAATGTTTGATATAACTGTTATAGGTGCGGGGGTAGTGGGCGGTCTTATCGCCGAAGCTCTTGCCAAATACGACAAAAAAATATGTATACTCGAAAAGGCTCACGATGTGGCAATGGGTGCCACCAGGGCGAACAGCGCCATAGTTCATGCGGGCTTCGATGCCAAGGAAGGCAGC
This sequence comes from Oscillospiraceae bacterium, assembly GCA_015063605.1. Taxonomy (GTDB): domain Bacteria; phylum Bacillota; class Clostridia; order Oscillospirales; family SIG627; genus SIG704. Next base: position 101,266 of record SVTV01000001.1, read on the forward strand.
TTGAAGGCTAAAATGAACGTGAGAGGCTCAGAGCTTATGGAGGGCGTTTGCCGCCGTCTCGGTGTGAAATTCATAAACAATGAGGCTCTCGTTGTGGGCTTTGAAAATGAAAGAGCCGAGGTGGAGGCTCTTTACGAAAGAGGACTCAGAAACGGAGTTCGCGGCTTAAGCGTAATTGAGAGAGATGAGATGCTTACAATCGAGCCGAATCTCAACCCGAAGCTTTCCTGCGCACTTCTTGCAAAAACGAGCGCCATCATCTGCCCTTACGAGCTTTGCCTTGCCGCTGTGGGAAATGCAATGGACAACGGTGTTGTCCTTACTCTTGATTATGAGGTAACATCCATCGAAAAGAAGGGTGAAAAATACGTTATAAGATCGGCGGACGGCAGAGAAACGGAAACGAGATACATCATCAATTCTGCGGGACTTTTCTCCGATGAGATAGCAAAAATGACGGGTGACGGCGATTTCAAGGTAAATCCCCGCCGCGGCGAATATATGGTCCTTGATAAGGAATGCGGTAATTTCACAAAGAGGACCATATTCCACACACCCACAAAGATGGGAAAGGGCATACTCGTTTCTCCCACGGTGGACGGCAATCTTCTTGTAGGCCCCACATCGGTTGATATTGAGGATAAATCGGACAATTCCACCACAGCGGAGGGCTTCGCACAGCTTTTCTCGGGAGCGGCGGACAATGTTTCGAACATCCCCTTCAATAAGGTCATCACCTCCTTCTGCGGACTCCGTGCCACGGGCAATACGGGTGACTTTATTATCAAGGAGCGTGACGGTGTTATAACATTGGGCGGTATCGAATCCCCCGGTCTTACATCCTCCCCCGCGATTGCGGAATATATTGAGAAGATGCTTTCCGATATGGGTGCATTGGGCGAAAAGAAGGAAGGCTTCATTTCCGAGCGTAAGCCCGCTCACTATTTCAGAGAGCTTTCCATGGAGGAGAAAAACGAGATCATCAAAAAGGATCCCGCATACGGCCGTATCGTATGCCGATGCGAGAGCATCACCGAGGGTGAGATCGTGGAGGCGCTGACGGTAAATCCTCCCGCAAGGGATGTTGACGGCGTAAAGAGAAGAACGAGAAGCGGTATGGGAAGATGTCAGGGTGGCTTTTGCTCTCCCACCGTTATAGCTCTTATAGCAAGGGAGCATGACATTCCCTTCGAAAGCGTTACGAAATTCGGAAAAGGCTCCGTTATCAACTACAGAAGAACAAAGGGGGATGAATGATATGACGTTAAAAGCGGATCTTGTTATTATCGGAGGCGGCCCTGCGGGAATGGCTGCCGCTGTTTCCGCATACGATGCGGGAATAAGGGATATCATCATCCTTGAACGTGACAAAAGTCTCGGAGGTATCCTCCGCCAGTGCATCCATAACGGCTTCGGTCTTCACCGATTCAAGGAGGAGCTTACAGGTCCCGAATACGCTTACCGTTATGAAATGCTGGTAAGAGAAAGAAATATCCCCTTCAAGCTCAATACCATGGTTCTTGACATAACTCCCGACAAGGTGGTTACTGCCATGAACGGCGAGGACGGACTTTTCAATATCGAAGCAAAGGCGATAATCCTTGCAATGGGATGCCGTGAAAGATCAAAGGGTGCTTTGAATATAGCGGGATACCGTCCCTCCGGCATATTCACAGCCGGTACGGCGCAAAAATTTGTAAACATAGACGGCTATATGCCGGGAAACGAGATCGTTATATTGGGCTCCGGTGATATCGGTCTTATAATGGCGAGAAGAATGACTCTTGAGGGCGCAAAGGTAAAGGCGGTCTGCGAGCTTATGCCTTATTCGGGCGGTCTTGCAAGAAATATTGAACAATGTCTCAACGATTTTGATATTCCTCTTTATCTTTCCCATACGGTGGTGGAGATCCACGGCAAGGAAAGACTTACGGGAGTCACCATCGCAAAAGTAGACGAAAAGCGCAAGCCCATTCCCGAAACGAAGCAGTATATAGAATGTGACACTCTCCTTCTTTCCGTGGGACTTCTTCCCGAAAACGAGCTTACAAAGAGTGCGGGTATCGCCCTTGACAGAATAACGGGCGGTGCGGTAGTGGATCAGGACAGACAGACCGAGATAGAAGGCGTTTACGCCTGCGGAAACGTTCTCCATGTTCACGATCTTGTGGATTACGCCTGCGAGGAGGCTGAAACGGCGGGTAAGGCGGCGGCTGACTACATTCTCGGAAAGAAAAAGAATGAATTAAGCATCCGGCTTGTTACCGACGGAAGGATAAGATATACCGTTCCGCAGAAGATCACATCTGCGGAGGATGTTACCGTTTACTTCCGTGTGGCTGATGTTTACAGAGATATTTTCGTCGTTGTCCGTGACGGTGACAAGGTGTTATTAAGCAAGAAAAAGGAAAAAGCCGCTCCCGGAGAAATGGAAGCGGTCAAGCTGAAGGCGGATATTCTGAAAGGTCTTGACGGAAAGACTCTTTCCTTTTCAATAGAGCCTCTGAGTGAAAACAGATAAAGTCCGTGTTATAGCAATGTGACACGGTCATGACGGAGAGGGTAAACGTTCTGCCCTCTCAGAAATCAGTACGAAAGGATATTCAAAAATGATCCGTGAATTGACATGTATAGTCTGCCCCAAGGGCTGTGCTCTCAAGGTAGAGCTTGAGGGCAAAAGGGTAATAAAGGTGGAGGGACACACCTGCAAAAGAGGTATCACATACGCCGAAAGCGAATGCACCGCTCCCATGCGTACTCTTACCACCACAGCTCCCGTATCGGGAGGCGGTATAGTTCCCGTAAAGACGAATAAGCCTGTACCGAAGGAGCTTCTCTTCGCCTGCATGACAGAGGTAAACAAGCTGAGAGTCTCTCCCGACGGTAAGATCGGCGACATTGCGGCGGAAAACATCCTCGGCACAGGCGCCGACATCGTTCTTACAAGAAACGTAAAGATATAAAAGACAATTATCGGGGCTGTCTCAAATTGACTTTTTAGAAAGTCCCATTGTGATAATTCAACTGAAATATACGGTATATTCCTTTAGTTTATCCGAAACGTCATAGCCTTCGCATTCACCTGCGTTTCTTATATAAAATACAACTCTGTCCTCATATACCTCAAATACAAGGTATTGCGCCAATGTGGGAGTTGCCGTACCCGGATGGTACTCCTTTTCCTTTTTTCCTCCGAAGCCCGTAAGTCCGTCATCCTTGAAATAACGTCTTGCAAAGGGACGGAGTCCGCCCATATGCACGAGGGAATAAGCGTAATCCTTTCCCCTTGAATCGGTTTGATTTAAATTGCTTCCCAACGGGGCACCGTTTTCATCAATATGCAGTACAGCTCCCGATGAGTGATCTCTGTAGCAAGCCTTTTCGCCGTGAACGTGGCCGTAAAGGTAAAATGCATTTCGGTGTCCCTTGAACATTTCGTAAAACAGGGAGGTGTTTCCGTTTATCATAGTCTCCTTCAACGTACCGTCATTGTAATAATATATTGCAGATAAGTGACCTATGACAAATACCGGATTCGTTCCGCGGGGGTCGACTTCATCAAGCTTATTTTTCACCCATAGCATGGTCTTATCGTTGTAATAACCCTCATGGGAATCAAATGCGGTGTCGGGGTCTATGTTTATGCCGATAAAGTCGATTCCGTTTACTGTATAATGAAATGCTCCGAGATAATATTCACGGGGCTTTTTTTCGCAGGTGAGGACGAGACGTTCGCTATCGGGAAGTGTTCCGAAGGATGCATCCATCAGATCGTAAAAGGCGGTAGTGTTGTACGGCTCGTTTTCCTCCGTTCCGATGTCGCCCAGGATCATATCGTTGTTTCCCGTAACGTAAAGCACCTTGCCGTCTGCGGTGCATTCGGAAACGCATCGGTGGAGCTTCTTTTTGATATCGAGAAAATTCTTCTTGGGAAGGGCACAGGACTTATTCCAATAGGGATAGTCGGATACGTTGTCACCGCCCACAATGGCTATATCGGTACAGCCGAATTCCTCCGAGGCAAGCCTTACCGCCTTGACGAGAGAGGCTCTGAGCGTCGTGGGGTAGTCAAGCATTGATTGCTGATTGTGTATATCGGTAAAGCCGAAGCCTGTCAGTATTTTTTTCATCACAATTATTCCTTTACGTGGTTATTGCAGAATTACTTCATGATGATAACATAAATAACGATCACTGTCAAGATTTTCGGTTTTACTGTACCCGAAAATCTTGAAAAGTTATCTTATTATTTGTAAATTTCCTCTCTCCGCCCCCTTCCTTCAATAAATATCATTGAAAACTGATTTTATTTATGCTATAATAGGCACAACAAATAAGCAATCGGAAATCACCATGAACTACATTTATCTCATCCTCATCATTTTAGCTGTATCTTTTCAGAACATCGTACAAAAACCGTATACGCAGAAAACGGAAGGAAAAGGCGTTTTCACCTTTACGCTTATGTCAAGCCTTGCGGCTCTTTTATTCTTTATCATCACATCCAAAGGGCTGAAATTCGACAGCGGAATATTATTATATTCGTTCTTTTTTGCGTTGTCATACATGACCTGCTCGGTTTCGCTTGTAGCGGCAATAGGAAGCGGTTCTCTTTCGTTGACGACACTTATAAATTCATACTCCCTGATGCTTCCCACTCTTTACGGCCTTATTTTCCTTAAAGACGCAATAAAACCGGGACTCATCCCCGGAATAATCCTTCTTGCTATATCTCTTTTCTTGACGAACAAAAAAGGAAGCGACAAAAAATTCTCCGTAAAGTGGCTCATATACGTATCTCTCGCCTTTGTGGGAAACGGTATGTGCACCATCGTTCAGAAAAGCCAGCAGCTTGCCTTTGACGGTGCATATAAAAACGAATTTATGATAGCGGCATTATCAATGGTCGTAATTCTTCTTATCCCGGTCGTATTGAAGAAAGAGGGCAAAAACGCTCTTTCACTTATCAAAGCCGGCTGGAAATGGGCGCTTCCCTGCGGACTTGCAAACGGTCTTACAAATATGCTTGTAATGGTATTGTCGGGCATTATGGCAGCATCGCTGATGTTTCCTCTCATTTCCGCGGGCGGACTTATAATCACATATCTCGTGTCGAAGTTTTTCTACAAGGAATACCTTACAAAGCTTCAGACAGCGGGAATGTTTGTAGGGCTTGCATCCGTTATTCTTCTTAACCTTTGAGCACTTATTAAATATTTCAATAAAAGATCCGATCACAGAAAGGGACCAACACCATGTACAAAATATCAGTACCCGTTATGAATATCAATGTAAAGAGAAACGGCAGAGAAAAGCTTGTAACGGAGCTTAAAAGACTTGATGCAGAGCGTGTATTCCTGGCTCTCGATACATATGAGCTTGACGAAGAAAAGCGCAGACACATTATCGAAGAATTACAAGACAACTGCGAATATCTTAAAGCGGAAGGCTTTGAGGTCGGTGCGTGGATCTGGACATTCTGGATAAGAGGAAATACAAGCTTCAGATGCATGCGTGCCATTGACGGCACTGAAATAAGTGAATTCATGTGTCCCACAGATGAAAAATTCGTTGAATTTTCTACCGAATATATGAAAGATATTGCAAGAACGGGCGTTGACATCATCATGTTCGATGACGATTTCCGCTACGGCTTTTTGAGCGGAAATATGCCTGCTTGCCTCTGTGACGAGCATATAAGACATATAAACGAAATGACAGATTCCTCCCTTACACGCGAGGAGATATACGATCACATCATAAACGGCAAGCCCAATAAATACCGCGATGCTTACCTTAAAGCAAACGGCGATGCCTTCAGAAGCTTTGCCTGTGCCGCAAGAAAAGCCGTAAACGAGGTAGACCCGAAGATACGAATGGGCTCTTGTGCCTGCATGTCCTCATGGGATGTTGACGGAACGGATGCCGCAGAGCTTGCAAGGATCCTGGCAGGAGATACGAAGCCTTTCGTGCGTCTCATCGGCGCACCCTATTGGGCTGTCAATAAGAGCTTCGGAAACTCTCTTCAGGATGTCATCGAGCTTGAAAGAATGGAAAGCACCTGGACAAAGTCAGATGATATAGAGATATTCTCCGAAGGCGATGCATACCCCAGACCGAGAATAAATTGTCCCGCAAGCTATGTAGAAGGCTTCGACACAGCACTCAGAGCCGCAGGATGCACAGACGGAATATTGAAATACGGTATAGATTACTGGTCAAATGCCGATTATGAAACGGGATACGCAAGACGCCACGAACGCAACCGCAAGCTGTACGGCGAAATAGAAGAAATGTTCGGCAACAAAAAAAGCTGCGGCATTCGTGTTTATGAATCCATGAAGAAGATAAGCTCCATGGTAAATCCCACCGCCGTAAACAGCTCCGTAAATATTCAGAATCTCTTTTTCCCGATAGCGTCACGCCTTCTTGCATATAATACGATCCCCACTACCTACGAGGGTGACGGCGTCTGCGGTATAGTGTTCGACGAAAACGCAAGACATATACCTCTCGATATTGCAAAAAGGGGTCTTATCCTGGATATTTCCGCGGCTGAAATACTTGCAGAGCGCGGAATAGACGTTGGTATAGAAAAAATCGGCAGCGCTGTCGGCGGAAACTGCGAATATTTCCCCTATAACGGAAATAATCTCCTTACATACGGCACGGCTGTTTACGATACCGTTCTTAAGGAAGGCGCAGAGGTATTGAGCTATGTGGAAACACATTTGGGAAATACACCCGCCTCCTTCAGATACGAAAATGCAGAGGGCTCACGCTTCTTTATTCTTAACATGAATTCTCGCGGCGGTCTTACCAACCTTATGATGCATTACGAAAGAAGCCGTCAGCTGGCTGAGCAGGCAAAATGGATCTCCGGAAACAAGCTTCCCGCCTATGTATACGGAAATCCCGCCCTCTATATGCAGTGCAAGAAAAACGATTCCGCCATGGCGGTAGGTCTGTGGAATTTCTTTGACGATACGGTCATGGATGGGGAAGTCAAGCTTGACAAAGCTTATTCGTCAATAAGGTTTGTCAACTGCAGCGGCAGACTTGAAGGAGATACGGTGTATCTTGATGACATAACCCCCTTCGCCTTTGCGGGATTTGAGGTGAAATAAAGTATAAAACGGCGCACCGAATGTATCACAAAGCATTGCGGTGCGCTTTTCTTATTATCAAATTGCGGCTATAATATCACAAAAAACAAACCCTCTTGCCCAATGTCATTAACTTAAGCATGATCCGAGAAGAACGGACATCCCCCGCCAAACTCATATGAGAATGGCGGGGTGACTTTTTGTTTCAGCAAAACTGCTTATTTCTTATTTTCGTCCATCAGCTTCTTTGCACGTTCGATGTATTCCTTGAATTTTTCTTCATTCCTTACCGAGTCGAACCATTCCCAACCGTGCGGTGCGGTCATGCCGTAGTACATGAGACTGCAGTCGTCCTCAAAGAGATGGTCATACGAAACCGCCTCTTTCGTTCCGTCGGGGAGAGTAATGACAGACTTACCCTTGATAACCTTGATACCGCCGTAGATCAGCGGATCTCCGACTTCCATTTCCGTACCATCGGGGATACTGTCCCATTTCGGATAGGCTTCAAATGCTTTTTCCAGCCATTCGTAACCCTCTTCCTTCTTGCCGCATCCGAACAATGCGCAAGCGGTACGGAAGCTTGTGCTTGCATAAAGTCCGAGCCATGCTTCCGGAACAGCACCGTCACCGAGTCCCTCCATGATATGCAGACGGTATTTGTTCCACGCTACCGCTTTTTCCTGCGCTGCCAAGTATCGGGACGGACGACCGAAGAAATGACAAAGAAGGTGGAAGTTGTTCACATCGTGGCGTAGGCGGCTTTCGACCCTCTTGCCGGCATTCCAAAGCTGATCTTCGATGACTTCTGCCTGAATCATACTGTACTGTGTTATCGGCGGCGGAAGCTCGCGGATACCTGTCGCATCCTTGAAGATCACGATATGTCCCGTATCGTCCTGCACATAGGTATACTCCACCGCACCCACAAAGCCGTCCGTCAGACCAATAGCGTCATATCGGCGAACCAATCCGTCCGCCATGGGCATATATCCATCGCCCGTACCTTCGTAGGCGGTCAACTCATATACAGCGGTTTTTATGCCGCCGCAGTATTCGTTTTCCGTGCGGACAATGCCTACACCTTCAGCAAAATAATAGACCTTTCTGCCGCCGCGGTATGCCAAACCGTACTTCATGCCGTCAATGTCCATCGACAGCTTCAGACAGTTTTCAAACGTTCCTGCTTTCGTAGTGATCGTGCCGCCATCATCGCAGGTGATCTTCGTTCTGACAGCGTCGCCGTAGTAATCGTATTCCACGATTGGCGACGCACCGATGCGCCAATCATCCGACCAAATACAGTTTGCCGCATCCTGCAGAACACCGTAAATGTCGTTGTACAACAGCGGCGTATCCGCATCACCGGATCCACTCATACATTTCCATTCAAACGACCAGCGATGATTGCGCATCGTTGTCAGCCTGCCGTTTTTCTGATTGACAAGCAGCTTTTCAAAGAAATTCCAGTGCCCTGTTGCTGTATGATCGGGATTGAATGCAGGATCTGTTTCCATAATCCGACGAACTACAGACGCCGCAGCTTTTGTGTGCGCTTTTTCCGTAGGTGTTTTCGCAAGCTCCTCTGCACGCAGAACAGCATGGGAAACATCGCAGATCTTCTCGCGTCCATTTTCTTCTTTATAATACTCATTCCGGATTTGCTGTATCATATCAAGCCAGCTATCCTCATCATATCGGAATCGCTCTGCGAAATCTCTCGATGCAAGTATCACCGTCTCATCATCCGCATGGGTAACGGTGATCACAAGCTCGGAGATCAGAATATCGTGGTTGTAGGTGTCCGCGTATTCCCATGTATTGCCTGCCGCCAACGGAAGCAGTCCTTTTCCGCTGACGATTTTATAGGACTTCAAAAGCCGCACATCGGTCAGATCGTCCACTGTGCGCTCGTATTTGACAATGCCCACACCGGATTTGTACCATACCTTGTTGACACAGTAACCGCTGTATTCAGCAAACAGACTTGTAATCCAAAGCTGGCAGTCATCAAAAACGCCGCAGGGAGTCTCCACTGTCTCACGATCAGCGGCAAAGGTCAGCGTTGTGCCGTCAGTGCCTATCTTGGTTTCACCGACCGCCATCGTTTCATCGAAGAGCCAGCCGTCACAGCGGGAGATATTGTGGAAAAGATTGGACAGTTCTCTGTCAAGAGAGTTCATGTAGCCCTCGCCGTACTGCTCCTGTTTCCAGTATCGCAGACTTCCGTTGATCCTGTGCAGTTCATCAACGGTATTATTATTCAAAAAACGCTCTTTGTTCTTGTCTTTGTATCCGGAAGCCATTTTGTTCTGCACTTCTCTTGCGTACAGTACAAGCGCGTAGTATCTGTCCGCCGGTGTGAGAAGCGACTGAACCTTATCAAACGCCGCATAGCCGTTCTCAGTCTGTCCGTCGCTGAAATACTGATGTCCCAGCCAGAACCACTCTCTTGCCAGCGTGTGAACAAGTCCCGCTTCTTCCAACATGGGGATCTGCTTGTCACGGATAAATTCAATCTTCGCACTGCCCCAGACCTTGCTGTCCTCGCGTGTGACTATGAATTCCATCACATCATCGTTCTTTCCTTGCAAAGCCGCTTCGCGGATCCTTGCAAACAAGGCATCATTTTTATCACCGGGCAGCCACCACCAGCCGCACATGAGTACATCTGCCAGCGCGTGATATTTGCTATCCGATTTCGGAAGCTCTTCCACATCCCGCAGTACATCCTTGTATACGGTTTCAAAGCCGCTTTTGTCGTTCTTAAGCTGCCACAGCTTGAGTTCTTCCACTTTTTTCATGACTCTCTGTACCAGCGTATCATAGTATGTTTCATTCATTGCACAAAGCTCCTTTCTGATTCGCTTTCTGCCGTCATGGAGCTGCCGCTTGACGGTTCCCTCGGAAATCCGCATTCTGTCTGCAATTTCCGCAATGGAAAGTCCGTCGAAGTAGTGCATACGGATGATGCATCCCACCTTTTCGGGCAGCTTTCCGATACTTTTATGCAGTTCTTCTTTTTCCTCGGACAATGCATACAGCTCGGCGGGATTTGAGCGGGGATCTTCGGTTATCTCGGTGTTTTCCACCAGCTCAAAGTCGATGAAGTCGCGATATCGTGTGACCATGTTCAGCGCACAGTTTTTCGCAATTCTGCACACCCATGCGCAGAATTTGTTCGGCTGCTGCAATGTGTTCAGCTTCATCCACGCCGTAACAAAAGCATCCTGTGCCGCATCCTCTGCCATAAATCGGCTACGAGTGATCTGCACCGCCGATGCGATAACGGCGTTCTGATAACGGATCACCAGTTTTTCAAAGGCAGACTGATCTCCCGCCAGCGTCAGCATGACGAGCGTATCATCGGTATAATTTTGATTTTGCAATATGCATCCTCCTTTCGCAATCGCATGAAAATTTTCATCTTTCGTAAGCGCTTGTCTTATAGACACAAATCAGAAAAAAAGGTTGTGTGGATTTCGGAAAAAGTTGAAAAAAATTTTCGGAGCTTTAATATCATACCATCCTGTCGCGGGGGCGCGCGTGGTTGTGTTCGCAGTGTACTCACACGCGCAGGAACTCTTTCCATCACTTCGAAAATTGAGTGCAGTGCACTCAATTTTGTTAAGCGCGTGATTGTGTTCGCAGTGTACTCACACGCGCAGGAACTCTTTCCATCACTTCGAAAATTGAGTGCAGTGCACTCAATTTTGTTAAGCGCGTGATTGTGTTCGCACTGTACTCACACGCGCCGAAGCTTTTTCCTCACTTCGAAAATTGGGTGCGAAGCACACAATTTTGTTAAGCGCGTGTTTGTGTTCGCAGTGCAGTTGTACGCGCCGAAGCTTTTTCCATCACTTCGAAAATTGAGTGCAATGCACTCAATTTTGTTAAGCGCGTGTTTGTGTTCGCAGTGCAGTTGTACGCGCTTATTATATCACATTCATTCGTTGTTTACAATATCAAAATCAAAAATATTTTCCGCATTCCGCACTTTCGTTTTTTTTTGAAAAAAATTAAAATTCGCTATTGACAAACACTTTCTCTTGTGCTATAATATGGCACATATTAGCAAAGGCTATGACGAAGACGGTCAGAATGTTGCTTCTTCAGAGAGTCGGCGGGTGGTGTGAGCCGATGACGTGATATTCAATAAGACCCATCGCTTCCGAGCTTGAAACCGAACGTGGCAGGATCCATATTACCTGCACAAGTAGACTTTCACGTATGCCGCGTAAAGGCAAAGGATCTGTCAGGATCCGTAAAGAGGCGTTTTTTTCAAAAGCGCAATTTGAGTGGTACCGCGGAACAGATATTTTTCCGTCTCAAAGCAAAGGATGTATTCCTGCTTTGAGACTTTTTTATTTTCTGTCCCTTTTCTCAAAAGAGAAGTTGCGCATCATCAGCCGAAGTCTTTGCCATATTTTTTTAAATTTGTACCCGCATCCGAGGATCGGATCCTGAATGCGGAAGAAAGGAACAATTACAAAATGGAAAACAAATTAAGAGAAATTGCAGAAAGAATCAAAGCACTTCGTGAGATCATGGGATATTCGGAATCCTACATGGCAGAACGCACCGGAGTAACGGAAGAAGAATATAAGACGATCGAATCGGGCTCCTCCGATTTCAGCTTTACTTTTATACATAAGTGCGCACAAACATTCGGCGTAGACGCAACAGATATTCTCAAAGGCTCCAGCCCCACTCTTTCATCATTCAGCGTTACAAAAGCAGGCGAAGGCTTGCCCATCGTCCGCCGTAAAGGCTTCAACTACAACAATCTGGCTCCCCTTTTCAAGAATAAGGTTGCAGAGCCCTTCGTGGTAACGAGCGTATACCATCCCGAGCAGAAGGATATGCCCATAAAGCTGGGTACTCACGAGGGTCAGGAATTTGACTATATCCTTGAAGGAAAGCTCAAGGTTCAGATCGACGATCATGTTGAAGTGCTTGAGCCCGGCGATTCCGTATACTATAACAGCGGAACACCTCACGGTATGGTAGCATGGGAGGGCGATTGTAAATTTATCGCCGTTGTTATCGATGCTGCGGGAAATGCGTATGACTACAGCGCACCCACTATGGAAAAACAGCCCGCAGATTCAGAAGCTCTTTCCACAGGTGCAGTTTGGGAAAATTTCATCACCACTACTCTCGATGAAAACGGTGTTCTCAACAGCATCAAATTCAAAAACGAGGATAAATTCAATTTCGGTTTCGATTGCGTTGACGCTATCGCAAACAAAAATCCCGGTAAGCTTGCTATGCTTCACCTTTCCGCAGATAAGACTGAACGCCGCTTTACATTTGGCGACATGAAGCGTCTTTCCGCGAAGGCGGCAAATTACTTCGAATCTCTCGGAATCAAGAAGGGCGACCGTGTTCTTGTTGTTCTCAAGCGTCATTGGCAGTTCTGGGTGACCATTACCGCTCTTCATAAGATGGGTGCCATCATCATCCCCGCTACAAATCTGCTTGTAGAGCACGACTTTGAGTACCGCTTCAATGCGGCAGGCGTTTCCGCCGTCATCTGCACAGCCGACGGAGATGTAGCTCACCAGGCAGACCTGGGCGCCACTCACTGCGATACGCTCAAAACAAAGATCCTTTGCTGTCCCGGCGAAAAAAGACAGATGGAAGGCTGGGTAGACTTCGACGGCATGGAAAGCTGCTCCGACGTTTACGAACGCAGAGAAGATACCGCTTGCGGCGATGATCCCATCCTCATGTTCTTTACATCGGGTACAACAGGCTATCCCAAGATAGCAACTCACAGCTGCAAATACGCTCTCGGTCACTTTATCACCGCCAAGTATTGGCATAATGTAGATCCCGACGGAATCCATTTCACCATCTCCGATACGGGTTGGGGTAAGGCTCTTTGGGGTAAGTATTACGGTCAGTGGCTCTGCGAAGCGGCTGTTTTCACATACGACTTCAACAAGTTTGATGCAAACGATATCCTTCCTCTCTTTGCAAAGTATAATATCACTACATTCTGTGCACCTCCCACAATGTACAGATTCTTCATAAAGGAAGATCTTTCACGCTTCGACCTTTCAAGCCTGAAATATTCCAACACCGCAGGCGAGGCTCTCAATCCCGAGGTATGGCAGCAATGGTTCAAGGCTACAGGTCTTTCACTTATGGAAGGCTTCGGTCAGACGGAAACAACTCTTGCATTGGCTAATCTCGTCGGTATGACTCCCAAGCCCGGTTCAATGGGCAAGCCCAGTCCTCTTTACGATGTTCAGATCCTCAATGCGGACGGCACAAAGTGCGCCGTCGGTGAAACGGGCGAGATCTGCATCCGTACAGCAGAGCACGTTCCCTGCGGAATCTTCCTCGGATATTATAATAATGAAGAGAAGACAAAAGAAGCATGGCATGACGGATATTACCATACGGGCGATACAGCTTGGATGGATGAGGACGGCTATTATTGGTATGTGGGCAGAACCGATGACCTTATCAAGTCATCCGGCTACCGTATCGGACCGTTTGAGATCGAATCCGTTATCATGGAGCTTCCTTACGTTCTTGAATGTGCGGTCACGGGTGTTCCCGATCCCATCCGCGGTCAGGTAGTCAAAGCCACCATCGTTCTTGTCAAGAACAAGGAGGGCAACGACGAGCTGAAGAAGGAGATCCAGAACTATGTAAAGACTCACACCGCTCCTTACAAGTACCCCAGAGTGGTTGAATTCGTTACAGAGCTTCCCAAGACTATCTCCGGCAAGATCAGACGTGTTGAGATCCGCGCAAACGACGGAGATAAGAAATAAGATAAATAATATCACGGAATAACATCAGAGCTTATCTTTGAGCCTAACGGCACGGGATAAGCTCTGTTTTTTTGTAAAACTATCGATTTAATGAATTTTTTCGGGTTTGCAGGATTTGTTTTCGAAAAATATTGACTTGAATCGTTAAACGGCGTTTAAGGGGGTGAAATTTGAATTTTTTCAAAAATACCCCCGTAAACTTGACTTTTGGAAAGAACAGCCCCTGCCTTTGAAGGGGCAGGGGTGTATAAGAAAACCCTCGGCATTGCTCCGAGGGTTGGTAAACAATGTTTCTGTGCCGCACATTGTGAAGCGTGTTTGCATAAACAATATTTCTGTGCCGTATATTGTGAAACGTGCTTGTATAAACTGTGTTAAAGCGGTACACCGTAAAACCGTTCAAATGCATTATACACCAAAGTTGAGTGTTTTTCAATACTTTATTATTCAAAATAAAATGTTTTTTGGCGATTGCTGTTTTTGAGATTTTATGCTCGGTTTTATTATATGCAGGTTTCGGAAAAATGATTCTCTCTTTTTAGGTTTCAAGAAAAATGTACGGAACAGTTCCGGATAAACCAAGCGGTAAGAATCAAAAATATATACGTGCATAGGATCTATGAGTTATAAAACTAATCTTAACTCAATAAAAAAATAAAATATCAAAAAAACTTGACAAGATGGTTAAAATAGTGTATAGTTGGAATACGGAGAAAAGAGTTTGATGGGGAAAAGGATTTATGATAGATAGATGGATTGCAGAAGCAACAGAATGTGATTTTAAGGTTGCTTTAGAAGTTAAGAAACCGAAGAGCTGGTTGAAAACCGTCAGTGCTTTTGCTAACGGTATTGGCGGAACATTGTTTTTTGGCGTTGATGATAACAGAAATATTGTCGGTCTTTCAGATGTTCAGACTGATGCGGAAATAATCAGCAGATTGATCAAGGAACGCATTACTCCTTTGCCGGAATTTGTGTTAACTCCCATGCAAGAGCAAGGGAAAGGATTACTTTCATTAACTGTATACTCAGGTTCGTCTACACCATATTTTTATAAAGCAGATGGTGTAACCGAAGCTTATGCTCGTATCGGCAATGAAAGTGTAGCTGCGCCGGATTATATGCTACGTGAACTTATATTGAAAGGGACGAATCGTACATTTGATTCTTTAATTACAGATAGCAGAAAAGCGGATTACAGCTTTACTTTACTTGAAGCAACATATTTAGAAAGAACAAAACTGCATTTCGAATCTACCGACTATGTTTCTTTCGGACTTTCCGACAAAGAGGGATATTTAACAAATGCAGGTCGCTTATTATCTGATCAGTATATCGTATATAATTCGAGAATCTTCTGTACGCGTTGGAACGGACTTGACAAGGGTTCCGTTTTTGACGATGCTGTGGATGACAAGGAATATGAGGGGAATTTAATTTATTTGCTTAGAAGCGGAACAGAGTTTGTTCGTAATAACTCTAAGGTGCGTTTTGAAAAGAAAGAACAATATAGAGTTGATAAACCGGATTATTCCGAACGAGCAATTACAGAAGCACTTGTGAATGCTCTTATTCATAGAGATTATTTGGTTATGGGTAGTGAAATTCATATTGATATTTATGATGATCGTTTGGAAATTCATTCTCCCGGCGGTATGTATCGCGGTAAACCAATTCAGGAGTGCGGCTTGGATGAAATCGATTCCGTACGCCGTAATCCGGTGCTTGCTGATTTGTTTCATCGTATGAAATTTATGGAACGTCGTGGAAGCGGTATAAAAAAGATCCTGTATGAAACGGCAAAATTGCCCGGTTATGCGGAAGAAATGAAACCTGTGTTTCATTCAACACAATCATCTTTTTCTGTAACTCTGATGAATGTCAATTATTCAGCTCGGTTACAAAGTGACCAAGATAGTGACCGAGATAGTGACCAAGATAGTGACCAAGATGTGACTAAAAAGATTTTAGATTTTTGTAGCATGGCACGAAGTAAACGAGAAATTTGTGAATATCTTGGATTTAATAATCTTACCTATTTTACGCGCACATATTTGAATCCTTTACTTGAAGAAAAAGTTTTGCTCAGAACAGTTCCGGATAAACCAAGCAGTAAGAATCAAAAATATATACGTGCATAGGATTTATGCAGTAATATCCCCTGCCTTTGCGAGGCAGGGGGAGTTTGTATTCGTGGTTCTCGGTGTTTTATTCGCATAGTATCTATTGAAACTATCTATTGTTTTTCGAGTTTACAAATATCAATACCTTCTATCAATTTGCTGTAGATTATTGCCTTTATAAGAGTAATTTCTTTTTAAACTCAAATAACGGTCACATTACCGAATACTATTAGATGTCAAAAGGCGTTTCGATTTTCGCTCCGTTATTCCAAATGATGCAGAGGCTTATAATTTTGATATTATATTTATATAACGCATTTTGTATTTTAGTATATACAGAGTTATTCCGAACAAAATATTTGATATACCGTACAAAGAAAGTGTTAAAACACCTAAAGTTCCCTTGATAATACAAAACCATATGACAAATTCTGATATTTCATTGTAAGAAGCAATACTTTTTTCAAGGTTGTTCTCAATGCAGGTTATGGTTTCTACGAAAAATTTGTATGCACATGTTGTAGCCGGAAAACACACGATCATTAAAAAGAACAGCGGTATTACAGCTATTCCCATTCCTCTTGATATTAGCTCGCCAAAAAAGAAAAATAACATTCCTTCAACTATATAGGAAATTATTATTTGAACTTTTACCACTACGTTAATGAGCTTTACTCCTATTGATGGTAAAGGAGCTTGATCTGTATCAAAAGATGGAATAATAGTCATCCAAAATCCTATGGATATTAATACATTAGGTAGATCGATAATTACAGTGAAAATTAAATTGATCAAATCTCCTACTTTAATAAATGAATTCGTTAAATTTATTGTTTTAAATAAGCTGAAAAGGGCTTCACCAAAAATAGCACCTTCTATGTAACATAATAGGCTGTTTCCATATATGCGAAAGAAGATAGAAAGAATAATGGAAATAGAGAATACAACGCTACATACCAATACCAATCGTGATTGTAAAAACTTTTTTTGTTCTGCGCAACAGAATTTTTCGTGCGTTGATTCAGATGATACGGTTGGTGTTCCGCTGAGATCGGTACAACTGTCGCTTTTGATAATAGTGTTATCACAATTATTACAAAACATTATATACTCCTTGATTATGTTAGTGATGTGAGAAAAGTTGATTGCTTCAATTAAATATAGAAAACAATACAGAAAGAAATGAGAACGCAAACTTAATAATTACAATAATTATCTTGAACATGATTATATGTAAGTGGATTATAAAAGACGCCATAACTAATTTTTTTAATAATCCCCAAAAACTGCGATCTATTTCACATAGTACTTCCTCAATCTTATTGAACTTTTCTATATCACCGCTTATACTAATTATGATGGATGCTCCGGGTAAAATAAATAACAACGAAGGTGCAAAGCCAAAAACAACTCTTATGATATAGTTAATTATGGAAACATCTACTCCGAATTGTTTACCGTTGTAGTACGCGACAAGAATAAACAATATTAGACCGTATATGACTAATATATTTCCAATAATACGAAGAAGTGTGTGCTTAATATCAGTCATCTCTCTACCTACTTCTGAAATAAGCACAATATTTATGGTCTGGATCATCAATTTCTATTCCATTATGCTTAGTGGTTGTACATTCGTTGGCCACAAGCCAAATACAATTGGAACAACAAATTTCAGATCCATATTTTCGTTTTACATTTTCAATTTCTTGGTAAAATGAAAGCCGGCTTGGTTTTTCTAAATAGGAAAAAAACCTTGAAAACAAAAATATAAATAAAACTATCCCTATAATTGCGAATAATATATCATCAATTTTTTCTCCCAATGCAGTCGAAGAGATGTCTGTTAATTTAAGCCATATATTAATTATCGCACGAGTCATTATTTTTTATCCTTTCATATCTGGGATTCATTGTCGGAGACGTTTTCAGGGTTGGTTACCATTTTATATGCAGTGAAATCTATAATTTTCAGTTCTTCTCTGAATTTATATAAAACGATACCCAATAGAATGCTACTTGCTCCCGTTAAAATATTTCCGAATAACCCGAATGTTCCTGTCACAAAGAAATATATTATGACGAAAGTGGAAATGTCTCTATGGCTGCTAAGACCGCCTTCTATTGCGTGTTGTATAGAACCGAGAGTTTTCCCAAAACTTTTACAAATTGCAATAGTTATAGGTAATACTGCTAAAACTAAAATGAATTCTACAGCCAAAAGAACACCCTGATATTCTATAGCAGGTTTGAGTATTATTATGATCAATAAAACTTCGAGAATAAAAACACCAACCATTTTTAGCGCAAATATAACGCTAATCAGCGAAATACCACCTTTAGTGACAAATGGTTTGTCCGTATTTAAAGCTGAGATAACGGTTATCCATAATCCGATACAAATTAAGGCATTCGGCAGGTCTGAAAGTATTGTTGTAATAAGAGAATTGTCTATTCCCAAAAAGTAGTCCAGCATACTTACAGCACTTGTAATGTCTCTTAAAATATCGCCGAAAATACTGTACATAAAGTAATATAAAAAGCTTCCGGAAAGTATATTTCCGAATAATCCGTCTAAGCGTGATTCCAGAAAAGGACTTACAACGGCAAGCGAAAAAATTATAGCGGTTGCTATAAGTAAAGGGGATTTCGCAAATTTTTTGACTCTTAAATCAACATAGCTTTCTACA
This sequence comes from Oscillospiraceae bacterium, assembly GCA_015063605.1. Taxonomy (GTDB): domain Bacteria; phylum Bacillota; class Clostridia; order Oscillospirales; family SIG627; genus SIG704. Next base: position 119,976 of record SVTV01000001.1, read on the forward strand.
GTTCCCATGGTATTAGACTTAACAGGAGTTCCGCATATTGAACAATAACTTCCATCTTCGGCAATCGCGTTGCCGCATTTACTACAAAACATTTTATGCTCCTTATTTTTGATTGTATTTCTTTAAAAAAGATTTTGTGTTTGTTATAATACTATCCCAATTTATTGTTAACGTTATTATGGATGAAAATGTTTAAGTTTTTCCAATCACATAAGCATATAGGTATAAACTATGCCGAAAGAATCGAAACGATATTTTTTATATCATCAGATGACAATAGATGTGTTCCTTGAGAACATATGTGATTTCTCATTTTATCTATCTCATCTGCTCCGTAAATTGGTATATTACTATCGCTTCTATCACTTATTTGCATGTTCGCCTCGTTATTAATGAATAAAACACATCCACTTACCCAGGTACGAATATGCCTGTCCTGCAAAATGTTAGATAAACACCAAATATGAGTACCTATTTGTTTCACGGGATTATAGAATTCTTTTGCTACACGTGTGTTGCCATAAATAATATAATTATTGTAATCAGAAGAGTGTTTAAATTGTAACAAGTTTTTATCAGATGCATTCCCGACAATAATTCCTTTATGGTTTTTCACCTCTACTATAAATACGCCTGTTGGACCAACAACAATGATATCTGTTTCACTATGTTTCTCGCCGTAAGATAGTTCACAGTTTGTGAAAATATGATACGTGTCCGGCAACACTTTAAAAATCGTTAATGCGGATTCTTCTCCTTCCATACCTGCTTTTAGTATGTCTATTTCATCTTTATGCATATATTCAGAATTGTCTCCTGGATAATACTCTCGCTTGTCAAATATTGAAATAATAACGTATATAGCCGCTGCGATCGGAATAGCACGACTAAAAATAAATTTCCAAAAACCGAAGATTGGAATACACCTACAAATGAGGAATAAAGGAAACATTATTATTGCATATCTTTTGCGCTCGCTTTGCGGAACATGATCATACAGATAGTCTAAATCAGTAAACAATAAGAGAATATGATCTGTAGATATAATCAATGAAATGATTGTAATTACTCCACCAATAATAAGGTATTTAATCAGAACTCTTATGTTGTGGTGGAATACTTGCTCTTTCTTGTATTTAAGTTCAATTCTTGCTTTTTCCTCTAATAGACGGATTTTTTCTTGCAGGCTGTTTTGTCCATGGTGGATTATTGCCATGAACTGTACCTCCTTTTTCAAATAGTGTACTTTTTGACAAAAGCCTCTCGAAGCAATAAATGGCGGATTTTTTCTTTTTTTGTCAACTTTTTTATTCAAAAGGGGTTGAATTTACAATGGAATAATGCTATAATTAGATGTGTAAAGCAACTGTCAAAAAGTACACCTTTTGACGGTTATTTTTTTACCTTCCCATTTGTCGCTCTATATTCCCTCAAGCGTCTGTAAAACGTAGATTCGGAAAGGCTTGTGAGCTTCAGCGCTTCATCGAACGATATCTCCTTACGTTCCCACGATCTGACTATATCGCCGAAATTTTTCGGCAGATCGATGGCGGGTCTGCCGAAGACGACGCCTCTTGCTTTGGCGGCGGCGATACCTTCGGCTTGTCGTTTTTTTATATTCTCCCTTTCGCTTTGTGCGACAAAGGATAATATCTGTAAAACGAGATCGGCAATGAAAGTGCCCATCAGGTCTTTTCCGTTGCGTGTATCAAGAAGCGGCATATCAATAACGCAGATATCTACTCCGATCTGTTTTGTCAGTATGCGCCATTGTTCCTGAATATCCTTGTAATTACGTCCGAGGCGGTCTATGCTCAGTACGAAGACAAGATCTCCGGGCTTTAATCTTTTTATAAGCTTTTTATATTGAGGGCGGTTGAAATCCTTTCCCGATTGCTTATCGAGAAAAATATTTTTCGGGGGTATTCCTTCCTTATTCATTGCATCGGTCTGTCTGTCCTCGTTCTGATCCGTGGATGATACTCTTATGTAACCGTAAATGCTTTCCATTGACTTTTGTTATCCTTTCTTATTTATAAAAAATGCTCCCGCAGGGAAGTCCTCTGCGAGAGCGTACTTTTAATTCATATTATCGGCGGTATCGTGTGCGTTTTCGCCCGTGATAGAGCTTTCCTTTGACGTGTGCTCTCTTACTTCCCTTAAAAGCTTTTCCTTCTCGGGAATAAGACCTGCGGGAAGGCGTTCAAGATATTGCTCAAAGCTTATCATACCGCTTTTCAGAAGATTGTCAAGAGTGCTTACGGCGGCAAGCTCGCTCCAATAGGAGGAAGCGCCCACATCTACACGGCAGTCGAAAATAAGGCGTCTCATGAGAGCATTATCGAGTGTGTCACTCTTGAGATCGCTGTCATTGCCGTTTCTGTAAAGCAGCATTCGTGCGCCGTCGTAATAGTTCATTATGAATTCAAGCCATACCATACCGAGATGCGCCGCCGCATCGTAAAGAGCACGCTTCTGTGTTTCAAGAGGAATATTTGATGCCTGCCTCAATGCGATTATTGCGGAGGTGTTTTCGGGGGCGACGTTGCCGAGTGCGGCGTCGGTAGCTCCCATAAGCTCCTTTGTTACGGAAAGCGTCATGGATATCACATCGAGAAATCCCGATTGCATTGTACCCGGATCGATACGCAGTACCGCATTTTCGGGCGGCCCGTTTACCGCTATCGCTTCGCCGACACCGTTAGTCCATTCGTCAATGAGGTTTTCATTGTACATTACCTTGGAGAATGACACATCTGTCATGTGCTTCATGACCATGGCGAAGGCTTTGTTTATATATATCTGATTTTCTGTAAGCCCCGTAGCCGCTGCCTGACCGTGGTAGGAGTTCTTTACGGGCTCCCAATTCATAAGGGTGACGGGATAAAGGGTAAGTCCCGTGTCTACCTCGGGACAGATCATTCCCGCTCTGACGCTTTTTCTGTAATGCACAGTTCCGTTTTTCTTGTAAAGCTTGATTATATATGTGCATTTTGTTCCCTTGAGCTCTTCGCTTGAAAGCTCGCCCGCTTCATCAAGGTTATCGTCATCGGGAGTGATGGCAGTTATCACCTCTCTTGAAGCTCCGTTTTCTCTTGCCTCACGGCGGAGTCTTGTCACAAGCTCTCTGCCCGAAAGCAAAATGTATGGCTGTTCCTCCGTATCGTTGGAGTTTACATCGCCGAAAAATACATTTGCACCGTCATAAAGCGTGGTAACGAAATCTCCCGAAAAGCCCTGACAAGTTCTTTTTGAAGGGTCCCAATATGTATAAAGGAAGCAATCTCCCGTTATGGCGGCATCGAAAATGCCTTTTGTGAAAAGGGCGCTTATCTTGTCCTTTTCAAATCTGTAATTGATGTAGTCCGAAAGAAGCTTGCAGGTCTTGTCCGTCTTTTCCTTGTCTGACAATGTTCCCATGGCGTAAAGCCCCTCCGCACTGTATTTTACGGAGATCTTCTGAGACATTATGGTGGAGACAAAATAGTTGATGACTCTTTTGAATACGTTGAATACGGGGGTGGGAAGGTCTGCCGATTCCACGCCGTACCATTGATCGCCTCTGTAAAAGCGTTCGTTTTTCTTGGCGTTTTCGTAGTACCCTATGGTGCGGTTATATTCCTTCCCCGCCTCGTAAAGCTCAAAATCCTCGCTCGTTTCCTTCTTTCTTCTGCGTTCGTCTGTGTGTTCTGTCATTTTTTGATATTTCCTTTCTCTCAAACTTCGTGTCTGAAAATTGATTTTCAGCCTCCGGTCTTTCCCGGTTCTCATGACGGATTTTATCACGGACAATGACTGACATTCAATGTCATAAAGTGCTTTGAGGGACAATTATTGAAAAATGGGAAATACAAATGCAAAATGAACGGTTTTCTTAAATTTTTTTCTTGACAAACCAATGATTTTATATTATCATTAGCGTATGGGCATTCAGCGCATATGCGCTTGTGCAAAAAAGATGAAGGTAAGAAAAAATATGCGTATATACATAGTGACAGATATGGAAGGTTCTGCGGGAATAATCAATTTTGCCGATTGGGTAACAGCCCGCGGAAAATATTACGAACAGGGCAAGATCTTTCTTACGGAAGAAATAAACGCATGCATCAGAGGATTTTGCGATGCATGCGATGAAAAAGGCGAAAAGGTTGAGGAAATATTGGTGGTTGACGGCCACGGAGAAGGCGGCATAAATACAGAGCTTCTTGATTCCCGTGCAAGTCTTGCGAGTAATTGGCCCAGACCTCCTTATCCTTTCAGCGCCGATTCAAGATTTGATGTTGCGGCGAATATAGGACAGCACGCCAAGGCGGGAAGTGAATATTCACACATAACTCATACAGGATGGTTCAATGTTCTCGATATGAAGATAAACGGTATCTCCGTAGGCGAATACGGATGTACGGTATTCACCGCGGGAGAATTGGGCGTTCCCATGATATATGCTTCCGGTGAAAGAGCGTTTTGCAAGGAAGCGGCGGAGCTTACACCTTGGACTGTTACCACAGAGGTCAAGAGAGGCGTTATGCCCGGCAAAGGCGACGAATGTACAACGGAGCAGTATATGAACAGAAATCTCGGTGCGGTTCATCTTTCGCCCATAAGAGCAAGGGAACTTATATACGAGGATTCAAAACGTGCAATGGAAATGTATCTTGAAGACAAAGCACAGTTTGAGGCGTATAAATTGGATGCTCCCTACAAATTGGAAAAATGGGACAGAAACGGAAGCTGTCTGAAGCTTGAAAGTGATGTCTCGGTAACGGATCTTCTTAATAAGCAGTATTAACAGTGAAATGTAAATTTATTATACGGAGGGTATAAAAATGCGTATATACATAATGACAGATATGGAAGGCTCGGCGGGGATCATCAATTTTACCGATTGGGTCGAAAGAGAAGGAAAATATTATGAAACGGGCAAAAAGCTTGTTACGGAGGAGGTAAATGCCTGCATCAGAGGCTTTTACGATGCATGTGAGGAAAAGGGAGTGGAGATAGAAAACCTTCTCGTTTCCGACGGTCACGGTGCGGGCGGTATCAACCACCTTGTGCTTGACGAGCGTGCCGATTACGTAAGAGGCTGGTCTGTGCCCGCTTATCCTCTTCATCTTGACAGAGGCTTTGATGTCGTTGCCGTTGTTGGACAGCATGCTATGGCGGGAACGGAATATGCGCATCTTGCCCATACTCAGAGCTTTTCTTATAAATGTGCTAAATTCAACGGTATAGAATGCGGCGAATACGGTAATACGGTTCTCACGGCAGGTGAATTGGGCATTCCCGTAATATACGCCTCCGGCGACAGAGCTTTCACAAAGGAAGCGGCGGCTCTTACTCCCTGGACCGTTACTACCGAGGTAAAATACGGCGTTATCCCCGGAAAGGGTGACGAATGCGGCCCCGAGGCTTACGGCAAGAGAAATCTCGGCGCGGTACATCTTTCCCCCGAAAGAGCAAGAGAGCTTATATATGAAGATGCAAAGAGAGCCATGACAATGTATATAGAAAATAAGGAAGCCTTCAAGGCGTACGAGCTCGATCCTCCCATCGTCAATGAGAGATGGTTTCGAACGGATGACGGAAAGGATATATACGTTAAGAAGGAAAGCAATATAAGCGTTGCCGATGTTCTCAATAAGTGATAATACGATATGAAAGTATATATAATGACCGATATTGAAGGTGCTGCGGGCGTTCTCGACTTTGTAAATTGGGCGCAGGCAGACGGAAAATATCACGAGGAAGCAAAAATGCTTCTCACCGAGGAGGTAAATGCGGCAATAGACGGCTTCTGTGCCGCAGGTGCCGATACGATCTTTGTATGTGACGGTCACGGCCCCGGAGGAATAGACGTATCAAGACTTGATAAGAGAGCGTATTATTCGAGAGGATGGCACGGTGCACGTCCCTTCGGTCTTTCCGATATGGATTTTGACTGTATGGCATTTGTGGGACAGCACGCAATGGCAGGCACTCCCTTTTCCCATCTTGCCCATACAGAAAATACACGCACCTTGTATTTTTCGATAAACGGTATTGAGGTAGGCGAATACGGTGAAATGGCTCTTATAGGAAGCGAGCTGGGAGTTCCCGTTATATTTGCTTCGGGCGAAAAAGCGTTTGCCGAAGAGGTGGAGAAGCTTACACCTTGGGTGCACACCGCAGTGGTAAAAGAGGGCGTGACTCCGGGACGGGGCGATGAATGCACCGGTGAGGAATACAGACGGAGAAATCTTTCGGCTATCCATCTTTCTCCTCAAAGAGCAAGAAAGCTCATAAGAGAAAAAAGCGAAGCGGCGCTTCGTGACTTTACGGCGGATAAAGAGAAATTCAAGCTTATCAGCCTTTCGCCTCCATATGTATCCGAAATGAAGGTTCGTGCCTTCGGAGGAGCATTGCCTTACAGGATAACGGGCGAAAGCATGACGAGTATCGTATCTTTGATGAACGGCGAAGGCAGAAGAGTCATTCGCTGAAAGATAAAAAGGAGATCAAAATGAGAATTTACATAATGACTGATATGGAAGGCGTTGCCGGCGTTCTTGATTTTAAAAACTGGGTAGAGAAGGACGGCAAGTATTACGATGAGGGCAAAAAGCTTCTGACCGAAGAAATAAATGCTTGTATAAACGGCTTCTGCGCCGCTTGTGAGCAAAGGGGCGAAGAGGTTGAAGAGATATTGGTGGTCGACGGTCACGGCTACGGCGGAATAGACGTTTCCATGCTCGATAAGAGAGCAAGCTATTCAAGAGGCTGGTACGGACCTTTCCCCTTTGAAAAGGATGAAAGATTCGATTGCGGAGCAATAATAGGTCAGCACGCAAGAGCGGGTACAGAGTATTCTCATCTTACTCATACAGGAATGCCGAACACTCTTTACATGAAGATAAACGGAATAGAAGTGGGCGAATACGGCGAAGAAGCTCTTCTTATGAGTCAGTACGGCTTCCCCATGATATTTGCTTCGGGTGAAAAAGCACTTGAAATTGAGGTTAAGGAGCTTACTCCCTGGGTGCATACAGCAGCAGTTAAGGAGGGCGTCACTCCCGGAAAAGGCGACGAATGCACCAATGAGCAGTACGAGGTAAGAAATCTCGGCGCTATCCATCTTTCTCCCGCAAGAGCAAGAAAGCTTATAAGAGAAAAGAGCGAGAAAGCCATGACGGACTTTCTTGAAAACAAAGAAAAGTTTGAGCTTGTAAAGCTTGAACCTCCGTTTGTTATGGAAAGAAGATACCGTTCCATAAAGGGCGAACCGCCTTTTACATTGCGCAGTGAGAGCATGAAGAGCCTCGCCTCCGCATTGAACGGAGAAAACAGAGTTAAGCTTGATTGAGTGTGTACTCTTGAAGGCGTGACATTACAATAAAAATAAGACTTGTGCCTTCGGAAGTACCGAAAGTACAAGTCTTGTTTACTTTTATGAAATTATTATCAGTGAGCTTCTTCTATGGTGAGGTTGATATCCATATTTCCCACACCCTCACGGAAGATCACTATCTTGATCTCATCTCCGACCTTTTTTGACTCGATAAGAGACCAGAACTGGTTTTCGCTCGTTATCGCAACGCCGTCTACCGTATCGATGAAATCGGCACGCTTTAAGCCTGCCTGCTCAGCAAGGCTTCCGCTGTGTACCTTGTAAACGTATACGCCGAGCTTGCTTACATTATTGTAGAGAGCACTGTAGCGGGAGGAGATGAGTATGGTCTCGATTCCCACGGTGGGACGTCCCGTTACGTATCCGAAGGAAAGAAGATCTGCGATTATGGGCTTCGCAATGTCCATGGGAATGGCAAATCCCAAGCCTTCAACATTTTCCGCGGCTTCCTTTGCCGTTACAACGCCGATAAGGTCGCCGTTGGAATCGAAAAGACCGCCTCCCGAGTTTCCGGGGTTGACAGCCGCATCCGTCTGAAGAAGAACAAGATCGTTTCCGTCAACGTTTACAAGTCTGTCAAGGGCGCTGATGATACCCATGGAGACCGTTCCCTGAAGCTCTCCCAGAGGATTTCCCACGGCGATGGCGTAATCGCCGACACGCAGGGTGGAGCTTTCACCGATCTTTGCATTTGTAAGTCCTTCTGCATCTATTTTCAGAACGGCAAGATCCGATTTTTCGTCACTTCCGATTACTTCAGCCTGATAATCACGTCCGTCGTGAAGGAATACCGTGATGGTATCTCCGCCGGTGATAACGTGGTTATTTGTAACGATGTATCCGTCCTTGGAGATTATCACACCGCTTCCCGCACCCTCGGTGGGGTATTCTCTGTTGAAATAATCCCTTGCTGTTCCGTATACGTTTATGGCTACAACGGGGCCTTGTATCTTTTCCACAACATCGGCGATCCCGTCACGCTTTGCGGGACGGCTTTCTTCAATATCGATTATATCGCTCAGATCCTTTGATGATGCTATGGGGTCGAGTATGACACCCGCCTGTGTCGAGGGCTCCGTTGTGTCCGAAACGGATGTGCTTTGAGAAAGCGTTTCCTCGGTATGGCTCGGCAGGGTGATGAGCTTTTCTATTATGAGTGAGCATGAGCTTGCGCTGAAAAGAAAGCCTATGCATAATAATACTGCAGCAATTTTTTTGATGTACATGATGATTTCCTTTCGATATTTTTATTTGATGGGGTGTGATCCCCGAAGCATATCATTGATACGAGTTTTGACTTCTCTTCCTATATTATACAATAAATTTATGTCCAAACAATAACCGAGACTGAAATCTTTGTGAAGAGCACGCTCTTTTTATCGGAATTTTAAGACAGAGCATCCGAAGCTTTTTCCTTGAAATCCTTGACAAAAAAATCGATATGTGGTATCATATGATTTAAGTATACGGACGTGTATCCCTCTGCGGATACATTTATTATTTTGAAAGGTGCTTTTGTAAATGGAATTTCGATTCAATACCGATTTTGATATAATGGATCGCTGCGGAAATATCGTGATCATGTATCTTAAGGAAGATCGTGAGGAAGTGGCGGAGCTGATTAAGGTTCTTGATACCATGGGATATGTTTATGTGTGCCGCGAGATCGGAAAAAGCATCATCGGTCAAAGAGATTTTTCGGAGGATGTGAGAAGCATGATGAAAAACTGCTCATGTCTTATAGCCGTTCTGAACAAGGCATTCGAAAGAAAGAAAAAAGCAGATAATGGAGGAGCGCTCGACAGTGCTCCCGATCATGATGACAATACCTTTTACAGAGGCGTTTTCTGGCATACCGTGGGATATATGAAGTCACGCTTTTACGATGCGGTGGTGCCCGTCTGTCTTTCCGATAAAAGCATAAGCCTTGAAGGCACGCCTTTGCAGGGAGCCGATGTTCTTTACTCCGTGAAGGAGCTTGAGAGCACTGTCGGGAAAAAGTTTTCCGGAAAGCTTATGTGCACCAAGTATTACAAGGATCATGATATAAATCTTTATGCCTCGAGGCGTATAAAATACCGCTGCTTTGAATTGAAATTCAAAATATATGAGACCGCTTTTCAGAATGCAAAGCAGTTTTACCGTGAGTGTTCCTCAAGGCGCATAACCGACAGCGCATTTGATGCGTATATAGTCGATAATCTTATATGCGGATGCCGTGTGGTAAGCTTCGGAGCGGAGGAGCTGCTCATTCCTCAGATGGAGCCGTACCGTACGGAGATCGGCGCCAGCGTCGATGACTATCCCAAGGTCGAAGGTGCGAAAAACATATACTCTCTTAAGACCGAGGAGGAAAGGGAGGAGACGGGTATACATGCGGAGCTGACCATGGAATTCTCCGTTCCCGTCCATAATATATTGGGTACCTGCTTCAAGTGCTTCGTGGACTGCCGTGATTCCGATTGTCCCGCCTATTTCCTTCTTGCATTGCTTGAGGGAGATTTCACGGGGCTGGAACCCATGGATTATGAGGGAGATCTGCCGGAGGAGCCAGATTATTGGTACGGCATATATCCCGATGAGACATACATAGATAAAAAAAGCAAAAGATTATATTTTTCCGTGGGGCTTAAAAACAGCGATAAGGATATAAAGCCCGATCCGAGTGCGGAAATAGGAGAGTATACGGATTATATTTATCCGCAATAAGAAAGGAAAGCTTATGTTGGAGCTCAGGACCCGCCAGGAGGGGGATTTTGATTTTACTACAAGACGGCTTGAGGAAAGCGAAAAGAAGTTCTACGGAATTTTTATTTCTCATGCCGCGGATGATAACGAAAAGTATCTTTTCCCGCTTCGGGATGCGATGATAAAAAAGAATATGCATCCTCTCTGCGACAGGGATTTTCTCTCGGGCGGAGATGAATTTCAAATGAAGATAGAGGATACTCTCGATTGCTATGCGGCTGTGATAATCATTACAAGAGCCTCTCTTGCTTCCGCATGGGTAAATTATGAAATAGGCTTTCTCTCCGGAAGAAATATACCGATAAAGATCTGGGATCCCGAGCATCTTCTTGCTCACGAAAACAGAGGAGCGGACTCCGTCAACGATGCGTATAAGGATGCTCATCTTAGAAAGTATATGCCCGCATATCACGATATGAACGATCTGTTGAATGCTCTTTCGGGTGAGTCTCTTTATTCCGAGATGTTCACCGAGGAAAACACATTTCTTGATTCCCGAACATTCAACAGAAGAGTGTCGGAAAGAGTCGAGACCATAATCGCCACTATTGAAAGCGAGATATTCGACGTTCACTATGCCGATTTTTGCGAATGTAAATTCGGTGTGCTGGTGCCGAATTTCGGCATGTTCTATCCCGATCACGGTGACGGCGAGCATTGCTATGCAAAGCGCGGAGCGGTGATAGAAAACGGGATATGTCCGACCTCATGCGAAAAATGCGCTCTAAGCGCGCAGCGGGGCTTGACGGAGGAGAACAAGGAGTGCGTATTGCTCAATTACGTAAGATACAGCGGAGCCGTTCTTCGAAAAAACGAGCCCGACAGAGGCGGAAAGATCATTGACTGCGGAAGGCTTGTGTTCCATGTGCCTCTTCATAAGCTTTACGGTACGGAATTCAAATTTATTATGGATGTATTTGATACGGTGCGCTTTGCAAAGCTTATGACGGTGCTTGAGAAGGCGGGGATGTGCCCCACCTCCTCGGAATCCAGGGCAGGCTACAGAATATATCTGTCTCTGCCCGAAAGACGCGCACAGGGGCTTTTCAAGCTCGATCATGAGTATAAAAATAATTTCCTCTGCCCCCATGCGGGAAGGTGAGATTTTTTTAAAAAGCTTCTTGACAAATGCATAAAACTATTATATAATAAAAACGTAAACAAGGATTTGAATAATAGTATTCAAATCACAACACATAGATAATATCGGTTCACCCTAAACGATTGATTACGAATTTTAATATGAATTTTTGATCGGTGTGCCGAGGACGTCACACCCTGCATCGCAAAAAGGAGGTGTAAAATTATGGAAATGATACTTTTGTTGGTGTCATGGCTTGCCATTATTTTATGCAGTACCTTTTTGCGGTTTTTTTGTTTTTGGGTGATATAACAATCCCTCCGTCACGGCTTTGCCGTGCCACCTCCCCTTACACAGAGGAGGCATAAAGGTGCGAACACATCAACATTATTTTAAGGTATTGCAAATTTTGGATTTATACCACTATGTACGCACAAACCCAAGGCTCCTTTGTGTAAAAGGAGCTGTCATGCGAATGCATGACTGAGGAATTGTCCTATACAAAAAAACAACCTTTTCAATCCGCAACAACAAGAATTTCCGCTGACACTAAAAAAGCGCATACATATGAAAAAATACATAAACCTCAATTTTTTTTGTTTCGTGAATTCCCAAAGTAAATTCCACAGTAGGAAAGGTGAGGAATTTAGTGTGGGAAATCAGTGGAAGTTAGTATGGGAAAACAGGAAAAACGAAGAAAAAGGAGTTAAAAACAAGACGAAAAGTAAA
>SVTV01000035.1 GCA_015063605.1 Oscillospiraceae bacterium
ACGCAGGAACAGTTGGACGCTGTTGTTTCTTTGATCAATAATCGTCCTCGTAAATGCCTTGGGTTTTTGTCTCCCAATGATTTTTTGAAAAAAGTGTTGCACTTGGCTTGACAATCTGACGAGCCTTATGAGTGCTAACTTCAAGTAAACAGACCGTCGGGGATGCCGGAACGGACGATTCGTGAACCGCCCATAGTATTTGTTGCCGAAGGGTGTATATTCAATACGTTATATACTTCCTCTTCTTATTTACAACTTGGGAAACTCTGTTGTAATCATTTGTCAATATGACATCTATTCCCATATCGAGGAATTTCTGTGTTTCCTCGGGATCATCCGACCAGAAGACATTGCATATGATACCGTTTTCGTGAGCCTTGTCGATCATTTCTTGATTGAAATACGGCTTGAAGAGCTGAACCTTTTTACATCCGTATCTGATGGCACGCTCCACTATCTCCCATTTTCCGCTTCCCGCGCCGCAGCATCGGCTGATATCGGGATATTCTCTCTGAAGACGTTCAAGAAGCTTGTCATCGCCGCTCATAAAGTATACGTATTTTTCGCAGTCGTATTTCTTAATAAGACTTACCACCTTGCCAAGGTATTCGGGCTTGTCGCCTGCAGTTTTAAGGTGAATGTTCATTATGCAATGGCATGCGAATTTTTTGAGGATATCCTCAAAGGTGGGGATGGTCATTCCCGAAAATTCCGCACCGTGCTTTGCTCCGAAGTCAAGGGTGCGAAGCTCATCGAGAGTGTAGTCCCATACGTTTCCCTTGCCGTTTGAAACTCTTTCAAGGGTGTGGTCATGGATAGATACCACCTCGCCGTCCTTTGTGAACCAAAGATCGAATTCGATCTCCTCGGCACCCATTGCAACGGCGGCTCCGAAAGCGGGAAGGCTGTTTTCGGGAGCGATGGTGTTGAAGCCTCGGTGAGCGCAGGTTCTCGGATAGGGCATAATGTCGTCATGGCGCACAACGGCACTGCCTGCGGGGCGGTATTTCCAAGGGCGGCGTCCTTTTTCAATATATTCGTAATGAGCCGAAGGGGGATTTCCGAAGCCTGCGGGCTTGTAATACTTTTGATGAGGGTCGATCTCAGCCGTGGCTGTTCCCACCTTGCTGTAAAGGTTTGCCAGAACGTCGCCGTTGGGTGCAACTATCATCGATGCACCGCCGATATCGGAGCTTTCGTCCATTGAAACGGAGGAGCGTATTACGTAAGCGTTTGTGTTGTACGCAAGATTGCGTGTGATTATCTCAAGAGCCGAATGGGTATCGCTTCTCTGATGGGAGCATCCGATGATTATATCCACGTTTTGGCGTGCGATATTTGCGAAGGCTTCGTAAAAGTAAAAATCATAGCAGGTGAGAAATGAAAAACGGATGCCTTCTATCTCTATTACGGAAGGCTCGGAGTGCTCGAATGTATAATCGCTGTCAAGGCGTGATTTGGTGACCTCTCCGGGAGTAAGATGCTGTTTGAAATACTTTCCGACGACCTCGCCCTGTCTGTTGATGGCGTAGGTGGTATTTCTTCCCGAATCGCTTTCCTTATAGGAACGGGCGTTGACAAATACGATGGCGTTACAGCGCTTTGCAGTTTCCTTTGCTTTATCAAGGATGATCTTGTTGAATTTCTTTGATGAAGCCTCACCCTCTTCCCTCGTCTTTGCAAGGCAGGGTACATCGCAGGATTCGGGTAGAACGATGATATCCATCGTATCATCGCACCTGTCTATAAGCTTTAATTGTTCTTCGAAGTAAAATGATGATCTTGAATAGTCGGTTGAGTAAGCCGGTTGTATAATACATACCTTCATTCTTTTACACAGTCCTTTCTGTCATTCAATTATTCGTTATTAGTATAGCACTTCGAATATGATTTGTAAATAAGAAAATAAGACTAAATAAACAATACGGTTGACTTTAGGGCGCAAAGGATATATAATAGACAGAGTCAGAATAGTTCAGAGGAAAAATAAAATGATATTTGTACGTGAAAAGCAGTTTTACAGATCGCTGCTGTTTATTGCGCTTCCCGCGGCGCTGCAGCAGCTTATATCCTTTGCGGTAAACATGATGGATACGGTCATGGTGGGCTCTCTCGGTGAGGAGGCTCTCGGAGCGGTATCGCAGGGCAACCAGATCAGCGTATTCATGATGGTATTTATAAAGGGTATTTCCGCAGGTACGGCGGTGATGATATCCCAATATTGGGGCAAAAAGGATATGGCACGTATAAAGAATATATTTGCCATAGGCTTTCAGGCGAGTGTTACCGTTTCTGTATTGTTTTTTATCGGTGCATTCTTTTTCCCCGAGGCGGTAATGAGTATAGTTACGGATAAAGAGGTACTTATAAAGGTGGGAGCGCCATATGTTCGTGCCGTGGCTTTTTCCTATCTTCTTTATGCGGTAAGTGAGAATATGATAGTAATGCTCCGCAATGTGGAGGTGGTGAAGGTATCTCTTGTCGTTTCCACTGTTTCTTTGTTTGTAAATATAGGGGCAAATTACGTTCTGATCTTCGGTAAATTCGGTTTTCCCGCTCTGGGCGTATTGGGTGCCGCCGTCGCTACCGTATTTACCCGTGCCGTGGAGCTTATAGTGGTGCTTTGCTACGTTAAGTTCATAGATAAAAAGCTGAACTTACGCATTTCCGATCTGTTAAAGGCTTCGGGAGAGATGTGGCGTGATTATCTGAGATACGGTACACCTCTTGTTCTTGCAGATGTTATGTGGGGCGTTGTGAATCTTGTTAAGCAGATAATAATAGGACGTCTCGATACCGTTGCCGTGGCGGCAAACAGTATATCCGATGTGGTGCTTCAGCTTGCCATGATGTTCGTATGGGGTATGGCTTCCGCCTCGGGTGTGCTTATCGGTAAGAGCATAGGCGCGAAGGAATATGACAAAACAAGGGCGTATGCCAAAACGATACAGGCTTTATTCTTTATGTTTGGCATAGTTGCGGCATTGTTTACATTCTTTATCCGTCCCATAGCGGTGGAATTTTACAATGTATCCGACGAGGTCAAGGAAATGGCACAGCAGTTCATGTTCTTCGGTGCGCTGACCATCTGGGGAACCGGATATGCCGCAGGATGCTTCCAGGGCATTAACCGAGGCTCGGGGGATGTGAAATTCGTATTGAAGACAAATCTTGTCTGTGGATATATGATAGTCATTCCCATGTCGTTTCTTGCGGCATTTGTCTGGAGGACTCCCGCACCCGTTGTGTATTTCTTCACACGTTGCGATCAGATCGTGAAGGTGTTTATTGCCTTTTTCCGTCTGCGGACTAACAGATGGATAAGGAATGTAACAAGGGATTAGAAGCGGGATAGATATCCCGACTGTCCTTTATTCTCTTTCCTCAAATATTGCGTTTGCATCAGAAGAGCGGGCAAGGTCCCGTTCTTCTTTCGTTTTGATCGTCCACATAAATCTTTTTACACCGAAAAGCTTTGTCGTAAGATTTACGGGGAAGGAACTTATTATCTCCTTGTCAAACGCCACAAAATCGGGGCGGGACAGAAAATTGAGAAGCATATTGTCTATAATAAGATAAAGGAAAGCTCTTTTTTTTCTGAAGGAATCGGTGAGAAGCTGGCCTCTGAATATATCGGGCCTTATCTTACGGTAGCGTGCGAGAAGGATGGGATTGAAGGATTCCACGCAATATGCGCCCTTGTAATCCTTCAATATTTCTTCTGCCTTGTTGCAAAGCTCCGAGTTCATGCTTTCGCCCTTTAATTCAATGAGAAGAGGGACTTGTCCGTTTACCGCTTCAAGTACCTCTTGAAGTGATGGGATCCTTTCTCTGCCGTTGCAAAGTGTCATTGATGAAAGCTCCTCATATGTACATTCGGAGATCTTTCTGCCGACACCCGTCATGCGTTCAAGTGTGTAATCGTGGAAGACTATCACCTCTCCGTCCTTGGAAAGCTGAATGTCAAGCTCGATGCCGTATCCCTTTTCGCAGGCGTTACGGAATGCGGCGAGGGAATTTTCGGGAATACCCTTTTCTGAATTTTCATTCCACAAGCCGCGGTGGGCGTAATCCGTATCGAAAACCGAATTTTTTATTTTGCGGGAACCTTTGAAGCCGGGAAAAATGCAGAAAATGTAGAGAAATATAATTAAACCTAATATGGGAATAAGTATCATTGTTAATTGCTCCTTGAATCTCCGTGCTTTACAAAGAGCATCGTAACAAATGAGAATGCTACGAATATTGCGGCGTAGGGGAAGAGAGTGTTCATACCGATGTAAGTAAGGAATGCACCGCTGAATATGGGAGTGATTATCTGAGCGGACATGCTTGCGGTATAATAGTAGCCCGTGTATTTGCCTACGTCGCTTCCGCCTGCAAGCTCAACTACCATGGGATAGCTGTTTACGTTTATGGTTGCCCATGCGATTCCGGCACAGGCAAAGAGAATATTCATTACCCAGATATTACTGCCGGCGCCCATGAATGAAGCGGCGAAGAATACTGCTGACAGAAGAGCGCATCCGAAAAGGATCGCTTTCTTTCTTCCCAATTTGGAGGAAATGATACCTACGGGAACGAAGGCTATTATTGCCGCGCCTTGTGCTACGATGAGAGTGAGATTGTAATCGAGTCCCAATACCTCGCCTGCATATACGGCGTATTTGCTTGTTACGGCGTTGTATCCCATATACCAGAGGGCAACGGAGCCGAGAAGGAATATAAGGGAGAAAAATTCGCTTTTTGAAAGCTTTCTGTTGCCCGAAAGCTTCTTTTCGTCATCCTCATCGTTGTCGATGCCGTATGTACGTGATTCTTCGATACATTCCTGCGCCCACTTTTTTTCCTTTACGGTGAGGCGGAATATGATAAGCGCGGCTATCATGAGAAGGGATGCGAAAATGAATAAGGGCATAAAGCTTGTAAGAGCATTTTCGGGGCTTCCCGTTTTGAAGATTATTCCCGCAACGAGAATAAGAATACCGCCCGTGCTTCCCATGAGGTTGATAACGGCGTTACCCTTGGAGCGGAGAGGCTTGGGAGTGACGTCGGGCATGAGAGCCACCGCAGGGGAGCGGAAGACCGACATGGATAAAAGAACACAGAGGAGGAGAATGATGAAGAAGATAAGAGTTACGGGATTTTCCATGGTTGCGTTCCATGCGTAAGCCTGACGGGCTTTTGTGACTATCTCTGTTTCCGCTTCCGTCATTTCGGATACGGAAAGTGATAAGAATTCGCCTTTTGTGTAAAGCTCGGAAAGCTTTTTGTCGGCGGTCGCACCGTCTTCGCCGGTAATTCTTATTACGGGATCGTGATCGTAGAGCTTTTCAAAGCCGAGGGTCCTTTCTTCGCTGACGGTGTCTCCGGGAACCTTTGTTATATCGGAAAGGTAGGAGAGCTGAATGTTATCGGTAAAGGAGAGGGCGATGAATATTACAGCGGCAAGTATCGTTCCAACCATGATAAATGGTGTTCTTCTGCCGCTTTTGCTTTTGCAGTTATCGGAAAGAGAGCCGAAGAAGGGCAGGAGGAATACGGCAAGAACATTGTCCAGCGCCATGATGATGCCGGAGTAGAATTGATTCATTCCGAACTTGTCCGTCAAAAGCTTCGGCACAAGCGTGTCGTATGCCTGCCAGAAGGCAAGGATCAGGAAAAATGCGAATCCGACGGGTATCGTCTTTTTGTAATTGAGTTTCATTATATTTATTCCTTTCGGAGGTGATACGGGGTTGGGGGTACTTAACGCAAAAGAATTTTCAAGCCTCCCCTTTCAGGGGCGTATAGAGTGTTACTTTAAGTTGTACACCCTTCAGCAGTTTACTGCATGCTCGTCCCTGCAAGGGGAGCCATGGTTTGTGCGAATTTTTGTTGAATTACGTATACTTGAAGTCAGATATAGTTATAAGTTGTCAAATAACAATTCCTCCGCAGATGCTTGCATCTACCAAGCTCCGCAGAAACGCTTGCGTTTCTGATTTACACTTAAAGGAGTAAGTTGTTTTGCGTTAAGAACAATTCCTCCGTCACGGCTTCGCCGTGCCACCTCCTTTTACACAAAGGAGGCTTGTAGATCTAACTTCAAGTTAAATTTGATAAATTAGGGTTATAATTGACTTAAAGTTTACGCATTTCAATAAAAATCCGCACAAACCAAAGGCTCCTTTAGGTGTAAGGCAGTTGCGTTGCAACTGCGGAGCTGTCACCGAAGGTGACTGAGGAATTGTCAATTGACAAATTAGGGTTATATATACCTTCAAGTCAACATGATTCAATAGAAATTAGCACAAACCAAAGCCCCTTTGTATGCAGATGCAAGCATCTGCGGGGCTGTCAGCGTAGCTGACTGGGGGATTGTTCTTTTCACCTTGGCATCCGCTACGTATTGTTGCTGAGAGGGCATCGTTTGCCCTCTCCGTCACGGCAAAGCTGTGACGCCTCTACATTAAATTTCCGTTCCCTTATTATACAGTATTTCTTCCCAAGTATCAAGTGGAAAAACCGAAATATGTACAATCTGTTAACAAATAAGCAAAAAGTTTATGAAAAATATTATTAAACCATTGACATGAGGCGGGTTTTGGTATATAATATGAGGTACAAAATGCACAAAATGAACAAACGTGCGAAAAATTTATTTTTTGCTTCGGCTGAAAAGCCGAAAAATTCAGGAGGAAATATGAAACTTACAGCAAGAATCCTTTGTGTTCTTCTCGTTTGCTGCTTCCTTTTCGTTGCATGTGATCAGGCTCCCGCTACAAACCCGGGAACAAATGCCGCTACAGGCACACAGGCAGGCACAGTTGCTACAACAGAAGAACCCACAGAAGAAGGTAACTTTGTTCCCGTTGAAGGACTTGGCTTCGGCGGAGAAGACTTTGTTATCCTCGTTCCCGTTTCCGCTCCCGGCGGATGGGCTCAGTTCTTTGACTTTACTGCAACAGAGCTTAACGAAGACCCCGTAAACGATGCTAACTACGAAAGACTTCAGAAGATGAAGGAGCTTTACAACGTTAACATCTACAGTGTTGAAACACCTTCCAAGAACATGGCTACAGACGTTACAAATGCGCACAACGCAGGTAACAACCCCTACGGTCTTGTTCACATCGAACTCACAGTAGTTCCCGCTCTCGCACAGAAGGGTTACTTCGTAGACCTCAACACTATTGAGTCTATGGATCTTACAAACCCCTGGTACACTCAGAGTGCCGTAAAGCAGCTTTCCATAGCTAACAAGCTTTACTACACACTCGGCGACTTCTCCACAGTTGATAACGATGGTATCGCCGCTATGTGCTTCAACAAGGAAATGATCGAAGAAGGACAGCTTACAAGCCCCTATGAATACATAGACAACAACGAGTGGACAATAGACAACTTCTATTCTCTCTGCAAGGGCTTCTCCAATGACCTCAACGGTGACGGTAAGCTCGACGTTGCTAACGACCGCTTCGGTTACCTCACAGCTAAGTCCTCTATGGCAGGTCAGCTCGTTTCCTGCGGCGTTCAGGTAGTAAGCAAGGACGAAAACGACTATCCTATAGCAGTTCTCAGCAGCACAAGAAACATTGACGCGGTTGCTAAGGTTTACGAAATGTACGTAGACGATACAACAGTTATGCACGTTGAAAACATGACCGGTATCCCCGGCGGCGTTTCCAGCTGGGCATACGGTAACAACATGTTCATGGAAGGCAGACTTATGTTCCGCCAGACATCCTTGTTCAGAATCATCCAGACTCGTCAGAGTGAGATCGAATTCGGCGTTATTCCTTATCCCAAGCTTGACAGCGATCAGGAAAACTACGCTCATACATTCTCCTCCGCAACTCCCGTTGTATGTATCCCCAAGACAGCTGAAGATCCCGAAGCTAACGGCGCTGTGATCGAAGCTCTCTCCTACTATGGCAGAACAATTCTCCGTCCCGCATACTACGACAGAGTTCTTATGGGTCTCGTTGCAAGAGACGAAGAATCTCAGGAATATCTCGACCTCATATTCGATACAGCTGACTATGACCTCGGATATGTTCTCGATGCTTCCAACATGCTCAACCTCTTCGGTAATCTTGTAACAAACAAGTCCAACACATTCGCATCTGACTGGGCAACCAAGGAAGAAGCGTTCAAGCAGAAGCTTCAGGACTTTGTAGACGCATTCGAAAGCGATCTTTAATTAAATAGCCGTAAGGCGAAAATAAGGCAGGGCACCGCATTTGCGGTGCCTTGTTTGATATATTGGGGGTATGGAAACAAGGTGCTGCACTTGAATCGACATTTTGAGGAGCCTTCGGTTTGCCCTCTCATCTCCTCCCGCGGGGAGAGGCTCAGAGTTGAAAAAGTTAAAAACAATTCCTCCGCAGATGCTTGCATCTGCGGGAGGGCGTTACATGAATTGAAATGCAGTCTTTCAATATAATAAAATGTAATAAAAAGTACTTTGATAATACATAAAATACTTGAAAAATCATTGACAAAGTTCATCGTTAGTTGTATAATAACAGGCAGACCTAATTAAAAGGGTAAAAACCCGATATCTATTTAAACGAAAGGCATGGTTTTTTGAAATGAAAAACACAGCAAAAGTTCTTTGCTTGCTTCTCGCTCTCTGCTTCCTTTTTGTAGCATGTGACAGCGCTCCCGTTTCTCAGACAGGCGGAAATGCTGCTACAGGTACACAGGCAGGCACAGGCACAGCAACAGCAGAATCCACAGAGGAAGGCAACTTCCAGCCCGTGAAGGATCTCAGCTTCGGCGGTGAGGACTTCACAATACTCGTTCCCGTTTCCACAGCAGGATCCTGGGCACAGTTCCACGACTTTTCCGCAACAGAGCTTACGGAAGAGCCTGTAAACGACGCTAACTTCGAAAGATTGAACCAGATCAAGAATCTTTACGACGTTAACATTGTAAATGTTGTTACACCCTCCAACAGCGTTGCAACAGACGTTAAGAACGCACAGAACTCCGGAGATAACCCTTATGACCTCGTTCACATCGAACTCACAACTGTTGCAGCTCTTGCACAGCAGGGTTACTTTGTAGACCTCAATACAGTTAATTCCATCGATCTTACCAATCCTTGGTATACACAGAATGCGGTAAAGCAGCTTTCCATAGCTAACAGACTTTACTACATCCTCGGCGACTTCTCCACAGTTGATAACGACGGTATCGCTGCTGTTTCCTTCAACAAGGAAATGATCGAAGAAGAACAGCTTACAAGCCCCTATGAATACATAGACAACAACGAGTGGACAATAGACAACTTCTACGCTCTTTGCAAGGGCTTCTCCAAGGACCTCAACGGTGACGGTAAGCTTGATATAGTTAACGACCGTTACGGCTACTCCGCGGCTAAGACATCTATGCCCGGTCAGCTTACATCCGCAGGTGTTCAGATCGTTACAAAGGACGACAAGGACTACCCCATCCTCAGCCTCAACTCCACAAGAAACGCAAGTGCAGTTGAAAAGGTTCTCGAAATGTACGCAGACGACACAACAATGTGTCTCGTTGAAAACATGTCAGGTATGCCCAACGGTATATCCAGATGGCAGTACGGTAACAACATGTTCATGGAAGGCAGACTTATGTTCCGTCAGACAACAGTTTCCAGAATCATCGAATGCCGTCAGAGCGAGATCGAATTCGGTATAGTTCCTTATCCCAAGCTCGACAGCGAGCAGGAAAACTATGCACACTCCTTCTCCGCAGCTACTCCCGTTGTTTGCATCCCCGCTACAGCTGAAGATTTCGAAGCTAACGGTGCTGTAATCGAAGCTCTCTCCTACTACGGAAGAACAACAGTTCGTCCCGCATACTATGACAGAGTTCTTCAGGGTCTTGTTGCAAGAGACGAAGAGTCCGGCGAATACCTCGACCTCATATTCGACACAGCTGACTATGACCTCGGTATGGTTCTTATGTCTGCTGATATGTTCGCTATTTACCCCAAGATGATAGACAACAAGTCTAACACATTCGCATCCGATTACTCCGCTAAGGAAGCTACATGGAACACAGTTCTCGAAGAATACGTTACATCCTTCGAAAGCAACCTCGCATAATCGCATCCGAACGAACATAATGATATAAAGATCCCGGCAAGGAAGTAAAACTCCTTGCCGGTTTTTTTGAGCCTTTGCGGGGGGGAGAAAAAACAAAAGGCTGCCACATTTTCAATGTAACAGCCCCTTCGTTTGATATGTTTTATTACTTTTTGTATATATTGTAATGCTTCTTTACCGCCTCAAATGTCTTGTCGCTGATAACATGCTCTATACGGCACGCATCCTCCGCTGCGGTCTCATTGTCCACACCGAGAGAAACGAGCATATTCGTAAGGACCGTATGACGCTCGTAAAGCTTTTCGGCAACCTCTGTGCCGGAAGGAGTCAAGAGAATAAACCCATCCTCATCCACGGAAATATAACCGTCCTTTTTAAGTATACCCACGGCACGGCTCACGGATGGCTTGGAATATCCGAGATATGCACAAACATCTATTGAACGTATATTTGTATTCTTTTGCTGTAATATATATATAGTTTCAAGATACATCTGTCCCGATTCAAGCAGTGCCATAAATTACCTCTCTTTTCATTACTGTTGTTATATTATAACACACATCACAATGTTTTTCAAGATGGTATTCGTTAGCGCAAGCTAACCGTTTTGTGCAATATTCTATCGTGGGAGTTAGCGAAAGCTAACCATTTTGTACATTTATACAAACTTGATGAAAATCACACAAACCCCTTGACAATTTAAAAAATATGAGTATAATATTAAACGGTTAGCAAAGGCTAACCAACATCCCGCAACACGGTTTCGGGAAAAGACAGACTAACAAAAGGATTTCATGATGAATTTAAAAGAAGCACCGGAAGGACAGGAGTTTATTATCAAAAATATCGAGACCGATGATGAAGAGCTCAATGCGTTTCTTTTTTCATTAGGCTGCTACAGCGGAGAAAAGATCACCGTAGTGCGCCGTATGAAGAGCGGATGCATCGTTGCTATCAAGGACGGCAGATATAACATCGATAATCAGCTTGCCGAAGCGGTAATAGTTTGATCCTGTTACCGCATATCTGCAAAAATGCACTTATTTGGCAGGCTGCTCTTTTTTGCTTCTCGGTTAGCATATGCTAACTAATTCACAGACAATACAAAATTCAAAACAAGGAGAACGATCCCATGAGAATCGCTTTGGCAGGTAATCCCAACTCGGGAAAGACCACAATGTACAATGCCCTTACGGGCAGTAACGAAAAAGTCGGCAACTGGGCAGGAGTTACAGTCGACAAAAAGGAAAGCCCCGTAAAGAAATCATATTGGAGTAAGGATCAGCTTATCGCCGTTGACCTCCCCGGTGCTTATTCAATGTCCCCCTTTACAAGCGAGGAAAGCATAACGAGCTCATACGTAAAGAACGAAAACCCCGATGCTATCATCAATATCGTGGACGCCGAAAATCTCAGTAGAAGCCTTTTCTTCACAACACAGCTTCTGGAATTGGGAATACCCGTTGTAGTTGCTCTCAACAAAAGCGACCTTAACCAAAAGAAAGGAAACAAGATCGACGCGGATGCTCTTTCCAAAAAGCTCGGATGTCCCGTTGTCAAGACAGTTTCCACCTCCTCCGAAGGCTTGAAGGCACTTGTCGAAGCTGCCGCCGCTCAATGCGGAAAGGATCAGAAAGCACCTTATACACAGGGAGATATAGATCTTTTCGACAGAGCAGCCGTTGAAGCCGAAGACAGAAAGCGTTTTGAATTTGTTAATACCATAGTAAAAGAAGTCGAAAACCGTAAGGTTCTCACAAAGGACAGAAACATCGGTGATAAGATAGACGAGATACTGACAAACAAATGGCTCGGTATTCCGATCTTCGCCGCAGTAATGTTCCTTGTATTCTACATATCGCAATCCACTCTCGGCGCATGGATAGCCGAAGGCTACGAATTCGAAGACGGAACAGCGATCCCCGGACTCGTAACGCTTCTCGAAGGCTTCCAGGGCTGGGTAGCGGGATTTTTCGAAAATGCGCATCCACTTTTGTCAGCGATCTTGGTTGACGGTATTATAGGCGGTGTTATTGCCGTTGTAGGCTTCCTGCCTCTCGTTATGGTGATGTATTTCCTCATAGCCCTCCTTGAGGACTGCGGTTATATGTCCCGCGTTGCAGTCGTACTCGACCCCATTTTCAAAAAGGTCGGCCTTTCGGGCAGATCGGTCATTCCCTTCGTCATTACAATAGGCTGTGCTGTTCCCGGTATCATGGCAAGCCGTACGATCCGCAGCGAACGTGAGCGCAGAGCAACGGCAATGCTCGCCCCCTTTATGCCCTGCGGTGCCAAGATCCCCGTTATTTCTCTCTTTGCGGGAGCATTCTTCGAAAACGCATGGTGGGTAAGCGCCCTCATGTACTTTGCGGGAATCGCCCTCATCTTTGTAGGCGCTCTTCTCATAAATCTCATTACGGGATACAGAGCAAAAAAATCTTATTTCATCATAGAGCTCCCCGAATACAAGATACCTTCCTTTTGGGGTGCGTTCAAATCAATGTGCAGCCGCGGATGGGCTTACATCGTAAAGGCGGCAACGATCATCCTTCTTTGCAACATGGCAGTACAGCTCATGCAGAGCTTCACATGGAGCTTTGAAATAGCGGAATCCGCAGACAGCTCCATCCTCGCTTCCATCGCTTCTCCCTTTGCTTACCTTCTCGTTCCCATCGTAGGCGTGCTTTCATGGCAGCTTGCGGCGGCGGCAATAACAGGCTTCATCGCAAAGGAAAACGTGGTCGGTACATTGGCGGTCTGCTTCGTAGGACTTGAAAACCTCATCGACACCGAAGAGCTTGCCCTTCTTGAAGGTGCGGGCACAGAGGTTGCGGGAATCATGGCTATTACAAAAGCCGCTGCTCTCGCATATCTTATGTTCAATCTTTACACTCCCCCCTGCTTTGCGGCTATCGGCGCTATGAATGCCGAAATGAAGAGCGCAAAATGGCTTTGGGGCGGCATCGCCTTCCAGCTCGGCATAGGCTATGCAGTCTCATATTTCATCTACACTATCGGTACACTTATCTCTGCTCCCGCTTCTCTGAATGTCGGCGCGGCAATAGCAGGTCTTGCGGCAGTAGCCGTTATGGCGGCGATCGTTATAGGTATGATAATCAATACCAACAAAAAGCTCAAGGCAGAATAATTCATTATATTAAAATATCAATAAAACAAAAGGAGTAAACGTGCATGGAGAATATCATTCTCATAATCATCCCGTTAGTTATTGCGGGACTTATAATCAGATATTTGTATAAAGCAAAAAAACGCGGTGAAAAGTGCATCGGTTGCCCCTATTGCAAGCAATGCGCCTCCGCAAAAACGGGAGGCTGCGGCGGTGCCAAAGCCAAAACGAGCTGCGGCTCCGCAAAGTGCGGTAACGGTCACACCGACACAAAAAACGAATAACTCATCCTCCGATAAAGGGGCTGTCTCACTTTAGTGACGCGGCTCTCTTTTTTTATCGGCAGGGGGCTGTCTCACTAACGTGAGCCAAGCCCTAAATAGCGGGTTCCCGTCCCCTATTTTCGTCCGCTGTTTTAGCGGGGGCGTCGCTTAATGTGACGCCCCCTTTGCAAAGCCCATCGCCGGTAAACGGACCGTCGAGGACGCCGGTGAATGGGCGATTCGTGAATGGGCGATTTGTGGATCGCCTCTACATATCCTCGTAAAACGAAAGAGGGTTCACCTCTGTGCCGTTTTTCGATACCTCGAAATGAAGGTGAGGTTCTTCGCCGCATTCGACAAGGGCGCTTTCACCTACGCCGCCGATAATATCTCCCATTGAGACCTCTGTGCCTACCTCGATACCGCCGGGGTAAATGTGGGAAAGGTTGCTGTAGCGGGAAATAAGTCCGTCGCCGTGATCTATCGTCACGGTATTGCCCATGAGGGGAGTTTCTTCTATATTTACTATGATACCGTCGGAGAAGCATTTTACGGCTTCGCCCACGCTGCAGGCGATATCAATGCCCGAATGGGTGCGGTAATCGTTCATGGTGACGGAGAATACAAGCTCCTCGCCCGAGAAATCCTTTATGACATTTCCGTTAACGGGTGAAATATACTTGATCCTGTCGGTGTTTTCCCCCACAACGGGAATTGTGTTGTCATTCTCGGAATTTGTCTTTTCCGAGGATCCGCCGTCTTCGTTATCCTTTACCGAGGGGATCTGCTCTTCGCCCTTTTGCTCGGAGGGGTCCTGCGTCATGGGAGTCGTTTCCGTTGTGGAGGGGGCGATAACGGGAATATCTTCCGTGATATTTCCGCTTGTTTCGGGAGATATTACCTGTGTTGAGGGTAATTCGTCGGTTTTGGGTGACGGAAATACGGGTAAATCGTCCGTTACGGGGAGAGGTGCGCCTATATCAAATACGTTACGCACCGCTCCGTAGGTTGCAAAGCAGATAACAGCCATTATACACAGCGCAAGGGCTATGTATGAGCCTCCGCCCGACATATAGGATCGGTTTTGTTTTCGTATCTCGTTTAATTTTTTGAAGGAAAGCTCGTCTTCGTCTTCAAAAGCATCGAGGCTGTCCCCCTCATCGGGATCGTTTTTCTCGTGAGAAGATTCGGCTTTTTTCACGATGGAAAAACGCTTTGTCGCTTCGTTATCATTTTGAATGACATCGTTTTTTGTATTGTCTTCGCCGCAGTCCGTAAAGGTATCTTTTTCGTCTCGGTTCATTTTGTCTCCTTTCGCTTTCGTAGGTATAGGTTCATAAACCTTTATTTACAAAGCTATTGTTTCCCATGGAAAGAAAAATATTCAGAAAAATGTTCGTGAAAAGAGAAAAAAGGGGAGAGAGATGGAAGCGGATACGACGTGATTTTGATTTATGGAGGAGAATTGTTTTAATCAAGCTAAAAAAGAAACCTCAGAGCGTGTAAATACTCTGAGGTAAAATTATTTTACATTATTACTTTTTTGCAAGGTCCTTGAAATCGTCGGAGAAATCGAAGGTGCTGAAGTAGTCGGCGGGAGTTTCCGCACGGCGGATGAGCTTGAAGTTCTCTTCCTTTGTATAAAGGATCTCGGCTGAGCGGAGCTTTCCGTTATAGTTGTAGCCCATGGAATAGCCGTGAGCACCCGTATCGTGGATATAGACTATATCGCCGATATCTATCTTGGGAAGGCTTCTGTCCTTTGCGAACTGGTCATTGTTTTCGCAGAGACCGCCCGTTACGTTGTAAACGTGATCGCAGGGAGCGTCCTCCTTGCCCATAACGGTGATGTGGTGATACGCATCATACATAGCGGGGCGCATAAGGTTTGCGGCGCAGGCATCGAGACCTATATAATGCTTATAGGTATTCTTTTCGTGGATTGCGGTTGTTACGAGAGCGCCGTAGGGAGCAAGCATGAATCTGCCGAGCTCTGTATAGATGGCAACGTCATCCATTCCTGCGGGAACGAGTATTCTTTCGTAAGCTTCTCTTACGCCTTCGCCTATTGCCATGATATCGTTTTCCTTTTCCTCGGGCTTATAGGGAATACCTACACCGCCGGAGAGGTTTACGAAGGATATCTTTGCGCCTGTCTTTTCCTTGAGCTCGACTGCAAGCTCGAAAAGCTGAGCGGCGAGAGTGGGATAATAATCGTTTGTCTTTGTGTTGCTTGCAAGGAATGCGTGGATGCCGAATTCTTCGACGCCGTATTTCATGAGCTTTTCGAAGCCTTCGATGATCTGATCCTTTGTGAAGCCGTATTTTGCATCACCCGGATTGTCCATGATCTGATTTGCTATTTCGAAGTATCCGCCGGGATTAAAGCGGCAGGACATTTTCTTGGGAAGCTTGAAGAGCTTTGCGGCAAAGTCGATATGGGTGATATCATCAAAGTTTATAATGCCGTTGAGGGCGTTTGCGTAAATGAAATCCTTGGCGGGAGTTACGTTGGAGGAGAACATTATCTTGTCTCCGGAAAGACCTAAGGATTCCGCTATCATAAGCTCTGTATAGGAGGAGCAGTCAACGCCGCAGCCTCTGTCTGTGAGAAGCTTTACAAGGTAAGGATTGGGTGTGGCTTTAACGGCAAAATATTCTCTGTAGCCGGGGTTCCATGCAAAAGCCGCATGGAGCTTTTCAAGGTTTTCTATTATTCCTTTTTCATCGTAAAGATGGAAAGGGGTGGGATAAATTTTAATGGCTTCGCGAAGCTTTTCTTCGGAAATAAAGGGTTTTTTCATTGTTCGGGAATGCCTTTCCGTAATTTTTCAAAAAGTAAATTTATTTTACACTATGTGAGCTTTTTTGTCAATAGCGGAACACTTTAATTTGATAAAATTTTGAAAAAAATCAGTTTGTATTATTTTGATATATTGCAGTTTTTTTAAAAAAATTATGTTGACAATGTATGTGTTATGTGATAAAATAGAATCGGAATCTGTAAGAAATGATTCAAATAAACGAGGAGGGCTGAAAAATGGAAAACAAAAAAAGCTTTAAAAGTATTGGTAAAGCATTTATTGCTGCGGTCACGGTCTCAGCCGTTATTCTTTCATGCGTATCTTGTTCTTTGAAGGATCCCGCTTCGACCGATAAAGGAAATGAAGTCAACACGGGTGACGTATTCGATGAGTTTGCATTTGCTCCTCCCCTTGAAGAAATAGGAGAAGATTACACGTTGGAGGATGCCGAAAATGACGGATGTGTCATAATGAAGGACGGCGACATTTCGGCAGGGCAGGATATATGGCAGGATTTTTACGATAAAAGCCTGAAGGGCGAAAAATCGGGTGTCAGATATGTGCATTATCATGATCTTGACATAAATCGTGTGGCTTATGAGCATTACGAGAAGATCAAGGATGATTATCCCGTAATGTATGTGTTCGACCTCATATATGACGGCAGCGAATACAGAGTGAGATATATTGAAAATGGCGAAGAAGAGGAAAAAAGCTTTAAATATCTCATGCGGTATGAGGGTGAATTCCCTGCGGGAATAACGTATAAGACATATTTGCGCTACGTCCTCACAAACGATGATACGATAGTGTGGCAGGATATCGAAAACAGTATGTACAGCTCGGACTTGGAGAAAAGCCGGCTTTACAGCCAAGTGATGCAGGTATATATTGATGTGGAATAACGTTTCAAGGCTTGCCTTTTGCACTCATGCAGAGGGCAGGCTTTGTTTTTTTTGTAATTTGCTATAAACGAATTTAGTAAAAACGTTTTTAGTAAATTGTTGACAAGAGGATCGCAGATGTGTTATAATAATGGAGAAAAGAGATCTTTAAGGAGGTGCAGGGATGTTTATAGGAAGAGAAAAGGAACTTGCGAAATTAAATCAGCTGTATAATACGGATACGTTTCAATTCCCCGTGATCTACGGCCGCCGCCGAGTGGGAAAAACGGCTCTCATAAATGAATTTATCAAGGGTAAGGATGCAATATCCTTTACGGGATTGGAAAGTACGTTTTTGCAGAACCTCGAAAATCTCAGCAAAGCCATACACCGTTATATCGGAACGGCGGGAGAGGCTCCCGTTTATCCGTCATTTCAGTCCGCTTTTGAAACGATTTTTGCACTTTCGGAAAAAAAGAGGCTGATCCTTGTAATAGATGAATATCCTTATGTAGCCAAGGCGTATAAAGCAATATCATCGATACTGCAAACATTGATCGACAAATATAAAGATACATCGAAGCTTTATCTGATACTTTGCGGTTCTTCCATGTCTTTCATGGAGGAGCAGGTTCTGGGGTATAAAAGCCCCTTGTACGGCAGGCGTACCGCACAGTTTAAAATACTGCCCTTTGATTTTTCGGAAAGCAGGAAATATTTTAAGAGATTTTCCGATATCGATATGGCGCAGATCTATGGAATAGTGGGTGGTACGCCGCAATATCTTCTTCAGATGGATGACGGTCTTTCCGTGGAAGATAACATTAAAATGAAAATATTGGATCCGAGTTCCTATTTGTTTGAGGAGCCCGGAAATTTATTGAAGCAAGAGGTACAGAAGGCCGCTCTTTACAACGGGATCGTTACCGCCGTGGCAACGGGAAGTACAAAGCTTTCGGAGATAGCTGCAAAGGCGGGAGAGGAAACGAGTGCATGTGCCTTATGTATCAAAAAGCTTATTGCGTTGGGCATAGTACGTAAGGAAACGCCGTACGGCGAAAGTGCATCAAAGAAAACGATATACAATATAGAAGACAATCTGTTCAGATTCTGGTACCGCTTTATTCCCGATAATCTTTCTTTGATCCAGAATGATATGGCTGATGTTGTGTACAATGATATTTCGGCGGGAATGAGCACCTATATGGGTGCGGTTTTTGAGGATATATGCAAGCAATATCTGTGGGAAATGAACAGAAGGGGAGAAGCGGCGGTACGCTTTACCTCATTGGGAAGATGGTGGGGAAATGATCCCAAGAAAAAAACACAGACCGAAATAGATATTATCGGTGAAGCGGATAAAAATACTGCGCTGTTCGGTGAATGCAAATGGACCAATGAAAAAGTCGATCGCGGAGTATTGGAGCTGCTTGTCGAAAGAAGCCTTCTGTTCCCCTACGGTAATGTATATTACTATATGTTTTCAAAAAGCGGATTTACAAAAAGCTGTGCAGACGCGGCGGAGAAAATGGGGAATGTTGCGCTTGTGTCATACAATGATATCGTAACGGCTCTTTCAAAATAAAAATTTACAGCATCCGTTTTGGGAAAAGCCTTGAACGGATGTTTTATTATAAAAAAATTGAAAAAAACTATTGACAAATCGGTCTATATGTGATAGACTATATATGCGGTCTATGAATGATAGACCGGGGCCGAACCGAAATGGCTCGGAAGAGCTTTTTATGAATACACGTTACTGCGGGAAAGGAGAGTAGAATATTATGGAAGATATAAAATTAGGCTCCGTTGAGGGAAAATTTGCCGATATAATATGGTCGAATGAGCCGATACCCTCGGGGGAGCTTGTAAAGCTGTGTTCAAAGGAATTGGAATGGAAGAAGTCCACTACATACACCGTTTTAAAAAAGCTTTGCGATAAGGGGATATTTATGAATGAAGGAGGTACGGTGGTATCTCTTATATCAAAGGAAGAGCTTTCTTCGATGCAAAGTGAGAAATTTGTGGAGGATAATTTCGACGGTTCTTTGCCTGCGTTCATAGCCGCCTTTTCCAAGCGAGGTCATATATCGCCCAAGGATGCGGAGGAGATAAAAAGACTTATCGATTCCATCGGAAAAGATGATATATGAGAACGGATATACAAGATACGGAAAGGAGAGATGAAGCATGAATGGTTTTTTTCTTGATCTTCTGAATACGAGCATAACATCATTATGGGCGGTAATGGTGATAGTTATCATCAGGGCTGTCTTTCGGGGAATGCCGAAAAATATACGCTGTGTACTATGGGGTATCGCGGCTGTGCGTCTTATAATGCCTTTTTCAATAGAAAGTATATTCAGTCTCATTCCCGAAAAGGAAGTGATAGATGTTACCACCTATGCAAGCGGACCGAATATACAGACGGGCATAGAATATGTGGATATCAATGTAAACAATTACATTGCAGACAGATATTTTGAAGGTGTTACGGTGCCGAGAAACAATTTTGCGAACATCCTTACGATTTGCGGTGTTGTATGGCTTGTCGGTGTTGCTGTGATGGTATTGTACGGCATTATTTCTTACGTGAGATTGAAGGTCAAGGTATCGGCGTCTGTCAAATACGAAAAGAACATATTTTACTGTGACGATATAGATTCGCCCTTTATTATCGGATTGTTTATGCCGCGCATATATCTTCCCTCCGATATAGGCGAAAAAGAAATGGGATATGTGCTGAAGCACGAGCTTTGCCACTTGAAAAGAAAAGATCATTTATGGAGAATAATGGGATTTGCCATTCTTTCTGTCCATTGGTTCAATCCGTTTTTGTGGTTGGCGTATTGGCTTTTCTGCAAGGATACGGAGCTTGCATGCGATGAAGCTGTCATAAGAGATATGGATGACCTTGACAAAAAGGGTTATTCGGAGACTCTTGTATCGTACAGTATTCCAATGAAGCTTATCAAGGCTTGTCCCGTTGCCTTCGGTGAGATAGGAATAAAAGAAAGGATAAAAGCGATGATTAAATACAAGAAACCGACTATATTTATTTTGGCGGCGGCGGTCATAATATGCGCCGTGGCGGCGGTATGCCTTATTACCGATCCTCTTTCAACCAACAGTGAGGCTCCCGGTCTTACCATGGGTGAAACAGCGGGTACGGCGGGAGCCGATGAGAATGTGTCGTCCTCCGGCAAGGCAGAGGAAAATGAGATCGTTTATCGGCCTTTTGAAGAGATAACAAAGGATTATACCATTGAACAGGCGATAGAAGACGGATTTATAATAATCGACAAAAACGATGTTACACACGGCGAGGATACATGGAAAAGGTTTTATGAAAATACTCAAAACGGTATTCCTTCAAAGGTAGGATATATACTTTACGATGACATCGATCCCTTGATGTGCTTCTACGAGATCATATATGACGGTGAAGCATATAAAACGAGGACGATGAGAGCTCCGGGAAGAAAACCGTCTGAGTTTAAAACCTACAAGTACCTTATATACCATAAAGGAAAAGCGCCGCAAAATTACACCGAGTGTGAATATTTTGAGTGGTATATTCTGTCTAACGAGGAACCTTCAAAAGTCGTTGACCCCGAACAATTAACAAAGAATTCCGATATAGGTTTGTTGTCTTACAGAGATATAGAATATTAAAATAACGGTTTTGTAACCGCTGAATAAAGCACAGCGCCTGTCAAGGGAGGAAAGCCTTGAACGGGCGTTGTGTTGTTTTTATCGCTGTAGGATCGTATTCGGTAAAAATGTGTTAAAACACAAAATTATCGAAAGTGAATATTGACTTTATTTAATGCATATGATATAATTGAATCAATGAAAGTGTGCGGATACACAAAATTATCGAAAGAGGCGGAAGTATGATCGAAAGAAAGAAATATCTTGATAAGCTTATAAGCAAAAGAGAAAACGGTCTTGTCAAGGTCATTACGGGGATCCGCAGAAGCGGAAAGTCGTATTTACTGTTCAATATATATAAGGATTATCTGATCTCCACGGGTGTGACGGAGGATCGGATCATAGAGCTTGCTCTCGATGATGATGAAAATATAAGGTATCGTAACCCCCTTGAGCTTGGAGAGTATCTTCGCAGTCTGACAAAGGATAAGAGTAAGACTTACTATATTTTTCTTGATGAGATACAAAAGGTCGTATCTATCCAAAACCCGTATATCAGCGATGTTGAAGACAAGATAGGATTTGTCGATGTTCTTCTCGGACTCATGAAGCGTGAGAATGTAGATGTATACGTTACGGGCAGTAACTCGAAAATGCTGTCCTCCGACATCCTTACCGAATTTCGCGGCAGAGGTGACGAGATAAGAGTGAATCCCTTGTCGTACAGCGAGTTTTACAATGCTTATTCCGGTGATAAGCGTGATGCATGGCAGGAATATTATACCTATGGCGGATTACCTCTTGTAATGAAAAAACAAGGTCATGAAGACAAAGCGAAATATCTCCAAACTCTGTTTGATAAAATTTATTTGAGCGACATTATGGAGAGAAACAAGATCCTTCATGAGAAGTCTGTGCTTGATGATATTTTGAATATTGTTTCATCCTCTATCGGCTCTCTTACAAATGCGGGAAATATCGCAAAAACTTTTAAAAGCAACCGTCAGATCAATATCGACAATGCGACTGTGGGAAGATATCTTGACTTGTTTGCCGATGCCTTTATGATATACAAAGCGGATAGGTTTGATGTCAAGGGCAGAAAATATATCGGCTCTCCCGTGAAGTATTATTTCAGCGATGTCGGTCTTCGGAATGCAAGGTTACAGTTTCGTCAGACAGAAGAAAATCACATTATGGAGAATATCATTTACAATGAACTGATCTACAGAGAATTTAATGTGGATGTAGGCGTTGTCGAATGCTTCTGCAGAGGAGAAGACGGAAAGAGTAAAAGGGTAAATCTTGAAATCGACTTTGTTGCCAATAAGGGAAGCAGAAAATATTATATCCAGTCGGCTCTTACCGTTGCCGATGAGGAAAAACGCAGGCAGGAGACCAATTCGCTTAACCGTATCGGTGATTCGTTCAAGAAGATCGTTGTGGTCAAGGATAATATTATTCCGTGCTATGACGAAGACGGAATATTGTATATGGGTATTGAGAATTTTTTGCTTGATGAAGATGCGACGAATTATTAAATAACGATTTTTGTATGCGATTTCGTAAAATAAGATATAATACAGAATCAAAAACAGCATCCGTTTGGGGGGAAGCCCTGAGCGGATGCTGTGTTATTTTTTATTTAACGGCGGGAGCAAGAGCACGCCCTACGGGTTTTATACCGTGTATGTTACATTGCCTTCGTCGTCAACGGATGCGGTGACCTTATCGCCGTTTTTGACATTGCCCTGAAGCATTTCCATGGCGAGGGTATCTTCGATCTTGCGCTGTACGGCTCTTCTGAGAGGACGGGCGCCGTAAACGGGATCAAAGCCTTCCTCCGCAAGCTTTTTGATAAGCTTGTCATCGAAATCGAGAGTGATTCCCGATGAAGCGGCACGCTTTGCCACTTCTGCGAGCATATTGTGAGCTATTCTTTCGATATCGCTCTTTGTAAGGCGGTTGAAGATTATCATCTCATCAACTCTGTTCAGGAATTCGGGACGGAAAAGCTCTTTCAGCGCTTTCATGATACGTTCCTTGTCCTGTTTTGCCGATTCTTCGGCTTCCTTCTTTTCATCGGAGGTGGTATTGAAGCCGAGAGCGGCACGGGGAGTGTAATCGCTTCCGCCGCCGAAGCCCGCATTTGATGTCATGATGATGCAGGTGTTTTTGAAATCCACCTTTCTGCCGTGGGAATCCGTCAATACACCGTCGTCCAGGATCTGAAGAAGCACGTTGAATACATCGGGGTGTGCCTTTTCTATTTCGTCGAAAAGAATTACGGAGTATGGATTTCTGCGGATCTTTTCCGTAAGCTGACCGCCGTCATCGAAGCCCACATAGCCGGGAGGGGATCCGATGAGCTTTGATACGCTGTGCTTCTCCATGAATTCCGACATATCCACACGGATCATTTTCTGCTCGTCGCCGAAAAGGGTGTATGCCAGAGCCTTCGAAAGCTCTGTTTTTCCCACACCTGTGGGACCGCAGAATATGAAGCTTCCCGAGGGACGCTTGGGATCCTTGAGTCCCGTTCTGCCTCTGCGTATGGCACGGGCGGCGGCGCTGACCGCTTCGTCCTGGCCGATGACACGCTTTTTCAATTCCTCTTCTAAGTTGAGAAGCTTTTTGCTCTCCTCCTCAAGAAGCTTTTTTACGGGGATCTTTGTCCATTGTGTTATTATTTCCGCAATATCGTTTTCACCGATAGTCAGATGTACGGACTTTCTTTCGTCATCCCATGATTTTTTGATGGCTTCAAGCTCCTTTTCAAGCGCCTGCTTTTCCTTCAGAAGCTCGCCCGCAAGCTCATAATTTTCGCTTTCGGCAGCCTCCTGCTTTTCCTTATCCTTTTCGGAAATTTTCTCTTCCAATTCCTTTATTTCCGAAGGAGGCGCCATGTCGTTTATTCTTGCACGGCTCTGAGCCTCGTCGATAAGGTCGATGGCTTTATCGGGCAGGAATCTGTCGGAGATATATCTCTTGGAAAGTTTTACCGCGGCGCTTATTGCCTCGTCGGATATTTTTACCTTGTGGTGCTCCTCGTATTTGGGACGGAGTCCCTTCAATATAAGCTCCGCTTCCTCCTCTGTAGGCTCGCCTACCATGACGGATTGGAAACGTCTTTCAAGTGCGGCATCCCTTTCTATGGTACGGTATTCGTTTACCGTGGTGGCGCCCACTACCTGAAGCTCACCTCTTGCAAGGGCGGGCTTTAATATATTTGCTGCATCCATTGCGCCCTCGGCGGCACCCGTGCCTATAAGGGTGTGAAGCTCGTCGATGAAAAGTATAACGTCCTTGGCTTTAATTACCTCGTCGATGACGTTTTTGATACGTTCCTCGAATTCGCCTCTGTATTTGCTTCCGGCTACCATGGAGGTAAGGTCAAGACTTACCACACGCTTATCCTTGAGTGTCTCCGGAACACTTCCCGATACTATCTTTTCCGCCAAACCTTCGGCAATAGCTGTTTTGCCGACACCCGGCTCACCTATAAGACAAGGGTTGTTTTTCGTTCTTCGGGAGAGTATCTGTATGACCCTCATAAGTTCCGTTTCTCTTCCGATTATGGGATCGAGCTTTCCTTCCTTTGCGGAAAGTGTAAGATCTCTGCCGTATTTATCGAGATTCGGGGTCTTCGTATTCTTTTTCGGAGAATGGCTCTTTTCGGGTGAAGGAGTGTTTTCGTGATATTCATCCTCCCCGGATGAGCCTCCCGAGACACCGTATTTCAAATTGAGGGATGAAAGTATATCGTCACGGGAGATGCCGCAGCTCTCAAGCATTCTCATGGCAAGACAGCCGCTTTCTCTGATTATTGCGATGAGCATATGAACGGTGCTTATCTCGGTGCTTCCCGATGCCGCTGCCGCTGAGGCGGAATTGTTGATTATGCGCTGTGCACGTGGAGTTATGTTAAGGGAATTTACATTTATCTTTTCTCCTGTTTTCGATATTTCCTTAAGCGCCGATAAAAGCTTATCGAAATCTGCTCCCAAAGGGGAAAGAAGCTCATATCCCAATGACTCTTCGTTTCCCGCAATACCCAAAAGCAGATGCTCACTGCCTATATAGTCATGACCTATATCGCAAGCAGTCTTCTGAGCGAGCTGTAATGTTTCTTCACATTCCTTTGTGTACTTGAATTTCATTTATATCATTCCTTTTTTCGCAATTTAGTGTATTTACTGCAGTTTTGCTCTGAGCTTGTCCGCACGTATCGTATCTCTTGCATAGGGATCGTCGGCGCTTCTGTCACTCAACGAAAGGTGGGCGGGCATAAGCTCTACCGCAAGTCTGTCGAGAGCTTCATATGTGGGAAGTTCTTCAAGTCCGAGTGAGATACCAAGGCGCACGTATGCGTAAAGCTCCGTCAATTCTTTTGAAGGGATACGGCGGGCGTATCTCATGGTGCCGTAGGCACGCATTATCTTATCCTCAAGTGAAAGAGCGTTTTTCTTGTAAAGGGCGATCCGTTCTTTTCTTTCCGTTTCGATCACCTCGCCGCATATACGCTTGAAGCTTTCCATAATTTCCTTTTCGGTCTTTCCCTTTGAGGAACGGTTCGATATCTGATAGAGGGTACCTGCGGATTGGCTTCCTTCGCCATATGAACCTCTGAGATTGCATCCCAGCTTTCCGAGAGCTTCGCCTAAGGATTGTATCTTTCCCGACATGGAGAGGGCGGGAAGGTGAAGCATCACGGAGGCGCGGAGACCGCATCCAATGTTTGAAGGACAGCTTGTAAGATATCCGAGGTCCTTATCGAATGCCAATGAAAGGGAGCTTTTTGAAAGAGCATCCTCCAAAGTGTCATCAAATCTCATGATCTCATCAAATGCCTCGTCGAGTGCCATGCGGTCGTATATCGCCTGAGCACGTATGTGATCCTCTTCGTTTACCATTACGAAAAGGTTGGGCGAGCTTTTCGATGTTATCAGCATACCTCCCTCGGGGGAGGAGATAAAATCTCGGCTGACATTTCTCGATTCCGCAAAGCATTCTCTTTCTTCCTTTGATAGAGAAGTCATGTCGGTAAAGTTGAATTTATCGGAAGAAAGGGCGTTTTTTATCTTTTCCGCTATCTGCCTTTTTGCTTCCGCCGTGCATCTGCCGGGGAAGGGAGTTTTGTCCAAGTTTCTTGCAAGACGTACTCTTACGGATACGACCACATCCTTGTCGCCGTCTTCTCTTTTATATTCAAAATTTTTCATTTATATGATCTCCTTTTGCTTTACAGTCAGTTATTTTCAAGAGATCTTATTTCATCTCTGAGCTTTGCCGCCTGCTCATAATCCTCTGCGGCAACAGCTTTTTTAAGCCTTGTGCGAAGCTCGTTTATATCCTTTTTCGCTTCCTTTGCCTGTGCCTTTTCTTCCTTGCTCTCTTTTACGGCTTCCTTTATATCCTTTGCCGCATCGCTTACTATATCTTTAATGCGGGAGGGCAGGCTCTTCGGCACTTTTCCTTTGTAGCCGCCTTCGGCAAGAGAGGACTTATCGATATAATCTTCGAATACCTTGTAACATTCGGAGCAGCCGAAACGTGAGGTCTTTTTGATGTCTCTCAATGTAAATCCGCAAACGGGGCAGGGATCGGGTGAGGTGACAAGCTTCGGGGAGATATCGTGAGATCCGAAAAGCATGTGGGAAAATATATCGTCAAAGGGAGATTTGAAGGAGGCTTCAAAACCCGAGGTCAGCCCCGCCTTTTCGGCACATTCCTCACAAAGATGCATTTCTGTCGTTTTTCCGTTTATTGTCTGCTTATAAAATACAGAAGCGTTATTTTTCTTGCATTCGTCGCATATATGATCTGTTTTCATGTTTGTGATTTCCTTTCAGTTAATATTTTGCTGCATCACAGAGCCGCAAGCTTGAGGATGACCGATTTGAATATTTCGGCTCTCATTTTTCCTGCCGTGATCTTTTCCTGCATATCCGGAGAGGCAAGAGCTTCAAGAGCTTTGTCGGAAATGGCAGCAAGGATAAGCTCCGCTTCACGCTGAGTTATTATTTCTCTTTGATAAAGGTGGAGGCAGAATGCCTTTGCCTCGGGAAAGGTTATCGAATCGCCTACCGCATTATATACGTGCATA
This sequence comes from Oscillospiraceae bacterium, assembly GCA_015063605.1. Lineage (GTDB taxonomy): Bacteria > Bacillota > Clostridia > Oscillospirales > SIG627 > SIG704. The sequence goes on from SVTV01000035.1 coordinate 26,918, forward strand.
AGAAATTGATTTCTGTCCATGCGTACACGCATGATCTTTATATATCCGCCGCCTCCCCGTCTGCTTTCCACTATATACCCTCGCTGAGGTGTAAATCTTGAGGTTATTACGTAATTTATCTGACTGGGTACGCATCCCATTCTCGATGCAAGCTCGTTTCTGCCGATCTCAAGCACTCCGTCGCTTTCGTTGAGAAGCTCGTCGATGAGCTGTGCTATCTGTTCCGATAATATCATGAGCTTTTAATTTATCCCTTTTGGCGTTCCTGTTCCAATGGAATGCTCCTTTCATTTTTTTGATCAAGTTTGTCTTTGACTTTCTTTGACCTTGACTATATTATATCATTTTTTCGAAAAAATACAAGAACGATTAAAGTCAAAGAAAGTCAAAGTCTAACATTTACGAGCCAAAAAATCAAAATATCTCGCAAAAGCTCATTATTTTGCGTTTTTTTGAAGTTTTTCATTGATTTTATGCTCAAAATACATTATAATTATCATATGTAAGGTCAAAGTATTATTTTTCAGAAATAAATTACACGATATATAAGGAACGGTCGATATCATGAGAATGAGAAAAAAGAAAAATACAGCCGGAAGAATGGAAAAGTGTGCGGAGCGTCTCTGCAAGAACCCTGCCGAAATGAGGGGCAAGTGGCTCGAAAATTATTCTCCTGACGGTAAATATAAGAAATTGCACGTAGAAATAGGATGCGGCAAGGGTGGATTTGTTGTTGAAATGGCGAAAAGATGCCCCGATACGCTTTTTGTTGCCATAGAGAGAGTCGTTGATGTTATTCTTATGGCACTCGAAAAGGCAAAAGAGGAAGAGACGGAGAATGTTGTCTTTCTAAGTGTTAACGCATTCAATCTGCTTGATTATTTTGCACCGGGCGAAATTGACACTGTTTATCTGAACTTTTCCGATCCGTGGCCTAAATACCGCCACGCAAGAAGAAGACTTTCAGCTCCCGGTTTTTTGAAGATGTATCATGAGCTTCTTTCGGGAAATGCACTCATCCGTCAGAAAACGGATAATGATGATCTTTTTGCGTTTTCTCTTGAGTCTGTTCCCGAAAACGGATTTGAGCTTATTTATGTTACGCACGATCTCCATAATGAGCTTCCGGGAGAGGATATTCTGCCTGTAGGTAATGTTATCACGGAATACGAGAGAAATTTCTCGGAAAAGGGCAAAAATATAAATATGCTTGTAGCAAAGAAGATAGAGGGCTTTGTTTTCCCCGAGATTGAAGAAACAGATGAAGAAGACGACGAGGAATGATCTTTCCGCCGTCAAATAAAAAGGAAAGGCTGTATACGTGAAAAGCTTTGTTATAAACGGAAACGATGCGGGACAGAGATTTGATAAATTCATTGAAAAATCCACATGCTCGCTTCCGAAATCTCTTATGTATAAATTTTTACGCACAAAAAGAATAAAGCTCAACGGCAAAAAGGCTGAGATATCCACAAGGATAAATGAGGGAGATATCGTTGAGATGTATATACCGGATGAATTCTTCATTCCGTCTGAGGAAAAGTCGGAGCTTGAGAAGGCGATGCGTATAAAGGTCCGTCCCGATATAATATATGAAGATGAAAATATTCTTCTGGCAAATAAGCCGGCGGGTATGTCATGCCATCCCGATGAAAAGCAGAAGGACGGAACGCTTATCGATATCATTAAGGCGTATCTCATATATGAAGGAAAATATATTCCGGAGGATGAAAATTCCTTTTCGCCTTCCCTTTGCAACCGTCTTGACAGAAATACCTGCGGTATGGTCATCTGTGCGAAAAACGCTCCGGCATTGAGGGAGATGAACGAGATAATCAAAAACCGCCACATTGAAAAGCGTTACAGCGCCCGTGTACACGGCAGACCGGAGAAAAAGCACGATATTCTGAAGAATTATCTTTTGAAAAATAGTGCTGAAAATATCGTTACTGTGTTTGATAAGCCTGTAAAGGGAGCTTTGACCGCTGTGACCGAGTATTCTGTGGTGTCATATGACAAGAAAAACGATGAATCCGTTCTCGATATCCTTCTTCACACGGGAAGAACGCATCAAATAAGGGCGCAGCTTGCTCATATAGGTCATCCCCTTGTGGGAGACGGAAAGTATGCAGTAAACCGTGAAGACAGGAAAAGAGGCTTGAAGCATCAGATGCTGAGAGCCGAAAGCGTGAAATTTCTTTTGAGGGGCGGAGATTATCCACAGCTTTCTTATCTTGACGGGAAGAAATTTTCTCTGCCGGATGAACACACTTCAGAAGGTTAATTGTTTTGCATAATATAAAAACACCTCACATTCCGCCGCAAACAGATCGGCGGAATTGCTTTTTGCAAAGCTTTGAAGCTTTTTAGCACTGATTATCATGGATTCATAAATGTTTTTCGGCAGCAAAAGCTCGAATAACAGTCGGTTTTCTCCGATGATGCGGATGATCTCGTTCACATGGTAAGAAGAGAGGTCGTCGGGGGCAAGCATTTCGGCGTGGAGAAGGATATCCGATCTTACGGATTCGATCTTGAATGACAAAGGAATAACACAGGAAAATATGACGGCAAGTATAAGAACTGCTGCAATAAAGGATCTCATTTTACGTTCTCCGTCGGTTTTAATGCGATGTACAATTTATCAGATCCGTTGGCAGTGAGGAGAAATACGTATTTTTCGGATTTGATATGATTTTGATGCAAGACTGAGGTGAGCCAATTTTTGTCTCTCCCGATCTCACGGAGAGCATTTTCGTTGATGTCTCCGTCAATTATAAGCGCACGGGATATATCGGAGGAGACGCCTGATTCGGTTGCGTCAAAGGGCTTTGCGCTGATCTGACCGTTTGGCTCCAGGACAGCGCAGCTTATCTCGGACATTTCAAAATATCCCGAGAGACGAAGTTGGCTTAAAAGCTCCTCCGCTGTAAGACGGTTTTTTGAAAGCTCTTTAATATTGATCTTTCCATTGCGCATAAGAATGCTTGGAGGGATATCAAAAAGCCGTTTGAACAATTTGATCTTTGTGGCGCCGAAGGAAAGAATGACCTCAAGGCAAATGAGAAGAAGGGGAGGAAGCAAACAATATATGAAAGGGTATGTGTTGTCCGTGACTGCGTGGGTGGCAGTCTCTGAAAGAAACAGGGTGACGACCAACTCCCCGGTTTGCAATTCTCCTATTTGCCTTTTTCCCATCAGGCGTAAGGCAGTGACCGTAACGGCGTAAACGCAAAGAAGACGAAAAAATACTGTCAGCATACAGTCTCCTATCGGCAGGTTTTTAAAGTATCTTTTCCATCAGAGGAAAAAATATTCAAAAAAAGCGAAAAAAGATAAAAAAGGTATTGACAAAAGGAGGAAAAGCTGATATAATATGCAAGCACTTGCGAAAGCGGGTGCTGATCACTCGAGAGAGCGGGGTTAAAACCGCAAGAGAGAGCGGAGAGATATCATAAAACGGACTGAGATGATACGAAAAAACAAGGTTTTGAAAAAAGTTGAAAAAAACTTAAAAAACTTTGAAAAAAGGTATTGACAAACAGAAAGAGATATGATATAATATAAAAGTCGCCGCGAGAGAGCGACGACGAAGAAAACGGACCTTGAAAATTGAACAACGAAGAGACAAATGTACAAA
>SVTV01000002.1 GCA_015063605.1 Oscillospiraceae bacterium
TTGTTTGTTGTGGTGACTACATTTTACACCTTGGTGAGAATATTGTCTATACTTTTTTCGGGTGTTGCACTTATTATTATAATCTGCCGAGGTGGCATGACGAAGTCATGACGGAGGAATTGTTCTTTGCTTTAAACATTCTATTTATCTACAAGATTTTACTATCTCAATTCCCGTGTTGATGAGCGTTTCCGCCGTACCTACGGTGTAGATGGAGGATGTGGCTTCATATCCTGCGCTTGCTTCAAAGGCATCGGAGGTGGGGAGATATCCCTCATATCCGTTTGCACAGCAGCAAACAAATGTGGTTTTGAATTCGGAAGCCTTCTTTATCTGTCTGCCGATTTCTGTGAAGGGCTCGCCGGGCATGGAAACGAAGCAAATATCGGAAAAAGCGATTCCGCAAACGGGAAGATCAAGCTCTTTCATACCGGCAAAGCGGAGTATCTTTCTTGAAAGAGTGACCTTGCCGAGATTCGTCATATTGCCGCCGGAATATACGTTTCCTTCTTCTTTGTCTTTGAGGAATTCCTTTGCTTCCTTTACTGCCTCTTCATCCGTATTCTTGAGAGGAACGGGAGCGAATTTTTCCATGAAGCTTACCTTGCCGTCGTCACATTCCGTAAGCTTATCCAACGCTCCGAGAGCGGAAAGAGCGATTATTCTGCCCATGCTCTTGGAATGCTCATAGCCGCCCCATGCCTTTCCGTTGTGAGGAGCTACATTTATGTGATTTGTATCGCCCTGACAGCCGTTGAAGTATACGCAGTACATGTTGGGCTCAAGAGTCTCCACGGTGGAACGGCAGAAGCCGGGGAAGTCTGCGGATGCCTTCGTGCCGCCTATTACATCGGGATGTACCTGATATTGAACGAGTAAAATATCTTTCTTGCCTTCTCTCTTAATGAGAACAGCCTGGAGCTGAGGATCGGGCTCGCCGATGGGAGCTACTATATCGGGATTGAAAATGCCGGGATTGGTCTTGACCTCGCCGTTTTTCATCCTGAATCTACGTATAAACGCAATATCGTATACCTTACTGTGAGCCGTGTAAATTTTGGAATTTGTAAGATCGGCAACAGCCATTTTCGCCGCATCGCAAAGTCTTCTGAGAAGAAACTCGTTGTACTTGGGATCATGGTCGCCGCCTCTGAGGGAGGGAGCTGTGTGAGTATGTGTGCATGCTACCATTACCGCATCCTTGGGAACGCCTGCCGATTCAGCTATTGCGGGAAGCCATTCCTGTATCATGGGAATGCCTATGATATCAACGCTCATGAGAACGGCTGTCTTTTCGCCGTCGGAAACCGCAACCGCACTTGCATACAAGGGATCGAGATATCCGTCGTTGAATCTGTAATTGAAGTATCCGCTTAAGCCTATTCCGCAAAATGGAGTTATATCTACACGTGCAAAACCTGTTTTCATATTTATGACCGTACCTTTCTGTTCATGTCCGTTTGGAAGATAATATCTTCCTTTTAATTATACACAAATTGACACCCTCATGCAATCCCTTTTTGCTTAATTTTTATTATTTTTTGAAGGGATATTAAAGGATTTTTATGCGCTTCTTGACAGAGCGAAAAAATTTGGTATAATATTAGCAGTATGCTTGATATGAAAGGAAAATATAATGGCAAGATGTAAGATAACCGTTTTGAAACGGGCATTTTTTCAAGATATAGTCGATGAATATGTGGGCTTTGAAAATTATAAGCCTTGTGAATGTATGACCGAGGGTCAGGTATTTTATACCGGCGGAGAAGCGGGCAACGAAAAGCCCGAGGGCTTCTGCGATGAAGCGTGGAAGGCGATACACGCATACGCGCTGGTGCTCACCTGCGGCGGCACCGTTTTCGGTCAATCGAGATGTGTCACATGCTGTAATGACGGCGCAAGACCGGTGGTATTTTTATTGGAAAAGAGTGAGGAGTAATATGTCAATATTCGATATTTTTAAAAAGCTTGAAAAGGAATCCGCTCCCGTGACTCCTCCCGAATACATTGTAGCGGGACTCGGTAATCCCGGCAAGGATTATGCCGAAACGCGCCATAATGCGGGATTCATGGTCATGGACTATCTTGCGGAAAAGGAAAACATAAGGATCGACAGAGCGAAATGGAATGCGCTTTTTGCCGATGCAGAATTTTGCGGAAAAAGAGTTCTTTTCGTAAAGCCTCAGACCTTTATGAACAAATCGGGTGAGGCTATCCGCGATATAGCGGAATTTTATAAGATACCTGCGGAAAAGATACTTATAATATACGATGATATAAACTTCGCTCCCGGCGTTATGCGTATAAGAAAGAAGGGCTCCGCGGGAGGCCACAACGGCATGAAGGATATAATCTATCAGCTCGGGACGGAAGAATTTCCCCGTTTCAGGATCGGCGTAGGCGCAAAGCCCGAGGGATGGCAGCTTTACGATTGGGTATTGGGAAAATTCTCCGCAGAGGATATTACCGAAATGAGAAAGTCCGTTGAAAACGCTTACGAGGCTTTGAAGCTTTACTTTACGGAGGGCATCGAAGAAGCGATGCAGAAATTCAATTGAATTTCCTTTCATATATAGCCTCTCTCAGCCGGGGTAATGATTCAAAAGACGCTTCCCCCGTTCTTTTTCTCGCTCCCATGGCGGGCTTTACCGACAGAGCCATGAGAGTGCTTTGCAAAAAATACGGTGCGGATCACGTCACCACGGAAATGATATCGTCAAAAGCCGTTTGGTACAAGGATAAAAAGACCTTTGAATTGGGTATGTTCGACAGCACGGAAGCGCCCTGCTCCGTACAGCTTTTCGGAGACGATCCCGATGTGATGCTTCACGCCGCAAGGGAGCTTCTTGCAAGATATCCGTATTGCGCCGTCGATATCAATATGGGATGTCCCGTGCCGAAGATAGTGAAAAATCATGAGGGCAGTGCATTGATGAAGGAGCCCGAATTGGTGGAAAGAATAGTTTCCCGTCTTGCGGAAAATCTTCCCGTTCCCGTTACGGTGAAAATAAGAGCCGGATGGGACAGCAGATCCATAAATGCTCCCGAGATCGCCCGCCGTGCGGAAAAGGGCGGTGCCGCTGCCGTATTCGTTCACGGCAGAACGAGAGAAATGATGTATCAGCCTTCGGTAATGCTTCCCGTTATAAAGGATGTAAAGGATGCTGTTTCGATCCCCGTTATCGGCAACGGCGATATAACGGACGGAAAGAGCGCTTTGAATATGGTGAATGTTACGGGATGCGACGCTCTTATGGTGGGCAGAGGAGCTTTGGGCAAGCCGTGGATATTCAATGAGATAAAGAATTCCTTCAACGAAACGGGAGAATTTTCAATTCCCGATGTGAAGGATGTTATAAAAGAGCATATCGAATTGAAAAAGAGCTTCTGTACCGATCACATTGCCGTAAATGAGCTGAGAGGTCAGATACCGCATTATATCAAGGGCACGACAGGCAGCGCTTCCATGCGTGCAAAAATAAATTCCGCCACAAGCCTTACACAGATAGCGGAATTGGTAGAGAAGATGTAAATAATTTTAAAAATGCAGGGGCGGTTCAAGGATCGCCACTTAAAATTTCACATATTTTACTTACCGCCTAACAGCCAATCGACTGCATTTACAACATTTATTCCGTCGTAATTTCCGAGAGTGAAGCGGTCAAGAGTTATAACGGTCTTGGAATAATTGTCGCTGATACTTCTCAGGGGCATCATTTCTCTTTCAAAGGTAGACTCCTCGACCATAGAAGCAGTCACCTGATAATAATGGATATCATCACCTTTTCTTGCGACAAAATCGACCTCGGCGGCTCCGAGCTTTCCGATGTTTATATTGTATCCGCGGCGCAGAAGCTCAAAATAAATTATATTTTCAAGTGAAAAGCCCAGATCATATCTTTCTCTTGCAAGAAGATGCCGGCGCAAACCGAGATCCACGATATACATCTTCTGATTCTTTTTCAAAAGCTGCTTCCCGAGAATATCAAAGCGCTCTGCGGGATAAAAAATATACGGCTCTGTTAAAGCCTCCACATAATCATCCACGGTATTTTGTGATACTTTTCTTCCGCTTGATGTAACGTAATCGGCAATGCTTTTGATCGAAACGGGACTGCCAATGGAGCTTGCAAGAAATTTGGATATATTTTTCAGAAGAGCTATATCCGTTATCTTACGCTTGTTGGAATCGTTCTCTTTGCGCTTTTGGCGTTCTTCGATATCCTTTATAATTATGGTGTTGTAGATGCCTTCCAGATAGACATCTATTTTTTCGCTGTCGTTTCCGAGCTTGGCTACGTAAGGCAGTCCGCCGTTTTTCATATATTCAGCAAACAGTACGTCCTTATCACCCGATCGTTTAAGCTCGAAAAATTCGGAGAAAGAGAGCGGAAGCATTTTTATTTCAACATATCTGCCCGATAAAAGCGTGGCAAGCTCACCGGAAAGCAGATAGGCGTTAGAGCCTGTAATATATACGTCCACATTCTTTTTTACGTATAAGCTGTCTACAGCTTTTTGAAAATTCTCAACCTGCTGTATCTCATCAAGAAAAACATAAGTCGTTTTTGTTTCGTGCAATCTTTCTTTCACGTAATTGTAAAGAACCTTGTAATCCAATAACTCTTCATATTCCAGCTCTTCAAAATTTACGGATATTATCTGCTCCTCTTCGACACCTTGCGTTTTCAAATACTCACGGTACATTTCAAGTAACGTGGATTTTCCGCAGCGGCGTATACCGGTAACCACTTTTATTACCTGCTCGTCCTTCCACTTTTTTAATTGATCCAAATATTCGTGACGCAGTACCATAGCTCTCAACCTTTCGTAATAATTTTCCTTATGCGATCATTATACTTTATTATATCCTTTTTGTCAAGAGTTTATTCCGAGATCGGCATAAACTTTCGGATTTGTAAAGATTATTCCGAAATCGGCATAAACAAGATAAAATCAGGGCTGTCCCACATCTTCGTGAGACAGCCCCCGTTTTTTTATTAATACTCTGTTCCTTTTTACTTGACCGGCGATACTCTTATCCTTCGCAAATATTAATAATATCTTTATTTAGCTTTTCCGCATACTTCATCGCCGCGTAAGCACCGCCTTTACTTCGATTCACGTAAAATATCACAAGATCGGAGCGATCAATCATCCATCTGTTTTTTACCGTGATAACAGCTTTAGGATGTACACCATATGTATCCGCCGGAATAAGAACGCTATCGTAATACTTTTCATAATATTCTATATCTGCTACCTTATACGGAAGAACCAATATCATATCATTATTCTCATTGCCGTATTCCTTTTGGAGTTGTTTAATGATCGACGCCGCAAATTCATCAAACTCACCGTTACGCCCTATTAGAAACGTTACATACTGTTTAGTACATATCAACTCCTTCACAATGGGAATAAGAAATTTTTCCATCTTCGACAGATCTTCGATCTCCCTGTGACCAAACAGAGAAACAGTAAAAACATTCATATTTTTCGCTTTGCTCCGTTACTATAAGCACAATATTTTTAAATTTAGTATTTATAGTATATCACAATATGAAAATAATATCAATAGTCTGTGTAATTTTGTTTTAAATATTTATAGACTATATAGCGGTATTTTTGAATCTATGCTTGGTAATCATTTTAATGCAGTCTGTCTGATGAAAAATGATTCTCCCGTCAAGAAAGGTACAGTTCAGATCATGAGTGATTTTGCTAAGATTTTGGGGCAGCGAATAAGAAATTACAGAACATCAAAGGGATTAAGTCAGGAAAAACTTGCGGAGCTTTCCGGATTTCATCCGACCTATATCGGTCAGGTTGAACGAGGCGAGAAAAACGCCACGGTTGACAGCGTACAAAAGATATCTGCCGCTTTGGGCATTTCTCTGTCGAAATTATTTGAGAAGCTCGGAGCTCAAGAAACGGAAGCGCGCAATATTCCTCTTGAATGTTACGAATTTCTTTCAGCGAAAACAAAAGAAGAGCAGGAACATATTTACACGATCCTGCTTGAAATAGACAAATATAAAAACAAATAAATTTATTCTTAAAGTAATCAGGGCTGTCCCACATCTTCGTGAGACAGCCCAAAAACTTTTATTATTCTACCGCTTAATATGCGTAAATATATTTCTTTATCGCTAAATACAGCTTAGGATCTACGGAATTTCCGTATTCGTTACGAATCTCGAAATGGAGATGCGTACCGCTTACACGTCCCGTGTCACCTGCGTATGCAATCAACTGACCCTGCTTAACGATGTCACCGACCTCACAGGCAAAACCGGTAAATTTCTCCGTTCTTCTGCCGACGTGTCCCAGATGGGCATATCTTGTCAACATACCGTTGGGATGCTTCACATCGATATAATTACCGTAGGAGGAATGTCCCGTAACAACGGCAACAACCTCGCCCGACATTGCGGCGTAAACGGGAGTTCTGTAATCCGTTTCTATATCCATACCGTTGTGGTAATTGGCGGAAGATGTATAGAATATACTTCTCCAGCCGAACTTACTCGTAACGATTATCGTATCATCACCTATGGGCGAGAAGAATACCTTCTTGCCGGCATTGGGATCGTTTTCGGGATAAAGTCTCGTGCCCCGCACAATTACCTTGTCGGTCTTGTCCTCAAGCACTGCCTTTTCCTTGATCGTACGCTTAACTTCCTTACCGTCAACGTATGTGACCTCGGCAAGAACGTTCATTACGCCGTTTTTGCCTTCCGTTTCCACATACTCGGTACCTACGTAAGAATCGGGATCGTCCTTATACACAACGGAATATGAAATCATTTCCGTATATTCAAGATCTCTGTTTATCTTGAATGCGGCGTGAACGGATCCTGCCTCATCCATATCCGACATAGCATCGGCAAGAGTCTTGGAATCTATATAATATGCACTGACCTTGTCTTCGTTTTCCTCTGCTTCTGCGCTGTTGCCGAAGGAAGCGCTTATTACAGTGTTCTTTACCTCTTCGGTCTCAAGCTCGCTTCTGCTGTATACACTGTACACATCCTCGCTGAGCATTCTTACAAGCTTTGCTTCGCTCTTAAAGGAGGTAACGGGGTATATATCCTCGGAATAAGTTATCTCATTTGCAAAAGATACATTATTTGCTCCGGGATTGAGCTCTTTTCCGATCTCAATAGCGGTGTTGACAGCGTTTACCAAGGTTTCCTTATCGGAACTTGCGGCAAACAGCTCACCGTCTATATAGAGACCGTGGCCTTCTTTTATGTAATCGGCTGTATATGTTTCGAATGTATTCTTCAACGTCAAGGAAGATACGAAAAGATCCTTTTCCTCGTTTCTCGATTCAATGGAATATGTCACCTTTGCAGGATACTTGAATGCATATCCCAATATATCCGAGGCGTCCTCTTCGATTTCTTCTATAACACGGTCCACATCGCTTTTGGATTCAACAAAGCCTATTCTATTACCGTTCACATTCGCAACTATATCTATGTTCATTGGGAAGTAAGAGGAAATAACGAAAACAGCTATTGCGGCGCTTACCGCAGGAGAGATGTAGGCGAAGTTTCGTCTGATGAATCCGAAAATGCGTTTTACAAGCCCCGCTTTGCACTTTTCATCACCGGGATGACTAACCTTTTCGGTGATCCTTTCGGAAGCGAAATTTTCCAACACGGAAAGGATAACATCGTATACGGAATTACGGGTATATTTTCTGTCGTCGCCGTACCATCCCGCAGGATGACGGGCAATATGCTCGAATTCCTTCTTCAAGCGTCTTTCCTTCTTAGAGGATTTCTCGCTTGCGTAGATATAAAGTGCGTTATAAGCGGAATCGACAAGTCCGAGACCGTTCTTTCTGAAGCTCTTATAAAGCTTCGAATAGCTCTTATTGTCCGATACGTCATGTCGCGGAGCCGATTGTATGCATTCTTCAGCTTCTGCGCCTACACTGTGATTCGATGATTCGGTTGTCTGCAATGGCTCCACCACCCTTCTTTAACGTATTGCACAGCGGTCTTTTTATATACAAAAAACCGCGGCTATCTATATAAACCCTTGCGGGAAAAGCCTACCACGGTGACAGATACCGTATTGTAGGTTCATATATTATACCCTAAAATCTCCCATTTGTCAAGTCTTTTTTTCGTTAAGAACATGACCATTTTCGTATTTTATGGTATATTTTACGAAAAATACCGGTAAAATGACTGTCTTTGGCGAAATTACCTGCCAAGCTCTTCGGCTCTTTTTGTGCAGGCAAGCATAGCCTCTATAACGGCATTTTTGAAGTCATATTTTTCAAAAACGTCTCTTGCGGCTCTTGTTGTGCCTCCGGGAGACGTGACCATATCGGCAAGCTCCATGGGAGTTTTTCCGCTCTTCATTATCATTTCCGCAGCGCCCGCAAAGACCGCCGCAGACAAAAATGCTGCCTCCTCCCTTGAGAAGCCCTGACGGTATGCACCCTCGCTCATTGCATCCGCAAGAAGGAAAAGATATGCGGGGCTGGAGCTTGTAAGGGATATGACACTGTTCATTTTATCCTCGGTCAATGTGAACGCCGTTCCCGAAGCGGAGAAAAAGCTCTTTACTCTTTCAAATACATCACAAGGTACATTTTCGCTCGGCGAAAGAGCGCTTACACCCTTACCAACCATAACGGGAGTGTTGGGCATTACACGGATAACGGGACAATTCTCTCCCATTATATTCCGGATAAAGGAGATGGATATTCCCGCCGCGATAGTCACAAATACCGTCTTACCGCTTTCATATCCGCCTGCCTTGAATTCCTTTAAAACATCCTCTATCTGATTGGGCTTTACAGCAAGAAATACGATCTCGCATTTTCCCGCAAGGTCGCCGGGGCTTGTTGTAAAGGATGCCTCGGGGTAGATCTCCTTTTTGCCCGTGTCTCTGTCACAGATATAAAGCTCCTTTTCGGATACCAATCCATTGCTTATCATGGCGGAAATAATGGCACCGCCCATATTTCCCGCACCTATAAATCCTATCATATTAATTAACATACCTTTCTGTCGGTTCTTAATGAAGCCTGACTAAAAACAAATAACCGCCCCGGCAAAAGGTAGCGGTTAAATTCTTTAAATTCCAACCTGAGGTCTCACCGTCTGCGGTTGCCTTATTTTCATTTATATTATACTATCGAATTACGGGAATGTCAATACATTTTTCCCGTAAGGTGTTATTTCCTATTGCAAATTTCAAAACCATATAGTATAATAATTCTGGGGCAGTCTCACTAACGTGAGCCAAGCCCTGAAATTGAACTCGATGAATAAAATTCATCGTTTTGGCACCGAAATTACGTAAAATTTCGTACTAAAGCACGCCAAAAACGTTCAAGTTTCATGAATTGCGAATTTCGCAATTCCAAATAGCGGGTTCCCGTCCCCTATTTTCGAGGGGCATCGCTTAATGCGACGCCCCCATTTATCAAGCTGACGAAAGGAATTATAACCATGAAGCTTTTAAAGAAAATAGACATCCACGTTCACTCCACTCCCAAGAGATTCACTCCTCCCATGACAAAGGGTGCGGTAAGCTATGCCGAGCCTCACGAATTGAGAGAGATCTACGACAAATTCAACATAGAAAAGGGTCTGCTCCTGCCCAGCGGTTCTTATGCCGCTTGTACTCATGACGTTATATCTATGCGTGAGGCGTACAACCTTGTTAAAGACTACCCCGATACTCTCGGCTGGTGGTTCTGCAACGTAAATCCCGCATGGGGTAAAAACACCCCCGACTGCGACCTTTCTCACTTTATTCTCTTCTATAAGGAAATGGGTGCCAAGGGCGTAGGGGAGGTAACGGAAAATCGCCCCTTTGACGATCCCTTCATAATGAATCTTATGAAGCATTGCGAAGCTTGTGAAATGCCCCTTACATTCCATCTGGGCGACAAGGGAAATGATTACGGAATAATAGATTCCATCGGACTTCCCGGTCTCGAATTTGCTTTGAAAACATTCCCCAAGCTTAAATTCCTCGGCCACTCCCAGAAATTCTGGGCAGAAATAGGCTCCGACGTTACGGAAGAGAACAGAAAAGGATATCCGAGAGGTAAGGTAGGCGAAGGCGGAAGGATCCCCGAGCTTATGAGAAAGTATCCCAATCTTTACTGCGACCTTTCTGCGGGAAGCGGCTCCAACGCCGTCATGCGCGATCCCGAATTCGGATACAAATTCATTGAAGAGTTCCAAGACAGATTGTTCTTCGGTACGGACATCTGCTCTCCTCTCAATATAACAAATCCCATGCTCAAGCTTTCCGGATTCCTTGATGAAGCCGTTTTGAACGGATGTATCTCCTATGATGCATATGCCAAGGTAAGCCGTGAAAACGCATTGGAGCTTCTGAAGTAATATAATATGTAAAAAAAGAGGCTGTACCACGGTATTGTGATACAACCTCTTTTCGTTTGCTTTCTATTGCTTGCTATTGCATTCTATCACAAAAAAGCTTATATGTCAATAGCAAATATTGTATTTTTTTGTCATCCTCGGTAAAATTCGTGCAACACAAAACAAAAAATAAGAGGCTGTACCACGTTATTGTGATACAACCTCTTTTCTATTGCTTTCTATTGCTTTCTATTGCTTTTTCTATTGCGTGCAATAGCAAGGGCAATAGGAAGACACGATATTTCGTACTAAAGTATTTTATTCAAAAAATATTTCAAGCTGCATACTCTCATTTCAACCCAATTCTCTGTTATAAAGCTTCATAAATTCCTCCTCGGATGTGCCGCCGCAATCTGCGGGCATATCGCCGTATCCGGGAGAAGGGCATCCCATGGGACCGCTGTGGTCCGTACCGCCCATTTTATAAAGATTATGTTCTGTGCAGAATCTGTCGAAAAATTCTTCATCATCGGCACTCAGATCGGGATGGTGTGTCTCAAAGCCCATAATACCCATTTTCACAAGCTCTTCCGCTCTTGCTTCCATTCCTGCGGGATGAGCGATAACGGGAACACCGCCCGCATGTATAACGGTGGATATGACCTCTTCGAGATCGGGAACACCGTCAGCCTTTACAGCTTGTATTTCTTCATAACATTCGCTGGTCTTATCAACGGCTTGGGAGAAATTCAATGCCATGAATTCCTTGGCATATTCCTCGGGCTTATATATTCCACGCTCCACCATGAGAGCGAAGACCTGATTGTTGCAAAGATAGTCGTTATCGGGAAAGCGTTCCGTGACCTCTTTCCATGTAACGCCCTTTCTCAGATTGCCGCACTTCAATCCCCATTCGAAAAGAAGTCTCGTTCTTTCCGTCTGCATGGGTGATATACGCTTGAAAAGCTTACGCATACGCTCGTTTTCCGTATTGAAATCGAATGCCGCGAGGTGTGCTCCGCCGTAAGGGCTTTTTGCGGAAAATTCGCATCCCGTAAGGGAAAGAAGCCCCGCTTTCCTTGCGGCTTTTTTCAGAAAATAACAACCTCTTACCGTATCGTGGTCGGTAAGAACTACCGCCTTGTGTCCCAAGTCCTTAGCCTTTGAAACGAGCCACTCGGGGGAAAAGTCTCCGTCGGAGAATATGGAATGAAAATGACAATTTGCAAATGAAACTTTCATGAGTTACCTGCTGTTATTATAAATTTGTTTTTATGCCGAGAACAATTCCTCAACATTTGCAGACCGTCGAGGACGCCGATCCATACAGTTGTGTCGGGATGTTCGCATCTGCGCAGCCGTGACGGAGGAATTGTTTTTAACTTTCACAACTCTGAGGCTCTCCCTGTGGGGACGAGCATGCAGTAATGCTGCGCATTACTGCTAAGAGGGTAAATGTGATACCTCTCTTGTAACCCTCTCTGCCATGACATTGTCATGGCATCTCCCCCATAGGGGGAGACTTTGGGTTGTTTTGAGAAAAAGGACAATTCCTCAGTCAGCCATACGGCTGACAGCTCCGCAGAAACGCTTGCGTTTCTGATTTACACTTAAAGGAGGAAGTTGTTTTGCGTTAAGAACAATTCCTCCGTCACGGCTACGCCGTGCCACCTCCTTTTACACAAAGGAGGCTTAAACGATCTAACTTCAAGTGAAAATTGATAAATTAGGGTTATATCTGACATAAATTATATGTGATTTAATAAAAATCTGCACAAACCAAAGGCTCCTTTAGGTGTAATGCAGATGCGAGCATCTGCGGAGCTGTCAGCCGTATGGCTGACTGAGGAATTGTTTTTGATAACTAATACTTACATCTAACCTCAAGTCAACGCAGTTCAATAGAGATCCGCACAAACCCATGCCTCCTTTGTGCAAAAGCAAGGTAGGCAGAAACGCAAACGTTTCTGCGGAGGAATCGTTCTTTACGTTAAGTCCCTTACCTTATCTTTCTTGCCTCAAGGTAGAATCTCTTTTCCTCGGGATGACCCATGGAGAAGGTCTTGCGGGGCAGAACGCCGTCATGTATAACGGTCTTGAAAAGCTCATCCTTTCCCATTGCGGGGAGAATGAAGCCGATGGTATCGTCTTTTTCCGAAGCAAGCTTTCTTACAACGTCCTCACCGTGGATATAATCTATGGAAGCATCCTTATCCTCACCGAGATACTCGTCAAGCACCGCCTGAAGAGAGCCTACGGAAAGGTTGGAAAGAGGCTTGCCCACATAATAAGTCTTTTCGCCGCCCTTAGTTACTGCCGTAAAGTGCTGACCGCCGTTGTTTTCCTCTGTAAGAGAGAGCGCGGATGTAAGCTTATCAAGTATTACGGGAATATTACCGCCGAAGATCACTCTGTGTATAGCTTCAAGTTCCAACGCATCGCAATGAACGTTTTCCAATTCAACGAGAGCGTATCTTGCGGGATGAGCCAATGCAGCATCCTTGGGAAGAGAGGCTTTTATCTTTTCATAAGACGCCTTTGCGGTTGCAAGTGAATGGTTTCCGTCGCCTACGGCGAAAACGAGAGTTCCCATATCGGCAGATGCAAGATATTTATCCTCAAAACGCTTCCTGTCATAAAGTCCCTTCAATGCGTTTATAACATTTTCCTTTCTGTCACGGTCGAGAAGGTAGCCCGCAACTCTGCCGCCGTCCATCATAAGCTCAAAATCGTAAAGCTTTTTCATGGAATCAAGCTCAAGGCAGAGAGGCTCGATCACATTTTTCTTATCGTCGTCGATAAGAACGAGAACATGGGGAAGCTCTATGGGAGCGTTCTTTCTTACCTTCAATCTTGGAGGTATGCGTTCTACCACTGTCTTCTCCGTTGCTCTTATGGGTGTTTGGCTTCCCGGTGTATAATCGTACTTTTCAAGGTCGATATTACCTATAAGACCGGGACGCACCGTTCCGTCGGCAAATGTCCTTACCGTAAGGATAAATGCATTTCTATACTCCGCGAACACCTCTTTTGTAAGGTATTCACGCATTTTTTTATGGATATTTACTATTCTTTCCTCGGAATCCGGCTCCTCCAGATATATTTCGGGGAATATAAGCTGAAGAGTGGAGGGGTAAAGCTCGGTAATATTCTTCACCTCGTCCCAATATTCCGGCTGTGAGGTATATTGATCGCATGCCACCACAGACCACTTGCTCATCTTTTCGGGATCGGATGAAAAAGCGGGAATGAGGATATCCGCACGGGAAAAGGCGGGAGTTTCCGCAGAGGAAGTCCCTTCGTCATTTTCCTTGCCGTCAAGCTCGCCGTCTATAACAGCCTGCATTGCTTTGGAGAGCTGATCGGAGCATGAGGTTTGCTTCATACCGCACGTTATTCCGGAAAAAAGCTCTTTTATCTCTTCCGCTGTCTTTCCTTCGCAAGCCTTGGATAAGGCTTTAAGATTTCCGTTACATCCGCCGTAAAAGGAAATATTTCTTATAACATTCCCCTTTTCCACGTCAAAGGATATAACCTTGGCACATGTACCCGTGGTCTTATATTCAAATCTCATTATATCAGCTCCTTTTTTAAAATTTGTTTTATGTTGAGGACGATTCAAAGCAATTCCTTAAACTTCTTTACCCCGTCATTGAAGCTTCCGTCATACAATGCGGTAGCGCGGGCAAAATCGCTTTTACCGCCGCCCTTACCGCCGAAGGCTTCATTCGCTTTCATGCAAAGTGCTTTGCAGTCAATTTGGGGATTCCCGCCCTTTGCGAATATATATCCTATTCTGTCCTCGGAGGTCTTATAAAATACGGCTCTTCCGAAATGTGCAAAAGTGCCTTTTACGGGCATTTTCGCAATAAGCTCCGCTTCCGCCGCTCCCAAAATATCGGAAGCGCAGAAAAGGATACCGTTTATTTCCTCCGAGCTCTTTTCCAATGATAAAGCCAAGGCTCTTGACTTCTCCGAAAGCTCCCTTTTCATATCGGCAAGCTTCTTTTCCATACCTTCTACAGCGGAAAGAATGTCGTTCTGCTTTGCGGAGAGCTTACCGCTCAAGGATGATATTATCTCCGACTTTGCTCTGTAGTCCTCGAGAGCACGTGTACCGCAAAGGAAATAAACACGTGTACCGCCTCTTAAGCGTTCGGATGAAATTATCTTTACCGCCCCTATCTCCCCTGTGTTCTCCACATGGAGACCGCAGCAGGTACAGGAATCATTATCCTCCACGAATACAACTCTCATACTGCCGTGAAGCTTTTCCGTGCGCTTTCTTAATTCCATGGAGTCTGTTTCCTCCTCGGAATACGTACGGTCGTATACCCGCTTGTTTTTCATTACGGCTTCATTGACATCCTTCTCGCATTCAATAAGCTGCTCATACGTAAGAGGAATGTCAAAATCGCAGGTGGAGAATTCCGAATTCATGTGGAATCCCACATTGACAGCACCGTAAAGCTTTTTCATGCTGTAGGATATCATATGCTCAGCCGTATGCTGACGCATGAAATCCACTCTGCGGGGGTATACGTCGGGATAAAGCATCACCTTTGTATTTACCGGGGGTATATATACGGAATGTGCATCCCCGTTTTTGGAGGTGCACAGATGGTATATGTTTCCGTTCTCTTCATAAACATCCGTAACATCAAGCACGTTATCACTTTCGCCGCATATAACGATGCGTCCCGTATCGGAGGGCTGACCGCCTCCGCAGGGAAAAAAGACGGTTCTGTCGAGAAGTAGAAGTATTCCTTTTTCGCTTTCGGCGGCACTTATAACGACCGCCTGTGCATTGTCAAGATATTGGCTCGTATAATAAAGCCGCTCAGTCATTGTCCGCAGTCTTTTCTGTAACCGTACCGTCTTCAAGAACCTCAAGATCGTTTACGAGAGCATAAAGCTTGGATATGGATTTTACAAAGCTCTTATCCTTCTTCAATCTGTCGAGTCTTCCGAAATTGCATATGGTGCTGTGGCGTGTAACGCCCTTCTCATCACGGTAGGACTCAACTACCTTTACGTAACAATAATCCTTGATCTGTGTAAGCTTAACAAACATTTTAAGTCTTCCTTTTCATAAAATTATTCTTTAATATTCATCGGTATGCCGTCAATAAACAACGCACACGGCATCATGCTCTGATATTATACCACACGAAAAAGATTTTTTCAATAACTTTTTTAAAAAAGTTTAAAAAATTTGACTTTTTACTTAAATAATCCGCAAAATTCTCCGTAAAGCCCTGTGATGCTTTTATCCGAGTTCATAATTCTGTAAAAAAATTACACATAAAAATTAAATATATATTTTGTTTTGCCACTGTACAAATTCTGCAATATATGATATAATAGTATATAATAGTTATAATACTGTCATATTGTATGCTTTAATTTTTTACATTCGGAGGACTTAAATCATGGCTAAGCGCAGCTTAATAATGCTGTTTGTAATACTGATGATATCGTCTGTGTTTTCTGTTGGTGTTATTGCCACAGGCGAGGGAAACGAAGCAACAGGTGAAGCGGCATTGAAGTCAAGCGACCCCGACGAGGCGGTCAAGGAAATATTCACGGAAGCCGATGAAACTTATGTTAAGTCGACATATGATAAATTGGGTTGGATATTGTGGATACTTTTGGGTGCCATTTTTATGACAGCCGTAATAATAATATCAAAATGGATCGGAGGTAAGATCCGCTGATTATTCAATAAAGTGTTTTTGAAACTCGGTATAATGTAAAAGTATCAAAAATACACGGATCACACGAAACATGCAAACAGAAATCGGAACTGAAATATCCTTGAAGGATATTTTCCAACTGATACGAAAAAATCTTATCGGTATAGTAATATTCATGGAGTGCGTTATAATCGTAGTTTCCCTTTTTACTTTTTTGTTTATGGAAGATCAGTTTACCTCTTCGGTAGTATTTTCCGTTGTAACAAAGAGCGAGGAAAACCCTGATGCCGCAATATCCTCGGGTGCACTCAGCGCCAACCTCCAGCTTGTTAACGACTATAAGATAATAGTCAACAGCCGTACCGTAAAGGAAGCTGCAGCGGCAAGATTGGGACTTGAAGATCTCAAGGGATACTCTATATCGGTCAACTCCGAAGGAACGTCCTCCAGAGGTATCAACATAACCGTTACAGGTCCTTCTGCATATATGGTTGCAAACATTGCAAATAACCTTTACCTTGAATTTAAAGAACAGGTTTACCGTCTTCTTAAGGTCGAAAATGTTGCAGTTATTGATTCCGCAATAGTTCCCGAGTCTCCCTCCGCTCCCGGAAGAGAAAAAATAATACTTCTCGGTGCAATAGTAGGTGTTGTTCTTGCAATAGCATTTGTTATAGTAAGAGATATTCTCGATACCACAGTAAAAACTGCTGAAGATGTTGAAAAACAGCTCGGTCTTGCCGTGCTTGCGCAGATACCCAAGGTAGAAGAAGAAAATTCGACATCTGACAAAAAAAACAAGAGAGGAGTCAAAGCCGAATAATATTTTTCGGACGTAAACGGTCTAAGTTATGAACAATAATTTTGATGAATTGTACGACGGCGATGTGCTGGAGTCAATAAAGACTCTCAGAACAAATCTTGAATTTGCCGGAATGGACAGGCCCTTAAAAAGTATCAGTATCACAAGTACTCAGCCCAGCGAGGGTAAAACAACCGTAGCTCTCCTCCTCGGTATGGCAATGGGCGAAGCAAGCAAAAAAACTCTCATAGTAGAAAACGACTTCCGCCACCCTCAGATAGCGAAGAGAATAGAAAAGAGAATGCCTCTCGGCATAACGGATCTTCTCACCGACAAGAACACTCTTGACGAGGTAATTTACGAAACAGAGTTCAATAACCTTTACATGCTCAACGTAGGCAGAAGAATAGCCAATCCCGTTGAGGTATTGGGCTCAAACAAGTATCTGCGTATCGTGGAAGAGGTAAAGGAAAAATTCGATTTCGTAATATTCGATACTCCTCCCATGGGACTTTTCATTGACGGCGCTATAATCGCCTCTAAGGTAGACGGTGTTCTTCTCGTTATCAACAGCGGCTCCACACCCGCAAACGATATCAAGGAAACGGTAGACCAGCTTGAAAAGGCAAAGGCAAATATTCTCGGTGTTGTTCTCAATGCGGTAACAAGAGAAAACGGATACCACAAGTCAAGCTACTACAGATACCGTTACATGAACAAGGATAAGGAAGGCAGTACAAACCGCTGACAAAAAGGGTTGCTCCACGATGTGTGCAACCCTGTTTTTAACAGAAAGGCACGGTGATAAACATGTTGGATTTCCATTGCCATATTCTGCCCGGTGTTGACGACGGGGCAAGAGATCTCGATGAATCGGTCAGAATGCTCGAGGCTGCAAAAAATGCGGGCTTTGACAGAATAGTATGCACCTCCCATATAAAAAAGAGAGGCGAATCTGTTGATAAATTGGATGCGGCTTTTGAAATTCTCCGTCCCGTTGCCGAGGATATGGGAATATCCCTCATGCGGGGATGCGAATTGAATCTGTCCGCAATAGATCCTCTTGCGATCGAGGAAGCGGAGCGCTACTGCATTGCGGGAACAAAAACTCTTCTTCTTGAAATGCCTTACGATATATGGCCGCCCCGTTGGGAGGATATGATCCATAAAATGGCGGTAAGGGACATAAATGTAGTCATAGCTCATCCCGAAAGATATATGCCGATAAAGCAGGATCTGAAGATCGCCGATCTCCTTGATGAAATGTACTGCACATTTCAGGTCAATGCCTCCGCAATAAAAAAGACGCTGTTCGGCGGCATAAAGAATACCACGATAGCGTATCTGCTCCATAAGAATTGGGTATCGTACATAGCTTCGGACGCTCACAGAGTCGAGGATTACGAATGTTTCCCAAAGGCGTATGAGATCGCACGGAAAAGCGGATTTTCCGGAAGAAAAATGAAATAAACGCAATAAAAGCCGATACGGATGAACGATCTGTATCGGCTTTGTTATCTCTTAAATCATCGCAGTTTTACACCTCATCACGCAAAAATTAATAAAAGTGTGATTTTCATCACACTTTTATACATAATTATGTGATCGTAAGGTTAATTCAGCCCTTCAGAATGTCCACCGTGTAAACTCTCTTTTCGGCTGTGACCTTTCCCGTAAGGAGTATCTCCTCATCGAAAACGGAATCCTTACTGCCGCCCCGTTTCATATAAAGCTCTGCCGCGGGTGACAGAGGAGCTTTTTCGTGAAGCGTTACGGTAAGCGGATTTTCCGAGAAGAAATACCTTCTCAAAGCTCTCTTAAGAGAGCCGTAGGGATCGAAAAGCTCCGATGATGCGGTAAGGTTCTTTTCATCAAGCGAGGTAATGACGGTAAATGACTTACGGGCGCTTGCAAGCATTTCACCGAACATTCTTTCACCGTAAGCGGAAGCGGTAACGCCGCCGCCCGAGGGAAGTATACCCGGGAATACCGATGAATGAGGTAATGACAGTACGGCAGAGAATATGACACCGTCGGCAGGAAGGATCAGACGACTTTCGGGTGACAATACGGCGATAAGCTTTCCGCCTCTTGCAAGGTCTTTCTTTTCGATCTCCTCCTTTATAAGAGCGCATTGAGCATCGGTTAATGCGTATATAATGCAGGAATCATATTCGTCCGAAGCCAGAAGCTTTTCCGCTTCACATACGGCAAGGGCAGCCTCGGTTTTGTTGATATAGGATGAGCGGACCATATCGTCTGCTCTTCTTTCCGTCACAGCGGGATAAACGCTGTCCGGAGAAGAAAGGCACATTCCGTCTGCTCTTATCAATGATACCGAAACGCTTTCGTTTTCAACGAACGCTGACAGACTCTTTTCATTGTAATACGGGAAAAGAGCGTCTGCTCTGTAATACGTATCGAACACTCTTGAGGCGCAGGAGGACGCAGTCATCGTCTCCCTCTCGTAAGTAAATATACGGCTCGTATCGATAACGGCACGCTTATCCGTCTCACCCTCACGCTCAAGGGAAAGGATAAGGCAGGTCTCGCCCAATGACATTACGGGAGAAAGAAGGGATGCGGGAGCTGTTTCACTGTCATCGAAGATAACGAGATCGAATTTCCTTCCTCCGAAATATTCCGAGGGAATATCCGTAACCGAGGATACCTCCACATTTCCGATACTGTCATCATAGCATATGCGTGCGGAGTATCTTTCAAGCCTTATGCACTCCGCAATAAGTTTTTCCGTGTTTTCCGTATATTTTTCCGAGGAAAACTCTCTCAGAACATCGCTTCCCTCGATTATATGATCGCAAACCGTCTTATAAAAGCCTTTTACGAAAGCATCCCTTGCCTCGTCTGCGGTAATGATATTACCTGCAAAAAGTAAAGTCAAGCTGTCGAAGCCGTATTCCCTCGCCTCAACGTTAACGTATCTCCATTTGCACCACAAGGGGATGAGAGAAAGAGAATCGTCGAGAGCTTTGAAATAATCTTCCGTTTCCTTGTATCCGTCTCCTGCTTCGGGTACATCCTTCATAAAGAGCATTTCCGAAAGCTGTCTGATAAGAGACGAAATGATATCGGCGGAGGAGGATATCTCCTTTATATATCCCTTAATCCTGTCTCTTTCATGCTTGTCCTCGAGCCTGAGAAGACATTCTCTCACATTCTTGCTCATAAAGAGTGACGGTGTCTTTCCGAAAGCTTCACCGTAAAGCGATGCTATCCTTTCTGCACCCTCGGAAAGTCTGAACAGTATCTCGGCAAGCTCTTCCATTACAGCGCTGTCCTCGTTATCTCCGAATATGGCTCTCGCAACGCCGATATCGGCTTTGCTTTCAAGCTCATACGCCCGGGCAAGACGGTCGGTATACATTTCCGCCTTTCCCGCATCAACGAGAGAAGGATCGGAAAGGAGATTTTCAAACTGCTTTAACAGAGTTGTTTTTGCTCCCTTTTTCGCAAAAAATCCCTTTTTCATGCTTTGAGCATAGGAATCACGGAATGTCACGGGATCGGGAGGAAGCTTGGGAAGTGCGGAAAGCTCTTCACCGAATATCTCTCTGCCCTTTTTAAGCTCTCTTGCTTCACCCAGCAGCGACAATGCTATGCGGGCATCGGCATACATAGATATATCGCCCTCGGGCAAAACGTATTTTGATGCTTTTTCCGACGAAAGAAGAAGAGATGCGAATCTGCAAAGCTCCTTTATTTTTTCGAATTCGGGTTTTGATGCTTTTCCGAAAATAAATTCCGTAAGAAGACCGTACGCACTGTCCAAGGCGGAGAGCCTTTCGAGAAGATCCTTGCAAAGCACGGAGGCATTTTCGCAGAGGCGTCCGCTTTCCTCATCGGATGATGAGGTCATATAAACCTTATTCAGGGGAGTATCGAAAATATTTACGTTTTCCCCGTCTTTTTTCAATGCTTCGAGAAGCTCGTCCGCAACGGAAAGGTATTCGGATACCTTCAAAAACAGCTCCGATACATCTTCCCTCGTCATCTTTCCCAAACGGCTCTTATCGAATAATGATATATGAGGAGAATCGTACTGCTGATAATATCCCTTGCAAGCGGACAGCAGAGAAAGACCGATGGGATGCTTTTTGACTATTGCCTCAAGGTATGAATCGTGCCTTTTCTTCATGGCGGTAACGTCTTCGGCTTCATCACACTTTTGTGCGAGAATCTCCTCCTTGAGGAACACCTTATCATGCTCCGAAAGCTTTTTACCGTTTGAGCTTACGCATGTATGATCTTTATATATCTTTTTGACGCCGAATGCATCAAAGTATGACTTGAATAACTCCGCAGATCTTAAGGAATCGGATACGTAAAGAACCCTTTCGCCTCGATCGGCGCTTTCCTTTGCGGCTTTGAATGCAAACAAAGCCTTGGAATGGAGAGAATCGGAG
The DNA here is from genome assembly GCA_015063605.1 of Oscillospiraceae bacterium. Taxonomy (GTDB): domain Bacteria; phylum Bacillota; class Clostridia; order Oscillospirales; family SIG627; genus SIG704. Next base: position 21,290 of record SVTV01000002.1, read on the forward strand.
CGGACAAATGTATCCTTCTTTTCTCTTATACTCTTCAATGCCTCGTAAGCGGAGCCGCCCAAAAGTATTTCTGCGGGAGAAGCTTCAACCTCCTTCGGAACGAAGAAAGGAGTCTTATACATTTCGGCTGTCACCCTATCGGAAGGAGAAACCGCCGATATTTTATCCTTGAAGGATGAACGGAGAGACGTAAGGGGAGTTATATCGGCAAATTCAAGGAATGCTTCCTTTTCGTTTACGAATATTTCCGACCTTGAAAATCCGAAGGTCCTGTCCTTGATATATTTTACGGCTTCCGCAAGACCGCCGTTACAAAGCTTTTCGCAATCGTAAAGATCTGCGCCGAAAAGCTTGTCAAGTCTTTCCGTCAGAACGGTATTGAGTATCAGATTATTGGGTGATGCTTTTTCAAGTATCAGCTTACCCGTTGCCTCATCAGCCTTTGCTTTCACGGGAACAAAGCACAAGGGTGCGGTGTAATAATGCCCCTTCGCCTCATCCTTGTAGGTGATAGGACAGAAGGACAGCAAAAGCTCTTCTCTCGATGAACGTGTATACCTTGAAATACCGTAAGCATTTACGGCTTTGGCGGTATAACCGATACTTTCCCTTGTCAAAAGGTACATTTTTCCGTTATCGGTATATTTATTTTCGGGGACACAGTAAAGCTCTGCCTTGCCATGTGATATGATATCAAAAAGCTTATCACCGTTTACGGTCAGGCTGCAGCATCTATCGGTAGCGTAATATGAGCCTCTTTCGGCGGACATCGCTCTGCCCGCAAGGTGAAGACTGCGGTCAAGCACCTTTCTTTTTCCGCTGACAGGTCTTTTATCTTTGCCTTTTTCGAATTCATCTCTTTCACCGCCTACGGCAAAGAAATTCTCGGGTACACCTGTGCTTTCATCGGCAAACATAAGACCCTCATCCGTCACCATTCTGGGAGGAAGGCTTCTTATACCTCTGTCATTGCAGGCTTTTATATCAAGCGTAAGGTAATACTTATCATTGCGCTTCAAAATCTCCCATGCCCCCTCCTCGGAGGAATCAAAGGAGACATTTATTCCCTTTATTACCGTGGAGGGATCTATGAGGATAAGCCTTCCGTCACGCACCGCATTTCTGACCTCATCTGCTCCGTCGATCACCGGAACGGAGAAGGAAATGCCCTCTGTAAACACACCGGGAAGCGTTGCTGCAGATGTAAAGACAAGTACCGTATTCATTCCGAGACTCTTTAAAACGGATACGATCACCAAAGCAAGCTCCATGGAATTTCCGCTTTTTTTATGGAGAGTAAGCTCGGGAGGAGAAACGTATACGCCCTTTTCATCGGGGTAAAAGGCTCCCGAGGCGTATGTTATCCGCATCTCTCTGACAGCAACATACACCGCAGAGAAAAGACGTCTCACATCTTCACAGCTTTTTGAGGAATAACCGTCGGTACCGTATTCACCGCCGTAAAGCTTTCTCGCTCTTTCCGCAAGCTCCTTCACATCGTCGCAATCGGGGCTTATAAAGGAAGCGGCTATCTCGGGACAGCAATGAACACCGCCCCACGAGGTTATGGCGGCAAGCTTTGCCATGACCGTCTTTTCCGCAAGGAGAGTGCCGTCCTTTTTATTGAATGCGACCGTATATTTTACTGCCGTATCCTTGGGAAGGAATGCAAGAGCGGACGGATCCTGCTTCAGCTTCGGGCACTTGAATACACATACGCTCTTCCCCTTTATCTCATCGGCTGTTACCGTTACCCTTTCAAAGAATGACGGATCCGCAGATACGGTCAATACACCGTCCACCTCTTCATCCGTGTTGTTTTCAAGGCGGATATTACCTATGGGAGAATCGTATATATATTCGCTTGCGCTGTAATATGCGGGATATCCGTAATATTCTGCGCAGTCGAATTCCACACGGAAAGGCTCCGCTTTTATTTCGTTTTCAAGATCTGTTATTTCTTCTGTAATGTTTTTCATGAAAATCCTTTCCGCTGTTGTTATTTGTTGATGTTGATAAATGAGGATAATTCCTCTGCAGATGCAAGCATCTGCGGAGGTGGCACCGAAGGAATCAGTTGCTTCGCAACTGCGGAGGAATTGTACTTTTACAATTACAACTCTGAGCCTCTCCCTGCGGGAGAGGTGGCACGGCGCAGCCGTGACGGAGAGGGCAAATAAGTTGTGGTGTTAACCCTTACTTTCAACCCTCTCTGCCATGACTTCGTCACGGCATCTCCCCCATAGGAGGAGACTTTGGGTTGTTTTGCGTTGAGGACAATTCCTCAGTCAGCCATACGGCTGACAGCTCCTTTTACACAAAGGAGCCTTATACATCTAACTTCAAGTAAAATTTGATAACTAATACTTATATCTGACTTGAAGTATACGCACTTCAACAAAAATCAGCACAAACCCAAGCCTCCTTTGTGTAAAAGGAGGTGCCCCGAAGGGGCGGAGGAATTGTTTTTTTACTTAAAACAACCCATGCCTCCTTTAAGTGTAATGCAGATGCAAGCATCTGCGGAGGTGCCCCGAAGGAATCAGTTGCTTCGCAACTGCGGAGGAATTGTTCTTTTACGTTGAGAACTCTGAGCCTCTCACTTTGGGAGAGGTGGCACGCTTTATGCGTGACGGAGAGGGCAAATAAGTTGGGCATCCCCCTTCTTTAAGCCCTTCTGCCTATCTCATCCCCATAGGAGGAGACTTTGGGTTGTTTTACGTTGAGTAACAATCCCCCACCGCCTGCGGCGGAGCCCCCTTTACACAAAGGGGCCTTATACATCTAACTTCAAGTAAAATTTGATAACTAATACTTATATCTGACTTGAAGTATACGCACTTCAACAAAAATCAGCACAAACCAAAGGCCCCTTTGTGTAAAGGGGGCTGTCAGCGTTAGCTGACTGGGGGATTGTTCCTTTGCATTAACAAATTGAGCCTCTCCCTGCGGGAGGAGATTTTGGGTTGTTATAAGTTAAGTCAAGCCCTCTCCATGACCCTGCCTTTTTCGTCAAAGGTAACATTGACCGAGATGCTTTCCATATAATCCAATATCCTCTCGGAATCGGTCTCATCGGCTTTTGAGAGGAACGTACCCTTCTGAATAAAGGGATGGAAATAATTTTCAATATTGCCGTCCTCATCGATACAAACTTCTATAAGCCCCGTATCTGTGGTCCAACCGTTGAAAAGATAATTCCCCAGATTATATGCTATCATCTTTCCCTTGTATATTTCAATGCCCTGCAATTGGTGGGCATGAGCACCGATTATAACGTCGGCGCCGGAATCAATATATTCCTTACCCTGCGTTCTGATTATATCCTCTATTCTGTTTTCATGCTCCGCACCCCAATGGATGTACAATATGACAATATCGCTTTGCGATTTTGCATCCCTGATCGTTTCTTTGAGAAGGGCTGTGTCGTAGGCTCTGAAAACACCGGGAGAATTTTCCTTTGCACCGGGAGTAAGGATCGTCTTTTCGGCTCTTGTGGCTGCCACATAGGCGATCTTTCTGCCGTTTATGGTGAAATACTGTACCTCTCTTGCTTCATCGAGGTCTTTGCCCGCTCCTATGCGGTAAACATTATGATCGTCAAGAGCCGTAAGCGTAGAGAAAAACGCTTCTTCGCCGTAATCGTAAATGTGATTGTTTGCAAGAGAAACGATATCAACGCCTATCTCCCCGAAGATCTTCGTATGCTTCACCGAGGAACGGAATACATACTTTTTTCCCTGCATCGGCGTTCCCGTATCGGATATGGGGTATTCGCAGTTGAGAAGCATTACATCCATACCACGCATCATTGAAAGGACTTCATTGGCGAAAATGCCCTCTGCACCTTTTCCTCTGTAAACATACTGCCACGTTACGATAGAATCATCATAAAAAGCAAAGTCGCCGCCGAATCCAAGATGTATATCCTTGCGTCCGGAGCTTAGCGGTACGGCATTTCTTTTGCCGTATCTGTTTTTCGTGATATCGCGTATCACATTGATCGTATTACCCGTGATATCGTGCCATACCTCGGGAGTGTATTTTCCCGATTCCGCTTTTTCAATGACTTTTATGACGGTATCCGCTCCGAAATGATCTGCCGCCGCCGAAATAAATTCCTCATCTAGAGCCTTGCCGTTACTGTCGCTTATAACGCATTTCTCCGCTCTTTTAAGAAGAAGGCGCAGCTTCTCCTTTTCAAGGTCGGCGAAAAGATAGCTTTCCACGGGATCCTGCGGCATATCTTCGGGAAGATATCTGTTTTCATCTTCTTCGTCGGGGAAAAACTCCGGCAACGTATCGGAAATATCTTCCTCTGTAGTAAAGATTCGGGTCTCATATGTGTAAGGCGCTTCGGGGGAACAGGAAGCGAGTAAAAACAAAACAAAGAAAAAAGCCGCCGTAAATACGACAGTTTTCACAACGGCTTTCTTTTTTAAAAGATTCATCGATCAGCAATATTCCTCGGGCTTTTCTCTTCCGTAAAGCTCGTCAAGCTTCATCATTTCATCAAAAGGTCTGAGACCGTCGATGGAATTCTTTTCGGAAAGATTAGCACCTGCTGCCGCTCCCGCTACTCTGAGAGCATATTCGGGCTCAAAGCCCTTGTAAATGGAGTAAAGCATACCTGCACAGAAGGCGTCGCCTGCACCGACCTTACCCTTGATATAACCCTTGGGAAGATAGAGAGAATCGTGATATACCGTCTCCTTACCCTTTACGGCACACCAGCCGCCTTCGGGAGCGTGGATGCAAACAACTTCCTTTACACCCAATTCAAAAAGCTTATCAATAATAGCCTGTGCATTTTCATGGCTTATCTTTTTATTTTCGTCTCTTATGGAAATACCTGTGGTAAGGGAAGCCTCAACCTCATTAATTACGATATAATCGCAGTACTTAAGGCAAGGAGTAACGAATTTAACAAATCTGTCGCTGTGCTCGCTGACAACGTCCATGGAGGTCTTCAAGCCTGCTGCCTGAGCCTTTGCGAGAGCTTTTGCAAACACTGTGCCGTATTCCTCGTCTTCAACATCGAATTTGTCGAGAAGGAGCGCATATCCTATGTGGAATATATCCGCATCTATTTCTTCGAAGGGAATATCATCAATATCGAAAACGGCATTGGCGCCTCTTGCCTGGAAGAATGTTCTTTCGTTTGTATCCATAGCCGCCATAACGTCTGTAAAGGAGGTCATGGCGCCTTCGGTCTTCTTAACGAAGGTGGTATCGATACCGCATCTCTTCAAGGTGTTGAGAACGAATTCTCCGTCGCTGTCGCATCCTACTCTGCCTATGCACTTAAGAGGAACGGAGGGATCCATTATACCGATATCGCAAATGGTATTTCCCGCACAGCCTCCGATACAGTCGGAGACCTCTCTGATATTTGTAAGCATTCCCATTGTAGGATATGTGTCACACATTTTTACGTGGTCAACTATAAGATTGCCCGCTATTGCTATGCCTTTTTTCATTTTTATATTCCTTTCAATATATGTTTATGGTTTATATTCGTTTTAAATATCGGAAACGAGTATTTTTGCGATCCGCTCGCAAGCCAAGCCGTCACCGTAGGGATTGGAGGCACGGCTCATCTTATCGTATTCGTTTTTATCGTTCAGAAGAAGCTTGAACGTGGAGTATATGACTTCCTCACTCGTTCCTACCAGCTTCAATGTACCCGCATCTATTCCTTCGGGTCTTTCGGTGGTATCTCTCATTACAAGCACCGGCTTTCCGAGGGAAGGTGCTTCCTCCTGTATTCCTCCGCTGTCCGTAAGGATTATGTGGCATCGGCTCAAGAAATTATGGAAATCAAGAACGTCGAGAGGCTCGATAAGGTGGATCCTGTCGCTTCCCGCAAGGGTCTCCGACGCCACTTCTCTTACTGCCGGATTCATATGTATGGGATATATGACCTTTATATCCTTTTCCTCATCTGTGATCCGTCTGATGGCACGGAACATTTCACGCATGGGAGCACCGAGATTCTCACGTCTGTGAGCCGTCAGAAGTACAAGCCTGCTGTCCGATGCCCACTCAAGCTCGGGATGGGTGTAATCATCTCTGACTGTTGTTTTCAATGCATCGATCGCTGTATTGCCCGTTATGAATATGCTTTCTTCCTTTACGCCCTCACGTATCAGATTATCGGCACTTCGCTTTGTGGGAGCAAAATTATATTTTGCAAGAACGCTTACGGCACGTCTGTTGAATTCCTCGGGAAAGGGAGAATATATATCGTATGTGCGCAGTCCCGCCTCCACGTGTCCTACGGCGGTTCCCGTATAGAAGCACGCCAGAGCGGCTGAAAATGTTGTGGAGGTATCACCGTGAACGAGAACAACGTCGGGAGAGACCTTTTCAAGCACTTCCTTCATTCCGTTCATTACATTTGCGGTAACGTCGAAAAGAGTCTGTCTTTCCTTCATTATGTTGAGATCGAAATCGGGAACCACATCGAAAGCCTTCAAGACCGCATCAAGCATCTGTCTGTGCTGTCCCGTAACGCATACGGTAACATCAAGCTCCTTATGCTTTTTCAGTTCGTTTACCAGGGGACACATTTTTATGGCTTCGGGACGTGTCCCGAATACAAGCATTATCTTTTTCATTTATGTTCCTTTCGGCGCAGATCATAGCTTAGCCCGGGGAAGACGATCCCCGTTTAAATACTACAGATAATATTATATAATACATAATTCAACTTGTCAATAATTATTTGCCTTTTCTATTGACATATTACAGAAACAGTGTTATAATACGCGTACAACAGAAGAATTTCGATGATGCTGTCGGATAAAACCGATAGCGGAGAAAACTCCGGAGAATCCCGACAGACGGGTGCCGAAGGTGCAAGGCGAAAGCTGAATCTCTCAGGCAAAAGGACAGAGTTATTTTTTTATATTACAAGCTGTTTTCTTTTTTTACGGAGTTGCCCTTTTGAGGCAGCTTTTTTGTTTTATAAAACAAAACGGGGGCAGAGCTCCCCGAAGAAGGAAGGTCATTATTATGGACACGGTCTTAAACATAGTAAAGACCATCAACGCGTATACGGCGGATTACATTCTCGTATTTCTGCTTATATTCGTCGGTGTGTTCTTTACTGTCAAAACACGCTTCGTTCAGGTTCGCTGCTTCGGCGAGGGAATGAAAAAGGTATTCGGTAAATTTTCTCTCAAGGGCGGTAAGCAGAAAAACGGTCTTACATCATTTCAGGCTCTTGCCACTGCAATTGCGGCTCAGGTGGGAACCGGTAATATAGTGGGTGCATGCGGCGCCATCCTTGTGGGCGGTCCGGGTGCCATATTCTGGATGTGGATAATTGCATTTTTGGGAATGGCTACGATCTACGCCGAGGCGGTGCTTGCACAGACCACAAGAGAAATCGACGGCGACGGTTCCGTAAAGGGCGGTCCCGTATACTACATCAAGAAGGCATTCAAGGGAAAGGCAGGCAATGTCCTTTCTGCGGTCTTTGCGGTCTTTACGATCCTCGCTCTCGGATTCATGGGTACTATGGTACAGTCCAATTCCATAGGAGAAGCTGTATATAATGCGGTTGGCATCGCTCCCTGGATAATAGGTATAATCGTTGCTTTGGCTTCCGCAGTGATCTTTATTGGAGGTATAAACAGAATAGCCTCCGTAACGGAAAAGATCGTTCCCGTTATGGCTGTATTCTATATCGTCTCCTGCCTTATCATAGTGGTATCGAGAATAGCATATATTCCCGAAAGTATCGGTATGATATTCAAATACGCCTTTGTGCCTCAGGCGATAATCGGCGGCGGCTTCGGTTCCGCATTGAAGCAGGCTATAAGCCAGGGTGCAAAGAGAGGACTTTTTTCCAATGAAGCCGGTATGGGCTCAACTCCTCACGCTCATGCTCTTGCCAATGTTGAAAAGCCTCACGACCAAGGTGTTGCCGCCATGATAAGCGTATTTATTGATACATTCGTTGTTCTCACTCTCACGGCTCTCACCGTTATTTCAACGCTTTACGCAGGAAACGGCATCCTTGCCGACGGTGTGGAAGCAGGTGTGGAAAAGACGAACATGGCGCAGATCGCCTTCGGAATGGTATTCGGAAACGGTCTCGGAGGAGTCCTTGTGGCGATCTGTCTTTTCTTCTTCGCTTTCTCTACTATCTTAAGCTGGAATCTTTTCGGCAAGATCAATTTCGAATATCTTTTCGGCAAAAAGGCGGCTGTCGTTTATTCCGTAATTTCAATCGTATTCATTTTCCTCGGCTCTTGCCTTTCCAACAAGCTCGTGTGGGAGCTTACCGATATGTTCAATTACCTCATGGTAATTCCCAACGCTCTCGCCATAATATGTCTGTGGCGGACAGTTGCCGATTCCGCAAAGGGGAAGAAATAATTTAATATGCGAATATAAGGGGCTGCTTGATGACAGCCCCTTAGCATTTAACGGAGATTTGAGTTGTTTTGCGTTGAGGACAATTCCTCAGTCAGCCATACGGCTGACAGCTCCTTTTACACAAAGGAGCCTTATACATCTAACTTCAAGTAAAAGTTGATAACTAATACTTATATCTGACTTGAAGTATACGCATTATAATAGAAATTAGCACAAACCCATGCCTCCTTTGTGTAAAAGGAGGTGCCCCGAAGGGGCGGAGGAATTGTCAATTGACAAATTAGGATTATATCTGACCTCAAGTCAACGTGATTCAATAGAGATCCGCACAAACCCATGCCTCCTTTAAGTGTAATGCAGATGCAAAGCATCTGCGGAGGTGTCATTTTCGCAAGAAAATGACGGAGGAATTGTTCTTTTGCATTAAGTAATTGAGCCTCTCCCTGCGGGAGGAGTAGGTAGAAACGCAAAGCGTTTCTACGGAGAGGGCAGAGAGAAGGCGTGGTGTTAGCCCTTACTTTCAACCCTCTCTGCCATGACTTCGTCACGGCATCTCCCCCATGGGGGAGACTTTGAGTTGTTTTGAGAAAAGGACAATTCCTCAGTCACCTTCGGTGACAGCTCCTTTTACACAAAGGAGCCTTTGAGTTCTAACTTCGAGTAAATTTTGATAAATTAGGGTTATATCTGATCTCAAGTAAACGTGATTCAATAGAGATCCGCACAAACCAATGCCTCCTTTAAGTGTAATGCAGATGCAAGCATCTGCGGAGGTGGCATGACGAAGCAATCAGATGCAAGCATCTGCGGAGGAATTGTTCTTTTGCTTTAACAACTCTGAGCCTCTCACTTTGGGAGAGGTGGCACGGCGGAGCCGTGACGGAGAGGGCAGATAAGTTGGGGCGTCCCCCTGCTATAAGCCCTTCTGCAGTTGTTTTACGTTGAGAACAATTCCTCAGTCAGCTAACGCTGACAGCTCCGCAGAAACGCTTGCGTTTCTGATTTACACCTAAAGGAGCCTTTAAGTTCTAACTTCAAGTAAAATTTGATAAATTGTAAGTATTTCTAACTTCAAGTAAAATATTGCAAATTATACTTATATCTTACTTTAAGTATACGCAGTTCAATAGAGTTTCGCACAAACCCATGCCTCCTTTAAGTGTAAGGCAGTTGCGAAGCAACTGATTCCTTCGCAGACAGCTCCGCAGATGCAAAGCATCTGCATACAAGGGGAGCCTTTGGTTTGTGCGAGCTTCTATTGAATCACGTTGACTTGATGGTAGATATAAGTATAAGTTATCAAATGACAACCTCCTACGCTATAGGCGAATTCTCCCTTGTCAAGCCGTGGATAAAGCCGTTTGAATCGGCACTGCAAATGTCGCCGCCGATGACCTTGTCCTTATATACGAGGATATTCGCATAGACCGTTCCGTTGTAATCGTAATTCTTCACGATATATGTATAACGCTTTACGGTCTTGCCCTTGTATTTTGAAAGATCGAGTCCTTCGCCCTTCTGAAGCTCGTTATATCGGCTGTAAACGGAATCGAATTCGTTGGGGATGACCACCTGTGCCACCTCAAACGCTTCCTCCTCAACATTCCAGCCGTAGCTTTGGAGGAAGGATATCCTGTCTGCCCCGGTTTTTATTCCCGAAAACTCCTTTTGTGTTTTCTGCACAAGGAAAGGAACGCTTCCCTCGGGATAGTCGAGCTTGCCTGCTCCTGTGGATCCCGAGCTGCCCGCAGATATAAGAAGTACAGCCATAATGATGATTACGGCAAAAAGTATGAGTGCTCCCCATTTCACCGTAGAGCCTTTCAATGAATATACAAACATATTTTTTGTTCTCCTTGTTGTGATGTTACTAAAATATATGGGGGCGTTATTTAATATATACGCAATTTAATGGAAATAATAAAAAAATCCTTGATTTTTATTCATGCATGGAGTATAATGTCAAGTGGGGGAATTTGCCCCATTGACATAAATGAAATTACTTCCCGATAAAGAAAGGAATGACGATATGAACGAAATGACAATGGAAAAAAAGACTGCCGAGGCTCTTTCCTCGGAAATGTATGAAATGATAAAGTCGCAATGCGAAACGGCAATTAATGAGCTTCTCGCGGTTGCAAAGCTTGAAAAGGGCGATATATTCGTTATCGGATGCTCCTCCAGCGAAATTTGCGGTAAAAGAATAGGATCTTTTTCAAGCATGGATGCGGCAAAGGCTGTTTACGATGCGGTCGCTCCCGCATTGAAGGAAAAGGGCGTATACCTTGCGGCGCAATGCTGTGAGCACCTTAACAGAGCGGTGATCGTTGAAAAGGAATGTGCAAGACTTTACCGTCTTACCGAGGTGAATGCAATTCCTCACGCTCATGCCGGCGGAGCATTTGCCACCACTGTGTACAATTCCCTTGATTGTGCCGTTGCTGTGGAAAGTATTCCCGCAAGCGCAGGCATGGATATCGGAAATACACTTATAGGTATGCATATAATTCCCGTTTGCGTTCCCGTAAGAGTAAGTATTGACAAGATAGGAGAGGCGAGACTCGTTCTGGCGCGCCGCCGTCCAAAATTCGTGGGCGGTCAGAGAGCCATATACGATCCCAAGCTGATGTAATGACGGAAAAGGGATTTGTGGAAAAAACCGAAAACGGTATAGTTTTCGTTGCCGCCATGAGCTCGGGCTGCAGCGGATGTAAGGCGACATGCGTGGGATGCGGAAAAAAGCGTATCGTCAAAGCCGTATCGGAGGAAGCTCTTTCGGCGGGAGAAGAGGTCCTTCTCATAACACCCGACAGCCTTCTTTATAAATTGATGCTGTCGGTGCTCCTTGTGCCGTTGGTGCTTCTTATCGGCGTGTATCTTTTGATATCCCCGTACTTCTCTTCGGCTATGATACCTGCTTTAATTTCCATAGCGGTATCCTGCTTATATCTCGCCGCTTTCGGTGCTGTCTCAAAAATGAAGAATTCTTTTCTTCCAAAAGCGGTAAAAGAGCGTTAAGGCTCGTGAAAGATAAAAATTTAACAAAAATATATATTGCATATTTTTCTTCGTTGTGCTATAATATTCGGGTATAAATAATATATAAATAAATAATAATCGAAAGGAACAAAAAAATGTTCAATAAGAAATCAGTAGAAGATATCAAGGTCTCCGGCAAGAAAGTTCTTGTAAGATGCGATTTCAACGTTCCGTTGGATGGCGAGACCATAACAGACCCCAAGAGAATAGTAGAAGCTCTTCCCACCATCAAGTACCTCAGCTCCAACGGCGCTAAGGTCATCCTTTGCAGCCATCTCGGCAGACCGAAGGGCGAATTCAATGCAAAATATTCCCTTAAGCCCGTAGCTGCTAAGCTTTCCGAGCTTCTCGGCAAGGAAATAGCTATCGCAAGCGACGTTATCGGCGAAGATGCACAGGCTAAGGCTGCCGCTCTCAAGGACGGCGATATAATGCTCATCGAAAACGTACGTTTCCATAAGGAAGAAGAAAAGAATGATCCCGCTTTCGCAAAGGCTCTTGCTTCTCTCGCTGAAATATATGTAAACGATGCATTCGGTACAGCACACAGAGCTCACGCTTCCACAGCAGGCGTAGCTGATTACCTTCCCGCAGTTTGCGGTTATCTCATTCAGAAAGAGATAAAGATCATGGGCGATGCTCTTGAAGCTCCCCAGCGTCCCTTCGTTGCCATCCTCGGCGGCGCAAAGGTTTCCGATAAGATCGGCGTTATCAACAACCTCCTTGAAAAGGTTGACACAATAATCATCGGCGGCGCTATGGCTTACACATTCAAGAAGGCTATGGGTGGCAAGATCGGTATATCTCTCTGCGAAGAGGATAAGCTCGACCTGGCTCTCTCCCTCGTTAAGAAGGCAGAGGAAAAGGGCGTTAAGTTCCTTCTCCCCGTTGACAGCAAGGCTACAACAGCGTTCTCCAACGATACTCCCGTTATCGTTTGCGATTCCGATTCCATCCCCGACAACTACATGGGACTCGATATAGGACCCAAGGCTGCTGAAGAATACAGCAACGCAGTTAAGGATGCCAAGACAGTTATCTGGAACGGACCTATGGGCGTTTGCGAATTCTCCAACTACGAAGGCGGTACAAGAGCTATCGCAGAAGCACTCGCATCCTCCGATTGCACATCCATCATCGGCGGCGGCGACTCCGCAGCGGCTGTTGAAAAGCTCGGATATGCAGACAAGATCACTCATATATCCACAGGCGGCGGCGCTTCCCTCGAATTCCTCGAAGGACTTGAGCTTCCCGGCATAGCTTGTCTCAACAACAAATAAGATCATATCGAAAGGCAGAAAAGAATCATGAGAAAGACAATAATCGCAGGAAACTGGAAGATGAACATGACTCCTTCCCAGGCTTCCGTATTGGCAAGTGAAATAGTTGCAAAGAACAGCGATCCCAAGTGCGAGGTCGTTATCTGCGTTCCCTTCGTTGACATATTCGAAGCTAAGAAGGCTATTGAAGGCTCCAAGATCCATCTCGGCGCACAGAACGTTCATTTCGCTGAAAAAGGCGCATACACGGGCGAGATCAGCGCATCCATGCTTCTTGAATGCGGCGTTGAATACGTTATCATCGGTCACAGCGAAAGAAGACAGTATTTCGCGGAAACAGACGAAACTGTTAACAAGCGTCTCACAGCGGCTCTCGCTGCAGGCTTGAAGGTCATCCTTTGCGTAGGTGAAACAGAGGCTCAGAGAGATGCGGGCGAAACATTCTCCCTTATCGAAAAGCAGATCAAGGCGGCGTATGCGGGTGTAAGTGCCGAAAAGGCTCTCGATATCGTTATAGCTTACGAACCCGTATGGGCTATCGGTACGGGCAGAACCGCTACAAGCGAGCAGGCTGAAGAGGTTTGTGCATTTATCAGAGGCGAGGTTGCTAAGCTTTATGATGCAAACATCGCTTCCGAAACTACCATTCAGTACGGCGGCTCCATGAATGCAAAGAATGCTGCAGAGCTTCTTGCTATGGAAAATATCGACGGCGGTCTCATCGGCGGCGCTTCCCTTAAGTCCGACGATTTCACCGTTATCATCAATGCGGCTGAATAATTTTCCGATATAAGTAAAACATAAAGCGGGGTTGGTGCTTAACACGCCAACCCCACATAATTAATTTTAATATGCGCCCGTAGCTCAGTTGGATAGAGCATCAGACTCCGACTCTGAAGGCCATGCGTTCGAATCGCACCGGGCGTACCATGAAAAAAGCTTGCCTCTTATGCTTTCATGCATTTGAGACAAGCTGTTTTGCGTTAAGTTGTTTTTGGAAGAGAACAGTTCCTCTTTTCAAGAGAGTTTTTAATAGTATTTGTAATTTTTGTTGACAAAGTAAATGCTTTATGTTATAATGGTAAACGGTAAGTGGAATAACAAGCCGCATCTCCTTTCGGAAAGGAGAGGTTTTCTTTCGCATTTTGTACATTGGAGTCCGTCACGACTGAAAGTAAAAAATTAAAACGGTATTATCGTTTCGGCGAAACCGCGAACGATCAATATAAATTGCACTATTCAAAACGAAAGGACATGTAAAATGAAGGCAAAAAGATTATTAATGGTTATTTTGGCTATCGCAATGATGGCTGTTATGGCTATCCCCGCTTCCGCTGCTACTCAGTCTACAAAGACATACAAGGGTACAGTTAAAGTTGACGCGGAAATGGATGATGAATGGAAATACGCAGAAGAATTCACAGCAAATGAACATGAATCAAACCATTGGACAGCTTCCACAGACCCTAAGACATCTTCTATGAAGATGCGTACACTTTGGGATGAAGATTATGTATACGTATGGTGCGAGATCACCGATCCTACGGTAGTTACAACAAAGCGCGCAAGCCTTTGGGCAACAGACTGTATGATATATCACCTTGACTACGCTAACGATAAGACCTCCGGCGGCTTTGACGCTAATAAGGCAGGTTACCTTTACGCTACAGCAGGCGAAGGACTCGTTCAGACCTCTATGGTTTGGGAAGGTGCTAAGGAAGCCTTCAAATATGCTCAGAAAATGACATCCACAGGTTGGATAATCGAAATGGGTATACCCGCTAAAGCCATCGGCTTCACTATCAAAGAAGGCGATAAGCTCGGATTTGAACCCCAGTACAATGACTCCAATGATTCTTCCGCAAGCGGCGGCAGAGTAGGTCTTTGCACATGGAACTTAAAGGGTGCGGGCGGATATAATAACACTTCTCTTTACGGTACTCTTGAGCTTTCCGGCGTTTCCCCCAACAAGCCCTCCGATAAGCCCGTAGAAGACAAGCCCACAGAAAAGCCTACAGAAAGTTCTCCCGCTACAAGCGACAACATGGTAGTGTTTGCGCTCCTCGGCGCAGCAGCTCTTGCAGGTGCGGCAGTTGTTTCCAAGAAAAGAGGCTAAATAAATTAGTTCAAAGTTTTTTTGATCAAATCCCGTACGGACATCGCAAGCCCGTACGGGGTTTATAATTTCATCGGAAAAAGACACTTGAAAATACGTTTTTACTGTATTATTTATTCTGTTTACAGAATAAAGGAAAAGAAAGCGCCCAAAATACTCGCAGCGATCTTCATAGCCTCATATATCATTTGCTCCGTTCTTACATACCGTGTTCCCTACGATCTTCTTTCCGCGGCGGCAATGACGTGCGCTTTTGCTCTTATTCCGCCATGCCTTGTGCCCGTGTCAATGCTCCGTAAACGGGAGCTTTGTCGGGCTTTACGAGTTCAGCTTCTCCGTTACAGCGTCTGCGTAAGGGCTCAAGAAGTATATCCTCTTCCTTGAACATACCGCCGCACATGGATATCACGGGTACGGTATCTTCAAAATGTGACTTCAACGCCTTGATGAGAAGAAAAAGCTCATCCTCGGCGTTTCTTATTATTTTTTCCGCTTCCTTATCGCCCAAGCGGAATGCATCAAAGGCAATGGGAGCGAAGGAGGCGATGTAGACCTTACCGCCCTCATACACATCACGAAGACCGTCCCGTAGAGTTCTGCCCGTCTTTTTTTCGACCATTTCAGCCATAACGGTCTTGTTTCCTCTGCCGTCAATGCTTCTGTAGGCGGCTTTCAAGACCTTCTGACCGATGGAGCATCCGCTTCCCTCGTCGTCAACGAGATATCCCCAGCCGCCGATATTCGATATAACACCGTCTTTTCTGAAAAAAGCGGCACTTCCCGTACCTGCGATAAGACAGCATCCGTCACCGCATCCGGCGCTTAAGGCGATACTGTTTGCAGCATCGGATTCCACGGCAAATTTTGTTTTTGCGGAAAACTTATTTTTGAAAAGCTCAAGAAAAGATTCCTTGTTTCCTCGGGAAATACATCCCGCAAGACCTCCGAAAACGCTTGCAATATCATCAATATCAAGGGAAGACGAACTTATAACATCATCAAGACCGTCGGAAATGACGTTCAATGCGTTATTAAGTCCCACATCATTGGGATTTGACGCCTTGAATGTCTTTTTTGTTATTATGTCTGTCTGACCGCAGGCTGTCACCGCCAAGGCAATATCTGTCTTTGTGCCGCCGCCGTCAATACCTATAATATACTTTTTGTCTGTCATTTGTAAAATCCTTCTGCTTCTCTGTGCAATTCCTGAACCTTTTCTTCCATTGAGGCGATCTCCTCGGAATATAACTTCAGCTTTCCGTGAAATCCCTCGGGGACTGTGCCTTCGTTTTTATATTTCAATCTGTGCTCCAGCGTTGCCCAATAGTCCATGGCTATCGTGCGTATCTGTATCTCCGTGGGGACCTTGATAAAGCCCGAGGAAAGATATACCGATACATATGCTATTACATGAAGGCTTCTGTATCCGCTGGGCTTTGGTGTAACGATATAGTCTCTTTTTTCGATGAGCTCAATATCGTTATGAGAGAGAAGAAGCTCCGCTATGCGGTAAGCGTCATCAATGTAATTAACGATGACACGCACTCCCGCAATATCGGTGAGATTCTCTTTCATGGATTCTATCGTTGCGGGCATGCCTCTTTTTTCAAGCTTTTTAAATATGCTTTTAGGCGTTTTCAGCCTTGTTTCAATGTGGTGGATTGGATTGTAGTCGTTTTTGACGTGAAATTCGTTGTCAAGTATTTCGAGGGTTGTGCGTACCTTTTTTATAGCGGAATTGTATATGAACATCTGTTCAAGAAATTCTGTCATATTTACTCCGAGCTGCTTTCGTTTTATATACTCGCTTGCATCTTCAACGAATCGTCCGTCCTCGGGCATCATGTGTTCGGGCAAATCCTTACCTCCTTTGCCAAATTGCTTTTCTAACCGTTTTCAATTTCCGATATTTTCTTTAATCTGTGTGCAAGTCCCGATTTTGATATTTTTCCGTTTGTTCTTTCAGCCAACTGCGCCAGAGTGTCTTCGGGATATTTTTCACGAAGCTCGGCGGCTTCTCTCAGCTTATCGGGAAGTGAAGAGAATGCTCCCGACTCTCTCAAAGAATCTATAGCTGCCAGCAAGCGCTGTGTATAATCAATGTTTCTCGAAAGGTTGGCGTTTTCCGAATTGTTCTGGCGGTTGACGGTATTTCTCACGTCGTTCATAATGCCCTGCTCCATTACCTTGAGAGCGTGGCTCTGAGCACCGATGAGAGTGAGAAAATCTTCTATTTTTGATGTTTCCTTGTAATATATGACACAGGCTTCTCCGCGTTTGGAAATCTTCGCCGCCATATCCAATGATTCAAGATGCTCCGCAAGAGCGTCGGCACTTGATTCATTTTGTGTGACTATTTCAAGGTGAAGCCCCTTTTTGGGGTCGAGCATCGTTCCCGATGCGAGAAATGCTCCTCTTAAAAAGTATCCGCCGCATTTGGGACATTTTTCGTAAAACAGCGGCTCGCCATCCTTCATCATGAAGGAAAGGACAGAGGGATCCTCCGTCATAAGCGCTTTGATTTTTCCCACGGATGATACTTTCAGCTTCGCTTCCGTGTCATAAAGTGATATAAGTAAAAATTCGCATATCTCAAGAAATGCTTCGTTTTCCGACCTTAAAACAGAACCGTCGGGAGTTCCTCCGAATGAAAAGGCGGCGCGCAAAAACGCCTCGCAGCAGCATGGCTTCTTGCTCTTTTTTCTGTTGAGCGAAATGCCGAATTCCTCCGAGGTGTCCTGGCAAAGCTGCCTTTTCAGATCCGATGAAAAGGTTTCTTTCATAATGTGTGTGTTGATGAGTGGTTTTATTTTTTTTGGGGGTAAAGTTGTTTAAAGTTAAGAACAATTCCTCCGCAGTTGCGAAGCAACTGATTCCTTCGGTGACAGCTCCGCAGAAACGCTTGCGTTTCTGATTGCATGGGAGGACAATTCCTCCGTCGCGGCTACGCCGTGCCACCTCCTTTTACACAAAGGAGGCTTAAATGATCTAACTTCAAGTAAATTTTGATAAATTAGGGTTATATCTGACATCAAGTCAACATGATTCAATAGAGATTTGCACAAGCCAAAGCCTCCTTTGTGTAAAAGGAGGTGTCATTTTCGCAAGAAAATGACGGAGGAATTGTTCTTTGCGTTGAGTAACAATCCCCCACCGCCTGCGGCGGAATTGTTCTTTTGCGTTGAGTAATTGAGGCTCCCCCTTTGGGGGAGCTGGCACGCCTTGTGCGCGACTGAGAGGGCGGAGAGAAGGTGTGGTGTTAGCCCTTACTTTAAGCCCTCTCTGCCATGACTTCGTCACGGCATCTCCCCCATGGGGGGAGACTTTGAGTTGTTTTGCGTTGAGTAACAATCCCCCACCGCCTGCGGCGGAGCCCCCTTTACACAAAGGAGGCTTATTGATCTAACTTCAAGTAAATTTTGATAAATTAGGGTTATATCTGATCTCAAGTAAACGTGATTCAATAGAAATTTGCACAAACCAAAGGCTCCTTTAGGTGTAATGCAGATGCGAGCATCTGCGGAGCTGTCTGCGAAGCAATCAGATGCAAGCGTCTGCGGAGGAATTGTTCTTTACACAAAACAACTTAACAATCATTCCCCTACGACCCTTACCTCGCATTCAAGGGAAACGCCGTAGCGGGCGTATACTGTCTTCTTGATATGATCTATGAGTGCAAGCACATCTTGCGCCGTTGCGCCGCCTCTGTTGACGATGAAGCCCGCATGTTTTTCGCTGACCTGGGCGCCGCCGATGCGGTAACCCTTGAGACCGCATTTTTCTATCATTTCTCCCGTGAATCTTCCTTCGCAGCGCTTGAAAACACTGCCTGCGCTTGGGAATTCAAGCGGCTGCTTGTCCTTACGGCGTGCCATATATTCGTCGCACAACGCAAGAGACTCTTCGGGCGAGCCTTTTTTCAATGAAAGCTTTGCGGAAAGGATAACGGTATTCATATCCATAAAGGATGTCTTTCTGTAACCGAAATATATTTCCTTTGCCGGAACGTTCTTTACCTCTCCCGATGATATGTCGAAATATTCAACGCTTTCGATAACGGAAGAAAGCTCGGAGCCGTAAGCACCTGCATTCATATAAACACCGCCGCCAACGCTTCCGGGGATACCATAGGCAAATTCAAGACCGCCGTATCCCATTTTCGATACCTTGTAAGCAAGAAGCGTCAGATTCACTCCCGCACCTGCCGTTACAGCTCCTGTATCTTCGTCGATGGCTATTTCATTTAATCCGGTGCAGGAGATTATGTGACCGTCAAAACCGTTATCGGAAAAGAGAACGTTCGTTCCGTTTCCCAATATAAAATATTTTTCGCCGTGCTCATTCATGTAGGCAATTATTCTTTTAACGTCGTCTCCGTTTTCGGGGTAAATAACGGACTTGCACTTTCCTCCTATTTTAAACGAGGTAAGTGAAGAGAGAGTGGTATTTAAAGTGTAATTCATAAAATTTAAAATGATTTGGTGGTATTTTTTATTACTTTCTCAGATATGCCGCTCCGATTATGCCGGCTTCGTTTCCGAGCTTTGCGATAACGACCTTGGTCTGCTTATCACTGCGTGCGGAATACTGGAATTTGGACAGGGGCTCGTTAATAAGGTTGAGAAGGAAATCGCCTTCGCCGGAGATACCGCCGCCGATGGAAAGGATCTCGGGCTGGAATATATTGATAATATTCACAAGGCCGCAAGTAAGGTAATCGATGTATTCTTCAACTACTTCCTTGCCCGCCTTGTCGCCTGCGCGCATAGCGTTAAAGGATGTTCTTCCGCTTGCCTTTTCAATATCATTTCCGCAAAGCTCCCACATCATGGAGTCACGGTTTGCAAGCATCTTTTCCTTTGTGGTAACGATAAGACCCGTTGCGGAGCTGTATGTTTCCCAGCAGCCCTTTCTGCCGCACTTACACTGTCTGCCGTTATGCTGTATTACGATGTGACCAAGCTCTGCTGCGGAGAAATTGCATCCCGTAAGGATCTTATTATCTATTATGACACCGCCGCCGACACCCGTTCCCAGAGTTATCATAACGGAATCCTTATATCCCTTTGCGGCACCGGCAACGTGCTCTGCCTTTGCGGCTGCATTTGCATCGTTTTCAATATCTACATCCGCAATACCCGTTTTGTCCTTCAATATCTGTACAAGGGGGAAACGGACAAAGGGAAGGGATGAACAAAAGTCAACGAGTCCCGTGGATGTATTTGCTATACCGGGAGTGCCCACACCCAGAAATTCTATATCGGAGGGAGTGAGAGAAAATTCCGCCATAAGGCTCTTCGCCAGATTCGCCATATCCTCCGCAATTTCTTCGGGAGCACGATGTGCCAATGTGGGAGCGGATACCTTCTTTAAAATGTGTCCGTTGTCGTCTACAAGACCTGCAGCGATTTTTGTTCCGCCTAAGTCTATGCCGATATACCTTTTATTATTCATGGTGATCGCCTTTCTTTTGTATATTTTTGTGTGGAAAAATTATGTTTTTATTTGTTGTAACACCTTACACTTATCTTGAAATGGGAGGCAAGGGAGTCGTTTTAAGAGGAGGACAATTCCTCAGTCAGCTAACGCTGACAGCTCCGCAGTTGCAACGCAACTGCCTTACACTTAAAGGAGCCTTTGGATTGTGCAGACTTCTATTGAAGTGCATATACTTCAAGTCAGATATAATTACAATTTATAAGATTATACTTGAAATTAGCACTTATATGCCTCCTTTGTGTAAAAGGAGGTGGCATGACGAAGTCATGACGGAGGAATTGTTCTTTTGCGTTAAGTAATTGAGCCTCTCCCCGCGGGAGAGGTGGCACGGCGCAGCCGTGACGGAGAGGGCAAATAAGTTGGGGCGTCCCCCTGCTATAAGCCCTCTCTGCAGTAAGGGCGAAGCCCTTCTGCCTATCTCACCCCATGGGGGGAGACTTTGAGTTGATTTAAGAGGAGGACAATTCCTCAGTCACCTTCGGTGACAGCTCCTTTTACACAAAGGAGCCTTTGGTTTGTGCGGATTTCTATTGAAGTGCGTATACTTAAAGTCAGAAATAATTATAAGTTACTGAATTTTGCTTGAAGTTAGAACTATAAGCCTCCTTTGTGTAAAAGGAGGTGGCATGACGAAGTCATGACGGAGGAATTGTTCTTCTGCTTTAATAAAAATCCTCAATTCTGCGACAAACCTCAATTTTGTCGACAAAACTAATTCTGTCGTTGAACCGTTTTATACTCATCATAAAACTTATAAAACGGGCAGCGGGATGATGAGACCATACGGTAAAACTCATCCTCGTCAAGGTTTGCGCCGCAGACATTTTCCTGCATGAATTCATCCCATACGTAATACTCACAGGTGGTGCAATCGCTTTCGGGGGCTGAGTTATTTGTTTTTTTCGCCTTTTCCATTATCTATCGCTGTCGTCCAACTGACCCATAAGCTTTTTATTGAATTCAATAGCGGTATTATAGCCCATCTTCTTCTGTCTGTGGTTCATTGCCGCAATTTCAAGAATGATGGCAAGGTTACGTCCGGGCTTGACGGGGATAGTTATAACGGGGATCTTTATGCCCATTATTTCGGTATATTCGGTATCTGCACCGAAGCGGTCATAGAATTTGCCCTGCTGCCACAGCTCAAGATTTATTACAAGGTCGATCTTTTCGGTAAGCTTGACGGCGCCCATACCGAAAATACGTCTGACGTCAACGATTCCGATTCCGCGGAGCTCAACGTAATGGCGGATAAGCTCGGGAGCGCTTCCGACGAGAGTTTTTTCGGAGACCTTCTTAATTTCCACCGCATCATCGGCTATAAGACGGTGACCTCTCTTTACAAGCTCGATGGCTGTTTCACTCTTACCAACGCCGCTGTCTCCGAGAATGAGGATACCTTCGCCGTATACCTCAACGAGAACGCCGTGGCGTGTTATTCTGGGAGCTAATTTTACATTGAGTGAGGATGTCATTGCGGCAATAAGCTGAGTTGTCGCCTGGCGTCCTCTGAGAAGGGGGATTCCGTGTTCCTGCGCCGAAGCGATGAATTCCTCATGGGGAGGTTCGTCGCTTGTAGTAATGACGGCGACGGGAGCGGTATCGAGAAATGCCGATATACGTGCTTTTCTCGTTTCCTTATCAAGGGATTCCAGATAGCAGCGCTCCGCATTTCCCACTATCTGCATGCGCTTGGGCTCAAAACGGTCAAAAAATCCCGTAAGAGCAAGTCCGGGACGGTTAACGTCCGATCTTGTTATTTCTATATCTCTCCAATTATCGGGCACCCATTCGGGAGTAAGGGCAAATTCGTCGGCGATTTCTCCCAAAGGAGAAGAGTATACGTCGTCATTGTACATTTTATCCACAGTGAACACTTCCTTTCCGAAGCTTATATTCTTCAGCCTCAAGGCTCAAAGCCTTAGCTTTGAAGCTTTAGCCGTCATGCTTACAGGACGGCAGAGGTATCATTATAATCTTATGTTAATTGTATCACATATTTTCAAAAAGGTCAATGATTTTATAAAATAAGATTGAAAAATATAAAAAGGGCAGGGAATTTTCATCCCTGCCGAATTTATTCACTTAAGCCGGCTTGTGCCGAGTAGATAAAATTTATCTTACCTTCTTGAATGTGAAAGCACCTGCGAGTGCAACTGCGCCGAGGATAGCGAATACAGCCATGTTGTCGCCTGTGGGAGCTGCTGTTTCGTCCTTGGGTTCTTCAGCCTTTACAGCGTCAGCGAATACATAGTTTGTAGCGCCTTCTATTGTGGAGAAGAATACACCGTCGGACAATGTATCTGTGTAGCCCATTTCAACTGCTGCGCCGTCAACGATAGCGAACATCTTAGCGCTTTCGTCTATGTTGGAAGCTGTGCAGAGAGAGTTAACATCAGCAGTTACCTTGTATTCCTTGAATACCTTGTTGAAAAGAGCTGCGCTTTCGTTTACTTCATTGATACCTACGGGATATTCGGATGTGGGCTTGAAGCCTGTGAATGTTGTGCCGCCGCTCTGGTATGCCTTTTCAGCCTTACCTGCGTTAGCGTGGCCGTCAACGTTAACTGCACTTACGGAAGCGTTTCCGGAGATGAAGAGCCATACGTTAGCATCGAGAAGAGATGTCTGACCGTCAGCATGGAATGTTGAAAGAACTGCGTTGTCCTGAAGGAACAAACCGAGGTTCGTTGTGCAGTCTCCGGAGCTGTTCCACAATGTAGCCTGAACCGTGTCACCGCCGAGAACAACTACTGTATCGGAAGGAGTAGCAACTCCGGAGCCGGAAACATAGTTAGCGAAGATGTGAGCGAATCCGTAAGGATGATACCATTCGAATACGCCGTTGCAGTATACGTAGTTGCCTGCAGAGCCTGTGATCTCGTTGTCAGCCAATACCACGCACTGTCCGTTGAATGCGGAGAACATAACGCGTCCGCCGCCGTTCATGGAGATAACACACTTGGAGTATGTGATGTTACCGATGTTGTTGTAGTTCATGCTTTCGGAATTGGAGAATATGATTCCGCCGCCTTCGGATGTGATAACTACATCACCCTTAGCAATGAGGTCAACTCTGTCTGTGTAGAGTTCATCTGTCATGTAAGAGTTGCCGTCGTCGTCTTTAGCCCACTTGTATATGTTGAGCTTTGCAAGAGGATCTACGTCACCGATAATAACGACCTTGCCGCCGTTTTCAAGAGCTGCGAGAGCATCTACAAGGTTGTTGAAAGGCTTATCCTTAGCACCTGTAGCGCCGTCAGCAACGTCCTTGCCGTTTGCGCCGTCAACGTATACAACTTCGTCAGCGGCGAATACATTCATAGCGCACATGCTTACTACGAGCATGAGAGCCATGAGAGCAGAAAGTAATTTTTTCATTTTTCTTTCCTCCGAGGAATATTTTGAAAATTTATGAACCAAATGAGATATTCGGACATAATATTTACACATTTATTATATAACACATGACTTAATTTGTCAATGGTTTTTTCAAATTTTATTATGCTTTTGCGGATTTATTTACTGATATATCAACACTTTTGTCTGAAACCGCTTTTTCTGTCCATAAATCGACCGTATGTTTTCCAATATGAATACACAACCAAAACGGACATTTTACAAATATCATCATTCTGACGAAATCGGACATCGGATCTGCGTTTTTTACGTTACGAACGCTCATCGCTGTTTAAATGCACCGTATATTGATATCCGACATCGATCTGCGCTCATTTAATATCCGATTAAGACAAATAAAAAAATACCGGATTGGTAAAAAAAGAGCCGTCTTACCGATGCAAGACAGCTCCTGATATCATATTTGCGAAGATATATTATTTTTCCTCCTCGGGTGCGTCAACGGGAACAACTACTTCTCTTACAGCCCACTTGAATATCTTGAGCTTTGTCTTGTCTGATCCCATTTCCAATGTAATGATATCGTCCTTTATCTTAACGATACGTCCGATAAGTCCGCCGTTTGTGCATATCTCATCGCCGACGTGAAGATTGTTTCTCATATCGGCTATCTGCTTTTCCTGCTTCTTCTGAGGTCTTATCATACCGAAGTACAGGAAAAGAACCATTATTATAAGTGTACCTACTGTCATCCAAAGCTGACCGCCGGCTGCGGGGTTAGCTGCGTTGGCAGCTTCATCCAAAAAGAATAACATTATATTCTGTTCCTCCGTTTTATTATTAATTACATGTACCGATATATTATACCCTATTTGGAAGCGTAAGTCAAGACATACGGGTGAAATTCATGAAAATGATGATCGTTGTTTAGAGAAAAGGAGAATTTCTCCGCAGACGTAAAACGGAGCGTCACCAAAGAAACGCCCCGTCTGAAATCATGATCGATCTTAAAATTATTTCTTTATATTGCGCTGAATGAGCTTTACAACCTCAACTATCGGTATAACGAGAGCGCCGATAGCTATTGCAATGACATATTCAACCAAGGAAACGGAAGCGAAGCCGAATGCCGAAGCGAGGAAGGGAATCTCACATACTATCGTTGTGGCGATGAGAGAGCCGACAGCCGCTATAAGAAGCACTTTGTTCTGTCCCTTGAGCTTGAATATACTGCCTCTCTGGGAACGCATGTTGAAGGAATGGAATATTTCAGCCATTGACATGGTGAGGAACGCCATTGTCATTCCGTCGCTGCTGTTTTCGATCGCCCATGTACCCGCTTCGATAAAGTGACCCACAAAGTAAGATATGAGCACCAATACGGAGACCATAAGGCCCTGATATACAACGTCTATACCCATGCCGCCCGCAAATATTCCCGACTTGGGATCACGGGGCTTGCGCTCCATTATATCGGGCTCTGCCTTTTCCATACCCAATGCCAATGCGGGGAAGCAGTCTGTTACAAGGTTGATCCAAAGAAGATGAACGGGCTTAAGAATGGTGAAGCCCATGAGAGTGGCGGCGAATATACTGATGACCTCGCTCATGTTGGAGCCGAGAAGGAACTGGATTGACTTACGCATGTTATCGTAAATTCTTCTGCCCTCTTCAACTGCGCCGACAATAGTAGCGAAGTTATCGTCGGCAAGCACCATATCTGCAACGTTCTTTGTAACGTCCGTACCGGTGATACCCATTCCAACGCCGATATCGGCGGATTTGATGGAAGGAGCGTCGTTAACGCCGTCGCCTGTCATGGCGGTGATATATCCCGCATTTCTCCATGCGTTGACTATACGTGTCTTATGCTCGGGCTGAACTCTTGCATATACGCTGATGCTTTGGAATTTTTCCCCAAATTCCTTATCATCCATTTCGGAAAGCTGTGCGCCTGTGATCGCCATTTCGCCTTCCTTTATTATACCGAGCTCCTTGGCAATGGCAACCGCCGTGTCAACGTGGTCACCCGTTATCATAATGGCGCGGATACCCGCTTTCTTACATTCAGTTATAGCATCCTTTACCTCGGGACGTACGGGGTCTATCATTCCCTCAAGACCGAGGAATATAAGATCCTTTTCCATATCCTCGGGTTCATAGGAGGAAGGAGCGGATGCGTGATCCTTGTATGCCGCCGCAAGAACTCTCAGCGCCTTATCGGCAAGAGCCTTGTTTGATGCGGCGATCTCACGGCGTATATCATCTGTAAGCTCCGTTACCTTGCCGCCGCGGAGGATGTGTGTACATCTTCCCACAACAACGTCGGGAGCACCTGTGGTGTACTGAACGAATGCACCGCCGTCCTTGTGAACGGTAGTCATCATCTTTCTTCCGGAATCGAAGGGTATCTCGCCTACACGGGGATATTTTTCTTCGAGATCGTACTTGGGGAGATTCAATTTTGCGGCGTAATCTACAACAGCTGTCTGTGTGGGGTCGCCTTCGGAGCGTGTTTCACCCTTTTCAAGCTTAGCATCCGTGCAAAGGCAGAATGCAATGGCTGTCTTTTCTCTGTCGCCGCAGTAATCGTCAACAACGGTCATCTTATTCTGTGTAAGAGTACCTGTCTTATCGGAGCAGATTATCTGAGCACATCCGAGAGTTTCAACCGCTGTAAGGCGGCGGATAATGGCGTTTCTCTTTGACATATTTGTAACGCCGATGGAGAGCACTACGGTAACCACCGCGGCAAGTCCTTCGGGAATAGCCGCTACCGCCAAGGATACTGCTACCATGAAGGAATCGAGCACAAGATCAAAGCTTACGTTACCCGATCTTATTATCTGAACTGCGAAAACTACCGCACAAATACCGAGAACGAGCCATGTAAGTATCTTGGAAAGCTGGCTCAGTTTTATCTGGAGAGGTGTCTGACCTTCTTCCGCAGATGCCAATGCACCTGCTATCTTACCCATTTCCGTTTCCATGCCCGTTGCCGTAATGACCACAGTTCCTCTGCCGTATACGACGGTGCTTCCCATGTATACCATGTTTTTACGGTCTCCGAGGGAAACGTCCTTTTCACCTTCCTTAAGGTTTATAAGGTCGATGAATTTTGTTATCGGAACGGATTCACCCGTAAGCGCCGCTTCCTCTACCTTAAGGCTTGCACATTCTATGATACGTCCGTCGGCGGGAACAGCGTCGCCCGCTTCAAGAAGAACGATATCGCCTACCGTAAGATCCTCGCTGTGTATAACGATCATCTTACCGTCTCTTATTACCTTCGACGTGGCTGCCGACATTTCCTGCAGTGCTTCGATAGCCTTTTCCGCTTTGCTTTCCTGATATACGCCGAGGACCGCATTTACGATAACGACCGCAAGTATTATGAATACATCCGCAAAGCTCTCGTTTTCGATGAAAGCAAGAACTCCGCTTACTGCGGCAGCTACAAGAAGTATGATTATCATGGGATCCGAAAGCTGCTCAAGAAAACGAGCTAAAACGGACTTCGATTTTGCGGCGGCAAGCTTGTTCTTTCCGTTTTCTTCAAGACGCTTTGCCGCTTCCGATGATGAAAGACCTTTTTCGGAGGTGTTAAGCTCTTTCAATACCTCCGAGGCATTTTCACAATAGAATTTCACTTTTCTTTTCCTTTCTCTGTACGGTGATATTACAATACTATCCGTTTGGTGCAAAATATATGCAAAAAACGGATAAGCCGAAAAGCTTACCCGAAAAAAAACAAAATATTACTCGTGTACGGCTTTAAGGCATATACATGAGTCTCGCAATTATAAACAGACCGGACATAAAAGTCGTGATGTTGATCTGCTTCGGTAACACCGCTGCTACTCCCTCAAGTGATATCATAGCACGATACCTTTTGAAAGTCAATAGATTTTACAAAAACTTTACATTAAAAATATCATTTCATCAACTCGGTCAAATATGCGTCCCCAAAATTGCCTTGTATCTTCACTCCTATTTTATAGCTAAATCATATTGACTTCACATGAAAATATTATAATGCTCCTTAACAGGAATGTTATTGTTAATAATAACATTTTTTAACATAAGGTGGGTGATAGCCGCTTTCAGGCGGCGGTTTTTTTAATGAAGAATCTTTTAAACTTATTTATTTGCTTTGTATTGATGGGCTCCTGTGCACTCAGCTCATGCTCTTCTGAAATAGAAAAGGGACATATCCTTATAGACGGCGAAAAGGTGATACCCGAAACGGTGATGACTATCGGCGGAGAGGCGGTTCCCTTCGATGAATACAGATATGTTTATCTTTTCATGCGCAACTCCCTCGACGGCGGCGATCTTACGTATTGGGACGGCGACGGAACGAATATAGCGGAATTGAAGAAATCGGTAGAGGATTACTGCGTGGAAACATACGCCATGAAGACTATGGCAAAGTCTCTCGGTCTTTCTCTCACCGAGGAGGATAAAAAGGAAACGACGGATTATCTCGAGAACATAAAGTCATCCTATTCCTCCGACAAGGAATTCAAGGCAGACCTTTCCTCCACATATCTTACCGAGGAGCTTTACAGCAGACTTCTTCTTGACAATGCTCTTTCCCGCAAGCTTTACGATCATTACTACGGCGAAGAGGGTACGAACGTTATGTCCGATGACGAATACGAAAAGTATTTTGCGGATAATTACTATGCGGCAAAGCATATCCTTGTAAAATTCGCAGACGGCGAATCCTACGAAAACTGCGACAGAATAACCGCTATCATAAATCAGGCTTACGAAAAGCTTGAAAACGGTGCTTCCTTCGATGAGGTTATGGCAGAGTTCAATGAGGACGAGGACATGAACGGCGATTTCAAGGATGGTTATCACTTCAAGGAAGGCGAAATGATAACGGGCTTTTACGAAGCAACAAAGGAGCTCGAAATAGGTGAATACAGCGAGCCGGTAATGACGAATCTCGGATATCACATAATTCTCCGCTGTGAGATCGATCCCGATATCAGAAAAGAAATGAAGAACGATGTTCTCGTCGGATATTACGACGCTTACAACAATTGGTTCGGCGGATATTACGAGACATGCTTCTATGAGCTTATAAATGAATATATCGACGGCGGCAAGGTCGAGGTCACCTACGGCGATATATACGAAAAGATAACACCTTATAATATGTATTGACAAGCGAAGCCATACTGCGGCAATGCGGTATGGCTTTTTTATATCTTGACAAGGGATAAAAAATCGACTATAATATAGTTGAACTATAGATCAGCCGCAATTTGGAGGAAAGACATGTATATCAGGCGCAGTATAACCGATATTCTGAAAAGAAGAGCAAAAAACAGCAGATGTATTTTGCTTACGGGTCCGAGGCAGATCGGAAAATCCACGCTTCTTAAGAAAACATATCCCGATGTAAAGTACTATACATTTGATGATAAGCTCCTTCTGACATCGGCAACAGACGATCCTAAGCTGTTTATGAGAAATCTTCCCAAGCCCTCCGTTCTTGACGAGGTGCAGTACGCAAAGGAGCTTTTTCCCTATATCAAGATGGAGTGCGATAAGGATGACAGGTATGAAAACTATTATCTGACAGGGTCCCAATCCATAAAGCTTATTGAAAAGGCTCAGGAATCTCTCGCAGGCAGAGTGAGTATTCTGGAATTGCAGGGACTTTCCATGCGTGAGATCAAGGGAGTATCCTTCAATAAGCACTTTGTTCCCACGGAGGAATATATAAACGAGCGCGAAAAGGAAATAAAGCCCTACGATAATATATGGAAGATCATTCACCGAGGATCGTATCCCGAGCTTTACGTTACCGAAAGAGAATGGGTGGATTTCTATTCATCATATGTCAGAACTTACCTTGAGCGTGATATCAGAGATGAAATAGGTCTCCGCGATGAACTCACATTCACAAGATTCCTGACTGCGGCAGCCGCAAGAACGGGACAACTTCTGAATTACGCAAACCTTTCCGAGGAGGTCGGCGTTACTCAGGCGACGATAAAGAACTGGCTGTCGGTATTGGAAAAGACCGGTATCATATATATTCTTGAGCCGTATTATTCAAGCCATCTTACAAGATCGGTAAAGACACCCAAGATCTACTTCCGTGATACGGGTCTGGCATGCTATTTATCGAGATGGAACAGCTGTGAAGCATTGGAGCACAGTGCGGTAGCCGGAAATATGTTTGAGACCTTCGTCATCAACGAGATCATCAAATCATATATCAATGAAGGGTTGGATTACAGATTCAGCGTGTTTTATTACCGCGGAAAAGATAAAAAGAAGGTACGTCAAAACGGTGAGACGGTTGAGACGGAAAATGAAATAGATCTTATTCTGGAGGAAAACGGTATCTTGTATCCGATCGAGATAAAAAAGAGCGCAAATCCCACTAAAAGCATGGCGGATGCTTTCGATGTACTTGATAAGGATGTTGACAAACAGCGGGGAACGGGCGTTATCTTATGTTTATATGATAACAAGCTCTTTTTGAAGGAGGATCTTGTGGTACTGCCTATAGAATATCTGTAAGATCTGTGTTATCGCAGTAAAAATAATTAAAGCTTCGACCGATCCATAGTTTGACTACAGATCGGTCGTAATTTTTTTTATCGGCTTAATATTTGAATGTAACCTTGTTTACATTGACTCCGTTAAGGAAATAGAAGTTGCCGTAACCGTCGCCCACGTGGTACCAGCCTACATTTTCAACAAGCATTTCAAGCTTATCGGAGGCTATATCGTATCTGTAGAAATCTCTTGTGGAGGCGCTGGAAATGAAGATACATGTTCCGTCGCCGCCGAGAGACATCTTGATATCTCTCCATGTGGTATTGGAGCAAGCTATATCCACCTTCTTATTGTATACGAACTTTTCCGTTGAGGGATCGAAGCAGAAGAGGTTGTTCCATCCCATACCCCATATCTTACCGTCTCTGTCTGTGCAAAGAGCAGTGATAGAACCTGCAGTGAAGGGAAGCTCATACTCTTTAAATTCCTTAGAATCCATGTTCATCTTCGCCAGAACTGCCTGCTTCTTTATTGCGGAGGTACCGTATCCCGCAGATACCGTTGTTCCCATATAAAGATCTCCGCCGGAATAAGCAAGGGAAGCGGCGCTCATATGCTCTATGGGGAACTTTGCGAAGTATTTAGCGGTATTGTTATTCGCATCAATAAACGCAAGCGAACCCGTTGTAAAGTTCTGTGCGGGAATAGATGCAACTACCATAATACCCTTTTCGTATACGGGCAGGAAATTATAAGGTCTGTCCTGATTGTGATATCCCGATACGGAGGTGTTTTTGCCCATGTTGAGAACTGATTGATATGTGAAGGATGTTATGGAGGGAACTGCCTTGTGTATTACCGCATTCGGGTAAGAGCCTAAGAATACGTTGCTGCCGTAAGCGCATACGCCTTCCTGCTGTCCTATTCCTTCGTAAGTTTTCTTTATACCGGTGTCTATATCGTATATGCCGGTGCTGCCGCCGTAGCCGCCGCCGACGATGAGAAGATCGGAATCGGTTATGGTAAGGCAGTTGCCTTCGTTCATACCGCCGGAAATGTCGGTAAGAAGCGATGTGACCTTTTTATTTGTAAAGTTTACAAACTGAGTGCTGCCCTTATGGCTGTAAAGGCTGACTGCGGAGTATCCGGGATACTTTTTCTGATCGAGCTTCAGAAGGACCATACGTATCATCTGTGTATTCGCGGGAATATCGGTGATCTTGTATGTCATTGTCTTTGTATCAAAGAGAGCTATCTTGTTATCGAGAACGCTGTAGAATCTTGTATCGTCCTCGGGATCGATGGAGGGCTGGCGGACATATGTCTTCATGGGCCACTTTGCTCCTGTTTTACCCTCCTGATTGAAGGCTACAAGCTTATCTTCTCTTATGTTGAAGAAAAGTGTTTCTTGAGTGGAAGGATAGCGGATGAAGAGTATGTCGCCGCAGACCATCATATCATAGAACTGATACTTTGCATTATTCTTATATTCTTCGGGAGTAATGTCCTTTATCTTTCTCGTTTCAAGATCTACTCTGAAAAGGTAATTCTTGGAATCTTTTGTTATAACGGAAACGTAAAGATCGTTTTCCTTCTTATCATACGCTACTGCCGGATATCTTGTAGCGTTGCTTTTCAGCGAAGGCATTGTGAAGAGCTTTCCGGTAGAGGGATTGTATCCCCAATAATATCCGGAGTCGGTGGAACCCGAATATACCGTTCCGTCCGCAGTTTCGCACATTACCTGTCCCAAAGAGGAGCCTCCGGGAAGTGCACCTATTTCTTTTATTTCTTCCGTCTCATGGTCGAAAATGTAAAAATAAGGCTTACCGTGAGCTACTATATATACGTCCTTGGAGGAATGAACGAATACCTCCCATGCACCTGAGCTGTGCTTCAATTCCTTTTCAAGAATTATCTTGCCCGTTTCGGCATTGAGCATAACGAAAAGTGCAATGGGGTTTCCGTCAGAAACGGTATAGAGAACGGGAGTGCCGTCCTTTCTGTAGCCGCCGCCGTTCATTCTCAGGTATATTGTTCTTGTAAGGTTTCCTAAATTCTCAACCTCGTATTTTGTGTCTTTAGTGGGGGTGGGAACGATATCGGTGTAATTACATACCTTGCATACATTTCCGCCGTTTTCAAAGGTGTGTCCCATGTTTTGTGTTTTTCCGCAATTCACACAGGAGTGCTTATGCGACTTTTTCGTTGTTTCCCATTCGGAATAAATATGTCCCAATGCGGGAATGGCTTCGGATTCCTGGAACACCTCGCCGCAAAGTGAACATTTACTGCCTGCGGTTGCGCCTTTTTTAACACACGTGGGCTCAAACGCTTCCGTTTCCACTATAACGTGGCCCGCAGGAATGACTTCTTTTGTATTTTTGCCGCAAAGAGAGCAGGTGCCTTCTCTTTCGCCGCTTTCGGTACATGTTGCCGCCTTCAGAACTGTCCAGTCGTATTCATGCTCGCATCCGCAGGACGCAAGAAGCATGAGACAAGCAGCGAAGACCGCAAGTAACATTATCTTTTTCATTATTTAATTTTTCCTTTCGATCGCTTCTTCACGATTCTTTATTTCGGCTTCTTTATATTTTACATTATTCCGAGTATTATGTCAAGGGTAAAATGAAAACGACGGGGAATAAAAGTTGTTTTATGTTGAGAACAATTCCTCCGCAGTTGCATCGCAACTGATTTACACAAGGAAGAAAGTTGTTTTGCGTTTAGAACAATTCCTCCGTCATGACTTCGTCATGCCACCTCCTTTTACACAAAGGAGGCTTTGGTTTGTGCGGATTTTTATTGAATCACGTTGACTTTAAGTCAGATATATGTTTAAGTTATCAAATTTCACTTGAAGTTAGCACTCATAAGCCTCCTTTGTGTAAAAGGAGGTGGCACGGCGGAGCCGTGACAGAGGAATTGTTTTTTACGTTAACAACTCTGAGGCTCCCCCGGCATACACGGGCGATTCGTGGATCGACCCTACCGAAGGGTGTATAATTCATTTTCAATACTCAAATGTCACCTTATTGACATTCGTGCCGTTGATGAAATAGAAATTACCCTCCTTATCACTTGTGTGGAGTGATCCCACACCCTCGGCGATGAGATCGAATTCCTTTGTTATAAGGTCAAATCTGTATAAATTCTTTGTATATACTCCCGATATAAATACACAAGTGCCGTCACCGCCGAGAGTCATCTTCAGATCTCTCCAGCCGCCGTTATTGCAATTTATATCAAGCTTCTTTGAAAATTCGAATTTTTCCGTTTTCGGGTCGAAGCAGAATATATTGTTCCAAGCCATGCCCCATATCTTGCCGTTGTCATCGGTGCACATGGTAAGAATGCCGCGGACCGTAAAGGGAAGATCGTATTTCTTCACCTCTTTCGTATCCACATCCATGGAAATGAGGAGTGCCTGATAGGCACGGGCTGACGTACCGCTTCCCGCGGCTACCGTTGTACCCATGAAAAGTTTTCCGTCGGAATATGCCAGGGAAGCCGCACTCATATGCTCCACGGGGAATTTGGCATGATATGCCGTAACACCCGTTCTGCCGTCGATAAGAGCTATTGCGCCCGTGGTAAAGCCCTTAGCGGGGATAGTAGCCACCGCCATCAAGCCCTTTTCGTATATGGGCAGGAAATTATACGGTCTGTCCTGATTGTGATATCCCGATATGGAAGCTGCCTTGCCCATGTTAAGTAACGGGGAATGCTTTATTGAGGATGCATCCGTATCTATCATGGAAAGCTGTGCCGTGGGATAAGAGCCGAAAAACACCTTATTTCCGAAAGCACAAGTGCCCTCCTGCTGACCGATACCGCTGTAAAAGGATCTTTCACCCGTCTTGATATTGTAAAAGCCCGTACCGCCGCCGTAATTACCGCCGATAACGAGAATTCCCGAATCGGTGACGGTAAGGCAGTTGCCTTCGTTTTTGCCGCCATGTACCTTTGTGGTAATGGAAACGTGCTTTTTGTTTTTGATATTTACAAACTGTATCTTTCCCAAATGACTTTGGAGACCGCATACGGAATATCCCGGATGCTTTTTCTGATCCAGCTTCAGCATGACCATCTTTATCATCTGCACCGGTCCCGGAACGGATGTTATCTTATATGTCATGGTCTTCGTATCGAAAAGGGTGAGCTTGCTGTCAACGACCGAATAGAATCTTGTATCGTCTTCGGGATCTGCGGCGGGAGTTCTGCAATATGTCAGCATAGGCCATTTTGCCCCTGTCTTGCCCTCTTGGTTAAAGCCCATAAGCTTGTTTTCTCTTATATTGAAGAAGATCGTTTCGGAGGTGGAAGGATATCGGATCATAAGTATATCACCGAATACCATCATATCGTAAAATTGGAATTTCGGTTTGTTTTTATATTCCTTGGGAGTTATATCCTCCTTCTTTTTCGTATCGGGGTCAACTCTGAAAAGATAATTTTTCGAATCCTTGGAAAAAACAGCAACATAAAGCTTATTTTCCTTCTTATCGTATGCTATGGAATGGCTTGCCGCATCCAATACAAGATATGGCATATCCGTTATGAACTTACCCGTTTTGGGGTCATATCCCCAGAAATAAAGAGACTCTGTAGAACCGGAAAAGATCCTTCCGTCATTCGTTTCGCACATTCCCGTGCCGAGAGAAGAACCGTGGGGCAATTCGCCTATGGGAATGATCTCCTCCGTTTTATTGTCGAATCTGTAAAAATAAGGCGCCCCGTGACCGCTTATATAAACGTCGCCCGAGGAATGGGTGAATACGCCCCATGCTCCGCTGCTCTTTTCAAGCTCTTTTTCAAGGAGTATTTCTCCCGTCTCTGCGTGAAGCATTATGAAAAGCGCCTTCGGATTTCCGTCGGAGACAGTATATATTACGGGCGTACCGTCGTTTCTGTAGCCGCCGTCATTGACTCTGAGATAAATTGTTCTTGTAAAGTTACCGAGATCTGTGACGGTATATTTTGTATCCTTGGTGGGAGTGGGAATTATTACCTTGTAACCGCAATCGGTACATTCCTTTTCGCCGCTTGGGATATTATGCTTACTCTTCTGTGTCTTTCCACATCCCGTACAAACTCTCTGATGCTTTTCGGTATCGATTTCCCACTCTGTGTAGATATGTCCCAATGCGGGAATTGCTTCTGATTCTTGGAACACCTCACCGCAGAGAGAACAATGTCTGCCCTCTGTCCTGCCCTTTGTAAGACACGCAGGCTCAACAGCCTCATCAATCACCTCAACGTGCCCTGCGGGAATGGTTTCGGTGATTTTTCCGCCGCATTCCGTGCATACGCCTTCTCTTTCACCGCTTTCGGTACATGTTGCCGCCTTCAGAATATTCCATTCATATGTGTGCTCGCAGTTACATGATGCAAGAAGCAGGAGACAAGCAGTGAATAACATGAGCAGCATTGATTTTCTCATAGTGTGGTTTTCCTTTCAAATTATTGTTTCTTTACTTTAACAACTCTGAGCCTCTCACTTTGGGAGAGGTGGCACGGCGGAGCCGTGACGGAGAGGGCAGATAAGTTGGGGCGTCCCCCTGCTTTCAACCCTCTCTGCAGCAAGGTCGAAGCCCTTCTGCCTATCTCACCCCATGGGAGGAGACCTGAGTTGTTTTGAGAAAAAGGACAATTCCTCAGTCAGCCATACGGCTGACAGCTCCTTTTACACAAAGGAGCCTTTGGTTTGTGCGGATTTCTATTGAAGTGCGTATACTTAAAGTCAGAAATAATTATAAGTTACTGAATTTTGCTTGAAGTTAGAACTATAAGCCTCCTTTGTGTAAAAGGAGGTGGCATGACGAAGTCATGACGGAGGAATTGTCATTTGGATAATTTATACTTATATCTGACTTAAAGTTTACGCAATTCAATAGAGATTTGCACAAACCATGCCTCCGTTTCAATACTCAAACGATAACTTCTTCACATTCATTCCGCTGATGAAATAGAAATTGCCGAATTTATCCGCAACGTGGTTCCAGCCCACATTTTCAGCCAATATATCTACCTTTTTCGATGTAAGATCGAATCTGTAAAATGCTCTCGAGGAGGAACTTGAGATCAATATGCACGATCCGTCTCCGCCCAAGGTCATGCGGAGGTTGCGCCAATCGCCGTTGGAGGCGCTGACAGATATCTTTTCACTGTAAATGAATTTGCTCGTTTTGGGATCGAAGCAAAACATGGTGTTTGACGCCATTCCCCATATTTTTCCGTCATTGTCGGTGACAAGTGCGGTAACAGCCGCCGAGGCTGCGGGAAGGTCGTATACCTTTACGGAATGATCGTCAAGATCCATTTCCACAAATTTTGCCCTCGATGTTTTATTTGCCGTACCGTAGCCGACTCTGACAGTGGTACCCATGTAAAGCTTACCGTTTGAATAAGCAAGGGAAGCGGCACTCTGGTGCTCAACGGGGAATTTGCATGTATATTTCAATGTATCCGTCTTTGCATCGAATATGGCAATAGCACCCGTGGTGAAATTCTGTGCGGGTATGGTCGCCGCAACGAGAAGCTCCTTTTCGTATATCGACAGTAAATTATACGGTCTGTCCTGATTGTCATAGTCCTCTATCTCTTTGTTCTTCGCCATTGTCAGAAGAAGATTGTGTACGGGGGCTTTGAGATCGGGAATGAGGCTTCTGATCCTCGCCTCCGGATATGATCCTACATACACCTTATTCTTATAGGCTGTCATGCCCTCCTGCTGGCTTATGCCTTCGAAGGTGGTCTTTTCTCCCGTAACGATATCGTATATTCCCGTGCTTCCGCCGTAATTTCCGCCCACCACAAGCTTTCCGTCGTCGGTAACCGCAAGACAGTTGGCGTCGTTGGGGCTTCCCGATACATTCGTATCGAGAATCACACTTTCGCCCGTATCAAAGTTGGAAAACTGTATCTTTCCCTTGTGGCTGTATATACTGCACGCCGAATAGCCCGTATACTTGTCGGAATTCAATTTCAGCATGACCATGCGTATCATATAATTGTTGGGTGCATCCGTATTCGTTACCTTGTATGTGAGCGTTTCCGTATCGAACAAGGCTATCTTATTTTCCATTATGCTGTAAAAGCGTTTGCTGTTTTCGGGATCTCTTGCAGGCTGTCTGCAATATGTGATAAGCTCCCCGGTGCCGCCCGTTTCACCCTCTTTATTGAAGGTAACAAGCTCATTTGTACGGATATTGAGGAAAATAGTCTTGAGAGTTGAAGGGTATCGGATGAAAAGGATATCACCGAACACTATCATATCGTAAAACTGGAAGCTTGCATCGTTTCTGTACTTCTCGGGAGTTACATCCACGGCTTCCTTCGTGTGGGGGTCTACCTTGAAAAGGTAATTTTTCGAATCCTTCGATATTACGGAAACGTATATTTTGTCTTCCTTTTCATCGTATGCCACAGCGGGATATCTTGTGGCATTGGGAACAAGAGCGGGAATACCGATGAATCTGTCCTTTGCGGGATCGTATCCCCAGAATCTGTTTGTATCCGTCGATCCCGAGAAAAGATATCCGTCCTTTGTCTCGCACATTACCTGACCCATGGATGAGCCGTGAGGCAATGCGGATATTTCGGTGATACGCTCCGTTTCGTGATCGAATTTATAGAAATATGGGCTTCCGTGTCCCACGATAAATACGTCGCCCGAGGAATGTACGAAGGATTCCCATGCGCCTGTGCTCTTTTTCAGCTCTCTTTCAAGAAGTATTTCACCCGTGAGAGCATCCATCATAACGAAAAGGGCGTAAGGCTTTCCGTCGGTTACAAAGTAAAGCACGGGAGTGCCGTCCTTTCTGTAGCCGCCGCCGTTCATTCTTATGTATATTGTCTTTGTAAGGTTGCCCAAATCCTCCACTTTCGGTGTCATTCCCGCCGCAGGTGTGGGAACGGTATAATCTTCCTTGAATACCGCCTTACATACGGAGCAAAAGCCTCCGTCGGCAAGAAGAGTGTGGCTTCCCTCCTCCTTCTTTCCGCAGGTATTACAAGTTCTCGTATGAGCCTTATCGGATACGTTCCATGCACCGTAGGAGTGACCCTTTGCGGGAACGGATTTCTGAGTTACTGTGACCTTTTTGCATACCTCGCAATGACGTCCCGCGGAAAGTCCCTCTTCATCGCAGGTGGGAGCTTTGGGCTTATCCTCCACCTCTTTATGTCCCGGCGCGGAAATTATCTCCGATTCCGTTTCGCCGCAGGAGCACACTCTTTGTCTTTTCCCGTCAATGGTACAGTTTCCGGTCTTCACCGTTTCCCACTCACCGAAGGAGTGAACGTGCTCTGCCGTTCCCGCGGATGTCCCCTCGGTTGCAGCGGAAGCCGTTTCGTTTCCCGTAACGGGAGTTTCATTTCCCGTGCATGAGAATAAAATAAAAGCCGCCAGAATTAAGGGTATCAGGATGTAAAGCTTTTTCATAAGAGTTTCCTTTCGTGATCGTTTTTTGCATTAACAATAAAGCAATGCTGCGTGTATCCTTGTCCGTTTTCCGAAGATCGATCAGCTTAAAAAGCTTGCTTTGATGTTATTTCAACTTGAATTTAAGGCTTATATCCATTGCCTTTACGGTATGGGTGAGAGCACCGATGGAGATTATATCAACACCTGTTTTCGCCACCTCAAGAAGATCCTTTTCGCCCATATTGCCCGAAGCCTCAAGAAGCGCTCTGCCGTTAACGTATTCGCAAGCCTTCTTCATTTCCTCGTTTGACATATTGTCAAGCATTATGATATCGGCTTTCGCTTCAAGCGCTTCGCGGAGCATATCCATATCCTCTACCTCCACCTCGATCTTCAAGGTGTGGGGAGCATTTCTTCTTGCGCTTTCAACTGCCGCCGTAATGGAGCCTGCCGCCGCAATGTGATTATCCTTTATAAGTATACCGTCGGCAAGATTGAAGCGGTGATTGGAGCCGCCGCCGCATCTTACGGCATATTTTTCCAAAACACGCATACAGGGCGTTGTTTTTCTCGTATCGGCAATAACAGCCTTCGTGCCCTTTATGGCTTCGCAAGCCTCGTGTGTTCTCTTGGCTATACCGCTGAGCCTCTGCATTATATTGAGAGCCGTTCTTTCGGCGGTGAGAACGCTTTGCGCCCTTCCGTGGACCTCTGCAATTATATCGCCCTTGTTTATTTTGTCGCCGTCCTTGAAAAATGCTGTGAATACAACGGAGGGATCTACCGTTTCAAAGACCTGCTTTGCTATATCCGTACCGCAAAGTACTCCGCTTTCCTTTGCGAGAAATTTTCCGTGTGCCTCTCTGTCTGCGGGAATGGTGGTGAGAGTGGTGATGTCTCCCGTTCCCACATCCTCCTCCAGAGCGGTCTTTATAAATTCTTTTATATTCATTGTGAGTTCCTTTCTTTGTTGAGTGAATCTTTAGATAAGGGTTGGAGTTGTATAATGTTAAGGACAATTCCTCAGCAGTAAGAGCGAAGCTCGTCTGCGTACCTCCCTTTAGCAAAGGAGACGTAAAGTTGATTTACGTTAAGAAACAATTCCTCCGTCATGACTTCGTCATGCCACCTCCTTTTACACAAAGGAGGCTTTGTACTACAGATTTGTTACTTTATACATAAAGTTATGGTTTGTAATACCTTGAAGTTTTATTGATGTGTTCGCACATTAAGGCTCCTTTGTGTAAAAGGAGCTGTCATTTTCGTAAGAAAATGACTGAGGAATTGTTCTTTTGCGTTAACAAATTAAGCCTCTCCCCCATAGGGGGAGACTTTGAGTTGTATAATGTTAAGGACAATCCCTACACCAGATAATGCGCTCCTACGCTTTCCTTTCTGTTTACGGCGCCTCTTGCTATCATCAGCGCAGTTTCCGTCATGTTGCATACCTCCATCTGAAAGGGAGTGGAAAGTGTAACGTGATCGTATTTATTGTAAAGAGCCTTCAAAATCTCAAGGGCCTTATTCATTCCTTCCGCATTTCTCACAGCGCCGAAATGCTCCGTAAGAGTCTTGCGGAGAAGCTTTTTATCCTTTGCCGCTTCCTCATCCGTAACGGTAAAGTCAGCCAAGGTTACGGGAATTGCGCCGAAAAAGCTTACCGCATCGAATGTACCGTGGCGGCGGCTCGTTTGATTTATATGGCGTGCCGCACGTCTTCCGAATACGAGACATTCAAGAACGGAATTTGATGCAAGACGGTTTGCGCCGTGAATACCGGTGCAAGCCGATTCTCCGCAGACGTAAAGTCCGGGAACGTTCGTCTCGCCGTTAAGATCGGCTTCCACACCGCCCATGAAATAATGCTGTGCGGGATGAACGGGTATCATATCCTTTGTAAGGTTGATACCGTGCTTTTTACACTCACCGTATATAGTGGGAAATCTCTTTGAGAAAAATTCCTCGGTCATTGAGGAGCAATCGAGAAAAGCATGCTCGTCTCCCGTTTTTTCAAGCTCCTTCAATATGAATCTCGTAACTATATCTCTCGGTGCAAGGTCTGCCATTTCATGCTTGCCCTGCATAAATGCTTCGCCGTTCTTATTTCTGAGAATAGCACCTTCGCCTCTTACCGCCTCGGATATGAGGAAAAGCCTGTCGGATTCTTCCCCCGTAATAAGCATGGTGGGATGGAACTGTACCATTTCCATATTAATGCATCTTGCCCCCGCTCTTGCGGCGCAGGCAATACCGTCGCCTACCGCACCCACGGGATTGGAGGTGTAGCTGTAAAGCTGACCTATACCGCCGGCGGCGATTATAAGGTTATATGTTTCGCATACACGGTATTTTCCCGTTTCGCCGTCGTAAAGGATACATCCCACAACGCCCTTTTCATCGGTAAGGACGTCAACGAGGAATGTATCGAACATAACGTCGATATTGCTTCTTTCCATTACTATCTCGGAAAGGCGCTTTGTGGTCTCTCTGCCCGTGGCATCACCGCCGCAGTGAACTATTCTGCGGAGTCTGTGACCGCCCTCACGGGTGATCTGAAGCTCTCCCTCGCTGTCAACATCGAAGGGAACGTTCATGCTTATAAGCTCACGGATGTTTTCGGGTCCTTCTTCCACAAGGACCTCCACCGCTCTCTGATCGCAAAGACCTGCTCCCGCTTTCAGAGTATCTTCTATATGCATACGTGAGTTGTCTTCCTTTGTCATTACAGCGGCTATACCGCCCTGAGCAAGCCATGAATTTGATTCATCTATCTTCGCCTTTGTTACAACGGCAACACGGCTCTTGTCATCAATATGCAAAGCGGCGTAAAGACCTGCTATTCCGCTTCCTATGACTACAGTATCGTATTTTTCCGACTTTATATTGCTGTCGGAGAGCATTCCGAATAAATATCTTCTCATTTAATTTTTTCCTTTTGTTTTGTAATACCGTTAATTCGAAAAATATTTCCTGTCGAGACTTCTTAATTGTACCGCTTCGGAAATATGTATCTCGTTTATTACCTCGCTTCCGTCGAGATCGGCTATTGTACGTGCCACACGCAGTATCCTGTCATAGCCTCTTGCGGAAAGATTCAATTTTTCAAACGCCGCCTGCAAAAGCATCTTTGCGCCGTCGGTGTAGACGCAGAACTTTTTGAGAAGCGCCGGTGTAAGAGCGCCGTTGAAGGCAACACCGTACTCCTTATAACGCTCCGATGCCAAGGCTCTCGCCTTGTCCACACGCTTTCTTATCTCCTCGCTTGATTCTCCGGGAGCTTTATTTGTCATTTCCTCGAAGGAAATGGCAGGGACTTCTATCTGAATATCTATTCTGTCAAGAAGAGGTCCCGATATTTTTGACAGATATCTGTCTATGGCTTGCTTTGAGCAGATGCATTTTCTGCCTTCGCTTCCGTGATAACCGCAGGGACATGGATTCATGGCGCATACAAGCATGAAAGAGCCGGGAAATGTCATCTTTCCTCCCGCACGTGTTATGGTTATCTGTCTGTCCTCCAAGGGCTGACGGAGCACCTCAAGGCTCTTTTTATCGAATTCGGGAAGCTCATCGAGGAACAGTACGCCGTTATGGGCAAGCGTCACCTCACCCGGCATTGGTATGGCACCGCCTCCCGCAAGTCCCGCAAAGGACATTGTATGATGAGGGGAACGGAAGGGACGCACATTCATAACTCCTGCATCGGCGGGAAGTGTTCCGCTGATGGAATGAATTTTTGTGGTCTCTATCATTTCCTCAAAGGTCATTTGGGGCAATATGCCCGTAAGTGCCTTGGAAAGCATACTTTTTCCGCTTCCGGGAGGGCCTATGAGCAAAATATTGTGACCGCCCGCTGCCGCTATCTCCATGGCTCTTTTCGCCATTGTCTGACCCTTTATGTCGGCAAAATCCACGGTATATGCATTTCTGCCCATAACCCCGTTTTTGTCCGCCTTTGTTTCCTCAATAAGCTCATCGCCTCTGAGATGGTGGATGAGAGAAACGATATCCTTCACTCCGTAGACCTGCACATCCTCGGCTACAGCCGCCTCGGCGGCATTGGCTTCGGGCAGGAAGATACGTTTCTTTCCCGCAGATCTTGCCGCAAGACACATACATAGGGCGCCGCGGCATTCCCTTACCTCGCCCGTCAGGGAAAGCTCCCCTATAAAGCAGGCGTCCTCAAGATCTATCCCCGCAAGGATGCTGTGGGACAGAATGGAAACGAGTATGGGAAGGTCAAAGGTGCTTCCTGTTTTCTTTTTGTCGGCGGGAGCAAGGTTTATCGTCATTGAGCCTCTCGAAAACGGCAGAGAATTATGACCTGCCGCGGCTCGGAGTCTGTTTATTGCCTCTTTGACGGAGGCATCGGGCAGACCGATGATTTCCGGTGAGGAAAGTCCGTTTCCCGCAAAGCATTCCACCGTAACGAGGAATCCGTCTATTCCGTTCAATGCCGCTGTGTAAACGGTCTTCAGCATAGTATCACTTTCCTTTATATTATATATTTACGATCTTATCAATATTTTCCCCTTGACGCTGCCGGGAGTCTTGAAAAGCTTGAAGGCTTCTCCCGTACATTTGAGATCAAAGGTTCTGAATATGAGACTGTCATCGAATTTAAGCTGTCCGTTTGAGAAGAAGCGCGCGGTTAGCTCCCATTCATCTCCCGGGAAGGGTGCGGAATAGCTCATCCATGAGCCCGTAACGGAAAGCTCCTTTCTGTTGAGCATCTCCCATTCCTTTGGGGAAAATGTTATATCGCCGTGAGGCGTTCCGATATAGCACACAGACGCTTTGTTTGCGGCGGCCTCGAATGCTGCTTTCATGGTAGGGACCTGTCCTGCCGTTTCGAAAACGTAATCGAATCGCTCGTCACCGTAATTTCCGTCGGAGGTATTCACCGTGCAGTCAGCTCCGAGACGCTTTGCAAGAGCGAGACGCTCATCGGAAATATCGAAGACCGTTACGGATGATGCACCGAATATCCTTGCCCATTGCATGGTGAAAAGACCGATGGTGCCGCCGCCCAAAATGCAGACGCTTTTTCCGCCTCTGTAACCTGCGCATCTTATACCGTGAAGAGCAACCGTTGAGGGCTCGAACATCGCACCCATTTCAAAGGGAACGCTTTTATCGAATCTTACAGCATTTGATGCGGGGAGCTTTACGTATTCCGCAAGGCTTCCCTGTATGCGTGAGCCGATAAAGGCATACTTTTTGCAAAGGGAATAATTTCCCTTAAGGCAATCGGAGCATTTCATGCAGGGGATAAGAGGCACGCCCGAAACTCTGTCGCCTACCGAAAGGTGAGTTACATTTTTACCGAGAGCGGCTACCTCGCCCGAAAATTCGTGTCCCAGCACGATAGGATAAAAATGCGCTCCGTTATAAAGAACTCTCGGAATATCGCTTCCGCATATTCCCGTCATTCTGACACGTACAAGAACCTCGTCGTCGTTTATTTCCGGTATCCGTATATCTTCATATCTTACATCTTCATTGCCGTGCAATACGGCGGCTTTCATATTTGCCATGATCCTGCCTCCATATCAAAGCTTGCTTGCAAGGTTTGTGCCGCCGCAAAGTCTGA
Source organism: Oscillospiraceae bacterium (assembly GCA_015063605.1). GTDB lineage: Bacteria > Bacillota > Clostridia > Oscillospirales > SIG627 > SIG704. The sequence goes on from SVTV01000002.1 coordinate 65,521, forward strand.
TCTTTTGGCGGACTACCTCTTTGACTGCGTTTTTCGCACTTCCCATATACTTTCTCGGATCGTTTTCCTTGGGAGAAGCGGCAAAGCAATCCTTTATTGCCTGTGCCATGGGTATCTTCAATTCCGTCGCTATGTTTATTTTTGCGATTCCCCTCTTAATGCTCTCTCTTATCTGATCGTCGGGAACTCCCGATGCGCCGTGAAGGATAAGGGGTATGTCAATTACGTTTCTGATCTCGGAAAGTCTTTCCATATCAAGGTCGGGTGTTCCCTTGTATTCGCCGTGTGCCGTGCCTATGGCAATAGCCAGCATATCAATTCCCGTCTTTTTCACGAAATCCACCGCTTCGGAGGGAACGGTAAAGGATGCAGTTCTGTCGTCAACGGACAATTCATCCTCAACTCCGCCTATTCTGCCCAATTCGCCTTCAACGGCAACTCCTGCCGCATGGGCGATCTCAGCTACCTTTCTTACCATCGCCACATTTTCATCGTAGGGAAGGTGGGCTGTATCTATCATTACGGAGGTATATCCGTTTCGGATGCATTTTACTATGGTATCAAAGCTTGTGCAATGGTCAAGGTGAAGTGCCATGGGAACGGAATACATCTCGGACGCCGTTTTTACCATTGCGGCAATGTACTCTATGCCCGCATGCTTCAATGTACCCGGAGTGGTCTGGATTATTACAGGGCAGTTTTCCTCTGCAGCACCCTCTGCCACGGCTTGCACCGTTTCAAGGTTGTGTATGTTGAACGATGATATTGCAACACCGTTTTCTCTTGCTTTTTCAATAAACCCCATCGGATTTACCAATGCCATTTTTTATCACCTCATTAACTTTTACGCTCGGAGAATACATTCCCCCGTATAATTATATAATATTTTTTCCGTTTTTGCAATAATCGGCGGTAAATTTGATAAATTTTGCACCTCGTTCCGTTATTTTTTCGTTCTGCGGCAATAATAGAGGTATAAAACAAAACGCATTTTGCAAATGCAGATGCACACCCCTCCGATCTGTACGAAAGGCATATTAAAATTATGAAAAATTACGCAAAAACAAATATTCGCATACATAATCTTGTGATCCTCTTCGGTGCGGTCATTCTCATGAGTGCTCTCGTTCCCTTTAAATCCGCCGTAGAATTATACGATAATACCATACGTCTCCATATTCTTGCCGCCTCCGACAAGGAAGAGGATCAAAGAATAAAGCTTGAGGTGAGAGACGAGATAATAAGCTATGCTAAAGATGTACTTCCACGAGCATCCACATCAAAGGAGGCGTATGAAATTCTCGAAAACAGCCTACCCGAATTGAAGCAGATAGCGGAAACGGTACTTTCAAAAAATAAAAGAAGCGATAATATTGATGTGACTCTGACACGGGAAAATTATCCCATACGCCATTACGACGGTTTTTCATTACCCTCGGGGGAATATACCTCTCTTCGCATAATGATCGGCGATGCCGAAGGACAGAATTGGTGGTGCATGGTGTATCCGCCGTTATGCCTTACCGCCGCCGTAAAATATTCCGCCGAGCTTGAAAGGGCGGGAATATCGGAAAATACCGCCGCCATGATACTGACGGAGGAAAGAGATAAGGTGGAATTCAAATTCTTCGCCGTGGAATGGTTGAATAAATTTCTGGGTAATATAGGTAAGGGGAAGGAGTTTGCTTAAAAACAGTTGTTTTGAGAAAAGGACAATTCCTCAGCAGATGCTTGCATCTGCCAAGCTCCGCAGAAACGCTTGCGTTTCTGAATTACACTTAAGGGATGAAGTTGTTTTATGTTAAGGACAATTCCTCAGTCACCTTCGGTGACAGCTCCGCAGATGCTTGCGTTTCTGATTTACACCTAAAGGAGGCTTTGGCTTGTGCAAATTTCTATTGAAGTGCGTATACTTAAAGTCAGAAACAATTATAAGTTACTGAATTTTGCTTGAAGTTAGAACTATAAGCCTCCTTTGTGTAAAAGGAGGTGGCTCGCGTCAGCGAGACGGAGGAATTGTTTTTAACTTTTTCAACTCTGAGCCTCTCACTTTGGGAGGAGTAGGTAGAAACGCAAAGCGTTTCTACGGAGAGGGCAGATAAGTTGGGGTTTCATCCCTTACTTTCAACCCTCTCTGCCATGACTTCGTCACGGCATCTCCCCCATGTGGGGGAGACTTTGAGTTGTTTTGAGAAAAGGACAATTCCTCAGTCAGCCATACGGCTGACAGCTCCTTTTACACAAAGGAGCCTTATAGTTCTAACTTCAAGTGAAAATTGATAAATTAGGGTTATATCTGACCTCAAGTTAACGTGATTCAATAGAAATCCGCACAAACCAAAGGCCCCTTTAAGTGTAAGGCAGATGCAAGCATCTGCGGGGCTGTCTGCGAAGCAGACTGGGGGATTGTTCTTTTGCGTTGAGTAAAATCCCTCCGCAGATGCAAGTATCTGCCTTACACCTAAAGGAGCCTTATACATCTAACTTCAAGTAAAGTATTGTTTCTTACTTTATTAAAGTTATTGAACTCTGCCTATTGAAAAAACGAAAAAAATTTGATATAATAATGTAAAATGGCGAAGGAGTTTTTTAAACATTACTTTGCCGGTATCAAAGGAGTGCGTTATGAGAAGAACAAAAATTGTATGTACATTGGGACCCGCATCGGCTGACGAAAAAACCATGAAGGAGCTGCTTTTAAGCGGCATGAACGTGGCAAGATTGAACTTCTCACACGGAACTCATGAGAGCCACAAGGAAATGATAGATCTTTTCCGCTCTGTAAGAGATAAGCTGAGAATACCTGCGGCGGTGCTTCTCGATACGAAGGGACCGGAAATACGCACAAAAACCTTCAAAAACAAAAAGGTATACATAAAGCAGGGACAGGAATTCATATTCACCTCGGAGGATATTGAGGGTGATGAAGGAATCGTTTCCGTTACATACAAAGATCTCCCCGGAAGCCTTAAAAAGGGCGACAGAATTTTGGTTGACGACGGAAGATTCACTTTCAACGTTGAAAAGACAGACGAGACACGCATTTACTGTGTGGCGGCGACATCGGGTGAGATGCTCGGTAACAGAAGCATAAACCTTCCCGGCGTAAAGCTTGATTTTGAATATCTCAGCGAAAAGGACAGAAGCGACCTTATTTTCGGAATAGAAAATGACATTGATTTTGTAGCGGCATCCTTTACGAGAAAGAAGGAAGACGTTATCGAATTGAGAAAATTTCTCGACTATTACGGCGGTCACAGAATAAAAATAATATCCAAAATAGAAAACAGCGAGGGTGTGGAGAATTTCGACGAAATACTCAGCTACTCCGATGGTATAATGGTCGCCAGAGGCGATATGGGTGTCGAGATAGAATACGAAAGGCTTCCCGGCATACAGAAGAAATTTATCCGCAAGTGCTATCAATCGGGTAAAATGGTAATAACGGCGACACAGATGCTGGAGTCCATGATACAGAACACCACTCCCACAAGAGCCGAGATAACCGACGTCGCAAATGCCGTATTCGACGGTACATCGGCGGTAATGCTTTCGGGAGAGACCGCAATGGGTGCTCACCCCGATCTTGTTGTCAAGGTAATGTCAAAAATAGTTGAACAGGCGGAATCCGATGCTTTTGAGATGAAGGCTTACAACGATTTCCAGTACGATATCGACTTCAACGACACCACCAACGCAATATGCGATGCGGCGTGCACCACAGCAAGAGACCTTCACGCAAAGGCGATAATCGCAGTAACAAAGGAAGGAACAGCCGCAAGACGAATGAGCAAATTCCGTCCCGATCAGCCTATTGTCGCTTCTACCCCGGATACGAAAACGTATCATCAGCTTGCTCTTTCCTGGGGTGTATTCCCCGTTCTTGCAAGAAGCCAGGATGAATTCGATGTTCTTCTGCGCCACGCCATAGACTGTGCAAAGCAGATAGATGTGGTTTCCTCGGGAGATACGGTGGTAATCAGTGCAGGTGCTCCTCTCAACATTTCGGGTCTTACAAACACTCTCAGGGTAACGACCATAAAATAGATTCATTTCATTACGATTATCTGCATTTGTCTTAATAAAGAGGTGAATTTTCATGAAAAAAGTAATAGTAGCAATAGATTCATTCAAGGGAAGCGCATCAAGTGTGGGCGCATCCGTTGCCGCTTGCCGCGGAATACTTGAAATATTCCCCGGAGCCAAGGTCATAGGTGTTCCCATAGCCGACGGCGGAGAGGGAACGGTAGATGCATTCTTTACAGCCACAAGTTATATTGAGGGCGAAAAGGAATACGGGAAAAGACAGGGCGAATACATACTCCGTGAGGTAACGGGTCCCGATTTTCAGACGGTAAGCGCAAAATACTGCATCCTTCCCGACGGCAAGACAGCGGTAGTGGAAATGGCTCAGGCATCGGGCCTTACTCTCACCACGGTCAAGAAGGCGGGACAAGCCACCACATACGGAACGGGTGAGCTCATCTGTGACGCCGTAAAGCGCGGATGCAAAAAGATAATAATCGGTATCGGCGGCAGTGCCACCAACGATTGCGGTATCGGTGCACTTTCCGCAATGGGTGTTAAATTCATCGATAAGGACGGAAATACGGTCAAGCCCTGCGGAGACGAGCTTCCCAAGGTAGATAAGATAGAGACATCCGAAATGACGGAGCGCATCAGAGAATGTGAGATCATCCTTGCCTGCGACGTTACCAACACTCTATGCGGTCACAACGGTGCATCCAGAGTTTACGGTCCTCAGAAGGGCGCTACCGAGGAGGATGTTGAACGCCTCGACAGAAATTTATACAGCTTCGCAAAGAAAATGGCTGAATTTACGGGCAAAAACGTGATCGATGAGCCAAGCTCGGGCGCAGCAGGCGGTCTTGCGGGCGGTCTCATGGCATTCTTCAATGTAAGAGTTTGCTCCGGTATAACACTCCTTCTTGAAACAATAAAGTTCGACAAGATAATTGATGGTGCCGATTTTATAATCACCGGCGAAGGCAGGATAGACAGTCAGAGCGTATACGGAAAGGCTGTAAGCGGTATTTCCGAATTCGCACGCCGTGCAAATATCCCCATAATCGCTCTTGCCGGAGAATTGACCGACGATTATGACTACGTTGCCGATGAAATTGCCCTTGATGCGGCATTTTCCATATCCCATGCGGCACGCCCTCTTGAAGAGGTTATTGAAAAGACGGAATACAATATTTACGATACAGTAAAAAATATCTGCCGTATTTGGAAGATAGCCGGCAGAAAGAGATAAAACATCTGCCGTATCCGGAAAATACCGAAGTACGGCGCAATAAAAAAGCAAAGACAGAGAACGATCTTTATTGTGTCCTCTGTCTTTTTTTGTGTGAAAGTTATAATGCGTTGCCGATGACTTCCGCCATTCTCATAAAGCCGAGATCATTGGGATGTGTTCCGTCAACGGTGCATGCATCGGGATTCGTCCCTTTGAAGAGGCATGCGCCGTCAATGAATTTCACGTTTTTGTCGCCGCTGTTCAATGCATTTGAATAGGTGCGGTATATTATATCCCTGCGTTTTGCGGCGAGCATATTATCGCCGCCTTTATTTTCTGCCGCGTAAAAATCGGGCTTTGAAATTATCACGACGGGTAGTTCAGGATGCTTTTCACGGATTATCTTGAAGAATTTTTCGTGTGTCGCTTCAAGATGCTCGGGAGTGGGAGCGTTCCAGTCATAGTCTAAAACGAACGCCGACATTTCAAGGGTTGAAATATATTTTGCAACTATCTCCTCGCCTCTGCCGCTTCCGCTGAAGCCCAAGTTAATAAAATCTCTGTTATTGTTTATGGAGATTATATGGGTATATGCGTTTCCGGGACGGGATGAGCATCCCCCCTGTGTTATGGATGAGCCGTAATATACTATGGGCTTTCCGGGGAGGTATTTCTTGCCGTGATCGAGGGTTGCGCCATTTTCAAGACCGATGTAGAAATTTACCACATTGCTGTAATTGGGCATATGGATCATTATTTCTCTTTCCTGCCCGGGGCCTGCAAAAGCGATAAGACCTTCATGACCGAAGTCCTGCTGATGGTTATGATACGTTCCCGCAAATCTGTATTTTCCGTTTATTTCGCAATATACATCAATACCCGATGCACCGATATCAGGCATGTGTCTGAAACGAGTGATCCCATCGGATTCAACGTGAATTGCAATGCGGCTTGAATCTGTTCTGAAGCGTATTCTTCCGCCCGAAGTGTTTTTGAAAAGATTTGCAACCTTGGGATTTGTATTTACCGCTATTTCTTCGGGCATACGGCAGTAATAAGAAAGCTCATGGGGCTTGTAAAGGCCGTATATATCAAAGGGCTCTTCACGGGCTTCCTTGAAATAAAAGTTTTCCGTATCTAAAGCGGTTGTGAACGGTATGCTGCTCATTGATGCGATCTCCTTATAATGAAAGTCCTATAACCTCTGCCATTCTCATGAAGCCGAGATCATTGGGATGGCATCCATCAACGGTGCATGCATCGGAATTCATGCCGTTGAAAAGAGATGAGCCGTCAATGAATTTGACGAATTTGTCTCCCGAATTCACGGCGTTTATATATGTGCGGTAGATAATATCGCGGCGTCTGATAGAGTCGACAGGGCTTACGCCTCTGTAGTAAGCCGTATGGAAATCGGGCTTTGAAACGAATACCACGGGAAGGGCGGGATTCTTTTCTCTTATGATCTTGAAGAATTTTTCATGGGTAGCTTCAAGATGCTCGGGATTTGGTGCATTGTGGTCGTAATCCATGACAAATGCGGACATTTCAAGACCTGCAATATAATTTGCCATTATCTCCTCACCCTTTGCGCTTCCGCTGAAGCCCAAATTTATGAAATCCTTATTGTTGTTGATGGAGATTATATGGGTATATGCATTTCCGGGACGGGATGAGCATCCCCCCTGTGTTATGGATGAGCCGTAATAAACGATGGGCTTATCGGAAAGATACTTTTTGCCGTGCTCAAGTAAGGAGCCCTCATCAAGTCCGATGTAAAGGTTCGTTACGCAGTTGTAGTTGGGCATATGTATCATTACCTCGCGGATCTGCTTCTCGCCGGGGAAGGTAATGAGACCTTCATGGCCGAAATCCTTGAATTCGTTGAGATACGTTCCCGCAAATCTGTATTTTCCGTCTACCTCGCAGTATACGTCTATTCCGCTGGAGCCTATCTTTGTAAAGTGGCTTGCGGCGTACATATATGATGCTTCAAGGTGGATCGCTATACGGCTTGAGTCTGTTCTGAAGCGTATTCTGCCTCCTGCGGGATTCTTGTAAAGTCCCGCAACGCCGGGATTGGTATTTACCGCTATTTCTTCGGGCATACGGCAGTAATAAGAGGTCTCACGGGGCTTGTAAAGACCGTATATATCGAAGGGCTCTTCACGGGCTTCCTTGAAATAAAAGTTTTCCGTATCTAAAGCGGTTGTGAACGGTATGCTGCTCATTGATGCGATCTCCTTATAACGAAAGTCCTATAACCTCTGCCATTCTCATGAAGCCGAGATCATTGGGATGGCATCCGTCAACGGTGCATGCATCGGGATTCATGCCGTTGAAAAGACATGCACCGTCTATAAATTTCACGTTTTTGTCGCCGCTGTTCAATGCATTTGAATAGGTGCGGTATATTATATCCCTGCGTTTTGCGGAAACGATGCTGTCGCCCCCTCTGTATTCATCCGTGTGGTAATCGGGCTTTGTAACGAATATAACGGGAATTTCGGGATGCTTTTCACGGATTATCTTGAAGAATTTTTCATGTGTTGCTTCAAGATGCTCGGGAGTGGGAGCATTCCAGTCGTAGTCCATTACGAATGCGGACATTTCAAGGCTTGCAATATGGTTTGCCATTATCTCTTCGCCTCTGCCGCTTCCGCTGAAGCCCAAGTTAATAAAATCTCTGTTATTGTTTATGGAGATTATATGGGTATATGCATTTCCGGGTCGGCTTGCGCATCCCCCCTGGGTTATGGAAGAGCCGTAATATACTATGGGCTTTCCGGGGAGGTATTTTTTGCCGTGATCGAGTGTTGAGCCATTTTCAAGACCGATGTAGAAATTTACCACATTGCTGTAATTGGGCATATGGATCATTATTTCTCTTTCCTGCCTGGGGCCTGCAAGGGTTATGAGTCCTTCATGGCCGAAATCCTGCTTATGGTTGTGATACGTTCCCGCAAATCTGTATTTTCCGTCTATTTCGCAGTAAACGTCGATACCCGATGCACCGATATCGGTAATGTGTCTTGCGCTGTAAATGTAATCGGATTCAACGTGGATCGCTATGCGGCTCGAATTTGTTCTGAAGCGTATTCTTCCGCCTGCGGTATTTTTGAAAAGTGTTTTAACACCATCATTTGTGTTCAATCCGACTTCCTCGGGGAGACGGCAGTAATATGATGTCTCACGGGGCTTGTAAAGACCGTATATATCGAAGGGCTCTTCACGTGCTTCCTTGAAAAATAAATTTTCTGTGTTAAGAGATGTTTCAAAGGGTAATCCGGTCATGGTAAGGTTTCCTTTCTTTTGCATTTATATATTTTAAGGATTTAAGCAATCATCCGACAAAGAACGCCTTTGTCGGATATTTACTTAAAAAGCAATCATTCCTCCAGGCTCTTGAGTACGGAAAGAACAAGCTCTCTGCCGTTCTTTATGTCCTCTATCTGCTTTTCTCCGGAAATTTCTCTTTCCATGATGTAAGGACCGGTATATCCGCATTCCTTAAGGAGACGCAATACCTCGGGAACATTTACGGAGCCTTCTCCGAGAGGAGTTTCCTTGCCGAGATGATAAGGATCCGTGGGGAAGTTGCCGTCCTTGAGGTGGAGATTTCTTACATACTGACCGAATATCTTTACGGAATCCACAGCGGAGGACTTACCGTAAAGAATTACGTTTGCCGTGTCGAAGTTGATGCCGGCGTTGCCCGTTCCGATATCGTGTATCGCTCTTACAACGGTGATGGGAGTTTCCTGACCCGTTTCAAAGAGGAAATACTGACCTCTCGGCTTCAATACGTTGCAAATATGCTTCAGTGCGGCGATCGTTCCCGTATAATCGGGATCGTTGGGGTTTTCGGGAAGGAAGCCTACGTGAGTTATAACGTCTGTAATTCCAAGCTTATATGCGAAATTTGCGCCTGCGAGCACTTCATTCATTCTCATGGCTCTGTATGCGGGGGGAACGAGTCCGAGGGTGAGAGGACCGTCGGTGAAATTCCACACGGAGGGGCCTGTCCATCTTGCCCAAAGAGCCGTATATTCGATTCCCGTCTTTTCTCTTGCTGCCTTGAATACCTCTACGGCTTCATCTGTGTATAATGCGGGATTCATTATGATCTGGCAGCAGTTAAGACCTATTTCTCTTGCTTTTTCAAATCTTTCGGTGACGCCTTCCAATGAATTGAAGGACATCATGGCACCTATTCTGTATTCCATTTTGTTTTCCTTTCTGTGTGATGTGATTTTTTATGTGGGTATATTATGTTCCTTTGCGTTAAGATTTTATCTCTTGAACTCCCAATTCTCAACGTGCTCGGCAACGCCGCCGGGGAGAACGTTTTCAAGGGGAGCGATGGTCTCAAGCTCCGTGAATTTATCGCAGGTATAGACCTCGCAGGAGCATCCGAAATCGGGATATTCTCTGTCTGTGTAAGTTGTGACCGTCTTTTCGAATATAACGCCCTCACGGCTTACGAATCTGCACACACCGGAGGTGTTGAGTATTCCGAACTTAAAGGGAGGAAGCTTTGCGCCGGAGAAATAAACTCTGAATGCATCGCTGTCGAGAGAGAATCTGCTGTCGGAGGGAGAAGCATAGGGCCAGAAAGCGGCGGAGCGGGTGGGGAGAAGACCTTCGCCCAAGGGAGGATTTACAACCTCGGCGATACCGCCGGGAGCCATAACGGAAAGCGCCCAGAGAGCAAATCTCTGTGTCTTTTCGGAATTGTTCTTCATCATATGCTTAACGGTGACCTTTTCGCCGTCAAAGGTGAATTCGAATTTGGGAGCGAGCTTGGATACGCTTCTTTCGGGGCAGATAAGTGTAACTGTGTTTCCGTTTACCTCGTAATCGAGCTTTTCGTTGTCGGGATAATATGTTTCGGGCAGGGATTCGGGAGCGCACCACAATCTGTGACCGCCGTAAATGTGCCAGCCGCCCTTGTTTTCGCCGTAATAGAAGCTCAATTCCTCATCGCTCTTATAGGAAGCTGTCTTCACATCGTTGTGGAAAAGGTTTTCGCTTCCGTCAAGGGATGCGTATATTACTCTGGGGCCTACATCGAGAGTAATGTACATTGTAAGCTTGCCGCTTTCAACGGCGAGGCATTTTCCGTAAATTGAATAGTTGATCTCTTTTGTTGTAATCATTTTTGACCATTCCTTTCAGGTTAATTAATTATATGTCCGAATTATTATGTCCAATTATATCTCATGCTTATAAGGGAGAGGGATCACTCTATCCCGCACAGCTTTCTTATAACGTGTCCCGCTATCATAAGTCCCGCGACGGATGGAACGAAGGAAACGCTTCCCACCGTTCTTTTTCCGCTCTCGTCTCCGAGAGCACGGGCATCCAAGGTCAATTCACGGGGCAGCTCCGTGGAATAAAGCACAGTGACATCCTTTATTCCCTCTTTTTTCAATCTTTGTCTCATGCTTCTCGCAAGAGGACACACAGATGTTTTTTCTATATCGGATATTACGAATTTCGAAGGATCCAGCTTGTTTCCCGTACCCATAGAGCAGATAACGGGAACGCCTGCTTCCTTGGCTTTTTTTATCAGCAATATTTTGGATGGCACGCTGTCGATGGCGTCTATTATGAAATCACCGTCGGAAAAATCAAATTCCTCCGCAGTTTTTTCATCGTAAAAGGTACATCTTGCTTCAAAGCTTCCATGGGGGTTTATATCCCTCGCCCTGTCGGCGCAAAGACATGCCTTGTACATTCCCACGGTGGAATGAAGGGCGATAAGCTGTCTGTTGATGTTCGATACACTTACCGTATCATTATCAACGAAAACAACGTTTCCCACCCCTGCGCGGACGAGCGCCTCGGCACAGTAAGAGCCGACGCCTCCCACACCGAATAAATATACCTTTTTATTTTTCAATATATCCTGAGCATCCTTTCCGATGACCATCTCGGTACGGATGAACTGCTCATTACATTCCTTCGGTACGCTCATTTTCCGCAGACCTCTTTTACCGCTTCAAGGATCTCCCCGTACATGTAAAGCGAGCCCGCACAAAGAACTGGGCAATTTCTTTCCTTTGCCAAAAGCACACCCCTTCTCACCGCCTCAAGAGCGCTTCCGCAGGGTGATGCATCTATCCCCGCAGCCTTCAAGACCTCGGCGTAATCCTCTGCCTCCATGGCTCTCGGATTATCGGGCTTGAATACAAAAGCCGTGTTTCCCGTTTTGGCAAAGGAGGATGCCATTTCCGAGCTGTCCTTATCCGCCATTACACCGCTTATTATGACCGCCCCTTCACCGGGGTAAAGAGTGTTGAAGGTGGATGCCGTAAAGGATGCGCCGTCGGGATTGTGAGCGCCGTCGAATATCACTCTCGGCTCATCGCAAAGCGTCTCAAAGCGTCCCCGCCATTTAACGGATGCAAGTCCCTTTTTCAAAGCTTCGTCCGAAATGTTCCATCCGTTTTTCCTCAAGGCTTCGATGACGGAGAGAACGGTCTTTATATTCATATTCTGATAAAGTCCGCAGAGAGGCACGAAATAATCTTCGTTTTTATATATAAATTCTATACCGTCACGTGTGTTTTTAACATCGTATACGGATATTTCCTCGGATGCGACGGAAAGAATCGAATTCGTTTCACGGCACTTTTCCGCAAATACACGCTTTACCTCATCCGAGCCGCCTCCCAATATCACATCAAGACTGCCGTTTTTCTTTTCCTTTATTATGCCCGCCTTTTCAAAGGCGATCTTTTCTTCCGTGTCGCCTAAGAAGGATACATGATCGAGGGCAATATTTGTAATGACAGCCGCCTCGGGGGCTTCTATAACGTTGGTGGAATCAAGTCTTCCGCCCATTCCGCATTCAAACACGACTATATCGCATTTTTCCTTTACGAAATAGTCTATGGCGACCGCCGTTATAAGCTCAAATTCCGTGGGGGAGTCATCCATGCTGTCGGCAAAGGGCTTTACCCTTTCAACACTTTCGCAAAGACTTTCGTGGCTTATATCCTTGCCGTTTATCGACATTCTTTCGCAAAAATCGACAAGATAAGGCGAAGTGAAAAGCCCCGTCTTATATCCCGATGCACAAAGCACGGAGGATGTCATTGCGGAAACGGAGCCCTTTCCGTTGGTGCCCGCCACATGGACGAATTTCAGGGAATTCTGGGGATCTCCCATTTTTTTGCAAAGCTCCGTTATTCTTTCAAGCCCGGGTCTGCTTCCCTTCCAGCAGACGGAATGGATATACTCCAGTGTCTCCTTGTAATTCATAAGGAAAATTCCTTTCTCAACACTTTACTTTTAAGAAGAAGCACGCAAAGATAAGATTCCACGGCGGCAATAAATATATACGTGGGAACACGTGTCATGAACAATGCGCCGTAGGGTGTGGTATATGTCAGATGCAACGCCACGGTCTTTACGATGATCGAGGCGATAAGGTGGGATATGCATACAGCAAGAACGACTTTAGATCCTTTTACGGAACGGAAGACATATTTTGTCATAAGTCCGGGTAAAAGCCCCATCAGCGCCTGTGCCAATGTAATGAGAGGTATTATACCGTAGCCTCTCAGAACACAGCCCAAAAGGTCTGCGCATATTGCACACATTGTTCCCCATAAGGGTCCCAATCCTATAGACGCAAGGATAAGCGGAAGATTCTCAAAGCTTATTCTGATGGTATCGCCTATGGATATCGCCAAAAATTTTCCCAATGCGATAGACAAAGCCGCAAAGAAGGCAGCTATGACCAGCACACGGAGGTTCTTATTCCTTTTCATAAAAAAACTCCCTCCGAAGATGCCCGTCAACACAGGCCCGGAGGGATAAAAGTCCGAGTATGCGAAGCGGGATGCGGAAACGGCACCGCAAGTGCTTTTTAAGACACTTTTCGTCCGCCGGCAACTCCCCGTCCGGCGGCACTTCACGCACCGAATCCTACTCTTCAATAAATTTATTTTGCGACTATATTTTAGCACAGAAGCGAGCGGTTGTCAATATTCAAGTGAAAAAACACACAAAAGTCAATATAAAGCAAATCCCCAAATAACTATTGACATTTCTAAAAATCAATAGTATAATATAAATGAACAAGGCAACCGTAGACGGTTTAGCCCTCAAAGACGATTAAAAAGAATTAGCCGCCATCATTGAGCCGAGGGCGGTTATTTCTTTTTTGTTATATCTATAACAAGTTTTATGATCGATACAATAACTGTTATCAGAAGAAACAATTCTTCGTATGTAACCATAAATACCCCTCCTTTCTGGAGGGAAAAGTATTTGCCCTCCTTTTTGAGAAAGAAAGGGCTGCCGCCTACCGTTTTTGTTTGCCTTGTTCGAAATGTATTATAATATATTTGTCATATTTTGTCAATACAAAAATCTTGTCGAGTCTGAATTACTAAAGCGAGAGGCGTCGCGTTAAGCGAGCCTCCTCGAAAATAGGGGACGGGAACCCGCTATTTTCGGAAACTTGAACGGTTTTGGCGTGTTTTAGTACGAATTTTTACGTAATTTCGGTGCCAAAACGATGAATTTTATTCATCGAGTTCAATTTCAGGGCTTGGCTCACGTTAGTGAGACAGCCCCATTTATAATCCACTAAGCCCCCTTTACCTTCACCACAGATACTGTCATATCATCCGTTCTGCCGTTTCTCGCTTTTGCTTCGTTCAATATCCTTTTCGCTAAGGCGGCAGGGGGATCGTCTTCACAACCGAGGCTGAGAAGCTCAAGAAGCCACGCTCCCATGTCCTTGTTATCCACGATACCGTCGGATATCATTACGATAATATCACCTTTTTCTACTGCCAGGCGTGTCTGCTCGGCAGTCATGCGGCTGATTATCCCCGCAGGAGGAGTACGGGATGATATCTTGTACAGTCTGCCGCCTCTCACTATATATGATGATGACGCACCCGCCTTGATAAAGCAAGCCTCGGAGCGTATCATATCAACTTCAAGAAGATCCACGGTGGTAAAGCTTTCATCGCTTTTCGTCAGAAGAAAATCATTGAGCATCTCAAGAGTTATGCATTTTTCACCCGAGCACGTAAGAAGCCGTTCTATGAATATGGACGCAAGACGGCTCGTCAATGCCGCTTCTCTGCCTCGTCCCATTCCGTCGCATATGAGGGCGTAGAAATAATCATCCTCATTTTCGAAAAATCCCGCTGTATCTCCGTTTATGTTTTCCCCGGCTCCCGCACATGAAGCCTTTGCACATTCCATGGAAACGAGCCTCTTTCTTTTCAGGCGCATTATTCCCGTTTCGCCGATCTGCAGAAATACAGGCTCCTCAAACACACCGCTGAAACGCTTTTCAAAGGCTTCGCTTATCTGCTTCTGTGACACGGGAAGCTTTTCGGGATACACTCCCGCAATATCTATCATGAGAGTTCTCGCACCGTAGGAGCATATACAAGCATATGGGATCTCAAGCTCCGCCATTACGGCGGCGGCACGCTTCTCCGCCTTTGTATTCCTCACCGCATCTGTCTCTATATCGTCTACCGTCACCTTGAGAAGCCTTGAAACGGTGGAATATTCACCTGCAAGCACTTGAGTTCTGTTATTGTTGAAGCATTCGGCGCAAAGGGATGTGTAGCGGCTGTTTATCATTTCGATCATTTTTTCAAGCTTTATGCATTTGTTTCTGAAATGCTCCGATATATCATCCTTGTCTATCCTGCCGCTTTCCAGAAGCTTCACAGCCAATTTCATCGTTATATCACTAGTACTGCTGTAATCCTTTCCCCAACACATGCTTGAAAGAGAGCAATCGGAGCACATTCTGCTTGCACAGGAGCTTACGATATGGGATGTCTGTGATATTCCCGGGCGTTTCATTTTATCGGAAAGAGCACTGAATTCGCCCGACAGGCTTTCAAAGGCATCGGACAGCTTTCTCAATCTGTATTTATACTTCAATCTGTCATTCAGGAGCGCTTCCGCACGCTCCGCATCTGATAAGCCCTTTACGTTTGCACAGGAGCTTATCCTCATTTTCTGCCGCTTCTTTGCCGAAGGAATGAAACGCGAAATAAAGAAAAATATTATCAGTCCCGCCAATGTATCTGCGGCGACCGTGCCAAAGCCGCCTATACCGCCCGTAAAAAGGCTGTATCCGCAGGCAACACAAAATGAGCACATAACGGCAACGGTTCCTGAATATTCAAAGAGAAGTCCCGCAAAAAGTCCCGATATTCCCAGCACCGCACTGTATAACGTACCGTATTCAGCCATAAGCTCAAAGCTTTGCGCCAATCCGCATATCGTTCCGCATACCGAGCCGTAAAGAGGGCCTTTCGCCTTTGCCACGGATGTTGTCACTATCACGCTTATCACCATGGGAGCGGAGAAAACGAATATATTCACATCCCTTATCGATCCTATAAAGGAATAGAGGATCGCCGCGATACCGCATGCGATATGTATATTTCTGTCGAATACTGTTACTCCGTTTTCATCATCCTCATCTCTTCTTATAAATCCGCAGAAAAGAAATGTCATAACGGGGGCTGCAAAGCATAAGCTTATAACATCCTTTACCTCCATACCGTCATGTGAGAAAAAAATAATAAATGCGGCAAATACCGCGCTGCCTGCCGCCGCAGTTACTCTTACGGGAATCGTCTCGTCAAGTCTCCCTCCCGTCATTGCCATTCTGCCGAGAAATAAGGCGGTACAGATGAGAAAATATATAAGTCCTCCGTCCTCCATGAAGATGCATGATATCAGCGCACCCGACACGCAGAGAGCACAAACGGCGCTTGCGAATATATCCTTGTTGCTCTTTTTTAAGCTGTCCTCACTTATAACACCTGCCGAGCATATAACCGCAATGCATACGGGATATATGGCGGATGGGATATCCGAGGAAAAGGAGCACAGTGAGACACACGTTGACAAAAACAGCAGTATGACCGCCGCCGAAACAGTAACGATGTACTTTCTCAGCTTGCTTCTTTCCTTTCCCTTCAATCTTTGCGGCTCTGCGATCTCCCAAAAGCTTTCCGAGACCTTTTCCATAAGCTCCAGCAGTATATTAACGGCTTCCTTGCCTCGTCCCTCGGTGAAAACGGCGGCAATAACGCCTTTTCCTCTTTTGTTTTCCTGTGACATTTTTACTTCCTTCTTTCGTTCATGAATGCTTTTTTATATTATCCTATTATTTCCATGAATACTTTGTCGAAAGAAGGAAGCAAAGAGCGTTTTTATATAATTTATTGCCCCGCACCGAAATCATTTATTATTCCCGGAATATCCTCGTCGGGAGTTATCACCTGAGTGAATGCTTCGGGTACCTCTCCCACGATGACCGTCTCCGCTATGCAAACCGAGGTCACCACATCCGCAGATGCCCTTTCCGTAGGTAAGATCACAGTTATGGAAAGGCATATTTTAAGCATTATACGGTGGAGAGTCTGATTTATCCCCGCCTCGCTGAAGACATTTTCAATATCCGCGCTTACCGTTCCCGCAGGAAGCACCGACACCTTCAGAACGGGTCCCTTGCCCGAAAGAAGCTCCCCGTCTATAATGCTTCCTATGGGGATTTTTATATCGGGAAAGTCGCTTTTTTCAAGCGTGCTTTGTATTTCCGAGGCGATCTTGCTTTTCAATGTGTTGATCTTTACTATATCCGTTTTCAGTGCACTTATCCTGCCCGCTCCGTCCTTTTCCAATGTTATCATATCCTCATACGTTATCCCCTCCCGTTCTATTACGGAAAGAACCGTTTCATTGGATACATTGACGGCAACGCTTCTCGCACGGGACAACGCAAGAGTTTTTGTTATGGGCTGTAATCTTTTTTCGTAGTAGAAAAAAAGAAGGGATACCGCCGCTGCCACGATAAGCACGTATGCGGCAAAGCGCCGCAAGGCTTTTTTTCTTTTCCCTATGTATGTATTGCGTTTTTTCATGGTATATAAGTATATGAGGCAACGGTGGGAATGAGAACATTAATGGAGTAAAGATCGGTTTAAGAAAAGAACGATTCCCCGGCAGAAATGCAACTATCGGCAAAAAAACACGCAAAAAAAGGGGGCGTCGCATTAAGCGATGCCCCCGCTAAAACAGCGGACGAAAATAGTGGACGGGAACCCGCTATTTTCGGAAACTTGAACGTTTTTGGCGTGTTTTAGTACGAATTTTTACGTAGTTTCGGTGCCAAAACGATGAATTTTATTCGATGAATTTTATTCATCAAGTTCAATTTCAGGGCTTGGCTCACGTTAGTGAGACAGCCCCTGCAAGCTTATTATATTGTCAATTAAAATACGACTCTTTCGTACTTTCTGCCTTCGTTGACAACTTCTTCTGTTTCTTCTGCGATAACGAGCTCTTCGTTGGTGGGGATAACAACAACGGGAACGCGGCTTTCGGGCTTGGATATGATGACCTCATGATCCTTATGGGTTGTAACGATATTCTTGTCGGGATCGAATACGATGCCGAAGTATTCCATATCGCTCATAGCGAGGAGACGGATAACGGGAGTGTTTTCGCCTACACCTGCTGTGAAGACGATAGCATCGAGACCGTTCATGGCTGCTGTGTAGGAGCCGATGTACTTCTTTATACCGTAGGAAAGAATCTTGCATGCACGCATAGCCATTTCATCATTGTGAAGAAGAGCTGCTTCGATGTCACGAAGGTCGCTGGAGATCTCGGAAACGCCGAGAACGCCGCACTTCTTGTTCATGAATTCGTTCATTTCCTTGGGTGTGAAGCCTTCTTTTTCCATTATGAAGGGAACGATAGCGGGGTCCATGGATCCGCAGCGTGTACCCATCATGATACCTTCAAGGGGAGTAAAGCCCATGCTCGTATCGATGACTTCGCCGTTCTTTATAGCGGTGATGGAGGAACCGTTGCCCAGGTGGCAGGTGATGATCTTGGAGTTCTTGGGATCGAGGCCGAGGAATTCGTAAGCCTTGCGGGATACGTATCTGTGGCTTGTTCCGTGGAAGCCGTAACGGCGGATCTTATATTCCTTGTACATCTTGTAGGGGATAGAGTACATGAAAGCTTCTTCGGGCATTGTGGAATGGAAAGCAGTATCGAATACCAATACCTGAGGAGTCTCGGGCATAACCGCTGTGCATCCCTCTATACCGAGAAGGTGAGGCTGTGTGTGGAGAGGAGCTATATCGAGACACTTGCTGAGGTCTTCAACAACTGTTTCGTCAACGAGAACGGACTTGGAGAAGTAAGGACCGCCGTGGACTATACGATGTCCGATAGCGGAAATTTCATCCATGGATTTGATGCAGCCGTATTCTGCACTGAGAAGGCTGTCTATAACTGCTTGCATAGCTTCCTTATGGGAAGGCATAGCATATTCCTTCTTGACCTTGTCCATACCGATTGTTGTGTGTGTGATGGTAGCGTCGGAGCCTTTTCTTTCTCCTCCGATTCTTTCGCAGATACCTTTAGCAATAACGCTCTTTGTCTGCATGTCGAAAAGCTGATACTTCAATGAGGAGCTGCCCGCATTAACAACGAGAATTTTCATTTGTGTTTTCCTTACACCTTTCATTTTTATATTATTTATATTATACGCAAGTGTGGGTTTTGTTTTTTGAAAAAAATCTTCAAAAAACGAAAGTATTTATTGCTTTTTTTCTCCGATTGCTTTATAATATCAGTAAGACATCGGAAACAAAAAAGTGATGATACCGCTTCCGCGGTAAAAGATTGCCAAATTTTTGGCGAACACCGTTTATTATACTACCCGAAACGGGATTTTTCAAGTCCTTTTTGAAAAAAAGTTTTATTTTTTTTGAAAAATATGAAAAAGGAGGTAATTGCTGTGGGTGCTGTGGCTTTGATATGCGAATATAACCCCTTTCACATGGGGCATAAATACCAGACCGAGCTTATAAAGAGCGCATTTCCCGGCAAGACCCTCGTTTGCATAATGAGCGGCAATTACGTTCAGCGGGGAGACCTCGCCTGTGCGGATAAATACACAAGAGCAAAGGCATCATGCATTTGCGGATGCGATCTTGTCCTCGAAATGATACCTCCCTTTTGTATAAGCTCTGCGGAAAGCTTTGCTTATGCCGGTGTGAGCATCGCTTCACGAATCGGTGCGGACACCCTTGCGTTCGGAAGCGAATGCGGTGATATCAATACCTTGAAGAGGTATGCAGAGATCATCATTTCCCCCTCATTTACCGAAAGAATGAAGGAGCTTGTGGAGGAATATCCGTCCTTGTCTTATCCTCTCATACGGGAAAAATGCCTTGAGGAGCATTCCCTCGATCCCGCATTTTTGCGCACTCCCAACAATATTCTGGGAGTGGAATATATAAAAGCGATCCTGAATCAAGGTATTCCGTCCCTTTCGGCTTTCACTCATAAAAGGCTTGACGGTGTAAAAAGCGCATCTCAGATACGTGAATTGTCACCGAGAAGCATTTACGCAAATCTTCCTTGTGAGTCCGCCGAGGTTTTCAGGATTGCGGAAAAGGATGGCATCTTCCCCGTTTCCTCCGAAAGGCTTTCAAGCGCTGTGATATATGCATTGCGGAAGGCGACACCGGAGGAGCTGTCGGAATTTGAAGCCTGCGGCGGTCTTGAGTACCGCATGAAGGCGGAAGCCGAAAAGGCAAGGGATATAAACGAGCTCATAACGGCTCTTTCATCGAAAAAATATCCCTCATCACGTGTCAGACGGGCGGTCTTTTCCGCTTTTCTCGGCATTGAAAGGGAACATCTTAAGGAAGCACCCGCATATACAAACGTTCTCGCCTTCAATGAAAAAGGAAGAGAATTTTTAAGCGAAATAAGAAAGACGTCTCGGATAAAAATTTTCACAAAGCCGTCCGCATCCTTGAAGGATGAAGATGAAAAAATAAGAGCGCAATCTCAACGCGCCGCCTTTTACGATTCCATATATTCCCTCGCCATGGGAAAAGAGGGTGTATACTTTATGAAGTGTTCTCCGTTCCGTTGCTTTGAAAAGTGACTCGTTTGAACGGATTCACGATAGATCGATTAAATGAAATTATATGAAGAAAGGAATATAAAAATGTTTAAATCCATAAATGCTTGGACCATTGATTCGAAAAAGAATTTCAAGGAGCTTTTCGAGATCCTTAAGGAAGCGGGCTTTTCCGCTGTAGAGCTTAACGTTGATGCTGCGGGCAGAGGAAACCATTGCCTCACCATGGAAACAACGGAGGAGGAGCTGAAGGAGATAAAGAGTCTTGCGGATAATGCGGGTATCGTTATCAGCGGTATCTCTACATCCCTTTACGGCGGCAGACTCGGTGAGCCTACGGAAGAGGGAAAGGCTTTTGCCGCATCCGTGGTAAGAAAGCAGCTTCAGTGTGCGAAGGCACTCGGAGCAGACGGCATCCTCGTCGTTCCCGGATGCGATATAAACAAGTATCCTCTCGACACCGTATTTGCAACGGTCTGTGAGGTATTCGATTCTCTCAAGGAAACGATAGCTTCCTACGGTATTTCGGTAGGTCTTGAAAATGTATGGAACGGCTATTTTACATCCGTTTACGATATGACACGCCTTATCGACGCTATCGGCCAGGAAAAGGTCGGTGCATATTTCGACGTCGGAAACGTTATCGCCTTCTCCAACCCCGTAAGATGGATCGAGGTTTTGGGAAAGAAGATTGTTAAGATCCATGTTAAGGGCTACAAGAGAGCTCCCGGCGGATTCCCCTTGAACAACGGCGGAAATTGGTGCGATCTTCTTGAAGCAAGCACCGATTGGAAGGAAGTTGTGAATGCTCTCCGCAATGCGGGATATGAAAGCTCCGTTACCGCAGAGGTAGGCCCCGCTCATCCTTACGATGACATTATGGATTTCTACAAGGAAGTATCTGCCGATATGGATAAGATACTCAGCCTGTGAGGATCGGCATCAAGAAAAAGAGAATAGTATATTATATATAATAAAATGAAAGGAATTTTTTATCATGCTTAAGGTTTGTATTATAGGCTGCGGCGGTATAGGTCATTACCACTTCGGTCATCTCGTACAGTTCAAGGATATCATATCATTGGAGGGCTTCTGCGATCTCAAGATCGAGAGAGCTGAATTCTATGCGGAAAAGGCGGGAAGCGGAAAGGCTTATTCCTGCTACAAGACAATGATCGACGAGGTAAAGCCCGATGCGGTATTTATCTGCGTTCCTCCTTACTGCCACGGTGAGATAGAGAATTATCTCATTGACAGACATATCCATTTCTTCGTTGAAAAGCCTCTTGCTCTTGATATGGAAACGGGCAGACAGATCCTGAAGAGAGTAAAGGAAGAAAAGATCATCACAGCGGTGGGATTCCAGTGCCGTTACGATATGATCTCCGATCCTTTGAAGGATTTCACAAGCAAGAACGAGGTAGTATACATCAACTGTACACGCTTCGGCGGCGTTCCCGGTGCGGAATGGTGGAAGGATAAGAAGCTTTCCGGCGGTCAGCTGGTTGAACAGACAATACATCAGCTTGACTATATAAGATATACATACGGCGAGCCCGATACCGTATTCTCCATGAATGCAAAGGGCTTTGTAAACGAGGTAGAGGGCTACGATACCGACGATATATCCGTAAGCGTTGTAAGATTCAAGTCCGGTGCACTTGCTACGGTTGCAACGGGATGCTACTCTCAGACGGGCGATGCGTATGATTCCAAGACAACATACAGCACCCGTGACAAGAGACTCGACATGTATCTTCTCGACCGTATAGACATATTCGGTGAGGTTCCCGCAGAGGAAGAAGCGGCTGTGGGCGACCTTGTTATAAAGGGCGACGGCGGATTCTCCGCAAAGAGCAAGGAAAAGCAGACATACAAGCATGAGGGCGATTCCGGTATCCTCTGCGACAGAACATTCCTTGAAGCCGTTATCTCCGGCGATGATTCCAAGATCAGATCTCCTTACGAGGACGGTCTCAAGTCCGTTGAATTTGCATTGGCTTGCAATAAGTCCATGGAAACGGGACTTCCCGTGAAGATAGGGGAATTTTGAACTTATAGCGGCGATGTGCAGACCGCCGTTTGTGTAAGCAGTGCAGGGGCGATCCGCAAATCGCCCCTGTAATTTCATGTTGACAAAAAATGATATATATTATAATAACGCTTGAACAAGGCAAACAAAAAACGGTAGGCGGCAGTCCTTTCTTATCCATATAAGGAGGGCGAACACTTTCCCTCCGGAGAGGAGGGGATATTATGGTTACGTATGAACAGTTATTTCTCATGATAACAATGATCATATCTATCATAAATCTTGTTATTAACATAACAAAAAAGAAATAACCGCCCCGGGCCAAGGTAGCGGTTAGTTTCTTTTAACTACTATTCGGGGCTCACCGTCTACGGTTGCCTTGTTTCATTTATATTATACTATCGGACAATGGAAATGTCAATAACTCTTATAAATAAAATTGATATAATATGCGGTAGGTATCCCTCACAGGGCAGGACGCCGCATCAAAAAAATTTTGAAAATATAATTTTATTCCCGTTTTCCAAAAAATAAAAAAATTTTCAAAAACTTAAAAAAAACTCTTGCATTTCAATGAAAAGTGTGTTATAATTCTACTGTTGTCTGTAAAAATAGTAATGGGAGGTGTATCTATAATGGCTAAATGCGAAGTATGCGGAAAAGGCGTTACCTTTGGCTGCAACGTTTCTCATTCCCACAGAAGAACCAACAGAGCTTGGAAACCCAACGTAAGAAGAGTTAAAGCCGTTGTTGACGGAGAAGTCGGCAGAATATATGTTTGCTCACATTGTCTGCGCTCCGGCAAGGTGACCAGAGCCAACTGATATCTCCCCCGGTCGTGGATCGGGGAACAGATTCGGTGGAACTTATGTGAAAATTACATGAAATTTTGAGAATTACTTGACAGCGGACAAAAAATACCTTATAATAATAAGGCTTTGATGTGCGATGAAGCGGGAGGTTGCTGCGATAACGCAGGTAATTTCCGTGGAGTATGTCCGAAAACCGGGCGACAGTATAGCTGAATAAATAGTCTTGAAAGTTTGTAGGGGAGCTTTGTGCTCTCACATGCTTGTGTAAAAGGGTAGATTTGCGCTTTTTCAGGCATGAAGACTGTTTCGCCGGATTTTGTCATACAAAATCCGTTTTTTTACGGGCGGAAATGAAACGCCCGGGAGCGTATAAAGGCTAATAAGTCCCCCTGACATCACAGCCGGTGCGAAAAGCACCGAACATCAACGGCCCCAAGGTTGAGAGAAAAGGGCCGGAGAAATATTTTAGGAGGCAAAACAAAATGGCAAAGGAAAGAATCCGTATCAGATTAAAGGCATACGATCACAGCTTGATAGATCAGTCAGCAGCTAAGATCGTAGAAACAGCGAAGCGTACAGGCGCTAAGGTTTCGGGACCCATCCCGCTTCCCACAGAGAAGGAGATAATCACAATCCTCCGCGCCGTTCATAAGTACAAGGACAGCAGAGAACAGTTTGAGCTTCGCACTCACAAGAGACTCATCGACATAGTAAACCCGTCCAAGCAGGCGGTTGACGCGTTGATGTCAATAGAGCTTCCCGCCGGCGTTGAGCTTGAATACAAGTTCGAGTAATAAACCGGTCATGTTGCGTCTCGAAAGAGGCCCAACCAATAACAAGTTTAGAGAGGAACGAAAGAAATGAAGAAAGCAATCATCGGTAAAAAGGTCGGAATGACACAGATCTTCACCGAAACGGGCGCCGTAATACCTGTAACGGTAATCGAATGCGGTCCCTGCGCAGTCGTTCAGAAGAAAACGGCTGACAAAGAAGGCTATGACGCCATTCAGCTTGGTTTCCAGGAATTAGCGGAAAGAAAAGCAACAAAGCCCATCAAGGGTCACTTCAAGAAGGCGCAGATCACCTGCAAGAAGCACTTGAAGGAATTCCGTCTCGAAGATATTTCGGGATACAACGTAGGCGACACCGTAACAGCTGACATATTCGCAGAAGGCGATGCAGTTGACGTTACGGGAATCACAAAGGGTCACGGTTATTCCGGCGTTATCAAGAGATGGGGACACCATCGTCTTGAAATGAGCCACGGTACAGGCCCCGTTCACCGTGAAGTAGGTTCCATCGGAGCTAACTCCAGCCCTTCCAGAATCTTCAAGAACAAGAAGATGGCAGGACAGTACGGTAACGAACAGGTTACGGCACTTAACCTCAAAGTAGTAAAGATAGCAGCGGACAAAAACATTATCGCAGTTAAGGGTGCGGTTCCCGGACCTAAGGGCGGAATAGTTTTCATCCGTGATTCTGTAAAGGCGTAAGCCGGAAGGGAGAATACTGAAATGCCAAATGTAAAAGTTGTAGATATGACAGGCAAAGAGGTCGGCGCAATAGCTCTCTCCGATGCTCTTTACGGCGCTGAAGTCAACGGTGCGGTACTCCACGCGGTAGTACGCGCTTACCTTCTCAATCAGAGACAGGGAACACAGTCCACATTGACAAGAAGCGAAGTTTCCGGCGGCGGCAAGAAGCCCTGGAGACAGAAGGGAACCGGACACGCTCGTCAGGGTTCCACCAGAAGCCCTCAGTGGGTACACGGCGGTATCGCCCTCGGACCCAAGCCCAGATCTTACAGGGTTTCCATTAACAAGAAGGTCAAGAGAATCGCTCTTACCAGCGCTCTCTCCGACAAGTGCGCTAACAACAACATCATCGTTGTTGAAGGTCTCGCAGCTACAGAGTACAAGACAAAGACAATGGTCAACATGCTCGCAGCTGTAGGCGCAGCAAAGAAGGCTCTCGTTGTACTTCCCGAGGTTGACAAGATGACAATCAAGTCCTTCGCAAACATCCCCGGCGTAAAGACAACACAGGCTGACAATCTTAACGTATACGATATACTCAACAGCGGCAGCCTCGTAATAGCACGTGCTGCAGCGGAAAAGATCGAGGAGGTTTATAAGGCATGACAACATCCTGCGATATCATCATAAAGCCCATAATCACAGAAAAGAGCATGGCATGCGCGGCTGAAAAGAAGTACGTTTTCAAGGTAGCCGACAATGCTAACAAAATCATGATAAAGAAGGCCGTTGAAGAACTTTTCAAGGTAGAAGTTAAGTCGGTCAACACAATAAGCATGAAATCGAAGACAGTCAGAAGAGGACGCAGCGTAGGTAAGACAAGTGCATGGAAAAAGGCAGTTGTAACTCTCACTGAAAACTCCAAGACAATAGAGTTCTTCGACGGAATGATGTAATCAAATCAAAGGATGCCGGTGCCGCATGATGTTCATGCATATAAATAAGAGCACCGCGATCCGCAAGAAAGGAATGGCCAAGTAAGATGCCCAATAAGGTATATAAACCGACTACACCGGGAAGAAGGCAGATGTCCGGACAATCTTTTGAGGAGATAACAAAGAAAAAGCCGGAAAAGAGTCTTGTCTGCATAAAGAAGAAGAACGCCGGAAGAAATAATACCGGCCGTATAACCGTCAGACATCATGGCGGCGGAAACAAAGTTAAGTACAGAATCATAGATTTCAAGCGCAATACACTTGAAAACGCAACAGTTCTCGCTATAGAGTACGATCCCAACAGAACTGCTCATATAGCTCTTATCCAGTATGAGAGCGGTAAGAAGGCTTATATCATAGCTCCTGTAGGAATGAACGTAGGAAGCGTTATCACCACAGGTTCCGAAGCTGATATCAAGCCCGGCAACACTCTCCCCATAGCTAACATACCCGTAGGTACAATAATCCACAATATAGAGCTTTATCCCGGTAAGGGTGCTCAGCTCGTAAGAACCGCCGGCGCTTCCGCTCAGCTCATGGCTAAGGAAAACGGAATGGCGCAGGTAAGACTTCCCTCCGGAGAAGTAAGACTTATCCGTCTCAACTGCATCGCTACGATCGGCCAGGTAGGCAACGTAGAGAACGAGAATGTAAAGATCGGTAAGGCAGGTAGAAAGCGTCACATGGGTATCCGTCCCACAGTCCGCGGTTCCGTAATGAACCCCGTTGACCACCCGCACGGCGGTGGTGAAGGACGTTCACCTATCGGTCGCCCGTCGCCCGTTACACCTTGGGGCAAGCCCGCTCTTGGATATAAGACAAGAAATAAGAAGGCTCGCACCGACAAATTCATCGTAAAACGCAGAAACGATAAGTAATGACTGAAAGGAGGACAATCTTATGTCAAGAAGCGTCAAAAAAGGCCCGTTTGTACAGGAAAAGCTTTACAACGCGGTAGAAGCAATGAACAAGAAGAACGAGAAGAAGGTTATCAAGACATGGTCTCGCGCATCCACGATATTCCCCGAATTCGTAGGACATACCTTCGCAGTTCATGACGGCAGAAAGCATATTCCCGTATACGTTACGGAGGATATGGTTGGACACAAGCTCGGCGAATTCGCTCCCACAAGAACCTTCAGAGGTCATTCGGGTTCGAAGACGTCAAACACTAAGTAAGGCGGTCAAACAAAAGAAGGAGGCAATTCACAATGGCGGAAGAAAAGATTTTAACCGCGAAAGCGCATAGAGAACACGTCAGAATTTCCACGAGAAAGGTTTTGATCGTCCTTGATCTGATAAGAGGCAAGGATGTAGAGCTTGCAAAGGGAATTTTGAAGAATACCAGAAAGAGCGCGTCCGAATATATACTCAAGCTCGTTAAAGAGGCTGAGGCTAATGCTGAAAACAACTTCGGCATGAACAAGGATAAGCTTTACGTAAGCGAATGCTACGCTACCCCCGGCATGACCATGAAGCGTATAATGCCGAGAGCGCAGGGCAGAGCTTTCAGAATTTTAAAGAGAACCTCCCACATAACCGTAGTTGTGCGGGAAAGAGATTGATAGGAGGCACAGACAAGTATGGGTCAGAAAGTTAATCCCCACGGTCTCCGTGTAGGCGTTATCAAAGATTGGGACTCGAGATGGTACGCTAAGGATGAAGTATTCGGCGATACACTCGTTTCCGACTATAAATTGAGAAAATATCTCAAGGAAAGACTCAAAGCGGCCGGCGTTCCCAAGATAGAGATCGAAAGAACACAGAATAAGATCCGCGTTATCATACATTGTGCTAAGCCCGGTCACATAATCGGTAAGGGCGGCACCGAAATAGAAAAGCTTCGTACAGATATCGAGCAGTTCCTCAAGAGCGATCTTCAGGTCTCCGTTAACGTAAACGAAGTTAAGAACCCCGATGTTGATGCACAGCTCGTTGCTGAGAACATTGCTTCCCAGCTCGAAAAGAGAGGTTCTTTCCGCCGCGCTATGAAGCTCTGCATAGGCAGAACAATGAGACTCGGCGCTAAGGGTATCAAGGTTGCTGTTTCCGGTCGTCTCGCAGGCGCTGAAATAGCAAGAACAGAACAGTACCACGACGGTACAATACCGCTTCAGACAATCAGAGCCGACATCGACTACGGTTTTGCAGAAGCTAACACCACTTACGGTAAGATCGGTGTTAAGGTATGGATATATAAGGGCGAAGTTCTCCAGAACTCCAGAAGAGCTGATGCTCCCAAGGACGGCAGAAGAGAAGACAGACCCAGAAGAGACAGAAACAACCGCGGCGAAAGACGCGAAGGTTTCAACAGAGGCGAAAGACGTGAAGGCGGACGCGATTTCCGCAAGAACGATCAGAGAGGCGCAGGACGCTTTAACAAGGAAGGCCGTCCCGCATCCGATAAGCCCAATTCCTCGAAGAAGGAGGACAACAACTAATGTTAATGCCTAAGAGAGTCAAGTACAGACGTGTACAGCGCGGAAGACTCAAGGGACGCGCACACCGCGGTAACAAGATAACCAACGGTACATTCGGTCTCGTTGCTATGGAACCCGCATGGATCACATCCAATCAGATAGAAGCTGCCCGTATCGCGATGACAAGATACATCAAGAGAGGCGGACAGGTATGGATAAAGATATTCCCCGATAAGCCCGTAACGGAAAAGCCCGCTGAAACCCGAATGGGTTCCGGTAAAGGTTCTCCCGAATATTGGGTAGCTGTAGTTAAGCCCGGCAGAGTTATGTTCGAGATGGACGGTATAACAGAAGAGCAGGCTAAGGAAGCTATGCGTCTTGCTTCTCACAAGCTTCCCATCAAGTGCAAATTCGCAACGAAAGCTCAGCTTGAAGCAGAGGAGGTAGCTCAATGAAAGTAAACATGGAAGAATTCAGAGACAAGAGCTCCGATGAGCTCAAGGCTCAGCTCAAGGAAAAGAAAAATGAGCTCTTCAATCTTCGTTTTCAGCTTGCTATAAACCAGCTCGCTAATCCCAACCAGATTCCCGAGACAAAGAAGACAATAGCAAGAATCATGACAGTCCTTCGTGAAAAGGAAATCGCTGCACAGAAAGGCGATTCCGTTCAATAAGCGGAAAGGAGATTAAACAATGAACGAGCAGAGAAACTTGAGAAAAACGAGAACAGGCATCGTTGTCAGCGATAAGATGGATAAGACAGTTGTAGTTGCTATCCAGGACAACATCAAGCATGCTCTCTACAACAAGATAGTTAAGAAGACCGTTACCTTTAAGGCTCATGACGAAAACAATGAGTGCGGCATAGGCGATAAGGTCGTTATCATGGAAACAAGACCGCTTTCGAAGGATAAGAGATGGAGAGTCGTCGAGATCATCGAGAAGGCTAAATAATTTACCGTAAAGCAAAATAGGAGGTACAGAAAGTGATACAGCAACAGAGTTTCATGAAGGTTGCCGACAATACAGGCGCCAAGGAATTAATGTGCATCCGTGTGCTCGGCGGTACAGGCAGACGTTACGCAGGAATCGGTGACGTTGTAGTTTGCGCTGTTAAGAAAGCAGCACCCGGCGGCGTAGTTAAGAAGGGCGAAGTCGTTAAGGCAGTTGTAGTAAGAACAGTTCAGCCCGTTCGCAGAAACGACGGTTCTTATGTAAGATTCGACGAGAACGCGGCAGTTATAATCAAAGAGGACAAGAATCCGCGCGGTACGCGTATTTTTGGACCGGTAGCAAGAGAGCTTCGTGAAAAGGACTATCTTAAGATATTGTCCTTGGCTCCCGAAGTACTTTAATACGGGGGTAGACAAAGATGAGTAAGCTTCATATAAAGACAGGCGATACCGTAATGGTAATATCCGGCAACAGCAAGGGTTCCAAGGGTAAGGTAGTCGCAGTTGATCCCAAAGAAGAAAAAGTTATAATCGAAGGCGTTAACCTTGTTAAGAAGCATGTAAAGCCTCGCAGACAGGGTCAGGCCGGCGGTATAGTAGACGCAGAAGGCGCTATCCGCGCTTGCAAGGTAAACGTTTACTGTCCCAAGTGTGAAAAAGGTGTCAGAGTTAAGATCAAGACACTTGAAAACGGTGATAAGGTTCGTGCGTGCGCTAAGTGCGGCGAAGACCTTCAGTGAGAGGGGTAATTATGGCAAGATTAAAGGAATTTTATAAGAGCGATGTAGCCCCCGCCATGATGAAGAAGTACAACTATAAGAGCCCGATGCAGATACCGAAGCTCGATAAGATCGTTGTAAACGTAGGTGCGGGAGATGCTAAAGACAACTCCAAGGTAATAGACAGTGTTATAGCTGATATTTCTGCAATAACAGGTCAGAAGGCAGTTGCTACGGTAGCAAAGAAATCCGTTGCTAACTTTAAGCTTCGTGCAGGCACAAAGATCGGTGCCAAGGTAACACTTCGCGGAGAAAGAATGTATGAGTTTATGGACAGACTCTTCAACCTCTCTCTCCCCAGAGTTCGTGACTTCAAGGGAATCAATGCCAACGGCTTTGACGGCCACGGTAACTATTCTCTCGGTCTTAAGGAACAGCTTATATTCCCCGAGATCGATTATGATAAGGTTGACAAGGTAAGAGGTATGGATATCTGCTTCGTTACCACAGCAACAAACGATGAAGAAGCACGCGAATTGCTCAGACTCTTCGGCGCTCCCTTCGAAAAGGAATAAGGAGGAAATCATGGCTAAGAAATCAATGATCCTCAAGCAGCAGAGACCTCAGAAGTATTCCACAAGAGAATACACACGCTGCAAAATCTGCGGAAGACCTCATGCGTATCTCCGCAAGTTCGGCATATGCCGTATATGCTTCAGAGAATTGGCTTACAAGGGCGAAATACCCGGCGTAAGAAAAGCAAGCTGGTAATCAACAACACAGCAATTTGCGCATAAGTACGATGAAAGTATACTGTGCGCATTAATAGGAGGAAATAAATGCAAATCACAGATGCTATTGCCGATATGCTTACAAGAATAAGAAATGCTAATTCGGCAAAACATGAGTCCTGCGAAATACCTGCTTCCAACGTTAAAAAGGCTATAGCTCAGATCCTTCTCGACGAAGGCTATATAAAGAGCTACTCTGTAACGGAAGACGAAAAGCAGGGAATGATCAAGGTCGTTTTGAAGTATGGCCCCGGTAAGCAGAGAATAATCCAGGGATTGAAGAGAGTCTCCAAGCCCGGTCTCCGTATATACGCGGGTGCAGACGAACTTCCCAGTGTTATGAAGGGCTTGGGCGTTGCGATCGTATCCACATCCAAGGGCATCATGACCGATAAGAAAGCGAGAAAGGAAAATGTCGGCGGAGAAGTACTCGCCTTCATTTGGTAAGGAGGGAATATTATGTCAAGAATAGGTAGATTACCTGTAGCAATTCCCGCCGGTGTTAAAGTATCGCTCGAGGGAAAGACGATCACAGTTAAGGGTTCCAAGGGTGAACTCAAGAACACTATCCCCGCTGCTATCAATGTTGCAATTGAAGGCGAACAGATAGTTGTTACCCGTGAGAATGAGATGAAGGAAACAAAGGCTCTCCACGGACTTACAAGAGCTCTCATCAATAACATGGTTATCGGTGTTACCGCAGGCTACCGCAAGGATCTCGAGATCAGCGAAGGCGGTTACAGAGCACAGAAGCGCGGCAAGGAACTTGTTTTGAATCTCGGTTACTCTCATGACGTTATATTCGTTGAAGAAGACGGAATCACATTCGAAGTTGAAAACCCCAACAAGATCGCTGTAGTCGGCATCGACAAGCAGAAGGTTGGACAGATCGCTTCCGAGATCAGAGGCAAGCGTCCTCCGGAACCCTACCTTGGTAAGGGTGTCAGATACGCAGGTGAAGTTATTCGCCGCAAGACCGGTAAGGCCGGCAAATAATGAAAGGAGCGAGAATAAATGGTCAGCAAAATCGATAAGAATCAGAATCGTCTTAAGCGTCATAAGAGAGTACGCTCTAAAATCTCCGGAACCTCTGAGAGACCTCGTCTTTCAGTATATCGCTCCGAAAAGCATATAGTCGCTCAGATCATAGATGATACAACAGGCAACACACTCGTTGCTGCATCTTCTCATGATAAGGATTTCACCGGTAACGGCGGAAACAAAGAAGGCGCAAAGCTCGTTGGACTTGCAATAGGCAAGAAGGCCCTTGAAAAGAACATCACCGAAGTCGTATTCGACAGAGGCGGATATCTTTATCACGGAAGAATCAAGGAACTTGCTGAAGGCGCACGCGAGAGCGGCTTGAAGTTTTAAGGAGGGTTATTATGGCAGGCAGAATAGATGCGTCAACATTGGACCTTCGCGAAATAGTCGTAGAAGTAAAGAGCGTTTCCAAGACTGTAAAGGGCGGACGTGTTCGCAAGTACACAGCTCTTGTAGTAGTCGGAGACGGCAACGGTCACGTTGGTTGTGGCCTCGGAAAAGCGCTTGAAAGACCCGAAGCAATCAGAAAGGGTACAGAAGACGCAAAGAAAAATATAATCGAAGTTTCTCTTAAGGGAACAACGATACCCCATGAGATCACCGGTATATACGGTGCCGGAAAGGTTCTTCTTAAGCCGGCTTCTCAGGGTACGGGCGTTATCGCCGGCGGTAAGGTAAGAAGCGTTCTCGAGCTCGTTGGAGTATCCGACGTAAGAACGAAGTGCCTCCGCTCCAACAATCCTACAAACGTTGTAAGAGCAACATTTGAAGGACTCCGTGCACTCCGCACCGTAGAACAGGTTGCGAAGATGAGAGACAAGACTCCCGAAGAGATATTGGGTTGAGGTGGCAGATATGGCAAAGATTAAGATAACACTTCAGAAGAGTCTCATAGGAAGACTTGAAAAACAGAAAAAGACAGCGCTTGCATTAGGTCTCAAGACTATCGGTGACACGACAGTTCAGGAAGACAACGCTGTTACCCAGGGCAAGATATTTGTTATCAAGCACTTGGTCAAGGTCGAAAATGCAGATTGACCTACTTTATAAATAAAATAGGAGGACACGCAAATGATGCTTAATGAACTTTCTCCGGCTC
Source organism: Oscillospiraceae bacterium (assembly GCA_015063605.1). Taxonomy (GTDB): domain Bacteria; phylum Bacillota; class Clostridia; order Oscillospirales; family SIG627; genus SIG704. Next base: position 98,079 of record SVTV01000002.1, read on the forward strand.
TCGGTTCCGCTAAGAAGGCATACCGTAAGGGCAGAGGCCCCGGTTCCGGCAACGGCAAGACCGCAGGTAGAGGACACAAGGGCCAGAACGCTCGTTCCGGCGGCGGTGTCAGAATCGGTTTTGAAGGCGGACAGATCCCGACTTACAGAAGACTCCCCAAGAGAGGCTTCAATAACGATAAGTTCGCTACCAACTATGCGATAATCAACGTTGGAGATCTCAACAGCTTCAATGACGGCGATGTTATCACAATAGACACACTCGTAGAAAATGGCACAATAAAGAATGTTCTTTCCGGTCTTAAGGTACTCGGAAGCGGAGAACTTACCAAAAAGATTACGGTTAAAGCTAAAATCTTTTCGGCTGCGGCTAAGGAAAAGATCGAAGCCGCTGGCGGAAAGACTGAGGTGATATAAGTGTTTAAAACCTTCGTAAGCGCGTGGAAGCTTCCCGACATAAGAAAGAAGCTTATATATACGCTTATCGTGCTTCTGATATATCGTATCGGTTGCATTATTCCGGTTCCGTTTATTGATTCGGCAGCCTTGGAATCCTGGTTTTCAAATAATGCGGGTACGTCCATACTTCAGTATTTCTATACTATCGCGGGCGACTCGTTCTCGAAGGCAACATTGTTTGCACTTTCGGTATCACCTTACATCACATCATCCATCGTTATGCAGCTTCTTACGGTAGCGATCCCCGCTCTCGAAAGAATGGCAAAAGAGGAAAACGGAAAGCAGAAGATCGACAAGATCACAAGATACGTAACAGTAGCTCTCGCAGCTCTCATGAGCTACGGCTACTATGCGACCATCAATGCACAGGGCTTCGTAAGCGAACCCGGCATATTCGCATGTCTCGTTATCATGACCTGCCAGATCGCAGGCGCATCTGTCATCGTATGGCTTGCTGAAAAGATCAATGAGAACGGCTTCGGCCAGGGTATCTCCATGATCCTTTTCGTAAACATCCTTTCCACACTTCCCACAATGGCTACCGCATTCGTCGGTCAGCTCAGTCTCGGTATATGGTCAACGATCATAGCCTTCGTAGCTATAATAATATTCGCAGTAGCGGTTGTTACATTCGTTGTATTCATGACCAACTCCGAGCGCCGCATCCCCGTTCAGTACGCTAAGCGCGTAGTAGGACGCAAGATGTACGGCGGTCAGAGCACATTCCTTCCCTTAAAGCTGAACATGACAGGTGTTATGCCTATCATCTTCGCCAGCACGATCGCGGGTCTCCCCGCAACATTGCAGCTCTTCTTCCCCAACCTTAAGGAAGGCGGCTTCTGGGCAGGATTTTTCAATGTATTCGGTTACGGTTCCATCGTATACGGAGTATTGCTCTTCGTTCTTATCATAGCATTCTCCTACTTCTACCTTGCGATATCGTTTAACCCCGTTGAAGTTGCCAACAACCTCAAGAAGAACGGCGGCTTCATTCCCGGTCTCAGACCCGGAAAACCCACAAGCGACTTTATAGCAAACTCCCTTAAGAAGATCACTCTTATCGGCGGCTTCTTCCTCGGAATCATCGCTATAATCCCGCTTCTTATCAATGCAGTAACAAATATATTCGGAATTTCCTTCGGTGCTCTTTCCTTCGGAGGCACGAGCCTTCTCATCGTTGTCAGCGTTGCGCTTGAAACAGTAAGAGAGCTTGAAACTCAGATCACGATGCGCCACTACAAGGGCTTTCTTGAATAATTAATCTAAAGCTATGAAGATCATATTTTTAGGTGCACCCGGTGCCGGCAAGGGAACACAGGCTGAGCTCGTTTCAAAGCGTCTCGGCATCCCTGCCATATCCACGGGAGCTATAATCAGAGAAGCGATCAAAAACGGAACTCCGTTCGGACTCAAAGCCAAGGAGATAATCGAAAAGGGCAACCTTCTTCCCGATGATACCGTAAACGGGCTCATGAAGGAAAGAATAGCCGAAGACGATTGCAAGAACGGCTTCATCCTTGACGGATATCCCAGAACGATCGGTCAGGCTAAGGGCCTTGAAGAAATGGGTGTCGAGATCGACGCTGTTGTAAATATCTACGTTTCCGACGAGGATATAATCAAGCGTATGAGCGGCAGACGCGTTTGCAAGGCTTGCGGAGCAACGTATCACACAATCTACAACCCCACTCCCGCTGAGGACAAGAACACCTGCGGAAAGTGCGGAAGTGAATTGATAATCAGAGCTGACGACCTTCCCGAGACTGTTAAGAACCGCCTTGATGTATATCATGAGCAGACAGCGGTGCTTGAGGATTGGTACAGCAAGAAAGGAAAGCTTCTCACCGTTGAAGGACAGGAAGTTCTCGACGATACAACGAAGCTTACATTCGCGGCTCTCGGTATTTAAGTTGATATGATAAAGCTCAGAAACAAAACTCAGATCGAAAAACTCAGAGAAAGCGGTCGTATAGCCGCCGGCGCCTTAAGGCTTGCCGGCGAGCTTGCGAAGCCGGGAACTACTCTGATCTCGATCGATACCGCTATAAGGCATTTTATTGAATCCCACGGTGCGGTACCTTCATTCCTTAATTACAATGGCTTTCCCGCCAGCGCTTGTATAAGCGTTAACGACGAAGTCATTCACGGTATACCCGACGGCAGAAGATTGCAGGAGGGTGATATAGTGAGTATAGATGTAGGTGCTTATTATAAGGGATTTCACGGCGATTGCGCCAACACCTTCGGTGTGGGTGAGATATCCGAGGAAGCAAAAAGGCTTATCGAGGTAACAAAGGCAAGCTTTTTCAAGGGCTTCGGAATGATCGCCGAAAACAACAGAATAGGCGATATAGCATCAGCCGTACAGGAAACGGCGGAAAGCGCAGGCTTCTCCGTTGTAAGAGAGTATGTGGGCCACGGCGTCGGAGAAAATCTCCACGAAAGCCCGGATGTTCCCAACTACGGCAGACCCGGCAGAGGACCTCGTCTTATGACGGGTATGGTATTTGCTGTTGAACCTATGATCTGTCAGCACTCGGCAGAGGTTAAGGTATTGAGTAACGAATGGACGGTTGTTACCGTAGATAAGGGTCTTGCGGCTCATTACGAAAATACCGTTGCTCTCACCGAAAACGGTCCCGTTATTCTGACGGATGCCGATTGAATACCGAGTGTATGTGCGTAAATAAAGAAATGAAGCTTGAAGATATCGTTTACGGCGACATCGTCATGTCGGTCATGGGACGTGATACGGGCACTGCCTATCTTGTGGTGGGTGTTACCGATAAAAGCGACGTTCTGGTTGCCGACGGAAAGCTTCACAGGCTTGAAGCTCCGAAACGGAAGAATGTAAAGCATCTTGTGAAGATCGAAACGGGCGATGATCTGAGGCAGAGCGCAGAGGCTGCTGCCGAGGCAGAATTCGGAGCCGATAAACGGTTGAAGAAGCTGATGCGAGAAGCAGAAATGCTGGTACAGATACGTATAAGGGAAAATTCCCATGGAAATTGGAGGGATTGATCTGGCAAAAGACGATTGCATGGAATTCGAAGGCGTGGTAAGCGAAACGCTTCCGAACGCTACCTTTAGAGTAACACTTCCCAACGGAATGGTGATCTTGTCACACATTTCCGGTAAGATGCGAATGAATTATATTAAAATAGTTCCGGGTGATAAGGTCCTTATAGAGGTATCGGTTTATGACCCGACAAAGGGACGCATAACCCGTCGGTTGTAAGCCGGACAGTCAACCCGACAAAACTAAAACCAAAACTTGGAGGTTACAATAATGAAAGTTAAGCCTTCCGTCAAGAAAATCTGCGAGAAATGCAAGATAATAAAGAGAAAAGGCATCGTAATGGTAATTTGCGAAAACCCGAAGCACAAACAGAAACAAGGATAAACAGGAGGAAATAAAGTATGGCTCGTATAGCAGGCGTTGATATTCCGAGAGAAAAGCGCGTTGAAATCGGTTTGACATACATTTTCGGTATCGGTTTGACATCTTCAGTTAAGATACTCGAAAAGACCGGTGTAAATCCCGATACAAGAGTTAAGGATCTCACCGATGAAGAAATAGCAAAACTCCGTGAAGAAATTGAAAACAACTACGCCGTAGAAGGTGATCTTCGCAGAAGCATAGCTTATGATATCAAGAGAATGACAGATATCGGATGCTACAGAGGTCTGCGTCACCGCAAAGGACTTCCTGTCAGAGGACAGAGAACAAAGACTAACGCGAGAACGAGAAAAGGTCCCGTTAAGACAATCGCGAACAAGAAGAAATAAGGAGTGAACGATAATGGCAAAGCAGCAGAAGAAAATCGTAAAGAAGCGCCGTGAACGCAAGAATATCGAACGCGGAGCTGCGCATATCAGTGCGACATATAACAACACCATAGTCACCCTTACAGACGTTAACGGAAATGCATTGGCATGGGCTTCCGCAGGAGAAATGGGCTTCAAGGGATCCAAGAAATCCACTCCTTTCGCAGCACAGACAGCTTCCGAAACAGCAGCTAAGCTCGCTATGGAGCATGGCTTGAAGACAGTTGACGTATATGTCAAGGGACCGGGACAAGGAAGAGAAGCAGCTATCAGAGCGCTTCAGACAGCCGGACTCGATATTACGCTTATCAAAGACGTAACCCCGATTCCGCACAACGGATGCCGTCCTCCGAAGAGAAGACGCGTATAATTAAGGGAGGTAAAGAAACATGGCAAAATATACCGGACCTGCTTGCAGACAGTGTCGCAGAGAAGGCTGCAAATTATTTTTGAAGGGCGATCGTTGCTTCTCATCGAAATGTGCGATGGAAAGAAGAGCTACGATACCCGGTCAGCATGGCGCCAATAAGAAGTTTGGAACCAAGGAATACGGAAAGCAGCTTCGTGAAAAGCAGAAGACGAAGAGATATTACGGAATACTTGAGAATCAGTTCAAGAACTACTTCAAGAAGGCTGACGCTAAAGAAGGCTTGACAGGTGAAAACCTTCTCGTTCTTATCGAAAGACGTCTTGACAATGTAGTTTACAGAGCAGGATTCGCACAGAGCCGCAGAGATGCAAGACAGCTCGTACTCCACAGACATTTTACTGTAAACGGCAAAATAGCTAACATACCCTCGCTTCTCGTTAAGCCCGGTGATGTTATAGCTCTCAAGGCAACAAGCAAGGAGCTTCCCAAGTTCAAGGCAATGATGGAAACTCTCGATGCGAATATATCCGCAAAGTGGCTCACAGTTGACGCAGAAAACGTTACCGTAACGGTATCTCTTATGCCCACAAGAGAAGACGTAGACTTCGACATCAGAGAGCAGCTCATAGTAGAGCTTTATTCCAAGTAAAACCCCCGCGTAATCTGAATTTAGTCCGGGTCGCATAAGATCCGGAGTCCGAAGAAAAAGATAATTAATCTAGGAGGGTTACTAAATGATAGAAATAGAAAGACCGAGCATTACGACACTTGAACAAAGCGAAGACGGTTCTTACGGTAAATTTGCGATAGAGCCTCTTGAAAGAGGCTTCGGAATAACGCTTGGTAATTCTTTAAGAAGAATATTATTAAGCTCGCTTCCCGGAGTAGCCGTAACCAACATAAAGATCGAAGGCGTATTGCATGAGATTTCGACGATCCCGGGCGTAACCGAAGACGTAACAGAAATAGTTCTTAACGTAAAAGGTATAACGGCAAAGCTGTATACGAATCAGCCCAAGACGGTCGTAATCGATATGACCGGCGAATGCGAAGTAACAGCAGGCTGCATTAAGTGCGATTCCGATATAGAGATACTTAATCCGGATCATCACATAGCCACCGTTTCCGGCGGTGTGAAGTTCTATATGGAATTGACATTCGACAGCGGAAGAGGATACGTTTCATCTGAACGTAACAAGCTTCTCGGAGCGCCCGCTATCGGAACAATATTCACAGATTCCATATACACTCCCGTGTACAAGGCTAATTACTCCGTTGACAACACTCGTGTTGAAGATAAGATGGAATATGACAAGCTTACATTGGAAGTGCTCACAAACGGTACGATAACCGCGAAAGAGTCAATTTCACTCGCAGCCAAGATTCTCAACGAGCATCTCAACTTGTTTGTAGACCTTTCCGACCAGGCTAAGAAGGCGGAAATCATGGTAGACAGCAGGGACGACTCAAAGGAAAAAGTACTTGAGATAGTCATTGAGGAACTTGACATGTCGGTTCGCTCTTTCAACTGCTTGAAGCGTGCGGGAATCAATACGGTACAGGATTTGACAAACAAGACCGAGGAAGAAATGATCAAGGTCAGAAACCTCGGAAAGAAATCATTGGAAGAGGTTATCCAGAAGCTCGCTTCATTGGGTCTCTCCCTCAAGAAAGAGGAAGAATAATAATCTCTTCATATAAACAGAAAGTGCTGGCGGCTTTGTAACGCCGCAGCGCATACCCGGTAGAGGAGGAAATGAATTATGCCCGGAACAAGAAAGCTCGGCAGACCGACAGATCATAGAATGTCGATGTTGAGGGGACAGGTTACGTTTCTTTTGGAGAATGGCTCTCTCGAAACAACCGTTACCCGTGCAAAGGAGCTTAGATCTATAACGGATAGAATGATCACGCTTGGTAAGACAAATACATTGGCAGCAAAGAGACAGGCTCTCAGATTCATAACTAAGGAAGACGTAGTTAAGAAGCTGTTCGATGAAATTTCTCCGAGCTTCAGCGAGAGAAACGGCGGTTACACACGCGTTCTCAAGAAGGGTCCGCGCCGTGGAGACGGTGCCGAAATGGCTCTTATAGAAATTATAGGCTTCGAAAAGAAGGCTGCATCCGACGACAAGAAGGCTTCCAAGAAGGCTAAGGTTGAAGAACCTAAGGCAGAAGCTTCCGAAGAAAAGGCTGCTGAATAATTTCGACTTTAAATAAGTCACATAATGAGATCGCCCGACTTCAAAAAGAGGTCGGGCGGTTTTGTGTTTATGTGGCTTTGCATTCAAGTGCAAAAGCTTTTCTTGCCCTGCGATGGGTGAGAAAAGCTTTTTTGGGTTTTAGAGTTTATATAATCACGATTTGATAAATCACGATTATATATTATTTTTGAAGTAAATACCGCTGTCATGCGTGGGTGACAGCGGTGTAATAATTTGTATTGAAAAATGTTACCGAATGGCAGATAAATACGGTTATCGGTTATTTGTATGGGTGCGGTAAAAGCGACGCCGCAATTCGGTGGGTGTTATGTCCTCGTGGTATGAAAAGTATTTCAGAAACGCCTTATAATCATCGAAGCCGGATTGAGCGGCAATGGTCTTTAACGGCAGATCGGTGGATAACAACAGGGTGCGGATGTGACCCATACGCATACTGTCAACATAGCCCTTCAGACCGACTCCGTGAGAACGGCGGAATAATCGAGTCAGATAGTCTACGTTGTAGCCGAAATGGTTGGCGATATCGGCAGTATGCAGAGCATTCATAGCGTTGATGCGGATATATTCGGCAATGTCATTGACCAAACGTTCCTCGGTTCTTTCCTGTTTTGCACGGGGCTGTGTATGAATGGCATATTCTGTCAGAATGATCCCGAGAAGAGCGTTGCGTACGGAAGCGGGATAACGCGGTGTGGATGAGACATTGAGGAGCTGTCTGCATAAAAGCGGTATCTGCGTATGCTGCATAGCGGCTGCATGAAGCGGCAGACATTCCAGCGCCGTATTTGCATCCTCCGTCGGTGCCTTGCCGTGGATCCAGAAAAAAGAGACGGTGTCCTCGCTCGGCGCTGTTCCGCCATGCTCTACACCGGGGCGGAAGAAAACCACATCGCCCGCATTTGCTGTGATCCTGCGGTCACCCTCATATAAATACGCACAGCCCTGTATCATATAAATGATCTCCCATGTTTCATATGTACCCACGGGATGGATCCATGTTCCCCGGGAGGTAAATTTTCCTGCGTGTTCATACTGCACACGGTATTGCAGATAATCTTCCTGCTTCATGTCGGATTTTTGCTCCTTTTATTGCTTTTTTGAGGTTGTTTCAGATGATAGATATGTTATAATTATTATACAGGATGATCGTTGATTTTTCAATAGTTTCCCGCAGCTTTTCGATTTTTTCGCTGCAGGGCTATCCTGTTTGATACCGAAAGCAAATTGCCGTGCATTGACCGGATCGGACTGTTTTCGGTACCAAAAAGCAATCGTTTGAACATTTTTTAATTAAAGAAAAACCAAAGGAGGACACTATGAAACAGATTCCTTTTTATCACACAAGGCTGAGCGACGGATTTTGGAGCGAAAAACAGCGCATTTCCAAGGAAGTCACCGTTGATGCGGTCTATGACCGCTTTGCGGAAACCAAGCGTTTTGAAGCATTGAAGTGCGATGCGGCACAGCAGGAGCGCGAGGGTTGGCATGCACACTATTTTTGGGATTCAGATATCGCAAAGTGGATCGAGGGTGCGGCATACATTCTGGAACGGGGACGCAATGAAGCATTGGAGGCAAAAACCGATGCAATAATTGACGATATGTGTGCAAATCAGATGGAAGACGGATATTATAACTGTTACTTCAAGATCTATGAAACCGAAAACCGTTTTATGATTCGTGACCGCCATGAGCTTTACTGCCTTGGTCATCTGATCGAAGCGGCGATCGCCTACTGTCACGCTACGGGTAAGGACAAGCTGCTGGGAATGGTCGAGCGTTACGTAGATTACGTTATCCGTGTATTCACCGTTGAAAAGACGGCGAAGTTTATGACGCCCGGTCATGAGGAGATCGAGCTTGCACTTGTCAAGCTGTACCGTGCAACCGGAAAACAGAAATACCTTGAGCTTGCGAAATTCTTTGTCGACAATCGCGGCGCAAACGATCTTGATCCCAACGGATACTGTAATTTTGCAACTGCTCATTACGCACAGGATCATCTTCCCGTCCGTCAGATGACAACGGCTGAAGGACATTCTGTCCGTGCCATGTATCTGTATATTGCGATGGCAGATCTTGCACTTGAATGTAAGGATGACGAATTGTTCCGTGCTTGCGAGACGATCCTCAAAAATATTGCATATAAGCGTATGTACATCACAGGCGGTATCGGTTCATCCCATATCGGAGAGGCATTCACAGTAGATTACGATCTGAAAAACGAGCCTGCCTATACGGAGACCTGTGCGACGCTTGCGCTTGCTTTGTTCTGCATGAGAATGACGAAGATCAAACCCATGGGCTGGTATGGAGATACGGCTGAGCTTGCCATGTACAACGGCTCCATTTCAGGCGTTTCTATGGCGGGTAATGAATTTTTCTACGAGAATCCGCTGGCTATCGATCTTGCCGACCACGACAAAAACAATGCAACCAAGAGTAAAGAGCGCTATCCGATCACACAGCGTCTCAAGGTGTTCGGCTGCTCCTGCTGTCCTCCCAATATTCTTCGTTTTATCAATTCCATTGGAGATTTTATGTATACCGAGGAAGATGATACGCTGTATGTACACCACTATATGAACGGTGAAACAGAATATGAGGGCAAGAGTATTCGCCAGACAACATCATATCCCGCATGCGGTAAGATCAGATTGGAAGCCGACGGCTACAAGAGGATCGCTGTCCGTGTTCCCGGTTGGTGTAAGGAATTTGAAGCATCCGCGCCTTATGAATTGCGTGACGGTTATGCATATTTCGACACTGTGGATGTTCTTGATCTCGATCTCAATATCAAACCGCGCCTTATTGCATCAGCACCCGGTGTGCATGACAATGCAGGACGTGCCGCTCTGCTTTACGGCCCCGTTGTTTACTGCATGGAGGGCGTAGACAATGAAGGCGACATCTTCGCTCTTTCCATCGACCCGAAGACATCATTCGAAATGATACCCGATGAATATTTCGGTATGCCCCGCATTAGTGCAGAGGGCTATGTCAAGTCAGACAACGGTCAGCTTTATACATCGATCGATGATGTTACATATGAAGACCGCAAGCTGAGCTTTATTCCTTATTATGGCATGGAAAATCGCGGCGAGACCGACATGCAGGTCTGGATCCCGCTGAAAGTATGACCTAAAAACAAATAAACGAAACGTTATTAAATTTATACGCTACCATTCGCATATTTTGACACAGTAATAAAAAGGCGGCTGATCGATTAAAGGTCAGCCGCTTGAAAATTTATTGGGAAATTATTCCTCAAGAAGCAACCTTGCTCTTTCTTGGATAAGCTTTTCCAAAAGCTTCAATCTTTTATCGGGCAGATTATATCTTGAGTTCTTTTTAAATTTAAAATTAAGCAGCTTTCTTATTCCCTCTCGGCGCTCGGGCGTAAGGACTCCTTTTGCCGTGCCGATAAAATCATCGTACACGCAAGGCGCCAGAGTGTCGGCATAAGCTTTTAATGACGGTAAGCTTTCAAGGTCGTCGCTGCCTGCATAATTCAGAAGTGCATTTCCGTGGTCGAATAAGGGTGCGGGTGCCAAGATCCGGTTTGTTTTATTGTCTACGATAAAACCGAAGTTTCCGAAATGTCTGTCGGTATTCATGATGAGCGCATCGAAAACGATCATATCATTTAAGGCTTTGACAAATTCACTGCCGAGAGATTCGCAGTATTCTCTTACCGCCTTCATTCCGCCGGAGGTAACTAATCTGCCCGCAGGCAGAAAGGAGTGATCCTTGGAGGTAAAAAGCTCGCAAGAGGAGCAAAGCTCACCTTTCCACATTGAAAGCCCGTATTCAATAGCGTTAATTCCGAGGATCTTTGCCACTTGTGTGCTGTAATACTCCGAATAAGGCTCATTACCTGTATTGGAAGCACCCTTTGTGCCTCCTTTATAGAGCATGATCCTTCCGTTATTTCTTCTCCAGCATTTGGGAAGCATACCGTTGGTCGTGAATTCCGGCGATGAATCAAGTGATGATCTTATACTGCTTCCGTATCCGGTAAATGCGATGAGAGCAAGTACCTGACTGAAACGGTTGTCATATAAATTATATTTGTCAAATGTGCCATCGAAGCCATCTTCAACCACCCAATAGCAATCATTCAAGGACAGACCCTTTGAAAGCTTTATTATCGCCATGGGACGGTTGATATTGAGTCCGCATTTGCTTAAAAAATTATGCACATATGCACGGTTTTTCGGTATCGTTCTGTGTTTGAGCCATTTTGCAAGACCTTCTCCCGTCAATTCGAGATCAAGGGGAAGGAGATGCTTTTTATCACCATTGCTCCACAAAATTTCTATATCGGGAGTGCTCGTATCCTCTGTAGCGGAAAAACGCACAAGACAAGTGTCAAAATGCTTTAATTCGTAGACCATAGTACACCTCCGTTCAAAAATGATATCCAAGTATGATTATATAATATTTCCCCGGATATGTCAATATATATTATTCCCGTTCCGTCTTTACCTTCTCTATAACTTCATCCAAGTATTCATCCGTTGCAATAAATGTCCATTTGAAGGGGGCGGGGTCTTCCGTGGGGATGTAGTCGATAATTTTAAGCTCTTCAAGGGAAGAAATGATGCGTCTTACGGTGGTGACGCGGATGTTGGGCAACTCCATACCGACAAGCGTGCGCTGTAGGACGTTAATGCCGATATTATTTCGAAGTTGGAAATTGCTTTTGAGCATTTCCAATGTTAAAAGGAGAAGTTCTTTGTCTCTTTTCTTATTCATAATTACCTATATTATTTTTTAAAATAATTTTCTTCCAGAGGGATCCATCTGTCACGGAACATTGTCCACATTTTTTCACCGTTACGGCGCAGTATACGCTGCTTTTGCGTTTCGGGGGAAATGCTCATCATGATCTTTACATCGTAAATATTGTTATACAACGGATGGTGGCTGTATGTGCCTTCGACGATGCGAAGGGGCTTTTGAGATGCGGAAAGAATGGTTCGGCTTTCGCCGTAATCCATGCGTGAGCAATCGAAAACCCTGTAGGTGAAGGCGTCTTCCTTTGACAAATTGGGAACGACCTCCTGTAAGAATCTTTCATAGTGGATATTGCCGCCCTTTTCTGCAAACCTTTCGGGGGTGCGAAGATTCAAGGGCAGGAAAAAATCGTCCATGTGGATGATCTCACTGTCAAAAACAGCGGAAAGAAGCTGTGCGGCAGTGGTCTTTCCCGATGCGGCTCTGCCGTCGATCCCTGCGGTGATGCATTTTTTGTCTTCCTTAAGAAGCTCATTTATTCTCACGATCGCAGGAAAAAGGGGGACGAAGGCAGAGGATATCACACGGTATGACGGTTTATAGGTGCTTCTGTATGTATCGCTGTGGCTTACGGGGTGCAAGCCGTTTTGTAAATATTCGTTTTTGAAAGATAGAAAATCTTCCTTTGAAAAGGGAACGAGGTTATTTTCCGCCGCTTTTTCGCAAATGTCGAGGTAAGACTTAAAACGCGCTTCTCTTTCTTCTCTTTTTCCGTAAAGCTTATCGGTAAGTTCCGCGGAGGCGAGAAAGAGCCTGTTTATCATTTCGGCAGGTAAGCCTCTGACGATCGGTGAATCGAGAGACAGGCGTGCGGTGTGCTTGCCCACATAGGAAAAAGCTTGTTTTCCCGAGACCTCTTCAAAGGATCCGATCTCACTTTGTATTCTTTCTTCGGACGCTTTCGGATCACTTACAAGATGCTCACCGCCGAAGGCTTCCTGAAATGCAAGCTTTACTGCGTCACGGCTTTCCATTGCGGGAAAGAGCGTCGCTTGTGATATGAGGGAATCGAAAAATACGTTTTCGGATTCTTTTTCGGTAAGTGTAACCATTTTGTAAGCTCCTTGTTTAAGATTGTTATATACGGTGAGCAACAATTCCTCCGCAGTAAGAGCGAAGCTCGTCTGCATAACTCTCGCAGTAAGCGCATTGTGCGTCTGCATTGCACCAAAGGAGGCGTAAAATTGTTTGACGTTAAGTGACAATTCCTCAGTCAGCCTAAAGGCTGACAGCTCCTTTTGCACAAAGGAGCCTTGGATTTATGCGAACATTGTAGTGTAAATTTGAGGTTTGAAATACCTTTAATTTATGTCGATGTGTTTGCACGTTTATGGCTCCCCCGGAAGGGACGAGCGCGCAGGACGCTTAGTGAAGCGCCCTTGCTTAGTGAAGCGCCCCTACGCATAACTGCTGAAGGGTGAAATTGCTCTTGTAGCCCTCTCCGTCATGACTTCGTCATGCCACCTCTCCCATAGGGAGAGGCTTTGAGTTGTTAAATGTTAAGAAACAATTCCTCAGTCACCTACGGTGACAGCTCCGCAGAAACGTTTACGTTTCTGATTTACACTTAAAGGAGCCATATAAGTGCTAACTTCGAGTAAAAATTGATAACTTATAATTATATCTGACTTAAAGTATGTGTGATTCAATAGAAATTTGCACAAACCCATGCCTCCACTTTCAGGGGAGGTGGCTCGAGTGCATGTTCGTCGCAGACGAACGTGCCCGAGACGGAAGGGTGACTTTACTGAAACTACTTTTTGATGTAGAAAAACTACGTATAAGTTGGGGTGTCATTCCCTGCGTTAGCCCTCTCCGTCATGACTTCGTCATGCCACCTCTCCCATAGGGAGAGGCTTTGAGTTGTTGATGGTTAAATAAATCCCTCTCCCTTTGGCAAGGGAGGCGAATCCCTCAGTCATGGCTTTGTGCCGGGTTGTAATTATTTCCTCGCCTTTTTCAATGCCATAACAACAGGCGGGATGAGAAGTATGTGGCAGATGATGCCCGGGACGGCGCTTGTGAATGCGCCTGCAATAAAGGCGGAGAAGGTGAATGTATTCTGCGCTATTCCCGATATGATAAACATTGCGCTGCCCCAAACTATTCTGCCGAGGAGCATGGAGATTATAAGGGCAACGTATATGTACACGTTCTTCTTCGGCAACATTCTGTAAAGCTTTCCGGAGAAATATCCGTACGCCGCAAGCTCAAATGCCATCGCCAATGCTGTGAGCAGGGGAGGCATATGGAGAGTGAGCGAGCGCAAAAGGGGAGAAACGGCACCCACGACAGCGCCGTAAGCGGGACCGCATATGAATCCGCATATGAATACGGGAATGTGCATGGGAGAGAGCATACCGCCTATTTCGGGTATCTGTCCCGTGAGAAAGGGTAACACATAGCAGAGCGCTATGCATACCGCCGAGGTAACGAGCTTTCCTACTTCAACGTAGGTACGTTTTTTTGCTGACATAAAAAATTTCCTTTCAATACAAAAAAATGGGACACCGCTTTAAAGCCTTTCGGCATATAGCGGAAAAGCGATGTCAAGCCGTCTCCCTTGGGGAAACAAAGCCTCCCTCGGGGAAGCCCGTAATTATTTTTCGTTTGGTTCTTGCCGGGCGATACATTAATGACGCCGGGTGAAAATATCGGATAAAGCACGATATTGCAGAGCTGATCCCGTGTTAATAAGACAGCTCCTGCCTCCTTGGGAGGCGGTTAAAACAGAATGCACCTGCCGTGCGTTGATATTTTACCATATGATATGGGTTTTGTCAAGTTTTTTGTTTTATGCGGGTTAAAAGAAGAGCGGGCTGCCACGGTGTGACAGCCCTGTTGGGTTATAATCTTTTTTTGGGAGGGGGTATCCGAAAATATCGGATTTGGCTGAATGAGCGTTAATTTACGTTGCCGTATGTGTCGCAGGTGAGGGAAATGTCGATATTATATGTGGCTGTGGTAATAAAAAGAACTTTGTGTTTGAATGTTCCGACGCCGTAAGCGGTGTTGCCGGATCTTGTGGCTGCACCATCGGAAAAATGCCATGAGCTATCATATATTTCTTCGCTATATGTAGCGTTTGTGCAGGTGGAGGAAACGCCGGGGGTGTATGAGAATACTGCCGAGAGAGTATATACCCACTCTACGTCGCCGCTGTTGTTTGTGTATTTTACTTCTCTTGATTTTCCCGTTGTATTTGCAGTTGCGGCACGGGTAACAATTGAATCATCGACATAATCGGTTGTTGTTATTGTGATTTTGCCTCCGTCTTTAAGCTGTATCACCTTAGTGCCGTCGGATGTTTCGAGGATATACTCGGCATCGGGTACATCCGCTGCATGTACGGGAAATATTACGGAAGAGAGTAAAAGGGAAATGGAAAGTATGAGTATTATTGTTTTTTTCATTAGTTTATCCTCACATAGTTAATTGGTTATTTTAATTGTTCCAAAGCTTCACCTGTTATGAAGCTATCTGTGATGGTTATTGTTCCGCCTAAATCGGATAACATTTCGGAAGCCATATGAATACAGAAAACTGATACAATTATAGCTGCAACGGCTACTATTATCCATATTAAAGCTTTTTTCTTTGCCTTTTTCAAAAGAGAATGATAATCCTCATTTGATAGAAGCTTTGCGGCAAAACTTTCGGGAGTACCGAATTCTTTGTAAAGGTCTTCCGTTGTGAAATTTTCTTTTTCATCTGCAAAACCGTTGATTCCATCATTGAGCAGTGCAGTATAAAAGATACTCTCGCTTTTTTTACATGAAAGATTCTTTTTTACTTCTTTTATGTAACCGTTTATTATTTTATTGTTCATCGTTTTCACCCTCCCAATTGAAAAGATTATAAATTCCATTGAACACTATGTCACTCTGTTCTCTGGCATATTTGAGATATCTCTGCCCCATATCTTCCAAGTGATAATACGTGCGGAAGCGCTTTCCCACTACCAATTCCTTTCTTGAAGATACAAGTCCTCTCTTCGCCATACGCAATAAAGGAATGTAAAGTGAGCTTTCACCGAATACGAATGCACCCATGGTGCGTTCCGTGATAAATTTTTTTATCTCGTACCCGTACATATCACGCTCCGAGAGTAAATGTAATATCATGATCTCAAGAAATCCCATTCGTATATTTTCGTCAATTGATGCCTTCCAATCGGCATCTGTTTTCCATTCCATAGCTTTTCACCCCCAAGAAAATAAATAAAGTGTTCGACATTTCGTCGGCTGTATATATTTTATCATAAAAATATGTGCTTGGCAATAGGTATTTTAAAAATGTGTATTGACAAACATAAAAAAATATGCTATTATATAAATACCAAAGGTAAATACCTATTGGGAAAATCACGTTTCAAATACTGAAAACGTACAGAATATGTGAAAGGATGCACGGCGTATACGCATTGTGCAGAAAGGGAACAACGTCATGAAAAAGAAAAAACTTTACATCCGGTATTCCCGAAACAAAGCCGGAATAGATATTCGGCGTATTTCGATATCGTAGTTTTATTTGATAAAACTACGTATCGGGGTACGCAGATCGACAAAAACGCTCATTAAGCAAAATATAGTTACAATTAATTAGTTAGAAAGGTAAATCACTGATGAAAACAATCAAGTTTTTATCCTTACTTCTTGTTTTGCTTGTTGTCCTGTCAATGCCGATATATGCAGATACAATATCTGCCGCAGATTCAGCATCTGCAAATGATATGTGCGGACACGGTTGCGGTGATCACGAGCACAATGAAGAAGCGGAAATAACAAACGTTCTCAACGAAAGTAGTTTGTCGGAAAACTCTTTCTCTCAAAGCGAGAAAAAAATAAAAACGATCTTCGGTTTGATGACACAAGCCGAAATAGATGCATACAATGCGAATTTTATAGCTGAAACGGAAGCGAAGAAAGAAGCAGAACGCCTTGCCGCAGAAGAAAAGCTTCTTAAAGCAAGAGGCTTTACCGGTATATCGTTGATAGAAGTAAACGGTGTTAAAGTAATGCTTGCAGATTATAATTCTGCTAACCTTGCTTTGATTCAAGAAGCTTCAAGAAAAGCCGCTATTTTGCGTATACTTGATTCAGCCGAGCAAAAATCCTCCAACAGTTGCACTCACCCTACTTGGATGACATTTTGGGTAAGTGATACGCATCCTCATGAATATGACGTGATGTGTACAAACTGCAGTGAGATCAAATTAGGAGGCATGGCACTTCCTAATGTTACTCAAACTCAAATTACCGGCTCATCACACATTACAGGTTCAGGTCACACGGCTGTAGAAACGTGTACATATTCAACTTGTACGTACTCAAATCCAACATATGCTTATTACACAAACGGCGAATGTAAGGATTGTTGCGGCTATCTTTATGGGCACACATTTATTTTTGGACCCAAATATAGCGATGAACATCCGCATCCCTATGGCTATGAATGTAGTATTTGCGGTGCTTTTGAGAATCAAGGTAATACTACATACATCGAGGCCGAAGGCGAAGGTTATCCCGGGTGCACAAATCCAGAATGTACAAATCCGGAATGTCAACATACCAGCTTGGGACCTCCAACAATCTCATCCTCTCATAGCAGCGGAGGTCATCAAAAATCGCAACGATGTCTCAACAGTTCATGCAATGAGATAATTTGGGGGTACGTTGACTGCTACAAGGATTGCCTTCAGTGTACGGAAGTAGAACATAGTTATGGTCAATGGGGCACGCTTCGACATGAAGTTAACAGACATGTAAGAATACGTACATGTTCCTCTTGTGGTGATGAAGACGAAGAAATAACAAGCAGCTTTCCATGTTGTACATGCGGAAATCATATTTATGATGATTGGATAATAGGAAATCATGATGAAAATCATGAAAAAACACGACAGTGTACCGAGTGCGATTATTTGGATAGCGCACAGGATTCAGATTATTTGTGCTGTGCTTGCGGATATCATAACTTTACATTAGAGTCAGAATGTTCTCTTTATGATTGCGGAGGAGATGGTCATACTGTATATCCAAAATGCTCCGAGTGTGGCGATTTAGATTCTTTCCCTTCACCTAATAAGCACGAAAGATCTGATTGTCCATCTTGTCATGTGCATGATTATTCCGATTGCTTATCCGATTGGACTTTTGTTGCAATCCACAATTCTGCAAACAGTTATCATGAAGCTCGAAGTGCGTGTAAAAGCACCGGAACATGTGCATGCAGGGATACCTGCACTCACATCGGCTCTGCGTTTGACAAAAAGAAAAGCGACTGCGCAAAATGCATTTTTTCCGAGAATACTGAAACTGTTTACCTTCGTCATGGCGAAGGTTATTCCGGAACAGGCAATTCTTTGTTTAAGTATATTCAGACGATAGAACCGGCAAATGCACAGAATAATGATCATGAGGTCATGCAAATTCCTTCAGAAACAACTAACGCTGCTTTACAAAGCGATTTTGTCATCCCGCATGATGAAGTCACAATTTTTTCTATTGAGATAACGGAAGAATTACAGCAAGTAGGTGGTTTGGGTATACAACTGCAAGAGGTTGAATCGTTCGACGAGTCATTTAAATTGAATATAATTCCTGATGATTATGGTTATGTAAGAATAAAGTATCATTCTTCAAATTATTACCTTGGCTTTAATGAATATGTAGATAATGAGGGTGAACTTAAAAGAACTCTTATAATCACAAATGATGGCACATCTACAAATACTAAATGGATCATGACTCAAATGGATATGGGCTATTATCGTTTCTTAGCATATGATAATCCGGATTACGCACTGTATTCCAATACAACAGGGAATAGCGTATATGTTGATAGTATAACTGAAAATAACATAACAGAAGAGGAAATATCCCGTATAGATTGGATGGTTAATAGGGTATCAGATGGTTTGGATTCGATAGAATGGGAATTACAAAAAGCTACTCGATGGTGCTGGATTGCTGCCGCAAAAATGGCTTCTATGGCGATAATGGATTCGCAAATAGAACAAGAGTCTGCTGTTTTGTTTTTAAGAGGACTTAATGGTGGTAATTGGTACTATCCAGATAATGGTACAAATATTGACTACTATGTAACTATTGAAGATAAGCGTAATCTAAATGTTGATACAAATGATGAAAACTTAATGAACGCTTTTAATGAGGGTGCATATTGCGAAGAGATAAAAAACGCATTGAATTATATAGTAGGTGCTGATATAGCATATTCCGCTTTTAACCGAGTTTATTCTCAAAATGCTTTAGTCGCTTTACTCGATGCCGGTTCACCCGTGATAATATGCGGTTATGACCGAAGTGATACTGGTAACAATGAACCCGGTGTTATCATAGGACATGCTTATGTTGTAGTAGGCTACTCATTGTTGACCGATAAGAATGGGGATGGTAAATATGATGATGGTAACGATGAGTGTTTATTCACTGTCTACGATCCGGGCAGAGTAATCGATGAATACGGAGCAAATGGTGGCATTGCTTATGTAACCTATAGATATTTGAGAACAGGTCAACCTCAATTTGAAGATGACGGTTATTCGTCTCACAATTACGTATGGAAATCATCTGTTACGTTTGAAACAGTTGTAGATGATGTAAGTTTACACACAGCTCATAGTGACTTTGACGATGGTGGATACCTGTATAATAACGATATATACGACAAAACCCCGGTGGAAGAATAAGGGAAATCGCTTAATGCGACAGCCCTGTGAAGTTTGTGCTTGTCCGCAAAAACCGACTTCCCAAGGAAGTCGGTGGACAAGCTACAAACTTCTGGTTTGACAGAAAGGCATGGCCTTAATTATGAAAAAAATATTATTATATTTTGCATTAACGGTACTAACTATTTTCGTTGCTTCCGCTTCCGGAACAGCCATAAAAACTCCCGACGAAATTCAGGCATACTATGATAACGGTCTGACGCAAGAAGGATATAATACCCTCCGAAGGACTTTTGATGAATTTGATAAACAAATAATATTGCAAAGAATGCAGGTTATAGAGTCAAACTCCTCAAAAGAAAACGAGGTTTTGGTGAGAAGCAGAAATGACGATTATTATCATAAGTTCTCGATAGATGATGACGCTTTTCTCGTAGTTTACTTTGACCGCAATTTTTTTTTCCACATAAAAAATGAATTTGCCGACACGATAGATGCTTTAAAAAGCAAAACGGCACAATATAGTACAGTTTACGGTAAAGAATATAGTCCACAGTTATATATTTTTTCGGATCACATTGAAAAAAATGACTATTTGACTTACGGTATGGAAGAACGTGCTGTTTACAGAGATGATTGTAAGATCGATTACTTCCACGCAGGTCTTTTAACCTTTTATGATTTACAAAAAGGGTATACTTATGTAAACGGAAGAAAAACGGAAATAGTAGATTTTATCATAGTTAAAACAAACATATGGGAAACGGTTGTGTTTCTGTATACAAAGGAAGGGCTTATCGTACGACTTATGTATTTGGTTCAAGAAGCCGGCGATTCTGATGATTGGTATTATACTTTAGATAGGCATATTGATTTTACGTGGAATTCTTTCATCTATGAAATCGAGCAATATTGGAAATATCATGAAGCAGCTAATTATGATTTTGGCGTCAGACATAATTATAAGAAACCAATAATGTATGATGAACAGTATAGAAGGATTAATTTTTGGGATTATTTACAGAACAAAAGTAAATATAACGAAGAAGAAAAAGAGTTACGGGAAAAATACAAAGACGACCCTAATGCTCCATGGAATTCGCCCTCCTACAAAGGGATTAAGCTTGGAAACAATGTCCAAACCTCCCCGGAAACTCAAGCTCCTGTCCAAGAAACCCCAAACGAAATCAATACCGACAAAAGCTTGCCGAAGAACTTAGTCTCTACATTTGTTCCTCTTGCCGTTTTATTGGCAGCTGTATGCGCTTTTGTTTTAAAGCGTGATTGAGTTCCATAACCACACATAGCGCAGGGAGCATTCAAAAGAGTGCACCTTGCGCTTTTTCTCTTTTGCCGTGAAGAATTTGACTATCCTCCCGAAATATGCTATAATAATCACTGCGTTTTTTAATACCGCAAAGCAAACTCAAATCAAAACGGTGGCACAAATGAAGCTTAACTATAAAAAAACAATACTCATAGGCCTTGCCTTTTTCATGATAGAATCCTTCTGGCAGGCGTATGACACGGTAATAGCAAAGGTACTTACGGACAAATTCGGAATGTCTCAATTAAGCTCGGGGTTACTTCTTTCCTTCAACAATCTGCCGGCGCTTATACTCATTCCTCTTTTCGGAGGTCTTTCCGACAAATGCAAAAGCAAAAGGGGCAGAAGAACGCCCTTTATTCTTGCGGGAACATTGACGGCGGCGCTCCTTTTTATCGGTCTTTCCTTTACGGATACCATTCAGGCGTCGAGAATATCCGATATTGAAGATATTGCGGGAAATGAGATCACGGCGGAGCGTACCGAGGCTTTCGGGACGTTATACGATCACGATCCGGAGGTGCTTCTTTCGGGCGAAGGTATTTCATCGAAAAAGCTGTCGGAGCTTTACACGAGAGAAGAATTTGTATCACTTTCCGAAAGGAAAATGTCAACCGAGGAAGCGGAGCTTGTAACGAAGGCACGCCAATCATATGCGTGGGACGTAACGAAAAATGATCTTTTCCCCTTGGTCGTCTTCATTGCATTTCTGTTTCTTGCTCTTATGGCGATGGCTTCCTTCAGATCACCCGCCATGTCGCTTATGCCCGACGTTACCGTCAGTCCCCTGCGGTCGGCAGGAAATTCCGTCGTTAATCTGATGGGAAGCGTGGGATGCGTATGTATTCTCGGTATCGGTATTCTTCTTGGAACGGGAAGACCCGAAAATTCCCTTAAAAGCACAGCTCCCCTTGTAATTGCAACAGCTGCCGTAATGGCGGCGGCTTTGTGCATATTTCTCGTTTTCGTCAAGGAGAAAAAGTGGGCGGAGGAATGCTCCTCCGCATCTCTCAGAACGGAAATCGGTACGGAGGCACAAAAGGATGCATCGGGCAAAAGAAAGCTTACGAAAGGTGAATTTATATCACTCGTTCTTATTCTCGGTGCCACGGCTTTCAGATATATGGGATTCAATGCCATATTTACAAAGTATGCGGTGTATTCGGGAGAGGTGTTGTCGCTGGATTACAACGTGACGTTTATGATCTTTCAGATAGTGTCGGCATCGTCTCTTATTCCCATGGGAATGGTGTCCACGAGGATTGGCAGAAAGAAGTCCATACTTTTCGGAACGGCGCTTCTCGGTCTTTCGATGGCTGCCGCTTCATTCATGCGAAGCGGTGTTGACATATGGGTGATGAATGTTATTTTCGCTCTTGCGGCGCTTGGTTGGTCTACCATAAATATAAATGCGCTCCCCATGACGGTGGAATTGGCAGGCGAAAGCGATGTGGGAAGGTATACGGGATTTTTCTATACGGCAAGTATGGCGGCACAGACCTTCACACCCGTTCTTTGCGGTGTCTTCCTTACATATGTCAGCATGACGACGCTGTTTCCGTATGCGGTATTTTTCCTTGCTCTTTCCTTTATTGCGATGATATTTGTAAAGCATGGGGATGTGAGAGGGTAGTTGAAGTTGGAGGTAAGTATTAGTTATCGAATAACAATTCCTCCGCAGTTGCGAAGCAAATGATTGTTTTGCGTTAACAACTCTGAGGCTCCCCCATGGGGGAGCTGGCACGCCTTGTGCGTGACTGAGAGGGCAGAGAGAAGTTGAAGCATTAACCCTTACTTTAAGCCCTTCTGCCTATCTCTCCCGCAGGGTGAGCCTTAAAGTTGTTTCACGTAAAGAACAATTCCTCAGCAGTTGCGAAGCAACTGATTCCTTCGGTGACAGCTCCGCAGATGCAAGCATCTGCGGAGGAATTGTCATTTTCCAAAACAACTTAACGCAAAAAACAATCCCCCAACACATATCATATTTCCTTCCCTATATGCATATATTCCTACTATCTAAAAAGATGGAGAGAGTATATGCATAAATTAATTTTAAAAAGGGTGTTGTGTCCCATATTATCAATACTTACCGCAATGTCGGTATTGTCCTTTAACGCCGGTGCCGATAACGAATATATCCCCACCTACGACCAATGGAGCCAAGCGGCGGATCTTGCGGAGGCTTTGAGTGAAGCTTCCCGCGAAAATGAGGCGGTAGAAAATATTATCGAGACGGTGAAAAGCGAAGATGGAAAAACGGAAAACAGTGAGCTTAACTTAGGTTGTCATTCGGCAATACTGATGGAGCCGACAACGGGAACGGTGCTTTTTGAAAAGAATGCGGACGAGCCGCTTCCGATCGCATCCGTGACAAAGGTAATGACGATGCTTCTGATTATGGAGGCTGTTGATTCGGGGCAATTGAGCTACAGCGACATAATAACCGTCAGTGAAAATGCCGCCTCGATGGGCGGCAGTCAGGCGTATCTTGAGGTTGGGGAGCAGATATCATGCAAGGATCTTTTGAAGGCTCTTGCGGTCTCCTCCGCAAACGATGCGGCGGTGGCATTGGCGGAGCATATCGGCGGAAGTGTTGAAAGCTTTCTTGTCCGTATGAATGAGCGTGCCGCGGAGTTGGGCATGACGGGAAGGGAATTTGTAAACGTTACGGGGCTTGACGATTCCGAGGTGCATTATCTTTCCGCAAGGGATGTGGCGGTAATGTCGGCGGAATTGATGAAGCACGAGGGAATAAAGGAATTTACCACTATATGGCAGGATTCCATTAGAGACGGAAAATTCGGACTTGCAAACACGAATAAGCTTATCAGATTCTATCCCGGTGCCACGGGACTAAAAACGGGATACACATCCAAGGCGAAATTCTGTCTTTCGGCAACCGCAAAGAAAAACGGTCTTGAGCTTGTGGCTGTGGTTCTCAGGGGAGAGACGAGCGATGCGAGATTTGCCGATGCAAAGGCTATGCTGAATTACGGCTTTGCAAATTACGCCTTTTACACTCCCTCAACGGAGCTTCCCGAAAATGTAAAGGTCTGCGGCGGCAAGCTCGACAGCGTAAAGCTTACATGTGACAGAAGAGGAATACTTGTAAAGAAGGGCGATATTGCGAAAATTACAGAGGAAGCGAATATAATTTCTCAGCTTACCGCACCTGTGGATACCCGTCAATCGGCGGGAAGCCTTATTATAAAGCTTGACGGAAAAGTGCTTGAAGAAAGACCGATATTGACGGAGCATGATGTGGAAAGGCTGTCATTCGGTGATATTTTAAGGGAGATATTGAAGAGAATAAGCATATAATTACAATTTTACCGAAAATTGACCGCTGTTTTTGTTTTATTACCGTTTATTTACCTTGAGATCGGGAAAAATATATCCGAAGAATGATACAACAGAAAGCAAGGTAACAGTAATGAAAAAAATAACAGCGGTCTTTTCCGATTCCGATGATGGGGAGCTTTGCCTGATGAAGCTTGCACCATATATCGGTTCTTATTCGATCGATACACATGACGAGAATTACTTTTATGATTATACAACGCCCGATTGTGGGCTCAATTCATATTGGGGCGTGGATACACCCGTGTTTATGAATGTAAGCGGATATTCTTCACGGCGTAAGAATATGAGGGTGCATATCGATTATCTGAATCAATTTGAAAGCAATGTGAAAAAGATTCTGCGCCAATACGGCGGGAGGGTTGAGGGGTAATGTAACGATTCGGCGGGGCGACCCGCCGTTTTTGTGAAAAGTTGTTTCAATAAATGTTAAAAAATATAAAAAACTTCTTGACAAACAAACAAAACTACTGTATAATAAGAATGTGGATAGGTATTTGAATAACAGTATTCAAATCGCAACACATAGATAATTTCAGTTCACCCTTCGGTCAAATACGTAATAATAACTTAAACAAGTCATGCTACGCAAAAAGGAGGTGTAAAATTATGGAAATGATACTTTTGTCGGTGTCATGGCTTGCCATTATTTTATGCAGTGCCTTTTTGCGGTTTTTTATATATACAAAACCTTGGAGGCGTCAAGCGAAGTATGGAATCTTAAAGCTATACATACTTTACTTACGGGGTAAGACAGGGAGCAACCCATGCGCCGCCAGATAAAGTCAATACCCGATATTCTTTTGATTTCGTCTGCGGCGCGGTATAAGTTAAAATGCCACCTTTCGGGATTTTAAAATAATTAAAATTATAACAAACGAAAGGAGTTTCGACATGAAACTGATTTTTAAATTTAAAAGATTGATATCTATAGCTGTACTTGCAGTAATGATGAGTACAATGCTTATAGTTCCGGCATCTGCGTGTGGTAGTGAAACTTGTATGGGCTTTGTCACTTTCACAAGAGGTAACATTACTTATGCGGAAGGTCATATAGGGAGCAGTGGTGATCGTTATCAATCGCTCAGCGGTAGCCTTGAACTAACCGATGTTAGTGATCGCAAAGATCTTCAAATGTGGCTTTATGTTGGGGCGCGTAACATGGAATCTTTGCAATATTCGGAGTTCCCTGTATACTTTTATGGTAATGATGTTAATAGTATCTACGGAACTAATCACATTGATTCGTCAATTTATCTTTCCTCTGCTGCTTCAGCGGATTTTTATGTAGGTAATGATGCTATTTTTTACGTATATCAAGGAGGATGGAACGGCGCAGGAAATAGATAATAGCTATATCGACGAATTACCGTATGATATTACGCAGTAATCATTTCGATAAGGAGCGAACACAGCTTTATCACATTTGCGTTTGAAATTTGAATGTCTTTAGTGCTCATTATTGTGAGATTTATGTACTAAAGTGATGGAGTCTATTCATTTAGTTTGAATTCAAGGGCTTGTTTCAAAAGCTATGAGACAAGCCCTGGTGTTCCAATATAGATCATGAAAAAAACAATACTTATACTCTTAACCCTCTCTCTTACCCTCTCCCTTTTCTCATGCACAACACCGCCGGAGACAGCTCCAACTTCGGAAGTATCTGCAACCTTGGAAACAGTTGAAGAATATGTTCCTCTCCCCGTACCGGATTTTATAGACAGTGTCTTCTATCCTCGTTATTGTATATTTGAAGATTATTATATTACATTTGATGGAGCAGTTGCTTATAGAAAGCTTGATAGTGAAAAAATGGATCTGATTAGAATTTCGGATTCTACTATCTTTGGTGATGATTATGCTTCCGATGCTTCGATAAATGGTCGAGTTCGCTATGATCTTATGCTTGTTGATATAGAAGAAACAAATAAAAATAACGGTGTTCCCGTGCTTCTTATAGCATGCAGCAAACTATATACTGCCTCATCCGGACAGCATTATTTTGAAAGCGGAGGAATAAAGTGTATTAATTTGGATACCTGCGAAGTCCGTGAAGTTCAAACCGATATTCCTTCCCAAATAACAGATATGTGTTTATATAAAGATACCATTTTTTATATAACGCAGGACGGCTTTGTTCACCAAGTAAATAGGGATGGCGCGGCACATAAAAGTGTAGATTTGAGCAATTCCTACGGTAGTATATTTTCAATACAAGATGATAAAGTATACATATCACATAGGGTGAATTCTTCGTACGATAACAATCAAGAAGTGCTTATGTGCGACCTTAATTTTTCGGAATTTGTAAAAATGCCCGGGGAAGTAAGTAATCTGCAGTATGTTTGCGGTGAATATATTTATTACTGTAAATATATTGATAAAGATCTTAATTTTTACAGAAGAAAGCTTTCTGAGTTCGAAAACACCGATTATACGGAAGAGTTGATAGCAGAAAATGTAGCTTTTCCTTTTGTTTCGCAAGATAAATTCTTCTATTATCTTTCCGAAGAAAAAGAAAATGAAACCGATGAAAGAAACAGTTTGTTTCATGCGTATGATATGGCTGATTCCGAAGATTTAGGGATAGTATATGTGAATGAAGAAAAAGATACCAAAAAGAGAGTGACAGCAGCTTACAGTGAGTATCTGTATGGAATATATACTTTAAAGCATCCGATAAGCGGAATTTATAATGAAAATATCATTTTAGAATATGTGATTATAAACCTTGAAACAGGAAAAGAGAAGATATTTATTCCATCATAGTTGGGTGATTGATAGAATGGTATTGTTTTAGCTATTATATTGAAAGGAATATCTTATGAAAAAACTATTACTTATTTTGATAAGTCTTTCTTTTGTTTTTTCCCTTTTCTCATGCACAACACCGCCTGAAACATTGTCCGTTTCGGGAAATGATACGGAGGAAACAAAAGAAACAGAAGAAATAGAATATACGGATGAATCAGAATTGGGATATATAATTGTAATTGTGAATAATTCTTCACTATATAAGATTTATCCCGAGGAGGGCTATATTGTGCCCCTTTGCCCGGATCCGTTGTGTAAACACAATACCCAATCCTGCCCGTTTTTTCAAACAGACCTTTCGATTTGCGAAAGAGGGAACCTTATATATTATTTGAGAAAAGGCAGCAGTCAGGCTTATTATCAAACTATATGTAAATTCGACGTTGACACAGGGAAATACGTAGTGTTGTATGAAGCAAAAGGTTTTACCGTCAGCGGTCTTTATGCAACCGACGATTATCTCTTTTTTAAAGCAATGAATGTCAAAGCCAATGAAAAAACGGGATATAAACTCATGCGGTATGATATTAAAACCAAAGAAACGGTTGAGCTTATAGAAGAGTATCTTGTGGGTGATCTTTTTGCAATAACACATGATGAAGAAAG
>SVTV01000036.1 GCA_015063605.1 Oscillospiraceae bacterium
TTTGTTCCTTTTTTCGTAGTTCATAGTCCGGAACCTCCTTTTCCCAGACTAAATTCTACCACAATTTCTTTCCCACACTAAATTCTACTTCAAATTCCACTGTGGAATTTACTTTGGGAATTCACTATTTTTTTTGTTTTCTTGAAAAAATAAAATATTTTTCTTGAAAACACTTGACAAACAGGTATATTTTGGTTTATAATATAAGTTGCCGCATGCTGAAGGCTTTTTAAATATGATTCCATGTGTATCATTGCCGTAGGCAGCGAGTCTTATTATGAAAGAGAGGTGCTTTTCGTGTTTGCAATATTCAAGGCTTGCGGAAAGCAGTACAAGGTTCAGGAGGGCGACGTCGTATTTCTTGAAAAGCTCGGCGCTGAAGAAGGAGCTACAGTCGTATTCGACGAAGTATTGGTTTATTCCGACAACAACGGTACAGTGATCGGCGATCCCACAGTTAAGGGTGCTAAGGTTACTGCTAATGTCGTAAAGAACGGCAAGAACAAGAAGATCTACATTATCAAGTACAAGTCCAAGAAGAACGAGAAGAAGAAGCAGGGTCACAGACAGCCCTACACAAAGGTTCAGATAGCTACTATCTCCGTTCAGTAATTTTCAATGATTAAGGCTGTTTTCAAAGCTGAAATCGAAAATGGCGGCAAGGATCTTGTGATACACTTCGGAAGGGTGTTTTCCTTTGAAATAAAGGATCATTCCGGTGTTTCCGAAGCGGGCAGCGATGTTCTTTGTGCCGCAGTCAGCTCCATGACGATGCTGGCAGTAAACACATTGGAGGAATTCTTCCGGGTCGGAATGACGGTCACGGCTGTCGATACTTCCCGCGGGGCTGTGCCTTGCGTAAGAGTTGAGATAGCGCCCGAATATACCGCTTCCCAAGAGGTTCTTTGCGTATTAAGCGGTTTTTATAACGAGCTTTACGCATTGGCGGAGGAATATCCGAAAAATTTGAGACTTGAATTAAAGAATTAGAAAGGAAAAACCATGCTTAGACTCGGTATACAGTATTTTGCTCACAAAAAGGGCGTTGGTTCTACAAAGAACGGCAGAGATTCCGAATCCAAGAGACTCGGTGTAAAGAGAGCCGACGGACAGGCTTGCCTCGCAGGTAACATCATAGTTCGTCAGAGAGGAACTCACATTCATCCCGGTATAAATGTCGGACGCGGTTCCGATGATACTCTTTTCGCAATGGTAAACGGTGTTGTTAAGTTTGAACACATCCCCGGCGGAAAAAAGAGAGTAAGCGTTTACGAGAAATAAACCGGAAAACTACCGATGTTTCAAGCCGCGGTCACTCGCTGCATGATATTCGATGCAGGTGATAGCGGCTATTGCCGAAGGAAGCTGCCGCTTTATTGCGACGGCTTCCTTTTTTTAAAATAAAGAAACGAGGTGTCCGTTATATGTTCACGGATAAAAGTGATATCTATATAAAAGCCGGTAACGGCGGAAACGGCTGCGTTTCTTTCCACAGAGAAAAATACGTAGCTAAGGGCGGCCCCGACGGCGGAGACGGCGGTAAGGGCGGCAGTGTTATATTCGTTGTTGACAGCGGAGAAAACACCCTTATAAGATTTAAATACAAGCATAAATTCGTGGCTGCCAACGGTGAAGACGGCAAGCCCGAGAAATTCCACGGCAAGAATGCTCCCGACCTTGTGATCCCCGTTCCTCCCGGAACGCTCATCAAGGATAAAGCAACGGGAAAGATAATCTTCGATATGGGTAAGGACAAGACCTTTGTTGCGGCTAAGGGCGGCAGAGGCGGATGGGGAAATGTGCATTTCGCAACTCCCACACGCCAGATACCCCGGTTTGCAAAGAGCGGTACTCCCGGCGGTGAAAGAGAGCTTACCCTGGAGCTTAAGATGCTTGCCGACGTGGGATTGGTGGGATTTCCCAATGTGGGCAAATCCACACTTCTTTCCGTATGCAGCTATGCAAAGCCCAAGATAGCGAATTACCATTTCACAACACTTTCTCCCATGCTCGGCGTTGTAACGCCCAAGTACGGCAGAAGCTTTGTGATGAGTGATATTCCCGGACTTATAGAGGGCGCCTCTGACGGTGCGGGTTTGGGACTTGATTTTCTGCGTCATATAGACAGATGCAGACTTCTCATACACGTTATCGATGCATCGGGAAGCGAAGGCAGAGATCCCATTGATGATATAAGCCTTGTCAACCGTGAGCTTTTCAAATACAGCGAGGAGCTTCTTGACAGACCTCAGATAATATGCGCCAACAAATCCGATATGATAGAGGATGAAAGCGTAAAGGAAGAGCTTAAGGCGTACTGCGCGGAATTGGGATATGAGATAGTATTTATATCCGCATTGAACAGACTCGGTGTCGATGAGCTTATCGACAAGGTGTCCGAAATGCTCAAGGATATGCCTCCCTTGAAGGAATACGAGCCTGAGATAGAGGAAAAAGAGCCCGAGCCCGAGGACAGAACGATAAGAGTCACAAAGCAGGACGGCGTATTTATCGTAGAGAGCGAATGGCTTGAAAGATTTATAAACAATCTCTATCTTACCGACAGAGAATCTTACGTATACTTTGAGCGTGTCCTCAAAAAGGAAGGCGTTTATGCGGCTCTTGAGGAAGCGGGCATACAGGACGGAGATACGGTAAGCATATACGATGTGGAGTTTGATTACGTATTATGATAAAAGGCTTTTCCCGCAGATTTATTGAAGATAAGCTTCAGCTCATAAAGGAAGCTCATGAGTATCTTGAGGGATACTATCCCAAGAACTTCGATTGCGGTACACTTTGCGGTAAGGCTTGCTGCAAGGGCGAGGGCGAGATATGGCTTCTCCCTTATGAACGGTATCTGTATGAGGATAACGGCTTCGGTAATTCTCATGGCGGAATGTTTCATGTAAAGACTTACGAAAACGATGACGGTACATCTACGGATGTTCTCGTTTGCGACGGAAGCTGTGACGGATTCAGACAAGATCGTCCCTTCTGGTGCAGGATATTCCCATGCTTTCCCATTGTCACCGCAGAGTACGATGAAGAGACGGAGGCTGAATATATTTCGATAAGAACGCGCCGTGACGTAAGAGGCGGTATGTGTCCCATGGTCAGAGGCGAGGAGGATATAAGAGAAGATTTTGCCGAAAGAGTAATGGAGGTAATTGATCTTCTTTGCGCCGATGACGAGATGTTCGAATATTTTTTGAAATGCGGAGAATTTTACACGGAGCTTGAAGAGCTTTACAGAAAATTTGAAGGAAATGAATGATTTGAAAAGCTTTTTTATCATTACTCTCGGATGCAGAGTCAATCAGTACGAATCTCAATATTATACGGAAAGGCTTGAAGCCTTGGGGTACACAAAGGCGGATAATATGGACGATGCCTCCGTGTATATCCTCAACACCTGCTCCGTAACGGGAGAAAGCGATAAGAAAAGCAGATCTTATATTTCACGCATGATAAGAAAAGCCGATGAGATGCTTGAGAAGAAGGGGTACCGTCCCGTTATTGCCGTAACGGGCTGCCATGCTCAGGGATCATCTGAGACAAACGAGCTTCTCGGAAAATGCGATATAGTATGCGGAAATGAAAATAAGGACCGCATACCCGATATGATAGACGGGCTTTTGCGAGGCGCGGACGAATGTTCGGTAAGAGATGTGACCGAGATTAAGTACGCATCGGGTTACAGAGAAATGGGCATATCGAAAAGCGAGCTCGTGAAGGCTTACATAAAGATAGAGGACGGATGTGCGGGCTTCTGCACATACTGTATAGTGCCCTACCTTAGGGGAAGACCGCGTTCAAGGGACGAAAAGGATATCTTGGAAGAGGTAAAGCGTCTGGCGGTAAACGGTTATACGGAAATAGTTTTCACGGGAATAGAGGTCGGAGATTACGGAAGAGATTCCGAGACCTCCATGCCCCTTTTAAGGCTTGCGGAAAAGGCGGCGCTTACAGAGGGAATAAAGCGTATACGCTTCGGCTCTCTCAATCCAAAGCTTGTGACGAAGGAATTCATGAGCGGACTTGCAAAAATACCTCAGGTGATGCCCCACTTCCATTTATCCCTTCAGAGCGGAAGCGACAGAGTGCTTTCGGCAATGAAGCGAAGATACACACGCCGTGACGAGGAAGCGGCTGTGAATGCCGTATATGAGGCTTATGGGGACGGATGCATATCTGCGGATATCATTTGCGGATTCCCGGGAGAGACAGAAGAGGAATTTCTTGACAGCGTGTCCCTTGCGAAAAAAGCCATGCTCATGCATGCCCACGTATTTCCTTATTCAAAAAGAGCGGGAACTCCCGCCGCATCGATGAGCGGTCAGATACCTTCCGATGAAAAGAAGAGAAGATGCGCTTTTCTGGCAAGCGAAGCGGAAAAGGCAAGAGACAAGAGGCTTTCGATGCTTTACGGAAAGGAATTTTCCGTTTTGGCTGAAATATCTCATAACGGTCTGCTTTACGGTCATACGGAGAATTTCATTTACGTATGTGCGGGAGCAGGCAGTAGTCATGATGTTGGGAAATATATTCCCGTGCGTCTTGATGAAGAAACGGTCCGGATGGGATCGGAAGCAAGAAACGGCTGATAACAGAAAGGCATGGTCATAAAGTGAAGACATCCGATGTTGCCGTAATAGGCGGCGGCCCTGCGGGAATGATCGCAGCGGCTTTCGCATCAGAAACAAAAAGTGTTACCATATTTGAAAAAAACGGCGTTTTCGGAAAAAAGCTGCTTATAACGGGTAAGGGAAGATGTAATGTTACGAACGATACGCCCGTAAGAGAATTTACCGAAAATGTCCCCAGAGGCGGAAAATTCCTTATGTCGGCGCTTAACGGCTTTTCTCCTCTCGATACCATGGAATTCTTCGAATCGCTTGGAGTTCCTCTGAAAACGGAAAGAGGAAACAGAGTTTTTCCCGAATCCGATAAAGCCGTTGATATACGGGATGCCATGGTTCGCCGCATGAAAGCATCTTCCAATATAAGAACGGAATTTTCCGACGTTAAGAATATAGTGAAAAACGATGACGGAAGCTTTACCGTGTTTCACGAAAAGGGAAGAGATACCTTTGACAGCGTTATAGTCGCCACGGGAGGCCTTTCCTATCCGAGAACAGGCTCTACAGGTGCGGGATATGAATTCGCAAAGGAGCTGGGACATACCATCGTTCCCTGCGTTCCTTCGTTGGTGCCTCTTGAATGCAGAGAAAGGTATTGCGCCAAGCTTATGGGACTATCCCTTAAAAACTGTGCGGTCAGATTCATGCAGGACAGCAAATGCGTGTATGAGGATTTCGGAGAGCTTCTCTTTACACATTTCGGTGTATCGGGTCCCGTCATACTCAGTGCGTCATGTCATCTTGATCCCGATAAGGCGAAGAAGGGCATGTATAAGCTGTTTATCGATCTGAAGCCCGCATTGGACGAGGCAAAGCTCGATAAGCGAGTGCTTTCCGATTTTTCGGGAGAGCTTAATAAAGTATATGAGAATTCTCTTTCGGCGCTTCTTCCGTCGAAGCTTATCCCCGTTATGGTGGAGATGTCGGGAATACCGCCGAGAAAGAGAGTGAACGAGATAACACGTGAGGAAAGACAGAGGCTCGTTCGTCTTTTGAAGGCTTTTCCTCTCACTGTATCGGGTAAAAGACCCATAGATGAGGCGATCATCACCTCGGGAGGCGTAAGCTTGAAGGAAGTGGATCCCAAGACTATGGAATCGAAGATAGTGCAGGGACTTTACTTTGCGGGCGAGATACTTGACTGCGATGCTTATACGGGCGGCTTCAATCTTCAGATAGCTTTTTCGACGGGTGCAGCCTGCGGAAGAGCGGTAGCAAAGCTATAAAACGGTTATCGGGAAAGGTTTGATCTTTTTACATGAAAGAAAATAAATTTTACAATGCGATCAAAGCGGTCGTTTCACCCTTTGCAAAATTGTTTTTCAGAACACGGGCGCAGGGTATGGAAAATATACCGAATGACGGTCCCGTAATAATTGCGGCAAACCATTACTTCTTTGCGGATCCCATATTCATTGCCGTGTATACGAAGCGGTTCATTACGTTTATGGCAAAATCCGAGCTTTTCGGAAATCCCGTTATGAATTGGCTTATGACAAAGCTTGGATGTGTCAAGCTCAACCGTGACGGAAGCGACATAAGCGCACTCAGAACGGTATTGGGTGAATTGAAAAAGGATGCATGCATAATGCTGTTTCCTCAGGGAACAAGATGTCCCGGTCATGCACCTCTCAGAGAGGAGATGAAGGACGGAGCATCGTTCCTTGCCATGACATCAAAAGCTCCCGTGGTTCCCGTAGGTATATATACAAAGGAAATGAAGGGTAAGCTTTTCAGAAAGACTTATGTGTCCTTCGGAAAGCCCATAGTTCCTGCCGAAGAGATTGGAAGAGGCGGAAAGAGCGTTGCTCTTGCCTCCGATATGATCCACAGCGCAATATGCACTCAGGTAGAATCCGCACGCCTTATGGCAGAAAGCAAGAAGTAGGTGGTTATCGGATGGAGCTTACCATATCGAAATACGCAGGCTTTTGCTTCGGCGTGAAAAGTGCTGTCGATCTTATAAAGAACGCCCTCGACGATGAGAAAAATAAAGGAAAGACCATATGCACCCTCGGAATGATTATCCATAACGAGGATGTTGTAAGAGAGCTTTCGGAAAGGGGAGTCCGTATTATAGATGAAGCGGATATAAATAACCTTTCCCCGGATAAGGATATTATATTTCTGCGCTCCCACGGAGTGGCGAAAAATATAGTTGAGAAGATAGAGGCTCTCGGCTTTGAATACATAGACGCGACCTGCCCGTACGTGAAAAAGAATCACGGCATAATAAGTGAGAGTGTGAAAAACGGTGCTGAGGTTGTTATAATAGTGGGAGATAAAAATCATCCCGAGGTCAAAGGAATGATAAGCTACTGCGGTAAGGCGGAAGCGGTTGTCTGTTCCTCCCCGAAGGAGGCAGAAGAGCTGTTTAAGCCCGAAAACAGAGAAAAAAAGGCTGTCATCCTTGCCCAGACCACCGAGAGCGTAGAAAATTATAAAAAAATTTTAGAAATTACAAAAAACCTATATACAAATCTCACAATTTTTGATACAATATGTAGAGTGACTGAAAAAAGACAGTCGGATTGCGAATCACTCGCAAAAAAATCGGATTTTATGATCGTAATCGGTAGCTCGGGAAGCTCCAACACCAAAAAGCTTTTCGATATTGCCGTTAGATACTGTCCCGCATGCAGGATAAATAATGCGGAAGAAATACCATACGAAAAAATTATGCCACAAATGAAAGTGGGGATAACTGCCGGGGCATCGACTCCGGACAGAATTATCAAGGAGGTAGCTAATCATATGTCGGAAATCAGAACAGACGACAAGTTGAGCTTTGAGGAAATGCTCGATCAATCATTTAAAACTTTGAGAACAGGGGAAGAGGTTGAAGGTGTTGTAACGAGCATATTGCCCAACGAAATACACCTCGACTTGGGTGTGAAGCATACCGGCATTTTAGCGATGGACGAAATCACAGACGAATCATCCGTTAATTTGCACGATATGTTTAAGATCGGTGATAAGGTAACCGTACTTCTGCAGAAATTCAGCGAATCTGACGGAATCGTTAAGGTATCCAAGAGGAAGATCGACGAAAAAGCTTCTAAGCAGAGACTTATGGACGGTGCGGAATCCGGTGAGATATTCACAGGTAAGGTAATAAAGGCCGTAAACGGCGGTATCATCGTTATGTGCGAAGGTCAGCAGGTATTTATTCCTGCCGGCAAGACAGGAACAGCGAAAGACACAGATCTTTCCACAATGGAAGGCACAACAGTAAGCTTCAAGATAATTGCATCCGATAAGGATCGCAGAAAGCTCGTTGGTTCCATCTCCGCAGTACTTCGCGCGGAAAGACAGGCTCAGAGAGAAAAGTTCTGGGAAGAATTGGAAGTTGGCGCAGTATTCAACGGCGTTGTAAGAACAATAGTTCCTTACGGTATTTTTGTTGATCTCGGTCTCGTTGACGGACTCGTTCACATTGACGAGCTTTGCTGGGGCAGAATGAGAAAGCCCGCTGATATGTTCAAGGAAGGCGACACCGTAAAAGTATACGTTAAGTCCTTCGACCGTGAAGCTAAGAGAGTTTCTCTCAGCTGCAAGTTCCCCGAGGAAGATCCTTGGAAGGTATTCACAGAAAAGTATGCTGAAGGCGATATAGCCGAAGTTACTGTTATGAAGATAGAAAACTACGGCGCTTTCTGCGAGGTAGTTCCTTACGTAGACGGTCTTCTTCACGTTTCCAGAATATCCAAGCAGAGAATAGCAACACCCGCAGATGTACTCAAGGTAGGCGATGTTGTTAAGGTTGAGATATCTTCCATCAATGAAGAAACTCATAAGATTTCTCTTTCCATGCGTGCAGCAGCCGAAAGAGAAGAAGCTGAAGCAGCAGAAGCAGCAGAAGCTTCCGATGAAGCAGAAGCAGCAGAAGCTTCCGAAGAAAGCGTATCCGCAGACGAATAATTTGTTTTCGATATAGCACAGGGCAGAACATCATACGCAAAATACCGTATGATGTTCGTGCTTTGTACGGAAAGGCAAGGTATCCGTTATGAAGATAACGAAGCAGGACATTATATACAGCCTCTATATGGCAGATGTGGAAAAGGGTGACATATTGCTGGTGCACAGCGCTTTATCGTCTATAGGCGATGTGGAGGGCGGTGCCGATGCCGTTGTCGATGCTTTTCTTGAAGCTGTAGGAAGCACCGGTACCATAGTTATGTCAACGCTTACGGGCTGGTCTGCGCCCTTTGATGCCAGAACCACGCCCTCCGCAGTCGGAAAGATATCCGAGGTCTTCAGGAAAAGACCTCAGACGAAGAGGAGCCTTCATCCCGTGCATTCCGTGGCGGCGTGCGGAAGATATGCCGATTACATAACCTCCGGGCACGAAAACTGCGAAACGGGATGCGGAAAAGGAACTCCTTACGAAAAGATCAAGGAGCTTGGCGGAAAAATAATACTTCTCGGTGTAGATAATGACAGAAATACTATGATGCACTCTCTCGAAGAGGAGATAGATGCGAAGTATCTGCGCACTCTCGATATACCTGCGCCTACTTATCAGCACGGGGCAAGGAAATTCACCTTGAAGAAATTCCCTCCCGGCCACAGAGATTTCCTTTCCGTGACGCCTCTTCTCAGAAGAGCCGGCGCACTTAAGGAAAGCGTTATCGGTAATGCGTGCATCAAGGTAATAGATGCCAAGGAGCTTTACCGTTTGGTGATGCCTCTTCTTACATCGGATCCGCTTCTTTTTATATGCGAAAATCCGAATTGCAATTCCTGCAATTGGTCCCGCGCCGTTTACGGTTTGAAAAGATTTGCTTATAAAAGATATGCCGCAAACCATTGCGACGATAAGACTTGTGAGATCTGCGTCATATGAAAACATGGGATGAAACGAAGATAAAGATATATATCCTTTATCTTATTGAGAATATTCATGTTCCTCTTGACATGAATACGGTAACGGAAATAATACTGTTCGACGGAACTGTGAATTATTTCATATACAGCGAATGTATAAGGGAGCTTGTGAAAAGCGGCCTTATCATAATGAAAGAGGAAGGCGAAAAAGAGATATGCGTGCTCTCTCCCGTGGGCAAGCAGGTGCTTGATGCGGTGGATGGCGAGGTCATGGACGATGTTAAGAAGAAGCTTCTTGTAAGCGCGTCGCGTTTCCTTGCGTACAAAAGCAGCCCTTCTATTGCAAGTGCATCCATTATTCCCGGCGACGGAGGATGCTTCCTCGAGCTGTCGATAGAATCTCAAGAGAAAAAAATGATGTCCTTAAGCCTTTATCTCGATAATTTCGACGAGGCGGAGACGATGAGGATGAAATTCGAAAGTGATCCGCAGGTGCTTTATTCTGCAATTCTTTCGATTTTATCCGGAAAAGCAAATTTCTTCTTCAAATGAAGAAGAAATCTTCAAAAAAATCAAATATTTTTAAAAAACTATTGACTTTTGACGCATAATTATGTATAATATTAGATGCGACATTTTTTGAAAGCTTTTTAAGTTGACGGAGGTATTATCCATGGGAACAGAGCCAATTTACGGCGATGCTTCAGACAGCTTGCTGGATATTTCGAAGGTTATTTCCGGCGAGATTTCGAGCATTGATTTTGACAGGATTGTTGAGATCGATTTTTCCGATGATGATATAACCGCCGACACAAAGGTTAGAGTATCAGGTACATTCACGGATAATTCGGGATATATGCATCTCGACATAAAATTGTCCGCTGCTTATAAAACAGGCTGCGCCCGCTGTCTCAAGGAGATAGACACGAAGCTTGAGACGGAGCAGTCATTACCTGTAATGATGCAGCCTGACGACAAAGAAAAAGAAGAAGCTCTTGAAGCCGAGTATATCTTTGTAAAAGAAGAAGAGCCCGGCTCCAAAATGAGATTTTCGCTTGATCTCGGAGAGATATGTTATATGATGATAATCACCTCTCTTCCGACACGTCACTTATGTTCGCAGGATTGCCTGGGTCTGTGTCCGAAATGCGGATGTGACCTTAACGAAGGCGATTGCGGCTGCGACAGAAAGCCTGCTGACCCGAGACTTGCGGGTTTGGCGGATTTTTTCAAATGAGGCGTCAAAGCGCCCGTAAAACAGCAATATAATTATTTATTGAATATTGTCTAGGAGG
Source organism: Oscillospiraceae bacterium (assembly GCA_015063605.1). Lineage (GTDB taxonomy): Bacteria > Bacillota > Clostridia > Oscillospirales > SIG627 > SIG704. The sequence goes on from SVTV01000036.1 coordinate 10,769, forward strand.
TGTTTCACACATGGCAGTACCGAAGAGAAAAGTTTCTAAATCCAGAAGAGACAAGAGACGTTCAAGCGTTTGGAAGCTCACAGCTCCCGCCCTTGCAAAGTGCACAAAGTGCGGCGCTTATAATCTTCCCCACAGAATATGCTCCGAATGCGGAACATACGACGGAAGAGAAGTAATAAAGTCCGCAGAATGAGTAGACGGTCTTATCTGTCCGCATTTCGGACGGGATATACCGAATTAAGCTTACTGCTATAAACATCCGGAATTGCAGCTGAAGGGCGGCTTTTCCGGCTTTGTTTTTTTAAAGCCTTTTTCTATTATGTAAAATGAGGTGCAGATATGTCTGTTAAGATAACATCCGTAACACACGGCTCCCCTGCCGCCAAAAAAGGAATAAAGAGGAATGATATCCTGATATCTGTAAACGGCTATAAAATTAATGATGTTTTGGATTACCGCTTCAGAATAACGGAAACTAAGCTTGAGCTTGTTATCGAGCGTGACGGCGGGAGAATGAATGTATCGCTTAAAAAGCCCATGTATGATGATATCGGGCTTGAATTCGCCACCTTTCTCATGGACGAGAAGAAAAGCTGCCGTAATAAGTGTGTATTCTGCTTTATAGATCAGAATCCTCCCGGAATGAGAGAGACTATCTATTTCAAGGATGACGATACACGTCTTTCCTTTCTTATGGGAAATTACGTTACACTTACAAATGTGGGTTTCGACGAGCTTGAAAGGCTTGTGGAGATGAAGATAAGTCCCATAAACATATCCGTCCATACCACATCTCCCGAGCTTAGGGTGAAGATGCTCGGTAATCGTTTTGCGGGAGACATACTTGAAAAAATGTCTTTTCTTGCGAAAAGCGGCAGCGTTAAGATGAATTGCCAGATAGTCACGTGCAGGGGGCTTAATGACGGAAAAGAGCTTGAGAAGACGATAAAAGATCTGTCGGAATTTTATCCCCATGTGGAAAGCATTGCGGTGGTCCCCTCGGGACTTACAAAATGGCGCGACGGTCTTTATCCCCTTGAACCCTTTGACAAGGAAAGTGCGGGAGATGTGATCGACATAACGGAAGCTCTCGGAGACAGGCTTCTCCGTGAAAAGGGAACACGTCTCGTTTATGCCTCCGATGAGTTTTACATATTGGCAGAGCGTCCTCTTCCCGATGAAGAGTTTTATGAGGAGTTTTCACAGCTTGATAACGGTGTGGGGCTTATACGCTCCGATGAAGCCGATATAAGAGCGGAGCTTGAATTTACGGATTCGGATGAAATGCCCGAAAAGAGAAGATTTATGCTCATAACGGGAAAAGCCGCTGAAGCATTTATGAGAGAGACTGCGGAAAAGATACATGAAAAATTTCCCGGTATAACTATTGATGTAATAGGTGCGGAGAATAAATTTTTCGGAGAGACGGTCACCGTGGCGGGTCTTCTTACGGGTACGGATTTTCTTGCGGCGGCGAGGGAAAACGGGGAGATCCTCGATAAAGCCGATGCGGTGATAATTCCCGCCGTGTCATTAAGAAGCGAAAGAGACCTTTTCCTTGACGGAAACAGCCCCGAATGGCTTTCGGAGATGATCGGAAAGCCCGTTATAACCGCCGAAAACGGAGCGGGAATAATAGAAGCTGTAAGAAATTCGCAGTTTTGAATACAGGATAAATATAAAGGAGCTATCGTGACGGCGGCAGCTCCTTTTTGCTTGCCTTTGTATTGCCTTTTTTCTATGTTTGCCCAAATGGGTTGACATTCCGGACATACTTATGATATAATAAGCGCAAACAACTGCTGTGCGAACAAAAACATGCGCTTAACAAAATTGTGCGTCCGCACGCACAATTTTCCAACTGCTATTATGATATAATAAGCGCAAACAACTGCTGTACGAACAAAAACATGCGCTTAACAAAATTGTGCGTCTGCACGCACAATTTTCCAACTGATATTATTATATAATATGTTGAGTGTTATTTTATTCCGAAAGGATAGAATTACATCACCTAAGACAAGAAAGGATTTTTTTAACATGAAGAAAACAGTAAGAATCATCTCCTTACTTCTCGTTGCGATCATGTGCATGGCACTTGCTGCCTGCGGCGGTGACACCCCCGAAACGACCGGTTCAAATGCTCCTGCCACGGGAACACAGGCAACCGGTACCGTTCAGACCACCGTTGAGGAAAAGGAAGAATTGGAAATACCCGAGGAAGCATATTATGAAGGCTACGAATTCAGAGTGCTCGGTAAAGACAACGGCGCTTATTCAAGCGTTGATATCACTCCCAACGAAGCATTGGAAGAGGACCCCATTAACGAGGCTGTTTACGAAAGAAATAACAAGATCGAAGAAGAATTGGGCGTTAAGATCGTCAGTGTGAATCAGTCTGCGGGCGCTATCGTTAATACAATAAAGAACAACGTTTCCGCACAGACCGATGCATACGATCTCTTCTGCGTTGAAATGAGCAACGCCTTTACGCTTGCAAGAGACGGTTGTATATACAATCTCTATGAGGTTCCCTACATAGACCTTGAAAAATCCTGGTGGGACCAGAATGTTGCTGATACAATGACGATAAAGGACAAGCTTTACTTTACCACGGGTGACATTACCATTCTTGATGATGACATGACAATGGTACAGCTTTTCAATAAGGATGCTTTGGCTGAGATCAAGCCTGATGTTGATATATATCAGGTAGTTAAGGATAAGAAGTGGACACTTGAATACCTTGAAACTCTTATCAAGGATATGAATCAGGACCTTAACGGCGACGGTAAGGCTGACAAGGATGACCGGTGGGGTATGTGTCTTAGCACAGCCGACATCCTTACATGGTACAATGCTGCAGGTGAAGTTATGGTAGCTCCCGACGGTGAAGGCGGATTCAAGTTTGCCATGGAAAGCACAAGGGCTATCGAAGTTATGACAAAATCCCTTGACTTCATGCTTGATAACAAGTTCTTCAGAACAGACCAACTTAATGCAACGTCACAGGATGAGCTCAACAGCTTTATGCGCGGTACAGTAGTGTTCAGATCTACAATAATGAACGTTGCACGTCAGCTTCGCCCCATGGAAATGGACTTCGGTATGCTTCCCGCACCCTTATTTGATGAAGATCAGGAAAGATACTATTCATCTACATCATATGCCATAGTAGGTCACGGAATACCCACAACAGTATCCGATCTCGAAAGAACGGGTATAATCACAGAGGCTATGGCTTACTATTCCAAGCAGTACATTACACCTGCTTACTACGATGTATCTCTCCAGGGTATCCTTGCAAGAGACGAGGAATCCAGAGAAATGCTCGATATAATCTTCTCCTCCAAGCTTTATGACCTCGGCTACCTCCTCAATGTAGGCGGACAGCAGAGAATGCCCAGACAGCTCGTTGAAGCTAACTCCAAGGCATTTGCTTCCAAGTATGACGAAGTAAAGGGAGTTATCGAAGACGATATCGCATCCTTCTTGGAAGAATTCGAATTCTGATAACGGATAACTTTCCGAAAAAGATCATATATTTACTTACCGCTCCACTTTTTTACCCGGAGCGGTATTTTTGGTATGAATTCACAAATCAAAGCCTGTAAACTTATAAAAATGCTTTGAAAATTCGTCATTTGTACGAAAAAGATTATTATGGTCTTAAACTGTTGACTTTATGTATTTATTTATGTTATAATTTGTTCACAGTTATTCACTGAATATGATTAAGGAGTTTACGATGAAAAACACAGTAAGAATTATTTCCCTGCTTCTTGTTGCGATAATGTGCATGGCACTTGCTGCCTGCGGAGGCGATAACGTTCCTACGAGCGGTAACGCTCCCGCTACAGGTACGACCGAAGGTACGGCTACACAGCCCGTGACAACGGAAGAAGAGGAAGAGCTTTTAGAGATACCCGAGGGTGCATATTACGAGGGATATGAGTTCAGGATTCTCGGAAAAGATGCCGGAGATTATTCAAATATAGATATTGTTCCCAATCCGGATGTTGAAGAAGATCCCATCAACGATGCGGTATATGAGAGAAACAATAAGCTTGAGGAACTGTTCGGAATAACGATAGTCGGTTCCCTTCAGTCTGCGGGCAATATAGTAAACACAGTAAAGAACAATGTTTCCGCACAGACAGATGCGTACGATCTTATCTGCGTTGAAATGAGCAGCGCCTTTACACTTGCAAGAGACGGCTGTCTTCACAACCTTTACGAGGTTCCCCATATAGATATGGAAAAATCCTGGTGGGACCAGAACGTTGCGGATACGATGACAATAAAGGATAAGCTTTACTTCACAACAGGCGATATCACCGTTCTTGACGATGACTGTACAATGGTACAGCTTTTCAATAAGGACGCTTTCTCCGAATTGAAGCCCGATGTTGATATATATCAGGTAGTCAAGGATAAGAAGTGGACGATGGAATATCTCGCTTCTCTTATCAAGGACATGAACTCCGACCTTAACGGTAACGGTACTCCCGATAAGGATGACAGATGGGGTATGTGTCTCAGCACAGCCGACATAGCTACATGGTACAATGCATCCGGCGAGGTTATGGTAGGTCCTGACGGTAAGGGAGGCTTCAGATTCGCTATGGAGGATTCCAGAGCTATGGACGTTATGGCAAAGAGCCTTGACTTCATGCTTGATTATAAGTTCTTTAGAACAGACCAATTGAGTGCTACCGCAGAAGATCAGCTCAACAGCCTTATGCGCGGTACGGTAATATTCAGATCCACCACCATGCGTACGGGACGTCAGCTCCGTAACATGGAAATGGACTTCGGTATCCTTCCTTCTCCTCTCTTTGATGAAGATCAGGAAAGATATTACACACCTACTTCCTACTCCATGGTAGGACATGCAATACCCACAACTGTAGAAGATCTTGAAAGAACGGGCGTTATTACAGAGGCTATGGCGTACTATTCCAAGCAGTATCTTACACCCGCTTATTATGATGTATCTCTCCAGGGTATTCTTACAAGAGACGAAGAATCCAACGATATGCTTGATATAATCTTTTCCTCCAAGATCTATGACCTCGGCTACCTCTTCAACGTAGGCGGTCAGCAGAGAATGATGAGACAGCTCGTAGAAGGCAATACAAAAGCATACGCTTCCAAGTACGACGAGATCAGAGACACAATGAACTCCGATATCGAATCCTTCATGGAAGAATTCGAATTCTGATAATTAAATACGTTTCATAAAGTATGTAAAGGGGCTGCAGCTTAACGCTTCAGCCCTATTGTTTATATCTTGTGATATCTTATGCGTAAAGCCCGTTGGCAGCCATATAGTCGTATATCTTCTTTCCGTGCTCCTGCTCTTCCTTCTGGATATGATTGAGGATATCTCGTATTCTTGCATCCTTAAATTCGAATATACCCGTATTGTAAACGGATGAAACGTATTTTTCCGTTGCGAGGGTATCGTTGCAGAGATATTGGTCATTCTTCTTGTCCTCATTCAAGGCTGTATTGACCTGAGGTGAGGGAGCGGGGGATGATGCGGTCTGCGAGCCTTTGGAGGAGGTGCTCATATCGGGTATGTTGCCGTTCAATATGCAGTTTATCGTGTCGAGATGAGTCTTTTCCGCCGCACCTATTTCATTGAAAAGATCCTTGAGCTTCTGATCCTTTGCAAGAGATGCATAGCGTGTATATTTTTCAATACAATCCTGTTCTTCTTTTTTGAGGTCCTGTAAATACGTCGTTTCTTTCTGTGATAATACCATAATGAGTACCTTTCCTGTCTTTTGTTATTCAAGCGTTTTTTCGCTTGCGCTTTTATTATGAGCCGTGATAAAAGCTTTTATTCATCACGTGCATAAAAGATACGCTTGCGGTAAATCATAATGGAGAAAACGCAGATAAACCGCTATACGTTTATCGTGTTATTGAGGTGATAAGTTTTATCTGCGGTATCAAGAAAGGAAGTAATGAAATGAATAAAATTATATTGATGATATTAGCTGTCATCACAGTATTCTCCATGTTTTCCTGCGACCTTATGATGGATGGTAACGAAACAGGAGAAATGAATAACGGTACCGTCAACAACGGTACGGCGGGAAACAACAACGCCGGTAACGGAAATAATAACGGTGCAAACGGCACGGACAATAAAAGCGGCTCCATATACGGAAATTACCGATTGGGTGAGGACACATACGAATATAAGAACGACGGATATGTGTATAAGAACGGAACAAAAACAAATAAATTCTCCGTTCTTGAAAACGGTAAGCTGAGGCTTTTCAATTCCATGAACGATTCCGACGGATATAAGGATTACGATTATACAGTTGGCGAAGACGGTCTTGTTTTCGGCGATTGGAATTATTCGAAGATAGAAGCGGGAACAACCAAATAAACCGTACTGCAAAACGTCAGAAAAAAACAGAGGTCGATTCCATTTTCGGGAAATCTGACCTCTTATCTTTTTGATTATGTTTCCGAAACGAGCTTTATATCGGTAATCTTCTTTAAAGCCGTATCATAGGAGAAGAATGCGCCCGTTAGTCTGCAATCACCCTTTGCGGGCTCAAATCTTACGGGCATTTTCTTGAGAAAACGCTCAATACTGCATTTAGGATCGACTCCGAGAACCGATTCCTTGACACCTGTCATTCCGATATCGGTAATAAAAGCCGTACCGCACGGAAGCAGACAGAGATCGGCGGTCTGTACATGAGTGTGTGTACCGAATACGATGTCTATCCTGCCGTCAAAATATCTTGCAAACGCCGCCTTTTCGCTGGTCGCTTCCGCATGGATATCAACAACGCATATGTCGTAATTGCCCTTTTCACGCTTCAGGATCGCTTCCGTTACCTCGAAAGGGGAAGCGAGGCTTTCCATGAAAACAACTCCGAGAACGTTTATGCATAATACACGCTGTCCGTTGATCTCATATACCGTGTATCCGTGACCGGGACAGTCGGAGGGATAATTTGCGGGGCGCAGGATGTTTTCCTTATCGTCGAGGTAATCAAATATTTCACGCTTGTGCCATATGTGGTTGCCCGATGTGATAATGTCCGCACCCGATGCGTAAAGGATATCGGCATCGTCGCAGGTGAGACCGTTATATTTTGCACAGTTCTCGCCGTTGAGAATGACGAGATCGGCATGGTATTTGTCTCTGATGCTCCAAAGCTTTTTTTGTATAAATTCCATTCCCGGCTCGGCGACAACATCGCCTACCGCAAGGATATTCAAGGTTTTATTCATTGATGATATTTCTTTCGGGAGTAATGATATGTTTTTATTCGAAGAGCGCTTCAACGTATTCTCTTGCGTCAAAGGGCTTGAGATCGTCAGCCTTTTCGCCGACACCGATGAATCTTACGGGGATACCCAATTCCTTCTTGAGAGAGAATACAAATCCGCCCTTGGCTGTGCCGTCAAGCTTTGTAATGACAAGACCCGTTATATTGGCTGTATGGATAAATTCCTTTGCCTGATTAACGGCATTCTGACCTGTAGTTGCATCGAGAACGAGAAATGTTTCTCTGTCGCTGTCGGGAAGCTCACGGTCGATGACGCGGTTGATCTTGGAAAGCTCGTCCATAAGGTTCTTTTTGTTGTGGAGACGTCCCGCCGTATCAACTATGAGAACATCGCATCCGTTCTTTCTTGCTGCGGCGGCTGCATCGAATACGACTGCCGCAGGGTCTGCGCCTTCATTCTGCTTTATGAGCTTTGCGCCCACTCTTCCTGCCCATACCTCAAGCTGATCAATGGCAGCCGCTCTGAAGGTGTCTGCGGCGGCAAGAGTAACGCTCTTTTTGTCATCTATAAGGCATTTGGAAATTTTTGCAATGGAGGTGGTCTTTCCCACACCGTTTACACCTATTACAAGGAGTACGGAGGGCTTTGTGTTAAGCTTGAGCCCACTGTCGTCGAAGGAGATCATTTCAACGAGAATATCCTTGAGCGCCTGCTTTGCGCCGTCACCGTCGAATATTCTGTCTTCCTTGACCTTTTCCTTTAATTTTTCTATTATTTCCGATGAAGCGGATGCTCCCACATCGCTTAAAATGAGAAGCTCTTCAAGTTCATCGTAAAAATCGTCATCCAGCTTTCCCTGGATGCTTCTGAAAAGATCGTCGGCACCCTGAGTGAAAAGCTTTTTTGTCTTTTCAAGACCTTTTTTTAAAGCGTCAAAAAATCCCATTATTTATGTTTACCTTTCTTTTGGAAATTATCGGTCGAATTATTTTTTCTTGAAGGAGAATTTGTTTTCCTCGTGATTGAGAAGACGTTTTATATTGCTTCTGTGTGTCCATATGATAAAACCGAACATACAGAATGTCATTATAAGAATTACTATGTAAGGCTTATCCTGATGGAATGCGTGGGTTACTAGGGGGAGGAAGAATGCTACCGTCATGGAAGCTGCGGAAATGTATTTGGTCAAAGCGACTACGGCAACAAATACTACCAAGAGAAGGGCGAATGTGAGGGGATCGAGAACGAGGATCGCCGCGGCAGCGCAGAGAACTCCCTTGCCGCCCTTGAAGTTGAAGTAAACGGGGAAGGTGTGTCCGAGCATAGTGCAGAAGCCCGCAACGTAACCGCCGGGTGTACCCATGAGGAGCATTCCGATAACTACGGCGATTACCGTTTTGAGAATGTCGCCAACGAGAGTCATGGCGGCGCCCTTCATCCCGTATACACGGTGCATGTTTGTAAGTCCCGCATTTTTGCTTCCGTGATTTCTTATGTCATCACCGAAAAACATTTTTGATGCTATTATGGATGTGTTTATTCCGCCCAGAAGATATGCCGCAAGGGCGCAGAGAATATAGCCGAGAATTATCTGAAAGATGATGCCTCCCGTTACTGCCGCATCCGCTTCAAGCTGGGGGCGCATAAGTCCGATCTGAAAAATATTCATAGGATGTTCCTTTCGATATGTAATATATTCCGAAATTAAAAATGTATTTGTGAGTATTTGTGAGTGTGCGTTTTTGTGGACAAACGCAAAGCGGTTGTCCCTTGATCAAACGGAATCTTTGTACGTTTTTGCTTTAGCAAAATGCCCGCCGACTTAACAAGGAAGTTGTTCTTCCTTGGGAAGTCGTTCTTTGCGGGCAAGTACAAACTGCTTGCCCTTTGATCAAACCGGAATCTTTGTACGTTTTTGCGTCAGCAAAATGTCCGCGTGCTTTTGGCGGACAAGTACAAAGTTCCGTTGAATTTATTGATTAATTTCATTAATCAATAAATTCAACCCTCTTCCTTACTCCTTTCGCGGATCACTATTTTAACGGGTGTTCCGCGGAATCCGAAGGTCTCTCTGAGCTTGTTTTCAATGTATCTCTGATAGGAGAAATGGAAAAGCTCCGCATCGTTGCAGAAAATAACGAATGTGGGCGGCTTTACGGAAGGCTGTGTCATGTAGAATACCTTCAAACGTCTTCCCTTGTCGCTGGGGGGCTGAACACGGGATGTTGCATCGTAAAGAACGTCGTTGAGCATACCTGTGGATATTCTGAGAGACGACTGCATATTTACGTAATTTATCTGCTCGAAGAGCTTGTCAACACGCTGTCCCGTCTTTGCAGAGATGAACATTATGGGAGCGTATGTCATGTAGGAGAGGGCATCGTATATCTTCTTTGTGAATTGGTTGACGGTGGAATTGTCCTTTTCGATAAGATCCCACTTATTTACAACGATGATACAAGCCTTGCCCGCTTCGTGAGCAAGACCCGCAATGCGCTCATCCTGAGCCGTAACGCCTTCGTTGGCATCTATCATGATAAGACAAACGTCGGCACGCTCTATTGCGGCATTGGCGCGCATAACGCTGTATTTTTCGATGGCATCCTCGACCTTGTTCTGACGGCGGATACCCGCTGTGTCGATAAGGTTATATTTGCCGTGGCTGTTTTCGAAGTAGCTGTCAACGGCATCACGTGTAGTGCCCGCAACATTGGAAACGATAACTCTCGTTTCGCCCAATATCTGATTGATAAGAGAGCTTTTTCCGGAATTGGGCTTGCCTATTACGGCAACATTTATGATATCGTCGTCCTCCTCTTCTTCAAAAGCCTTTTCGGGGAGGAGCTCCAATACGCAGTCGAGAATATCTCCCGAGCCGGAGCCGTGAAGGGATGAAAGAGGGAAGGGGCCGTGCTCGAATCCCAATTCGTAAAATTCATAAAATTCCGCAGGCAGAGCGCCGATGGAATCAATTTTGTTTACAGCCAATATGCAAGGCTTGTTTGTTTTCTTCAGGAGATGTGCTATCTCTCTGTCGTTAGCGGTAAGTCCCGTGCGGGAATCTGTCAGGAAGATTATTACATCCGCTGTATCTATTGCTATTTTTGCCTGGGTGACTATGTGGCGGAGGATCTCATTGTCTTCACGGGGCTCGATTCCTCCCGTGTCGATTATGGTCATTCTTTTTCCGCACCATTCCGTTTCACAATAAAGCCTGTCACGGGTAACGCCCGGTGTATCGTCAACGATGGACAGACGCTTTCCCGAAAGCTTATTGAAGAATGTGCTTTTACCCACATTGGGTCGTCCCACTATTGCTATTACGGGTTTTGACATTTATTATTTTTCCTTTTTATGATATGATTTATTATTGCTTTTTAAAAAATAAGGTGAAAAAACGCATACATTAATATTATACCCTAAAGTTTGGAAATAGTCAATAAAAAACGGGTATATTTTCGGAATTTGCAAGCTTGAACACTGAAGGTACATGCTTGGAGTTTGCAAAAAAGAAATCTGCTATTGCTTTTTTAATTAATTAGTTGTATAATTAACATAAACTAAAAATGGGAACGGACGAAGTTGTTCGCTGTTCGCACTACGACAACAAAGGGTGGTTAAGATCATGAAAAACAGATCAATCGCATTGCTTTTAATAATAGTAATGCTTTCTTGCGCACTTGCCGGTTGTTCCGGCGAAGGAAATTCCGGCAGCAAGGATCCTTCAAAGGAAATATGGAAGAGCGGCGGTATTGCCTATCTTACGGAAGACGGAAAAATGATGCTTCTTACAGATCTCAGCGGAAACGGAGAGGCTGTTTGTCTTTCCGAAAGCAGCGCAGTTTTTTATGCTGCAGACAGGTGTTTTACAAACGCTTCGGCGGGCAAAGAAGATTCTTTGTCTGCGATGTTCAGCAAGGATGGTACAAAGCTTTATTATTTTACGGACTTAAGCAGTAATACCGGAAATCTGTACGTTGCAGATGTAAGAGATACGTCAAAGTTGCCTTCAAGGCTTACAAGCGATGCATACTGCAGAACTTATATACGTGATGACGGCTTGGTATACATGGCAAGCAAAAATGGCGATATGTTTTTGTATCTCGACGGAGAAATGATAGGCGAATTGGATAATGGCAGAATGTGGCAACAGGCTTGGCTTACCGATGACGGAAAGGGTGTTGTGTTTCTTTCCGACAATTCCACTATTGAACATGTGAGACTTTCCGATCAAAAAAAGACCGTACTTTCGGATGATTTTGATTCGTTTTGGTATGATGGCGGAAATACCGTTTATTTCTCTTGCAGTGAAAAGATATGGCGTGTTGACTTGAACGGAAAAAAAGAGCAAGTAATTGAAAAGTTTTATTCCGTGGAAAAGATGGTCGGCGAAAAACTTTATTATACATTGCAGTTTTGTAAGGAAATAGAATTGCAAATGGAAACAGTTGAAGAGATCAGCTATGAGCTTTGGTGCTTTGATGGTAAGAAAAGCGTAAAAATATGCGATGATTACTACGCTGATGAAGAATATTCCCGAGAAGACGGTTACTACATTGACTTCAGCGAGTATGATTATGACGATTTCGACAAAGAAGATATATCTGAATTATACTTCGAATATGTTCGTACAGAAGAGTTTGTAAAGAAATATTGGGAAAAGTTTGTTTTGAAAGACTTTTGCGAAGATACATTCGGAAGGAGCGGAAATATAGATACAGCTGAGGAGCTTTGCGAATTCTTTAAGGATGAGGATTCCTTTTATTCGGTGTACGAAGAGTATGATGAATATCTCAGAAGCTGGGATAGTTATGAATATCTCTTTGGATTGATAAGGAAACCTTATTTCTATGGTGATGAGAAGATCGTTGTGTATACCAGTGCCGAAAGAAATGAGATAGAGACAAAAGATGAAGAAGACTATCCCACTACTGCTTCATATTATTTCAGGAAGAGCACATTGCTTTCTTTATTGGACGGTTCTGCTTCCTATACTCTTGCTAATGGAAAGAGCGGTGAAATAGAAGGTGTTAATGCCGGTGATTTTTTTGGAATCATGGGCGATGATATGATGGTTTTTCTGACAAGCGATAAAGACATTCTTGTATATGATATAAGTGAAGACGCTTTTGTTTTTGAAAAAACTCGTTGCACTCATGTAACTATCGAAGGCAATAATCTTTATTACTATGATGTGGTTGATGAGCTTTTCTGCTTTGACGGAAAGGAAGAAAGAGTATTGGCAGAAGATGCGAAATGTAATGCTCCTTCATCCTGGATATACGATGACGGTTTGATCATTGCACTTTGCAACGCAGACAGTGACGACGGAACTCTTAAATTATTCCGCAATGGCGAAGGTGAGTGGATAGCCGATGACGTTAGCTATTATCAGCGTATATCGGATAAGGAGATCGTTTATATTTCCGACGGAATGTTATATATACATACTATCGGAGGCGAATCCATATCTTTGGCAGATGATGTTTCGAGTGTATACGGTGCATATTACGGCGGAGTATTGGTCGGCAGATAATAAGAATCTATAAACAGACAGGTGTCTTATCGGGAATATATCGTTACCCGATAAGGCACTTGATTTTTTTACGTTGGTTTATCAGATACTCTTGCACAAAACGCAAACATTTGTTATAATTATATCGGCAATGTGTTTGTGAAAAGAGGTGTGCCTTATGCAAGACCAAAATAAGATATTCGAGCGCTTTTCTCCGTTTATCAGAGAATATATTTATAAAAATAATTGGACAGAGCTCCGCGAGGTACAGCTTAAGGCGGCGAATGTCCTTTTCAATACGGAAAACAATCTTATAATATCAAGCGCCACCGCTTCGGGAAAAACGGAAGCGGCATTCTTTCCCATACTCTCCATGCTTTCCGAGGAGGGAGAGGATAATTTCACGGTCTTGTATATTGCTCCGTTGAAGGCTCTTATCAACGATCAGTATTCCCGTCTCGAATACGTTCTTGAGGAAAGCGGTATACCCGTTTTCCATTGGCACGGCGATGTACCTCAGGCACATAAGGAAAAGTATATAAAAAATCCCAAGGGTATACTTCAGATCACTCCCGAATCTCTTGAAAGTATGCTTATAAACAGAAAAAACGATATTCCCCGTATATTTGCCCGATTGAGATTTATAGTGATCGATGAGATACATACGCTGATGGGTTTTGACCGCGGAAATCAGACACGGTGCATCATAGAAAGAATCTCCCGTCTGATAGGTTATTCTCCCCGCCGTATAGGTCTTTCCGCAACTATGGGAGATACAGGAAAAGCATCGGAATGGCTTGGAAACGGAAGCGGAAGAGATACGGACATTATCGACATAAAGCAAAATGAGATAAGCTGGCGCCTTGCCGCAGAGCATTTCTTTGCCGTTTCCGATAATATATCAAATACCCAAAGCGATGAGGAGCCGGATGTCTCCTTTGAGGATGAGAATGAGCCGGTAAAGGCTCAAAAGAAGGATAACGAGCCTTACCCCGGCAAGCCTGCCGCGGATTATTGCAGCGAGTTCGTATACGACGCTACCAAAAATAAAAAGTGCATAATCTTTTCAAACTCCCGTGAGGAGACCGAGCATGTTACGGCAACCATGCGCCGTATTGCCGAGGTGCGAAATGAGGAAGACAGATTTTACATCCATCACGGATTTCTTTCTGCGGCTATAAGAGAAGAGGCGGAAAGTGCATTGAAAAGAAATGAATACAATACCGCATGTGCTACCATGACTCTTGAATTGGGAATAGATATCGGCAGACTTGAGCGGATAATAAATATGGAAAGCCCAAATACTGTAACGGGATTTTTGCAAAGGATAGGACGGTCGGGAAGACGAGGAGCGCCGTCGGAAATGCTCATGGTTTTCAATGAAGAGCCTATATTGCCCAATGCACCCCTTTACAGACTCATACCGTGGCAGCTTCTTCAGGCAATAGCCATAATTCAGCTTTACATAGAGGAGCGCTTTATTGAGCCTCCCTTTGAAAAGAAGATGCCCGTAAGCCTTCTTTTCCACCAGACTCTTTCTCTTTGTGCCTCGGGAGGAGCAGTCACTCCGAAAAGGCTTGCACAGCAGATACTGTCCATGGAAGCCTTTAAAAACGTTTCGAGAGAGGATTACAGAGATATCCTCGTTTCCATGATTAAGAGGGGCTTTCTTGAGCAGACCGAGGAGAAGGAGCTTATCGTCGGTCTGAACGGGGAAAGATTAACAAACAATTTCAAATTTTATGCAGTATTCAAGGATTCCGAGGATTTCACCGTAAGACAAGGCTCCGAGGAGATAGGCATGATAACCTCCGTGCCTCCCGTAGGCGACAGATTTGCTCTGGCGGGCAGAGTGTGGGAGGTAGAGGAGGCGGATCTTGCAAGAAAGCTTGTATATGTTCACATGGTAAAGGGAAAAATGGATATATCATGGCCCGGTGACAAGGGAGAGATACATACACGTATCCTTGAACGGATGAGACGTGTAATAGAGGAGGATACGGTATATCCTTATCTTCTCCCCAATGCAAGAGCACGCCTTGAGCAGGTGCGTGCCCTCAACAGGAACACGGAGTTTACTAAAAATCTTATCGTTCCCTTGGGTAATACAAGCTATGTTATGTTCCCCTGGTTCGGAACGAAATCCATGCGGACATTGAAGCGATTTCTGAAATATAAGTGCGCTGATGATCTTTGTCTCGGCGCCATAGAAAGCGACAGCTGTTACTATCTTACTTATAAGTCGGATATATCACGTCCCCGCGATGTATACGCATATGTGAGAGAGCTCCTTTCGAGAAACGATATTTCCACGGAGGAGCTGACGGGTCTGAATGAATGCCCCGTGTTTGAAAAATATGACGAATACCTTCCCGCCCATATCCTTCGTAAGGCTTTTTATACGGATAAGCTTGATATGAGCGAGATACCGATAAGGTTTAGTGAAAACCGATAGGTTTTCTTCCTTAAAATAAATCATTAATTAAGTGAGTTTTAAAATGCAAAAGAAAGCATTGATAAAGGATTACACGTCGGGAAATCTTCCCGTACAACTGTTGACCTTTTCCGTACCGTTTATGATATCAAATGCTCTGCAAGTGGTATATTCCATTGTGGATATGATAGTTGTGGGGCAGGTTCTCGGCAGTCCCGGCCTTTCCGCCGTGTCTACCGCAAGCCAGCTTATAAATTTCCTTACCATGGTATGCGTCGGTCTTACCACGGGATCTCAGGTTTATATATCACAGCTCGTGGGCGCAGGCAAGCGTGATAAGTTAAACAGAACCATCGGAACGCAGTTTACCGCTATTGCGGCGGCAAGCCTTGTAATGACGCTTATTCCCATATTTTTCTGTGAGCCTGTGCTCCGCATGATGAAGACTCCCGAAGAGTCCTTCGAAATGGCGAAAAGCTACCTCTATATATGCGGAGGCGGTCTTATATTCACTTACGGATATAATACCGTATCGGCGATACTGAGGGGAATGGGAAATTCCAAGCATCCGTGTATTTTCATAATCATTTCCGCAGGAGTAAATCTTGTTTTGGATATAGTATTCGTCGTATTCTTCAAATGGGGTGTGGCAGGTGCTGCCGTTGCGACGATACTGGGTCAGGCTGTTTCACTTATCTGGTCGTTTGTTTTCCTTTTCCGAAAAAAGGAGGAATTCGGATTTGACTTTGCTCTTAAAAGCTTTATTCCCGAAAAGGAAGCTCTGAAAAAGTTTATTTCGCTGGGCATCCCCTTTGCGCTTAGAAGCGCATCCGTTAATATCTCCATGATGTTCGTCACCGCCCTTGTAAATGGTGTCAGCGTTGATGCTTCCGCAGTTTTCGGGATCGGGCTCAAGGTCGATGATACGGTAAATAAGATATCGATGGGACTCAATTATTCCGTTTCCACCTTCACGGGACAGAATGTTGCTGCAAATAATTACGAAAGAGCAAAGAGAAGCGTATACTGGGCGTGGATATACTGCTTCATAATTTACGGTATTTTTACCGTTGTATATCTGACAAATATCGAATTCATGTTCCGCCTTTTCACCTCGGAGCAGAAGGTCCTGGATCTTGCTCCCGTTTTTGTCAGCGCAATAATATGGTGCTTCCCTGCTATGGCATTGATGCGCGGAACGAACGGCTTCATTCAAGGTATCGGAAATACGATGCTCAGCCTTTTGTTCGCCGTGTTCGACGGCTTCGTACTCCGTATCGGCTTAAGCTGGCTTTTCGGTATAGCATTCGATATGGGTCTTTTCGGCTTCTTCCTGGGATACGGTCTTGCTACCTACGGAACTGCCGTTCCCGGAATGATATACTTCTTCTCGGGAAAGTGGAAAGCGTTTGTTGAGAGGAAATTGAATAAATAAAAAATGCAATGTCATTAACTTAAGCCGCAAATCACGCGATTTGCGGCATTTGCCATGCCGAGGGTTTACAATTCCGTTAACCAAAATTCAGAAAATGTTGCTTGCATTTTCGGCTCAAATCGCATATAATAATAACAAGCACAGCGGATAAACTGATTTTTGAGACTGGCGAGACAAGAGAGATTTTGAGAGACAAGCGTGACTAACCTATATATGTGAGACATCTATACCCCCATTTTTCAGATTTTTTGAGAGACTAACATAGACATAGTAGATCAGAGCGACAAGAGAGATAATTGAGACTGGAGAGACATGAGAGACAAATGCCCGCTACGTTCGGGTTTTGTTTCTCTTTTTGTTTTATCTGCTAGTGCTAATCTGAAAAATGAGGTTAGTCAAATGAAAGAAGAAAATATACCATTACTGGTGAAAAATCAGCTCAACAAAGCAATCACAGAGACGATAGCATTCCACAAAGCCGCTTTTGTTCATCCAGCTGCAAACTTCTCCCGCAAGCGCAAGCTGGATATCGAAACCATGATAAAGCTGCTCATTTCTATGCGCGGTGGAAGTATCGACAAGGAATTGCAGAGCGAGAAAAAAAGACAGCTTGCCGTTTTTATAATGGCAAGTGAAAATTCAATATAAAGGCATTGCTTTTTCTGAAACGGCTCATAATCGGATCAAAAATAGGCTTTTCAGAAAAAAGATTGCGGGAGGGCTGGAAATTCCGACGGCAACGAAAAAGAGACAGAAAATTTCATAATGATGTCGCGCAAATCTCAACTAGCATGAGGAGTGATGGAAAAATTGGCGGTGTTTTCGGTTAAGCAAGAGAGACGTAAATTCTCAACTAGTCTTTGCAATGTAGGAGAAATCTGGTCATTTTTCAACTTTATCAAACTGGCAAATTGCGTGGTTGGGTATTTCTTGCGATGTTAACTTTACAAAACAAAGAATGACATACTTACAACTACATAGTGAAGACTATGCTCATTCCCCAAGGCAACCAACCATTGCTCGACAAAAATATGCGATTATGATATAATTATATACAGAAAGGCGGTGTTATCATGTTTGATACCAAGAAATTCGGTGGCTATCTCTCGCGATTACGAAAAAATGCAGATATGACACAGATTGAGCTTGCTGATCGGTTAAATCTAACTCGACAGGCAATTTCACGCTATGAGCACGGCGACAGCTTTCCCGATGTTTCAATTCTTGTCTTGATTTCAGATATATTTGATATTACATTAGATGAGCTGATAGGTTCCGGCGAACCAACACGTGGCG